>PHFL01000039.1:0-87285 GCA_002794105.1 Candidatus Thermochlorobacter aerophilus | reverse complement strand
ACTTGCTTGTTGGCATTGATGTACGCTACGTGTTCGCTAATCAGCGTAGTGGGCTTTTTGCTGTACCCATGCTTGGCGTGTACTTCTAATTGCTTCAGGCAGCGCGCCAAAACCTACAACAAATGTTGCTAAATCAATTGTTGCTCAACTAAAAAGGTGGGCAGTAAAGCCTGCCTTTGATGTTTGCTTTCAAGCTATCTTTTTTCTGCTACACTGCCGCCTTCCATTTCCCACTCCCAGATACAGTCAAAGTTGGCAACTGGTGTAATCACGGCTTTTTTTATGCGCTTGCTGACGCCCACTAATGGTGACCCCCATGTTACAATCGTCTCTGGCTGCTCATCGTAGATAATTTTTTGGTATTCCTTCCAATACTTGGCGGTGTTGAGTATCTGTAACTCTGCTTTTGCCAAATTGATGAGTTCATCGACGCGCTTGTTTTGAAAGCCTGTAAAGTTGTAAGGTGTCCTTTCAAGGTCAGATAGCCGAATCTCCGATGGATCTACATCTGGTGGAGCAACTATAAAGCCTGCAATGAACGCATCGAGTTCACGATTGCGCATTTTTTCACTCATCACATTCGACTCCATAGTTTCAATCTGGCAATCAATGCCTACGTCTTTCAAGTTCTTTTGAACCAAGACAGCTAAAAACTCCCGTCCTTTGTTACCTTTGTTGACGGTCAGCTTGAACGAGAACTTGCGTCCGTTTTTTTCCAAAATGCCGTCGCTACCTTTTTTCCAGCCTTCTTCAGCAAGCAAACTCTTGGCTTTCTCTATGTCGTGGGGATAGGGCTTGAGTTCTGGGTCTCTTGCCCAGTAGCACAGCGGCACCACATCAGTGACGCCCAGTTCGCCGTATCCTCTCAAAAAGCCGTCGAGGTATTCTTGCCGGTTAATGGCGTAGGTCAGTGCCTGACGCACTTTCTTTGAGCCAAACAGTGGATGCGGTTGCACTTTCTTGCTCTGCTTATAGAGCACCGGGTCAATGTTCATCCAGCCAATGTAGAGAAAGACCACTTGACCGCGTGGGATGATTTGCACATTGGGGTTTTCTTTGCGCATTTTCTCGGCTTCTTCAGGCGGAATGCCTTGCACGACATCGGCTTCGCCTGTGCGTAGCATCGTCAGTCGCGTGGTGCTCTCTTGCACTACTCGGTTCACAATGCGCTCAATTTTTGGTGGCGCTGGCAAGTTGCAAGACTTATTTGCCACCAGCACACATTCGGAATTTGGCACCCACTTTTCGACTTTGTAAGGACCGCATCCCACTAACTTTTCAGGATTGCGATTAAACTCACTTTTGCGAAATTCTTCACGCTTGACGTCTTTCCAAATGTGCTCAGCAATGAAAGGCAAGTTGGTGTATTTACACATCAGGTCGACTGGCATTGGTTTTCGGAACCGCACGATGAGCGTCGAATCGTTTGGAATGTCAACGGCTTTTTTGAGATTGACGGTGCCATCTTTTTCTTGCAAGAAGTTTTCGCTGATGAAATTTTGCCGAACTGACGCAATCACGCTATCGGCGTAGAGTTCATAGCTAAAGAGCCAGTCGCGTGCGGTTACTGGCTGTCCATCTGTCCATTTGACATCGCGCCGCAGCGTGAAGACAATTTCACGGTTATTGTTGCGCACTTCCCAGCGCGTGGCAAATAATGGCTGATAGACAATGAGTCCAAGCGCAGTATCAAACGTCTCTTGCATCAACTTCGGATAAATCATCTCGCAGAACTCACGTGAGTTGCTTTCATTTTGAATGATGGGGTTGAGCGTAAGGTCTGCAATGTAGGCATGCACCAGCGTATTGGGCGGTGCAGCAAACTTTGTGGTTTCTGTTGTTTTCTCGCTCGTAGGTTTATCCTCTTTTTTGCTGCAAGCCATGATGCTCAGCACCAGCAGCAGCGCCAGCACGTAGGTTCTCATCGATGTAGCTAGCATGGTTGAGTATGAGTTTTTTAGATTCGCAGAGCCATCGCAATTTAGTTTTTTTCAAGCAAGTTTTTGCGTCTCCATGGTAGAGTGGTCTTTCAAAGCATTTGCAGACCTTACACCTTTTGAGCTCTACGAGATACTCCAAGCTCGGCAGGCAGTTTTTATTGTGGAGCAAAAGTGTCCTTACCTTGATGCAGATGGGATTGACCAGTTCTCGCATCATTTGGTTGGGCGGGATTCAGATAAGCGCCTTTTAGCCTACTGTCGTCTTGTGCCGCCTCGTATCAAATATGATGAGCCTTCGATTGGTCGTGTCATTACTCCTGCTTCGGCTCGCCGAAAGGGGTATGGCAAGCTCTTGATGACGGAAGCCATTCGGCGCTTGCGGCAAATTTACCCAAACCGGGCTATTCGCATCAGTGCGCAGCTTTATCTTGAGCGCTTTTACAATGCGTTCGGTTTCGTGCGATGCTCAGCGCCTTACGACGAAGATGGCATTCCTCACATTCAAATGTTGCTCATGCCATGAGCTTGCCATACCTTGCTATTGCGCCTGCTTAGGCATGCTGTTCGGCAAGTTCTGCTTCACGCTCCACATCCGACAATGTGCCTTCCGAAGGCGATATGGTAATGACTACGAATTTCGAGGTCGGCGTTTGACTTTTTTCAGCATAGCTGTTTATAGGCACGAGCACATTGGCTTCAGGGAAATAGGTTGCTGTGCAACCGCGTGGAATGTTGAAAGGCACGGCAACAAAGTGCCTTGCCACACGCTGCTCGCCCTGAAAATGGCTCATCAAATCCACAATATCACCTTGCTTGATACTGGCTTCCTGCATATCGTCTGGGTTCATCAGAATCACTCGCCTGCCATTGTAGATACCACGATACCGGTCATCCAGACCATAGATGGTGGTGTTGTATTGGTCATGCGAGCGAATAGTCATCATGATATACTGCCCTTTTTCCAAGCGATGCACAGGAATAGGATGGCAGGTAAAGTGCGCTTTTTTGTCGCTCGTATTGAAGACCCCTTCTCGTGGACCGTTCGGCAGATAGAAACCGCTTTTACTTCTTACGCGCGTATTGTAGTTCTCAAATCCGGGAATCGTTTTTTCAATGAGGTCTCGGATGCGGTCGTAGTCCTTTACCAGCCATTCCCAATCGACCGTTGATTTTTCTCCTAAGGTTGCTTTTGCCAAGCGAGCCACGATGACCGGTTCGCTAAGCAGATGCTCAGAGGCAGGCGGCAGCGAGCCACGCGAGGCATGCACAATTCCCATGGAGTTTTCTACACTGACAAACTGCGGCTTTCCATCTTGGATATCCAGCTCGGTGCGTCCTAAGCATGGTAGAATCAGTGCTTCTTCGCCTGTGATAAGATGGGCACGATTGAGTTTGGTTGAGACATGCACGGTCAGTTTAGTGCGTCGTAGGGCTTCGGCGGTATAGTTGGTATCTGGCGTAGCTGAAAGGAAGTTGCCGCCCATGGCAAAGAAGACGCGCACTTTGCCAGCATGCATAGCTTTGATGGCATCGACCACATCATAGCCGCGGTGGCGTGGTGGTTCAAAGCCGAAGTTTTTGGCTAATCTATCCAAGAACGCTGCATCTGGTTTCGAGTAAATGCCCATGGTTCTATCGCCTTGCACATTGCTATGTCCTCGCACTGGGCAGACACCTGCTCCGGGTTTTCCAATCATACCACGCAAGAGATGCAGATTGACAATTTCTTGGATATTTGCCACTGCATTCGTGTGCTGTGTCAGCCCCATTGCCCAGCATGTAATCATGCGGTTGGATTGCATGATGAGATCTGCCGCTTCTTTGATTTGCTTGCGGGAAATACCGCTCTGCTCGACAATGAGGTCCCAGCTTTCTGCCTTAATGTCGGCGATAAATTCTTCGAACCCTGTGGTGTGCTCGGCGATGAATTTTTTGTCGAACACTTTGCCCGTGCGCTCTTCTTCGGCAAGCATTTCTTTCATAATCCCCTTGAGCAGCGCAATGTCGCCATTGATGCGCACTTGCAAGAAAAGTGTTGCCAACGCCGTACCTCTACCCAACATGCCACGCACTTCTTGCGGATGTTTGAAGCGCTGCAATCCTGCTTCGGGTAGCGGATTGATGTGAATAATTTTTGCGCCGTTACGCACCGCAGACTGCAATGCCGTGAGCATTCTGGGATGATTTGTTCCGGGATTCTGACCTATGACGAGAATTAGGTCAGCAAGGTCAAAATCACTGAGCTTGACTGTTCCTTTGCCGATGCCAATCGTTTCTTTAAGGGCAACGCCACTGGATTCATGGCACATGTTGGAGCAATCGGGCAGATTGTTTGTGCCAAACTGGCGCACAAAGAGTTGGTAGAGAAACGCCGCCTCATTGCTGGTTCTGCCTGATGTGTAGAACACAGCTTCATCGGGCGAGCTGCACGCCTTGAGATGTGCGGCAATCATTGCAAAAGCATCATCCCATGAAATCGGCTCGTAGTGCGATTTACCTTTGCGCAGCACCATGGGATGCGTCAGCCGTCCCTGTTTGCCCAGCCAGTAGTCTGTATGCTTTGAGAGCTCTGCCACCGAATACTTTGCGAAAAATTCAGGACCGACACGCTTTGTTGTGGCCTCTTCTGCTATGGCTTTTGCGCCGTTTTCGCAAAACTCGACAACCGAGCGATGGTCGTCAGGGTCAGGCCATGCGCAACCGGGGCAGTCAAATCCATCGGTTTGATTGACCTGCAGTAGCAACTTCATGCCGCGCACCACACCCACTTCCGACACAGTATGCTTAAGGGCAGATGTTACTGCTGGCATGCCACCTGCTACTGTTTTCGCCTTACCAATTTTCAGGTGTTCATCTTCGGGTCGTTCGGGGGTCACTGCTATCGGAACTTGATTTACGTTCTCGGACGACAACGCTTCGCTATTTGTTTGTGCTGCCTTTTGTTCGTTTAATCTCTCGCCGCTGAGCTCTTGAAGTTCTAGCATTGTTGTAATCCAGTTTAGGGTTAGCTGATATTTACTTCTCACTTAACTTAGCTTGCGCACTCTGCTACTTTATGCCCTACGCTAGCGTCAGGGTGTGGATAGTTATCGGATTCATCTTCACCAGGTCTTGGTGTCAAACACTGGAAGTCCTTTTCTATCAATATCTTAAGTGATTTCTCTTCACTCAAAAATTGGTCTTTTTGCAATCCTACTTGATTGGAGTGAGCCCAAGTTTTCACCGCTTGTTCAGGCACATGAACAGTGATGGTGCTATTTTCGAAGGTTGCGTAGATGTCGTTTGCCTGTGCATCAGATTGAAGTGCATAGCAGATGCGCTGATGGGGTTGCAAGCCAAACTCTATTACTTCTTCCACACGGCCCTGCTCGGCAATGCGCTGCACTTCACTTTGCGACAGTCGAAGACGAAGCGAGTTTCCCCTAATACGTAACTTCATTCTTCACCTCCTTTGTCCTTTTAAGTTGTTGATAGACAGTACTTAAATTGCAATAACAGAAGTATTTTCTCAGGTTGATGTGCTTGGCGCTGCAATGAAATAGACCAAATCTTCTCGCTTGCCCTTCTCTACATGGTCAAATCGCATACCGATTTTTTCCAACACTTTGCGCGATGCCACATTACTCCAATCCGTTGAAGCCACTACACACTTGAGATGCAACTCTTCCAATGCATAGCGCAACACTGCTTGGCTGGCTTCAGTAGCGTATCCATGCCCCCAGAAGCTGGACTCTATACCATAGACTAACTCCACTGCCGTTTGATTTGCCTTCAAGCGAAGTGCGCAGAAACCCACTCGCCGTTCTTCATGCTTGTGTAGCAGCGTCCATATTCCGAAGCGTTGCTCTCGGAAACTTCTTATACTCTCCTCAATCTGTGCTCGCACCATATCTCGCGGCACATACTGATCATCGAACAGGTAGCGACGAAATGATTGCTCATTCCATGTCTCAAAAAAGTACTCTTCGTCTTCCAAACTGACTGGACGCAGTTTTAGGTGTGGGGTCTCTAAGTTGAATGTGCCCCTAAACTCTGGCGCAATTGGTGCATAGACACTATCAGATCGGATGCGCCATGCACCGCTGTAGATGTTAAAACGCTGTGCCCTCAAAAATCCAATGAGGGTCATGTCAAATTCATCGGCTAGCTGGACCGCTAAACTCGACGGTGCGCCAACTGCTGCCAGTATTGGCACCCCTGCCATAAGTGCCTTTTGCACCAGCTCAAAACTGGCACGACCGCTGACCAATACTAATTCATTATGCAGGGGTATGCGTTGCTGCAGAAAGGCTGCTCCGATGAGCTTATCGAGCGCATTATGCCGCCCTACATCTTCGCGCACTGCCAATAAGTTTCCACGAACGTCAAACAGTGCTGCCGCATGCAATCCTCCAGTTTGCTCAAAGACCGACTGTGCCTTACGCAGCGTATCGGGCAAACGGCAAATCACACTTTTTTCAAAAAACGGGCGATTCTTTGGAAAGATGGTGCAGACATTTGGCTGAACCGCTTCAATCGACACTTTCCCACATACCCCACAACTTGACGATGTGTAGAAATGTCGCTCCAAGCGCTTGAAATCAATCTTTACATCAGGCTTCACTTCTACACATATCACATTCTGATGTAAGACGCCTTCAATGGGTTTATCAACATATGAAATGCGGCTAATTTGGCTGGGATGTTTGATGATACCTTCAGTGAAGAGAAACCCTACGGCAAGCTCTGCATCGTGGGTGGGGGTTCGCATCGTAACCGCTACACTCTTTTCTTCTCTCCTGCCTTGAATTGCCAGGCGAATTTCTAAGGGTTCTTCGACGGCAAGCACATCTTCTGCTAGCATGATTCCATCACTATGCATCTTCTGCACTTGAACTTTAGCCGTCGCCTCCAAACGCGTCGAGCGCAGGTCCTGAGTACTCATTGTCACCGCTCCTAAAAAGATGAGTATAGCCTAACTTACTCAAACCTATTGCATTTTGCAAAACATTCCCAGCGCAGCGCTTTTAGCTAGCATGTCGCAGTTGCCTACTTGCGAATTAACTCGCTAAGGTCAGGCTCTCCAGCATCTACCCATGCCGAGTACCAAACAGATGCCACACGCTCAATCGTTTGCTCAAAGCGCCTTTCGACCATATCGCCCAGTGCCTGCTTGAAGCGCTCGTAATAGAGTGGCGTATAGATTTCGTACTCTCGACCGTTTTTGCCTAACACTACCCTGTAAATTTCTTCAAGCTCTAGGCCTTCCTTAGCTTTTAAATCACACTTAAGCACCGAATCGACCATGAGATAGCTTTCCAAAATCCACTTAAAGCTCTCTTCGGTTTTATTGGCAATATATTTTGCTTGCGGCGCTGTTTCATTTTGCGTTTCAAAGTGGCGCATGTAGCGTTCTGGAATTTCTGACTCCCAGCGAGCGTGCAAGCCTTTTTGTCCTGTCAGTTGTCCATCATAGTTTTCCGTGGTATGCAGCGGCACATGTGCATCAGCCACATAATGCCCAACATTTGCGGCAAAGAAGAGAATTTTATCGAGATTCTTCATCCTGAAAGCCTGCGTTAGGCTATCGATAAATGCTACAATGCGCCACGGCAACATACCGTTAGCCCGCAATGTGTCTAATGTGTATTTCTTGACAGCATCTTCAAATCGGCGAGGCAGTTCAGGGAAAGGATATTTGCCGTAGCGGTCTATGTCGATGAAGTGCTGTTCAGCTTCGGTGGGGTCAATGCGGCGGCGGTCGTCAGCATCAATTGAGTGCTCAATGAGAAAGGTAGCATACTCGCGAAAAAATTTCGCCACTGGCTCTGGCATCGCTTGCACGGCACGCCGGTGAATTTGCTTGTGCGCCCAAAACCCCCAGCCTACGGACTGAGTGGCTGGCCAAAACGCACTTGCAAACCCAACGATACTTGCCGCAATCGCAAGACCTAACCTACACCTAATCATTCCGAACTCGCTTTGCTATCATCAGGTACATCACCAATACCCAAGTGTATGGCTTTCAAGCTCGTCAGTCTAATGCCCTAAGTAGATAGATTGGTCGGGAATAAACACTGTAATGTCACCATAGATGCGGCACTGGCAACCCAGACGCGATTTGAGTGTCAGTCCCACAGCCTCATCGAGTTGTTCTTCTTCCTCATCTGTCATTTCCGATAGATTTTCCATCCCTTCCTCAATAATGACATGACAGGTCGAGCAGGCACACACTCCGCCACAATTATGCTGCAAGCGAATTGCATTTTCCATGCAGGCTTCTAAAATGGTGGTGCCTTCATCGACCTCAATGATGCGTTCTTCACCTGGGCTGTTGTAGAAATGCACCGTCACTTTGTGACGCGGTGTTGCTATCGCCGATAGCTTACTTTCAGAGGCGGTCGAATGTGTCATGGCTTATTTTCCCCATTGAACTCTTTGACAATTTGCTCTCTAACATTATACGGCAAACATTTTTATCTGCTCATCACTTAGGGCGGTTGCGATATCGCAATTCCATTTCTCTAACTTTGAGCTGAAGTTCTTCAAGCGGCAACTGCAGGTAGTAATTGACCAGATCACGAATCATTAGCATACGCACATTGCTATCGGTCATCAGGCCTTGACGACGCTTTTCCTCAATGATTTGCATCAGATTACCGCTTGCAATTTCTTCAGCAGTTAGCACATACATCTCGCTACCACTTTGATCATTAGCTTTGATGGCTAACTTATCGGGTGTTACTGGCGGAGGTGGAACATTCACGCCGGGCATCGGTATACGCGCTGGCGCCGACGATGCAGAAACAGCCGGGGCTTGCGACCGCATATGAGCTTCTTCTGCTTCGCTTTGCGCTTGAATCATTTTGTTGGTCGTATCGCGCAGGCGTTGTGAAAGAATCTTGATGAAATTGAGCAGAATTTTGACCGCCTCATTTGGCTGACTTTGCAACATTCTGTCAAAATTATACTTTGGCATCACCAGCAATTCTGAATACTCTCGCACAATTGCTGAAGCTGAACGCTTTTGTTGCTCAAAGAGCGACATCTCGCCCAGCAAAGCCCCAGGACCTAGTGTTAGAAACACTACATCTTCACCTGCGGCATTTTTTTTAGCCAAATCCACTTTGCCAGACAAAATCACATACATTATCTGTCCTACAATCAGATTCTCGCGAAAGAGCACATAGCCGGGTTCAAAACTTTTGATAAATGCATACTTGACAATTCGCTCCACTTCTTCTGGCGATAGACCTTCAAAAATTGGGATATTCGTTGGGTCAATCTTTCGCATTTTGCGAGAATAGCAGGTTATTTGGTTACCTTGTGATAGCACCCTTGATGAGAAGCTCAGCCGCACCCCAAATGTAGGTTAAAGCTCGTCGAGCATATCGAAGATATACTTTTCGCAGCAAATCTCCATACTAAATGCCTGTTTTTCTCTCCACTTTGCTTCAGTCTTCACTTCTGAAGTAACGCGCCCGACATGTCTTAAACCCTGCTGATGCCTCTGCCTGAATAAATGTTGCTAAGGAAGGCGGGTAAATAGGATAGTTGTGCAACATCTCTATAGGCAGCCATGCCGCTTCTACAATTAGCTGTTCATCGTCAGCTAATTCTGGATCTTTGCCTGTGTGCAGCGTGCCCCCAATAATCTCTACTACAAAACACAGCGACAGTACATGCAGTGTTGTCGTACTCTGCGACTCTTTGCGATATGGATAAATCAACTCCTTGACAAAAATCATGTCGCCCACTTCGCACAACAAACCAGTTTCTTCTCTGACTTCTCGGCGCACCGCTTCTTCTAATGTTTCCCCCACTTGCACTGCCCCACCTGGCAAAATCCATGACTCGTCTGGCAAGTCTATTCCACTCAAAAAGCGACGATGCTTGACCAGTAGTACCTTTCCATCTTCGATACCTAAAGCCGCCACCCTTAGGCGAATCCCTGAACTTGATTGCGACATGCTCTTATGCAGAGTGATGACGAAATAAACCTTCCTTTGTAGCCAAGAAGTGATACTGTTCCAGTTGCTCTGGCACTTCTTCAATGGCTTGATAATCGTTCTTGTCTGGCACCCATGCCCATACCTGCACATCCCCGCTTTCAATCAAGCGACGCAAACACACTTGCAGTTGATTTTTCTCTAAACCCGTTTCTGCCTGCAATTCTTCAAACGAGAGCAGAAAATGCAGCGCATCGAGTATGGCATCTTCTTCTGGCAATAGTGGTGCACGCTGGAATTCAGCAGGCATAAAAGTATGACGGATTTTTTTATCTTTTCGGCGCAAAACAGTTTGAAATTTGCATAATTTTGTTGCTTTGCAGGTTTTAACCCAAAAATAACATCACTGTACAACCATTCACAGAAGCCCATGCGCATTTATCTCGGCTTGCTTCTTGCACTGCTTTTGCTTGGCACATCAACGATTTGGACACAGACCCAACCTCAAACAGTTTGTTTCTACATCAAGCGACAAAATCTGCTTAACCCTGAAGACGGTCTGACACTTTTTATTTTGAACACTCGCCAGCGCTCACCTGAACTTCAATTGCGCTATCAACCCAAAACCAAATTTATCTATCTTGGAAGCACCAAACCCATCGCTGGCGCCTTTCCCACTGCCAGTGAAATTGTTCAAGCTTTCGAGGAGCGATTGCTTCCTTTTTTCACCGAGTTCGATAAGCGCAAACTCTCTACACCTGCACAATACAAAGACCTCTTTGAAACGCTCCTTAGTGGTACTCACATTCTCAAGCAGGTCAATCTTAGTGCATTTGGCATTCCTGACCGCACTCTGGTCTTTGACGCCGATGCCGCAGAGCTCAATCCTGCTCCTCTCAAAGACGCCAACAGTGCCGAAGCCATGGCACTTTACAATTTTGTTGCAGGCGAATGGCAAGAACGCTCTACCTTGCTTGACTACAAAGACCGACTGCTCAAAAGTCAAGATGTGCTAAATCTCATTCGCCGCTCCACCCTTGAATCGCTTTTTGCCACAACCTCTGCCGCTCCACAAGCAAGCCTTTCTTCTGAAGAACTTCTTCAAATTCAAAAAGCTGAAGAGCGCGCAACGTGGGCATTTCTCTTGTCGTTTCTCTCGCTCATCGTCGTTATCTACCTTGCTATCATTTCCGCCAGCAATTTGCGCAAAAAACGCGAGCAACTCTCTAAACTTGACGCCAAAGTCAAGCACTTAGAATCCAAACTCAACAAGCCCTTCTACCAAGAAGTGCTCCAACAAGCCGATAGCAGTAGCACCAACTTCAATCCAAAAACAATTGAGACCTTGCTTTTGCGCCTTGTTGCGCTCGAAAAAAAACTTGGCGTCGAGCGTGCCACACCTGCCTTCCAGAGCGAGATGGCTCGGCGGGCACAGGCTCTGATTTCTTCGTATCAACAGCGTTGGTCCCAGACTGCTCCAATTCCGCAGGCTGACCTTGTTCAAAAGCTACTTTTCTTGCTTGATGAGTTTCTTACTGAGTTGGCTTTGCTCGATGTAGAACTGCCTCTTAAAACATTTATCCAAAAGTCGCTTATCCCACACATTGACAAAATTGACGCACTCTTTCAAGCTGAGCCTGATGCTCCCCTTAACACGCCTGATAGCATTCAAGAGTATCTTAGAGCCCTCATGAACATTTTTGGAGTTCAGGAAATTGAAATCAAGCAAAAGCAATCGCTCTTTGACCACGAAAAACACGAAAAAGCTGGTGCTATTCTCAAAACGAATTACGAGCCGGGTACGGTTCTTAAGGTGATTCGCCGCGGCTTGCTGTACAACGGCTCAATTCGAAAAGCCCAAGTGGTTAAAGCCGAATAAAGCAAGGCGCAAAGTGTAAAACCATGTAATACTCTATTCTCAATTAACCATAAACAAATTTCCTTGAGTATGCGCTACATCTCTTTCATGCTTTTGACAGTGCTTTTTTCCTCATCTGCTTCATCGATTTATGACTTTACTGTCAGAACCATTGATGGCAAAGAAAAATCTCTTTCCGATTACAAAGGCAAGGTTGTTCTGATTGTCAATGTCGCTTCTCAATGTGGCTATACGCCTCAATATGCCGACTTAGAGAAGCTCTACCAAAAATATCGCAAAGATGGATTTGCCATCTTGGCTTTTCCTTCCAATGATTACGGTGGTCAAGAACCGGGTAGCAATGCAGACATCAAAAAGTTTTGCACGACCACTTACGGCGTTACCTTCGACCTCTTTGAGAAAATTCCCACAAAGGGTGAGAAAAAACATCCGCTTTATGCCTATCTGACCAGCCACACCAATCCACCGGGTGAAGTCAGTTGGAACTTTGAGAAGTTTCTCATCTCCCGTGAAGGAAAGGTTGTGGCGCGCTTCAAAAGCCATGTTGCACCGCTTAGTGCCGAGATTACACAAGCTGTGGAAAGAGAGCTTGCCAAGCGCTAATCTTTTCAGCATGCTGCTCTGTGTTGGGTGCATTTGCAGGCGTCAGGTTTGAGTGCACTACAAGCCCAGCGAAACCAAGTCGTGCAAATGCACCAATCCAATCGCTCTGCCAGATTTATCGCATACTGGCAACTGCGTGATACGGTAGCGCTCCATTTCTTCAAGGCAGTCTTTTGCCATTGTCTCTGGCGTTGTGAACTTGGGGTTTTTACTCATGATGTCTTTTGCAGTCAATCCATCCAGATGTGCATTTGATAGCATTAGGCGTCGCAGGTCGCCATCGGTGAAAATGCCCACCAGTTTATTTGCTTGATTAACCACGATGGCTGCACCAAAGCGTTTGGCAGTCATCTCTACAATCACTTCTTTGAGTGAAGCATTTTCTTTGACCAGCGGTAATCGCTCGTCTCTTGCCATAATCTCAGAGACGCGCATGGTCAGTCGTTTGCCCAGCGCTCCGCTGGGATGAAATTCTGCAAACCGTTCAGGTGAAAAATTCTTTAGCTGCATCAAGCATACTGCTAGAGCATCTCCCATTGCAAGCATTGCTGTTGTTGAGGCAGTTGGTGCAAGATCGAAGGGGTCGGCTTCGCGACTGACACTAATGTCCAAGACCACATCAGCGTGCATAGCTAAATTGGAACGCATGTTCCCCACCATGGCAACAATTGGCACGCGCATGCGTCTGAAAACCGGCACGATGACATTAAGCTCCTGCGTTGCCCCACTTTTGGAAAGAAACAATGCGCCATCACCTTTTTGAATCATGCCCAAATCGCCATGAGCCGCCTCAGACGGATGCATAAAGACGGCGGGTGTACCTGTGGAAGCTAAAGTTGCCGCAATTTTTTGTGCAATAATTCCAGATTTGCCCATTCCCGAGACGATGAGCTTGCCTTTGAGTGAGGCAATTAGTTTTACTGCTTTTTCAAACGTAGAATCCAAGCGCTGGGCAATTTGCTGGAGTGCCTCAGCTTCTAAGCACAGCGTCTCTTTGGCTAAGGTTTGCAAGTCCTTTTTGCGATGATTCACCTTCACTGGCGCTTCTGCGCCCTCATCTTCTTTCTTTGCAGAATGTTTTGGTGTTGGCATGCCTGTAAAGTTTTGACGAGAAATTTGCAGACTCAAGAATTGCGCGCTTGATGTGCTTTATGTGCTTTCTTTTACGCATCGAAGCGTCCAAATCGTCTTTTGAAGCCGCGCAATGACACAAAAATACGATTGCCAATTCTTGCCATGAAGCAGATATTCGCTTTGAGCTGTGGCTCAATAGCTTTCTTTGAATATAAATTGAAGGAGAACTTGCTTATGCCTACTTCAATGTCTTGGCTTTATATCTACGCCTTTGCTCTGCCTATCTTCTTCATTCTTGTGTTCATTTTCTACAAATTTGCGTCCTACAAATTTCAGCGAGACAATATTCGCATTGAACCGCTCAGCGCAATGTATAGCGACAATATTGTTGGACTTTCCAAAGAAGAGCTTGCTGAGCGCAAAAAGCAGGAAGAAGAAAAGCTCAAAGCCCTTGATGAAGCACTGCGGAAAATTCCTTTGGAGTTTGTCAATGGCAAATTTGTGCCCATGACTGGCGAGAAGCTGGAAGCAGAATTAGCGCGGCGCAAAGCAGAGGAAGAGGCTCGTCGTAAAGCTGCTCAAGCTGCGGTAAGCTCTGATGCGGTTTCTGTGTCGGAGCCTCGCACATCGTCTCCTAATACAACTGCTACAGCCTAAAGCCGCAGAGTTTGTTTTTCCTCCTGGTCTCGCTTTCTGGCGCATAGTTGGTTGAAGGTTAAAGGGGTCCCCTGTTGCAGGAAGTGCAACAGGGACTTTTTTCACTTTGTTTAGCAGTACAGGGCTGTATCATTCCAAGCAAAGTAAGGAATCCATACCCTGCCGCACCACTAAGCATTTCCCTGATTGGCGAATCTTTTCCTATCTTCGCCCCGCTTAACTTTGATTGGTCTACACAGATGAAAGCAAAACTGCCAAAACTTCATGTTCTGACCTTAGGCTGCTCCAAAAATACGGTCGACTCCGAAGTACTTTTAGCTCAGGCACGCGCCAACAATTTTGTCATTGCTGCGCATGCCAATCAAGCGGATGTGCTTATCATCAACACTTGTGGCTTTATTGAAGAGGCAAAGCAGGAATCTATTGATGCTATTTTGGATGGCTTGGAGCTTAAAAAATCTGGTAAGCTCAAAAAACTTCTGGTGATGGGTTGCCTTTCCGAGCGGTATCGCTCTGAACTGGAGCAAGAAATTCCCGATGTGGATGCCTACTTTGGCGTCTTGGACTTTGCTGGCAATACGCTTTCGCAGATTTTGCATGAGCTTGGCGGTCATCTCAAAACCGAACTTTTGGGCGAGCGCCTTCTTTCGACACCCTCACACTTTGCCTACCTAAAAATTTCCGAAGGTTGCGACAACCCTTGCTCGTTTTGTGCCATTCCACTCATGCGCGGCAAGTATCAATCCAAGCCTATGCCCGCCCTGATTGATGAAGCTACACAGCTCTACCAGCGTGGTGTCAAGGAACTCATTCTCATCGCACAAGACCTGACCTACTACGGACTTGACCTCTACGGTGAGCGCAAGTTAGCAGAGTTGCTCCAGCGTCTGTCTGACATTGGATTTACATGGATTCGTTTGCTTTATGCCTATCCTGCCAAATTTCCGAAAGACATTCTGCCCGTCATTCGTGAGCGAGAAAACATTTGCAAGTATCTCGATATCCCGATTCAGCACATCAATGATGAAGTGCTCAAGTCTATGCGGCGCGGCATTACAAAGCGTGGGCTAATTGCACTGCTCAACGACATTCGTGATGCTGTGCCAGGGATTCGGCTGCGAACCACATTCATTTTTGGGTACCCTAATGAAACCCCTGAAATCTTTGAAGAAGCCCTTGAATTCATTGAGCAATTCAAGTTTGACCGTCTGGGCTGTTTTGCTTACTCGCATGAAGAACATACTGCCGCTTCTGCACTTCCTGACCGTGTGCCGTCAGCCGAAAAACAGCGACGTGTGCAAACTGCTATGGCTTTGCAAGAAAAAATTTCCCTTGCCAAAAATGAGGCGCTTATCGGTCAGACCTTACCTGTACTGATTGACCGCATTGAGCATGGCGCCGTTTATGGACGCACATCGTTCGACGCCCCAGAAGTAGATAATGAAGTCATCATCGTATCTGCAAAAGCAGGTTTTCCCATGCATGAACTCCGAGTTGGAGATTTTTATGAGGTTGAAATTACTGACGCTGAACCCTTCGATTTATTCGGCACTGTTCTTCGCAAACTCTAACTTTGCATGGCAATATGGCTCTTTTTTTACGTGTGCTTTTCATCTTTTTTGCTCTTGCTTCGCTTCAATGCGGTGGCAAGAAAATTGAGACATTGAATATCATTGATGAGGTGGTTGGCACAGGTGCGGTAGCTGAACCTGGCAAAAAGCTAACCGTTCACTACACAGGTATGCTGACCAATGGCAAAGTTTTTGATTCATCGCGCTTGCCTGGTCGCCAACCCTTTGAATTTGTTTTAGGTCAGGGCATGGTGATTGCTGGCTGGGATGAGGGTCTGAAGGGGATGCGTGTCGGTGGCAAGCGGCGACTTGAAATTCCGCCGCACTTGGGCTATGGCAACCAGCCCGTTGGCGAGATTCCGCCAAACAGTGCCTTGATTTTTGATATTGAGCTGCTTGATGTGGAATAAATCATGCTGCCAGAGAGTCCGACGCGCTTGGCTGAACTGGCAAGAGCATTGATGTGGATTTGTTCTGCGCTTCATCTGCGCTTGTTTCTCTAAGGAGCATGTTAGCGTATTTGCGGCACATTTCTTTGTGGCGCAATAGTTCTTCAGCGCGGCAATACGCAATTCTCACCGAGTTGGTATTGACAAAGGTTAGACGACGCTTGCTTAGGCTTAGCAAGATGCATAGCTCAAGGTAGTTGAGACTGAAAAAAATTGCTTCTATGAGGCGTAGCGGTCGAGTGTGAAAACCAAATCGTCGAAGTGTGCTATCACTTAAGTAGTATGTTGTGCCGCGCAGCAGTAAATCTTTCGGATACTTGCCCTGTTCTACAGCTTCACACAGTGCCAGCAACCCTTGTGAAAGCGAGGCTAACATTCTTCGTGAGCCTACAATATTCGTGCGGAAGAAATCGTACGACGTGCCCAAATGCATTTCCCGTTTCTTTTTCCAAATCGGCACGGTAAAAAGCATGCGTGAGTGATAGGTGTAGATTCCCAGCTTAACAAAAAGTGGTGTGGTAATAAAGCGAAGAAATCGGTATGTTACGATGAAGACCAAAAGCCAGAGCAGCGCAGAGAGAATTGTTGTCATTATGGTTTTTGTTTGTGCAGTAGAAAGATAGGGAAAAATCTGTTTCCAAATTGTAAAATTCGATGCACAACTTATCCCTGCAGTGTAATTTTCTTCAATCCGCAGAATTGAAAAGACTATGCCACCGCCCGTAAGCGGCTTATCAGAAGCAGAAGTTCAAGAAAGGCGGCGTGAAGGTCGCATCAATTTCTCACGCTCTTCGCATGCTAAAAGCACTCGCGAAATTTTCCTCGAAAATACACTCACAGTCTTCAACCTTATCAATTTCGCCATCATTGCTTTCCTGTTCAGCGTCTTTATCTGGTCAAAGGACACACGGCTTTTGCTCGATAGCATTGGTATTATTACCGTTGTAGTCTCCAACACTGCAATTGCAATTGTGCAAGAGTTTCGTACGCGCACCATTTTAGAAAACACTCGTCTTCTGCTTTCGCGTCAGGTTACTGCTGTGCGTGATGGAAAAGAAATCGTCATTGACCCGTCAGATATTGTTGAAGGCGATGTGCTTAAAATTCATCGTGGCGAATATGCCGTTGTCGATGGTCGTGTGCTTTTCTCGTCTGGCTTAGAAATGGATGAGTCGTTGCTGACTGGGGAATCGCTCACGATTGAAAAGCCTGCAGGCACACAGCTTTTTTCTGGTAGCTATTGTGTGGCTGGCATGGGATACTATGTGGCTGAACGGGTCGGCAGCAGCTCTTATGCCTCACGCATTACGGCACTGGCGCGTGAGTATAAGTTTGTCAGCACACCGCTTCAAAAAAAGATTGATAAAATTTTTGTTTGGTCGTTTGTGATTGCCTTGGGATTGGCGTTTGTTGAAATTCTAATGCGTGCTCGTTCAGGGAGTCTTTCCGATTTGGAATTCATTCGCCGCATTGCTACGGTGGTCATCACGCTCTTGCCTGAAGGGCTTGTCTTTTTTACCACTGTTGTTTTTGCTGCTGGCGTCTATCGGGTGATGAAACTTGGCGCCGTCGTTCAAAAGCTCAACGCAATTGAATCTTTCTCGACAATTGATGTGGTTTGTTTAGACAAGACAGGTACGCTTACCGAAAGTCATCTCTCTCTCCATGCTTTTTATGCGTTTGAAAATGGCATCTCTGAATCTGACATTCAACAGCTTTTGGGCACGTTTGTACATGCTTGCTCCGACTCTAACGCCACAATTCTTGCCCTGCGACACTTGCCTCGCTTTCAAGCCAGTGTTGTGGCTGAACTGCCTTTCAATTCATCACGCAAGTTCTCTGCACTTCAGCTCAAAACTGACTTAGGCGAATTTTCGCTTCTACTGGGTGCATACGAACTACTTTTGCCTTTCTTAGACGAGCCTAATCAGCGTGTTCTCAATCACATTCTTGAAGAAAAAAACCTACGCGGTTATCGCAACTTGCTGTTTGCACGCCTTAGTGATGCCACGCCGCTCTCCGAACTTGCACAGCTGAATAGGCTTCGCGACAGCCAGCTCAAGCTTAAACCGCTTGCATTGATTTCTCTCAGTGGCGCAGTTCGTCCCGATGCCCCTGATGCCTTGAAGCTCTTTGCCGACCACAACATTGAGGTAAAAATTCTCTCTGGCGACTCTGCTGACTCTGTTCAAGCCACCTTGAACGACATTGGCTGGAAAATCACCAAAGCCGATGTCATCACTGGCGCTGAAATTGATACGCTCGATGCCGCAACATTCGCTCAATGTGTGCAAGACAAACGTGTCTTTGCACGTCTTTCACCTGAACATAAGCAGCGCATTATTCGCGAGCTTAATCGGCACCGGCGCACGGCAATGATTGGCGATGGCGTCAACGATGTGCCCGCTGTCAAAGAATCCACGCTTGGTATTGCTATGGAAGAAGGCAGTAGCATCACGAAAGAAATTGCAGACATCGTCTTACTCAAAAATAAATTCTCACTACTTCCCAAAATCTTTGAGCAAGGCAGATTGATTCTGAACACAGTGCTCTCTATTGCTCAACTTTACCTGACCAAGAATTTGATTGTGCTACTTTTGGAAATTTTGACCATGCTTTGCGGTGCACTCTTTCCGCTTACGCCGCGCCGCTCTGGCTTGCTCAGTTTGCTTGGTGTAGCAATGCCAGTGTACTTCATTACTGCGTTTAACACGCGCACTGCGCCACCACGAGCATTTTTCATTGAGCTATTTTCTTTTATCGCTGTCTCGCTTGTTGCTTTTGCCACAGCAAGTTATCTTTCGCAGTATCTGACACAACTTTTGCTTGCGCCCACGCTTTATGAAGAACAAATGGCGATGACTTCTGCCTTGGTAATCATGTGCTTAGGAAATTTCATCTATCTTTCCATGCGCGCTAATGCACAAAAGCTAGCACTTTTTGTATGGTCAAGTGTAATTACCTTGCTGCTTTATGCATTTCTTACTCACACATCATGGAGTTTCTTTCCTATCAATGCTATCAAAATCTTCTACGAGATTGAGAATTTCCGCTTTGAAATCTGGGGCACTATTCTGCTTGGCAGTTCAGTGGGGTTAGCTCTGCTTTTTGCACTGCATCATCTTTGTGAGTGCTGGCTCAATCGCTTACCCTTCCACTCTCGTCGAACATAGGCACACCGCTCCGATTGAGTGTCGGTATGGATTCCTCACAGCGTTTGAAGTGAAGTATCCACGCTGGACTCCTCACTCTCACCCGAAATGACAAAAGACAAGTGCAGAACAGTGCCGCAAAACCAACGCATTCATTTTTCAAGACTGCTTAGTAGGCTTTTGCAAAGACTACTTTCTGCTTAGAGGGCTTACCAGAGTAGATGCACTTTCCTTCGGCGTGCATGTCGTACTTGTTTAGGAATTCTTCTTGTGTCGGGATGCAGCGAATGGTAGCTTTGGTCTCTTCCTTGATTTTGGCTTCTGTCTCACGCGTGCCATCCCAGTGGGCAATCGCAAATCCTTTTTCCACTTGCGCCTTAAACTCCTCGTAGTCTTTTACTTCTTTGATGTTAGCGTCTCGGAAGGCTTTGGCACGTTCGAAGAGATTTTGCTGCATGGCATCAAGCAGTTCGAGAATACGCAGTTCAATTTGTTCATCGAGTCGAAATGTAAGCTTTTCGCCTGTGTCGCGCCGCACCACTACGCATTGCTTTGCGGCAACATCTTTCGGTCCCAGCTCCACACGTAGCGGAATGCCTTGCAGTTCGTATTCTGCAAACTTCCAGCCGGGTGTATTTTGCTCACTATCATCAATGAACGCTGTGATTCCTTTTTTGCGCAGCAAAGCCTGTAGGCGCGTGGCCTCCTGCATGATGTCAGCCTTATCGCCTTTGAAGATAGGCACAATCACTACTTGTCGTGATGCCAGCTTTGGTGGCAAAACCAGTCCTTTGTCATCAGAGTGCGCCATCACAAGTGCACCGATTAGTCTTGTGGATACCCCCCAACTTGTCGCCCATACATATTCCAACTTCCCTTCCTTCGTCTGATAGCGACAGCCAAATGCCTTAGCAAAATTTTGTCCCAAGTGATGCGATGTGCCAGCTTGCAAAGCTTTGCCGTCTTGCATCATAGCTTCAATGCAGTAGGTTTCTACGGCGCCAGCAAACTTTTCCGATTCTGTCTTTTTGCCCACAATTACAGGCATAGCCATAAACTCTTCAGCAAAGCGACGATAGATTTCAATCATTTGCAAGACCTCTGCCATGGCTTCTGCCTCTGTGGCATGTGCTGTATGCCCTTCTTGCCAGAGAAATTCAGCGGTGCGCAAAAACAGCCGCGTGCGCAGCTCCCATCGCACCACATTCGCCCACTGATTGATAAGAATTGGCAAATCACGATAAGATTGTATCCATCTGGCGTAGGTTGACCAGATGATAGTCTCTGAAGTCGGACGCACATAGAGTTTTTCTTTCAGCTCTTCGCCACCCCCATGGGTTACCACCGCACACTCTGGCGCAAACCCTTCAATGTGCTCCGCTTCCTTTTTCATGTAGCTTTCTGGAATAAACAACGGGAAGTATGCATTAACATGACCTGTGTCTTTGAACATCTTATCCAAGGCAGCTTGCATTTTCTCCCAGATGGCATAACCATTTGGGCGAATAATCATGCAACCGCGCACATCGCTGTAGTCAGCTAATTTGGCGTTGAGGACAATATCAATATACCATTGCGAGTAATCTTGACTGCGAGGCGTGATTTTTTCTGCCACGAGAATTACAGGTTAGCTAAGGTTAGGTTGATAGCATTAGCAATAGGCAACAGTGGAGGCATTGCCTATACTCTTTCCGAAACTCTGTAAAACTTAATTGTCTCCCTTTTGCTTCCTCTGCATTTGCTTCATCAGGTCTTGCATTCCCGGAATGCCAAACATTCCTGCCGACTTTTTGTAATCTTTCGGAATCTCAAAGAGCGAGGCTGGCAAGGATTTTTTCTCAATTTTTGTTACCTCCATAACGGTCTTTGTTCCTCTGTCACCAGGTCCCTCTATGACGGCCTTTAGCGCTATGCCATCCGCATTTTCTTTGCGTAAGGCCGCCAAAAAATTGTTGTCACGTAGCGCAGGATTATTTTGCTGCATTCTGCTGTAAGTGCCCCAATCCAAGGCCACTTCTTTCGTCGTCCACATGTCCATGGTCACATTACTTTTTTTCATTTTCACCTGTACATGCACACAGTTATAGCCCTGAATTTTTTCATTACCGATTTTCTTGACTTCATAGACTTCATTTTCTTCCTGTTGCTGTCTTGCGCTCTCCATCATGCCAGAGACGTCCATTTCAGTATAGGTTTTGTTTTCCCTATCCAGCATATAGACCTTATTAGGTTCCTGACCACGCATTAGCATGGCTTGTTTCACTGTTACTCCGCCTGCATTGGTTATCGTCTCTATCAGTGTCGATGTACCTTTTATGGAGTTAGTTGCTGTCGCTGTCATTTCAGACTGACCGCTGCTGCTCAAAGATGTGATTTTCGTCTCTATGACGCCCTCAAATTGAGCTAGTGCTGCGCGCGCCAGCAGCATGCACACCCAAACTAGACTTACCACTCTCATCTTAGCTAAAGCTTGCTTTATGGATTACTCTACAGGCTGCAAATATACTAAAGTTAAAGCAGTTTGAACGCCAGCAGCAACGAAATCTGCCAATAATTGAACGCATCCTCCTGCGCAATTGCATTACTTAGTGCAATATTCTCTCTTCCAACCAAATTCGCTAAGCGATATTTGGCTTCAATATCAAATGAAACTGACGAAGATGGTGGCGAAAACTCAATGCCAACTCCTGCGCCCAGACCGTAGCGTGAATATGCTTTTTTGTTTTCAGGCGTGATGCTATAGATGCCAAAATCTACACCGATGTAAGGTGTAACGACAGGCAGTGGCAATAGTGAGAACTCTACACCCAACCCTGCATTCAGTGCGCTAACACGATCGCCTGTAGGTACAAACGGATTGATATTGAGCGGAGCGGTGGTTCCGCCAACAGAAACGCTCTCTGAAGTGTTGGTGCTGGTTGAAAGCAAGCCGAAGTTGACAAATCCTACGGCTCGTAATGGCAATAACAGCGGTTTAATTTTGAGTTTGCCAGCCACATTTGCTCCACTTAGTGGCATACTTCCGAAAAAATTTCTACACCCTCTTTCGCCTTCCCGCACAAGTGCCAAGTCCTTTCCACCATTCAAGAAACTACCGCCGATACTACCCTCAATCGAGAGCAGTTGCGATAAGCCGGGAATTTGTGCATCAGCTACATCTATCATGCTCAGCAGCAGAAATAAGATGGTCAGTCTTTTCATGTCTCGACCAGTTTGGTTAAGTTAGTTAAAGTAACCCAAATGCTGTCTAACACAAGCTCACTACATACAGAGTTTCTACAGAGTTTCTTCGCTGCACACTCCGACTGTAAGTTTATTCTTCCTTCTTTTGTTGCTTTAGCAACATGCTTTAGCAACAGAAAAGGAAAGCCATGCCGCAAGGAGTGATTTTTCGCTGTGAGAGGTGCAGCACTTGCTAAAGCTAATAGCCTCCCTCACTACTACATTGTGAGCATGCTCTCAGGCGAAGTGCACTAAAGCAGTTTGAACATCAGCAGCAAGGAGACTTGTAGATAGTTGAATGAATTTTCTTGCGCGATTGCGTTGGTCAGTGTAACATTTTCTCTGCCTATCAAATTCGCTAAGCGATATTTGGCTTCAATATCAAATGAAACAGGAATAAATGGTGGTGAAAATTCAATGCCAGCTCCTGCGCCCAGACCGTAGCGCGAATACGACGACTTTCCTTCCGGCGTGATGCTGTAGATGCCGAAATCTACGCCAATGTATGGCGTGACGATGGGCAGCGGTAGCGGCGAAAACTCCAAGCCTACCCCTGCATTCAGCGTGTTGACACGACTGCCTGAAGGCGCAAACGGATTGATATTGAGTGGGATGGTTGTTCCGCCAACAGAAATGCTCTCTGAAGTGTTGGTATTGGTTGAAAGCAAGTTAAAATTGAAAAATCCCACGAATCGCAGTGGAATCAGTGGTGGCATAATCTTAAGTTTGCCCGATAGATTTGCTCCGCTAAGTGGCGCATTTCTGACAAAATCACTGAAATTCAAAGTGCCACTTCGCACCAGCGCCAGGTCCTGCCCGCCACTTGAAAACCCGCCGCCGATACCGCCTTCAATGGTAAGCAGCTGCGGCAAGCCCGGAACTTGCGCGTGAGCAGATAGTGTCATGATTATAAGCAGCAGAAATAAAGTAAAAGTAGCCTGTTTCTTCATACCTTAGTTTGCTTTGGTTAGTTAGAGGAGATCTATTAGGCTTGATTTGAAACCGTTGTCTTTGAGCATTTCTGCTTATTGTCATGAAGTTGTAACGTGCATGAGTCCGAAGGATTTTGTTGCACTTGTGCTTATCCTTGCATTTCTGAAATTTTCTCAATATAACTTTTTGTGCTGAAAATTCTCCTATGCTTCGCTATCCAAGAAGCGCTTGGTAATAGCATGGTAGGCATCAATGCGGCGGTCTCGCATAAAAGGCCAATGTTGTCGGTAGTAGTCTATTTGTGACAGGTCGCAGTCGGCAACAATTACCTCTTCTTCATGACTTGAGCCCTTTGCCAGCTGGATACCGAATGGGTTTGCCACAAAACTCTGTCCCCAAAATTCCAGTCCTTCTTTTGGGTTATTCGGTGCATACTCTAGACCAACACGATTTACCACTGCCACATAGACGCCATTTGCGATAGCGTGTCCCCGCTGAATCATTTCCCATGCTTGATACTGTGCAGCACGCACTGCCATATCGTTTTCAGTGGTCGCCCAGCCAATAGCAGTAGGATAGAACAGAATTTGTGCCCCTTGCATGGCGGTCAGCCGTGCCGCTTCTGGGTACCACTGGTCCCAGCAAATCAAGACACCAAGGGTTGCAAACTTTGTTTTGAAGACTTTGAACCCCAAGTCGCCGGGCGTAAAGTAGAATTTCTCATAGAATCCGGGGTCATCGGGAATGTGCATTTTGCGGTATTTGCCCAAATAGGTGCCATCGGCGTCGATGACAGCGGCGGTATTGTGATAGAGTCCTTGTGCACGTTTCTCAAACAAGGCGGCAATAATGACGATACCGAGTTCTTTTGCGAGTGCTGCCAGTCGGTCAGTGGTCTTGCCGGGAATTGGTTCTGCAAACCGAAAGGCATTATAGTCTTCACTTTGGCAGAAGTAGAGTGTGGTGAAGAGTTCTTGCGTACAAACTACATTTGCACCACAGGCGGCAGCTTCGCGAATGCCTTTGATGGCACGTGCCAGATTTTCTTCAGGCTCTGCACTCGCCTTGTGCTGAATTAACCCTACTCTGACAATCTGCTCTGGCATGATGCGGAGATGAGATGTCTTTTTGCTCGGTCAGTGTGGCAGTCTTGTTTAGCTCTTACATTTGTCTGAAGCCGAGTTTGCGGCGCAGTTCCTCAACATACTTTTGCAAGCCTTTTTGCTTGGGATGAATGCTCAGAACGCTTTCATAGGCTTTCAGGGCGGCTAGTTCATTGCCTAATGCTGTGTAAATTAACCCCAAGCCGGTAAGGGCACCAAAATGGCGCGGCTCCAAGGCCAGCGTGCGTTGAATATCTCTCATTGAAGCAGCAAAATCGCCCTTGAGGTAGTAGGCAGTTGCGCGCTTGTTCCACCCTTCTGGGAAATCTGGTGACAGCTCGGTTATTGCCGAAAATGCTTGTACAGCACGGGCGTAATTGCCCCTGCTCATCTCTTCAATTCCCTTCGCCATTAACGCATTGACTTCCTCTTGCTCGCTTATCAACCATAGCTCCCAAATCAGATTTTCAATAAAGGCAGCTGCATCTTCACTTTCAGCGGCTTTCAGCTGTTCAAAAAGTGAATCCAAGATCACCTGCTTTTCTGCGGCGGTCATCTTCAGCTGTTGCCTTTCTTGCTGACGCGCCATCTCTTTCTGACGTTCTGCTGTCAGATTTATCACTCCATCGGTCATCCAGCAACCTTGGTAGTCTCCTTCCTGCTGTTTTGAAAGCAAAAATAAGTAGGTGTATGCCCTGCCGTTCTTATCAATCAGCATCACTTTTTGTTCGGCACGTTGTTCATCTTTTTTCATCGCACCGAGTTCCTCTGTGTCGTAGTTCAGCATCGGCGCATAGAGCGGGTTGTGAAGCATTCTTATAAATCTTTCCAGCGGTCCTGTGTGCAGACGATTTTCAGGAGACGCAAAGCGATATGCAATTGCAATGCCATGGTTTTTCTCATCGTTATGCTTCAAGGCGTTGAGCTGAATTTTGACGACATCTTCTGGCAACAGCTCGGGACTTGGTTTCGGGTCACTTTTTTGATAAATCAGGTCTTCCATCATTTGCAAACTTTGAGTTCGAGGTTGAAGTTCAGTTTGTGTTCTTGCTAACTCTGAACGCTGGCAGGCATGAATGCTCACTACTGCCACTGTAATGGCAACACAACTTAGCCAACTCTTTAGCGCAGCAGACATAGCTTGTGAATTTTACTTTCGAGTTATACCACATCTACTTCATTTGGCGTTCACTTTCTAGCCGCCATTTTGATGGAACTGAACTGGTGTTTGATTTTCTCACCTGGGCGAATGTAGTTGAGGCTGTAACGCACTGCCATGGCGGCATCACTTAGCCCAGTTTGAATCAGTTTAAGTTTGCCCGGGTAGCTTGCAATGTCGCCTGCCGCATAGATACCTGCCACAGAGGTCTGCATTGTGCTGCTATCGACGACAATAGTGTTTCCGTCTAACTTCAGTCCCCAGTTTTTGATTGGTCCCAAATCGGATTTAAACCCGATAAGTGGCAGTAGGCAGTCGGCTTCTAAGTAGAGTATATCGGGCTTGGATTCTACTACCACTCGGCGTAGGGTTTCACCTTGGGTTTCAATTGCCTTCACTTCTGCACGCAGGTAGACTTTGACCTTGCCAGCCTCTTGGGCTTCCATCACATCTGCCACCGTTTTTGCATGCCCCTGAAATGTTGACATGCGGTGCACCAGTGTTACACTTTTGGCAACATCTATTAGACCCATGGTCCAATCTAATGCGGAATCGCCGCCACCGACGATGACGACATGTTTGTCCCTGAATGTGTCAACTTTCTTGACAGCATAAAAAATGCACTTCTCTTCCAAGTGCGAGACGTCGCCCAGTTGGTCAAGTTTTCGTGGGGAAAATGCTCCTAACCCTGCGGCAATCAAGACGGCGCGACTGTGGTAGCAGTTGCCAACATGGGTTTTCAGTTTGAATGTGCCATCGTGCTGTTTTTGTACATCTATTACCTGTTCACCGAGCCGCACTTCTGGCGAAAATTGTGCCGCTTGTTCCCAGAGCTGTCCGACCAAATCGCTGGCAATAATTTGTGGAAAGCCTGCTACGTCGTAGATGTACTTTTCTGGATAGAGCGCTGTCAATTGCCCACCCAGTTCTGGCATACTGTCAATGATGCGGCAAGTCAGGTCGTTCATGCCGCACTGAAAAGCCGCAAAAATACCCGTCGGTCCCCCGCCGATGATGCTTAGGTCAGTGATAGCAGTCCCATCAGCGATACTACTGTTCATATGTTATTCTCCTTTTGTTGCAAAACCTGATAAACAGACGGTAAAGGCTATTCATAAAAGCCTTGAGGGTCTGCTACACCAAACATCACCTGCACCGTTTCACCCTTTGCACTGAGCTCACGAATCTCTACATGTTTTGCATCAGGCTTTGGAACAATTTCACCTTCGTCATTTGTGAAAACCAAGATGGCTTTGACGCCGCCGTGTGGCGTCGGACCAATAAACTCGTAAATACCTGTTTCCTTCTCGGTTAGCACGCAGCCCGGTTGCACATTGGAAATTACAGGGCATCCAATGCACTGGCAGTAGAAGCCCGCCTCGGCTGGGTATAAGTCGCAGCGTGGAAATTCCATAACTTAAATTCGTTTAGTTACTCATATTGTTGGCAGAAGAATATAAGTGTTTCCCGCACAAATTCGTTCTTTTCTTTTTGCATGCACCACTATTTTGAAACTGGCATTAGGTAACTTTTGCGCAAATCGATTAAATTCGGTGTGTTTTCTTTCAACTCAACTTAAGCCAGCTATGAAATTTGCATTTACCGAAGAGCAGCTCATGATTCAGCAGACTGCTCGCGACTTTGCGCGCACGGAAATCACTGACGCCATTGAGCGCGATGAGACATCAGAATTTCCATATGAGATTGTCAGGAAACTCGGCGAGCTTGGCTTCTTGGGCATGCTTGCCCCAGTGGAATACGATGGCGCTGGCATGGACACGCTAAGCTATGTTTTGGCGATGGAAGAAATTTCTAAAGCCGATGCCTCTGTCGGCGTGATTATGTCGGTCAATAATTCCCTTGTTTGCTGGGCTATCAACGAATACGGCACCCCAGAACAGAAAGAAAAGTATTTGCGCCCCTTGGCACGCGGTCAGCATAATGGCAAGCTCTATATTGGCGCCTTCTGTCTATCTGAACCCAACGCTGGCTCGGACGCCACAGCACAAACCACTACAGCCGTCCGCGACGGTAATTCGTGGGTTCTCAATGGCACCAAAAACTGGATTACTAACGGCACCACATCTGAACTGTATCTTGTTTTTGCTGTAACGGATAAATCCAAAGGCTCGCATGGCATTTCAGCCTTTTTGGTCGAGCGCGACACACCCGGTTTTGAAATTCTCAAGAAAGAAAAAAAACTCGGTATTCGCTCATCGGATACCTGTTCTCTGGGCTTTACAGACTGCCGCATCCCACTTGAAAATTTGCTCGGTCCTGAAGGTGAAGGGTTCAAGATTGCTATGAAAACGCTTGATGGCGGTCGAATTGGCATTGCTGCGCAAGCTTTAGGCATTGCTGCTGCTTCGCTAGAACGCTCTATCAAGTATGCTAAGGAGCGTCGCTCTTTTGGCAAATTCCTGATTGAGCATCAAGCTATTCAGATGAAACTGGCAGATATGGCTACCGAGCTTGAAGCTGCAAGAATGCTCACCTACGAAGCGGCATGGCGTAAAGACCAGCATCTACCTCACTCTGCACAGTCGGCTATGGCTAAACTCTATGCATCGAAAATTGCAGTCAAAGCCGCTCTTGAGGCAGTGCAAATTCACGGGGGATATGGCTATGTGCAGGAGTATGAAGTCGAGCGCTACTTGCGTGACGCAAAAATCACTGAAATCTACGAAGGCACTTCAGAAGTTCAACGCATTGTGATTGCTCGCTCATTGCTGCGCGCTTGAGTATCAATTTAGTGTCAGGGGGTCGTGTGGCTTCTGCTACAACTGTCAGAAATAGAAACAGCTTTTTGCCCACGCCCCCAGCGCTAATACGATTTGGATGATAATTAGCGTCAGCACAATGCGGTAAAACCAGCGCCCCACGATTTTTATTGGTGTGTCTTTCTGTGAGCTTGACATACCTCAGTGCATTCGGTTTTCTCTATGCGTTACCTGCATGTTTCCACAGCGCTTTTGCATCTTTAATCGCCTGACAGACCTTGTGCATCTCTATCTGCTCATCCGACAAAGCTGCTTGACCAATTTTTTCCAGTAAGACAAAGCGCAATTTTCCATCTTGTTTTTTCTTATCGGCTTGCATGGCGTTTATAATTTCTGCTTCCTTGCACTCAAGGAAGTAAGCTTTTGCGATACGCTCTTTTATTTTGAAGCGCACCACCATTTGCGCAATACGCTTTAAGTCTTCAGCCGTGATTTTTCCTACGCGCCACGAAAGTGCCGAGGCACACAGCATACCCCACAGCACAGCTTCACCATGGCGGAGGTATTTGTAATGCGCCAGTTTTTCTAGGGCATGCGCAAAGGTGTGTCCAAAGTTGAGTGTTGCACGCAGTCCTTTTGTCTCTCTAAAATCTTGCCTGACAATGCGCAATTTAGCCGCTACACTTTTTTTGATGGCGGTCAGCAGAGGCGGTCGCTGTGCAAGAATGTCTTCAAAATGCCTTTCCAAAAATGTGAGAAATTTTTCATCTCCGATAAGTGCGTATTTGAGCACTTCTGCCAATCCCGAGTGCATGTCACGCTCAGGCAGTGAGCGCAAAAAAGCAGTATCGATGAGCGTCAGTTCAGCATCATAGAAAAACCCAATTAGATTTTTCCCAGCATGATGATTGACGGCAACCTTACCGCCAATTGCAGAATCTACCATAGCTAAGAGTGTTGTCGGTACGTGGATGAGGCGTAAGCCACGCATATAGCTTGCTGCCACAAAGCCTGCTAAGTCCCCTACGACACCACCTCCAATCGCTACAACAACATGGCTTCTATCTACTCCAGCTGTCAGCCATTCTCCATAGAGTTTGTTTGCCATGGCAAGCGACTTGCTGCGCTCGCTAGCTGGAATGACACTTTTGTGCGCAGTAAAATTTTTTTTTCTTAACTCCAAACTCAGTGCTGCACCAAAGTGCGTATCAATGTATTTGTCTACACAGAGCACCAACTTTTTCGGCAAAGCCTGTCTTAGGCAGTATGCCTCCAAATCGTCGGCAAGTGCATGTGTGAAGATGACTTTACTCATTTGAAAGCGGGCTTCATCATTGCCACCCGTTTCTACTTTTCAGATAGGCGTAATTGCTCTTTTTGATATTGCTCTACTTGGCGCGTCAGCATTTCTACTGTTTTTCCAATTGGGTTTTGGTCTGTTGCAATAGAAATCACGGCATGGCTTTGATAGCGCTCCTCTCGACTCATCAACAACTGCTTCACACGCCGATGCAAATCTTCCGCCGACAGCCGCTCTCCATTTTCAGCTTTCATTAACGGTCGGTCGTCTTTGTTTGCCAAACGCTTCGTCAAAGTATCTACTTCCGACTTCAAGTAAATGAGCGTACCCGAGTCTTTGACAATCTGAAAACTTTTGTCGTTCTCTAGTGTCCCCCCACCTAAAGCAACTACCAAATTTTCTGCCTGCGCACATTGCTGCAAAATTTCATACTCCAACTGCCGAAAGTAGGCTTCTCCTTTCTCACTAAAAATTTCCACGACCGACTTTTTTTCTTTTTCCATAATCGCTTCGTCAATGTCAATAAAGCTATAGCCTAACGAACTGGCAAGGATAGGTCCAATCGTGGATTTACCAGCCGTGCTAAATCCTGTCAAGAAAATAAGATTCGGTTTCTTTTGCTGCATACCTCTATGCCGTCAAGTTAAGGTTAGTGCAATCATTCAAAAATTTATACAAAATTGTGTCCTAAAGTCAATCGCTACCTCTACATGGCTTTTAGCGTCGTGGCTTAGTTACTTTGCTTAATTGCATAGACTTTTTAACTTTTCTGCAATCGCACAAGAGGCTGCGCAGTGATGCACTAGCACCCTGCATAGCTTGACAGGTAAAGCCGCTCAACCTGACTTAGCACATTTAACTCAACCAAATTAACTATGACTATGATAAGTTATTCTACGCTCCTTGCATTTCTGCTTCTCTCACTCAGCGTTGCCACAGCACAATCGCTTGACCCATACCCGCTACATGACGCCACCGCCTCATATTGCACTCACCTCGCGAATGATGACGCACCAAGCTGTCCTCATGCCTCGACGCATCCAGCGCTAACGCTGCCCGTTTCTTCTTTGCCTACTTTTTTATCGCCAGACGGCGGTAACGGCATCATTTACGCCATTGCAACCGATGGCGCTGGGAATTGGTATGTCGGCGGCAATTTTACACTTGTTAATAGCTCGTCCAGCGTATCTGCACACTACATTGCGCGCTTTCATGCGCCCACAAACACTTGGTCTGCTCTGGGGTCAGGCAATGGACTAAATGGCGAAGTCCGTTCGATTGCCATCTTAGGTAATTCTCTCTTCGTTGGCGGCGAATTCACCCAAGCTGATGCTGGTTCTGCCTCTCCTATATCGGTTAGTAACATTGCCCGCTTCGATATCCGCACGAACACATGGTCGGCGCTCGGTTCAGGTGCAGGCAATGGTGTCAATGGGCGCGTCTATGCTATCACTGCATTCAATCATTTTGTTTTTGTCGGCGGTGACTTCACACAAGCGAATGCAGGCGCATCTCCCATATCTGCAAACCATGTTGCTGTCTTCGACACGCAGACTAATGCGTGGAGTGCTTTGGGCTCGTCTGGGGTCAACGGCGTGGTGTATGCACTTGCAACCTTAGGCGAAGACCTTTTCATCGGTGGTGATTTTACTCAAGTTACAGGTCGCACCTCGCTCAAGGCAACTGGCATTGTTCGGTTTCACACCAAGACAAATCAATGGTCGAACTTAGGCTCCGGTAGCGGCGTCAGTGGAGCATCCCAACCTGCTGTCTATACGATTGCCGTCTCAGGCGAAGATGTCTTCATCGGCGGTGAATTCACACAAGTCAACGCAGGTTCTCCTATGGCAGCAAATTACATTGCACGATTCAATACAGTCCGAAACACTTGGTCAACCTTGGGCACGGCGCCGGGTAATGGAGTCAATGGTGCCGTCAATGCAATTGCCGTGCTGGGCGAGTATCTCTTCGTTGGTGGCTTTTTTACCAAAGCGAACTTAGGGGCTACTTCCCCAGTCATGGCAAGCTACATTGCACGCTATAGCCTCACAACCAATGCATGGTCTGTGTTTAGTTCTACCAGTAGCATTAACAACGAGGTCTATGCTATTGCGTCTTCAGGTCAGGATGTTTTCATCGGCGGGAATTTTTCTCCACCTAATCCCGGTGCGTCATTGCCGGCTCCAACTAGTGTGGTCGTGCGCTTTAATGTCAGCACCAATACATGGTCTGTAATTGGCTTGGATATTGGGCACTTAAAGTTACCGCAGTCAGAGCATTCTTATTATCGCCTATTTTCCTGCCCGCATGTATGCTAAAAAATTTTACAGGCTTGCCATGCGTTTTTAAGATGCACTTCAATCTTTTCGCAGGAGATGCAAGCTTATTCAGACTGGCAGGGTTCTGCACAACTTTTTCGCCCTCAAGCGGCACTTCCAGAAAGTATTTCGATACGCATCACGGCTGCAGGTCTTGCGCTTTTTGGCAATCAGCTCCAGCTTGAGCTTCCCGTAGGCTCTTTTCACATCTCTGAACAGCCCAATACGGCATTTGTCAAAATCACGGCTGATGTACTCGGTGGCAGTGTTGTGATGCTCTCTGACCCATCTGGCATTGCAGCACTTGAACGCTATGGCTTTTTTGCGCCCAGCCGCTCGTTCAAAACTCCCTCTTACGCTGGCGTACTTATCCTCTTTGGCGTGCTTATCGCCGTGGGGATTTTGTTCTTCACGCTTGGGCTTCAAGCGCTGGTTTCGTGGGGTGCAGCACGCATTCCGCCTCAGCTCGAGCGTGCCCTTGGCGAATCTGCCTTGGCACAAGCCCTCTACACCGAGCGCGTCTGCAAGGACTCGGCAACACAAGCCGTCCTGCAAAAATGTGCCAACCTTATCTCAAGCTGGCGACAGGATACCTCGCTGCATCTTCAAATCACGATTGTAGAAAATCGAACCATTAAAAACGCATTTGCTTTGCCGGGCGGCTACATCGTGGTCTATCGCGGGATTTTGGACTCAATTCACACTGAGAGCGAACTTTTCGGACTGCTTGCGCACGAAGCCGGGCATGTCGTTCTTCGGCATGGCTCGAAGCGGCTCTTGCGCAATGTGCTCTTTGCTGCTATGCTCTCGATTCTCCTTGGCGATACACAAAGCCTTTCAGGTATTTTGCTCAGTCAAAGCTCTAACTTGCTTGAACTCTCTTACAGCCGCCAAGAAGAACTTGAAGCCGACCAGTTCGCCCTTGAAACCTTGCAAATCGCCGGGCTCGATACCCACGCCTTACCGAAACTTCTCAAACGCTTAGGCAGTAGCAGTTTTGAAATTCCTCAAGTGCTTTCTACGCATCCTTCACACGCCGAGCGTGAAATGCTCGTTCAAAAAGTTGCTCTGCCCTCCTCCATAAAAACGTATCTTTCTGAACAAGAATGGAAGAGCTTGCTTCAAACAACTTCAAAAAACTCATCATCCACACCATGAGTCGTCTTCTTCTTGCTTGCCTCTTTCTCTGGGTAAGTGTTGAGTCGTTTGCCCAGCAAAAAAATTTCTCACTTGAAGAAATTTTCAAATCGCGCAAATTTCTGCCGCGTTTTGTTGAAGGCTTCAACTGGTTTAGTGACCAGCGATATGCCGCCCTTGAAACTGACGACGCCACCAAGACTATTCAAATTGTTCTCATCCATGCGCTAACTGGCGAAAAAGAAATCCTTGCTCGCGGCGAAGACCTCAAATTCTTCGGCAGACCCATAGACTTTGCCCATTTTGAAATCAGCCGCGACAAAGAACACATTTTGCTGACTGGCGCTTTGCCTGCACGGCGACTCAAAACCGGCGGCGATGTCTATCTCTACAACTGCAAAACTAAACTCGTTCGCAAACTCTCCAGCACGAAAGGCGAATATGAAATCGTCAAACTTTCGCCCGATGGCAAAAAGGTCGGCTATGTGCGCGATAAAAACCTTTTCGTCTATGACATTGCGTCAGGCAAGGAAACCCAGCTAACACGCGACGGCAATGCAAACATTCTCAATGGAGTTTTTGATTGGGTGTATGAAGAAGAGTTTTCCATCATTGATGGCTGGCAGTGGTCGCCTGATTCCAAACACATTGCGTTCTGGCAACTTGACCAAAGTCAAGTACCAGCATTCAAAATTGCAAAGTATGATTCGCTCTACCTTTCATTTCTTGAGTATCGCTACCCAAAAGCTGGGGATAAAAATTCACGCGTCAAAATTGGGGTTGTCAGCGTCGATACTCGTCGTCCCCAACCCACCTTCATTGATTTAGGAGATAATCCTGATATCTACATTCCTCGCATAGATTGGCTACCCGATGCCAAGCGCCTTGCCTACCAGCGTTTGAACCGCCAGCAAAATCAGCTGGAGCTTTTCTTCTACGACATTGAGCAAAAACAATCTCGCTTGATTCTCACCGAGCGCAGCGATGCTTGGATTGAAGTAGAAAATGATGCCTACCGATTTCTTTCAGATGGCTTCATCTGGAGTTCTGACCGTGATGGCTATCAGCACTTTTACCTCTACGGCTATGATGGCTCACTCAAAGCCCAATTAACCAAAGGCGAGTTCGATGACGATGCTCTGGTGTATGTCGATGAGCCTCAGCAGACACTTTATTTCACTTCTGCTAAAGAAAGTCCCTTAGAACGTCATCTCTATTCAGTCAAGTTTGATGGCTCCGATTTGAAGAAGCTGACCAGCGAACCCGGCACGCATAGTGCAACTTTTTCACCAGACGGGTCGCTTTACTATCACACTTACTCAAATGTGAGCACGCCTCCGAAGTTTTATTTGCGCAAAAAAGATGGGTCTTTGGTGCGTGAGTTAGAAAACAATGCCGCTTTGGAAAAAACTCTCTCCGATTATGCGATGGGCAAAGTGCAATTTCTGACGTTTCAGAATCCCAGTGGCATTTCCCTCAACGCATGGCTACTTTTGCCCGCCAACTTTGATTCGACCAAAAAGTATCCTGTGCTGATGCATGTCTATGGCGGTCCCGGCTCGCAGACCGTGCGCAACCTCTGGGGCAGTGTGAGCCTTTGGTATCATTACCTTTCGCAGCAGGGCTATTTAGTCTTTAGTGTAGATAATCGTGGCACGGGCTTTCGTGGCGCCGCCTTTAAGAAACAGACTTACAAGCAGCTTGGTATCCTTGAGACCGAAGACCAAGTTGCAGGTGCAAAGTTTCTTGCCTCTCTGCCTTTTGTGGATAGGAGTCGCATTGGCATCTACGGCTGGAGCTACGGTGGCTACATGGCATCAATGTGTATGACCTATGGCAATGCGCAAGGCGAACAAGTCTTCAAATTAGGCATTGCTGGCGCACCTGTCACGCACTGGAAATTCTACGACACCATCTACACCGAACGCTACATGGATACCCCACAACGCAATCCCAAAGGATATGAAATTTCTGCGCCGCTCACTTATGCCGACAAACTTAAAGGGCATTTTCTACTCATTCATGGCACACTGGACGACAATGTGCATTTCCAGAACTCTGCCACCTTCGCCAAGAAACTCCAAGAGTCTGGCAAGCTATTTTACACCATGTTCTATCCTGAACAGTATCACGGCATTCGCGGACCTGCACGTTTTCACTTGCATCAGTTAATGACACAGTTCATCTTAGAAAAGCTTTGATTATGTCAAATCCAAACTCTGCATCTTCCGCCGATTCGGTTACGCCATCGCAGTTGCCATTTGCTGCACCACCTGCTACACCGCCGAGCGCTTCTCCACAGAGTGCTTCGCCAGTACCAACCTTGCCACTCATCACCGATGAGATGCTCCTCAACTGCATGCAATGCGGGTTTTGCTTGCCGCACTGTCCAACCTATAGCCTTACCAAGCTTGAGCGCTACTCACCGCGCGGACGTATTCAGCTGACACGTGCCTTGTTTGAAGGCAGGCTTTCCGCACCTGAACATCTCGCCGATATTGCCGATTCTATTAATACTTGTCTGGGGTGTTTAGCTTGTCAGACAGCATGTCCAGCTGGAGTTGAGTATGAGAAGATTTTTGAGTCCGCTAAAACGCTGGTTGTGCAGGCGCCGTCTTTGCGTTCTTCGTGGTCTTTGCGCTTGCTCTCGCTGGCGATGCGACATCTTTTCATGAATCCCAAACGCTTTAAGCAAGCCTCGCGACTGATTGCCTTTTCTCAACGTTTGCCATTAGAACGACTGCTGCCTAAACCCCTGCGTCGCATGTATATGCTTGCGCCTCGCTTCTCGCCACAATTTTTTGATGAGACCTATGAAAATCCTACCCCTTCTTCTGGTGAAAGTGTGCTATTTCTTTCGGGCTGTATCATGAACACGGCTTTTGCTGATGTGCATCACGATTCCGTTGCGTTGCTCGAAAGTGTTGGGTTGCGTGTGGTTGTGCCTAAAGCACAGTATTGCTGCGGTGCCCTTCATGCGCACAATGGGTTTCTCAAAGAAGCTAAAGCATTGGCACGCAGAAATCTTCATGCTTTTGCTGGTTCCGAATGGATTGCGGTTAACTCTGCTGGCTGTGGGGCAATGATGAAGCACTATCCTGACCTTTTTTCACCTGACGAGCCTGAACATGCTCAGGCATTGGCTTTCTCAAAACGCGTGAAAGATTTATCGCAAATTCTACTTGCTCGCAATTTTCAGCCGAATAGGCTTACCAAGAAGGTAACCTACCAAGATGCTTGTCATTTAGAGCATGGACAGAAACTTCGTGAGGAGCCACGTGAGTTACTTCGGCGTAAGTTTGGCAATGTGCTCGAGCTCAATTCACCACAGTGCTGTGGCAGTGCTGGCATCTACAACTTGCTGCAGCCTAACTTTGCAGAGGAGCTTTTAGCCGAAAAAGTTCAAGCGATCGAGCGGACTGGTGCAGAGTTGGTTGTCAGTGCCAATCCCGGTTGTCTTTTGCAGTTGCAGTATGGCTTGCGTCGAGCTGGAAGCAAAGTTAGAGCGATTCACTTGGCTACAGCTCTTCGGCTTTAGGGCGTTACCTTTTTCGGTCAAGTCCTACGGAGAAATTTACGCCAACTGATGCTGCCAGCCGTTCCAAGTATTTTTCAATCTTTACGACACGATCGAAGCTATCGGCTTTAATGCGGTTGTAGTTTTTCTCGTATGCTCTCTGGCGTTCATCTTCAAACTCTCTCAAGCGTTTCTGATATTCTGCCAACGCCTCATCGACCGACATGTCTTTTGGTTTGACAAACTTTGGGCGGTCTTTGTCCCAAACTTTGTCACTTTCTTTTGCCACAATTTCAGCATAGCGCAAGGTAATATCAAAGAGTTCTGCAATTTGCACTTGCAGATCTTTCCACTCTTGCGGTGTGAGTCCCCCTCTTTCCAGCGATTCAGACATGCCTTTTTATGCGGTAGAGTTTTTTATGGAAATTTAGCTTCTCTACAGCTTATGTTTCAAGTTTCTTCGTGCTAAGAAATTGTTTCCTTTGAGTTCTGAAATGTTGCTTTTACTTCTTGCTCTTCGATATAGGCTTTGGTTTGCTCCTGACGATATTTGAACATCTTCTCAATCTCTCTTTCTATGAACTTTCCTACAAAAATATAAGTGAAGGCTTCAGCAGGCAGTTCGTAGTCAATGCAATCTGTCATCTTGGTCAGCCCTTCGCTTAGCTTTTCGAAGCGTCGTTCTTGTCGCCACTTGCCAAATGGGCTACGATGCGCCACATCCACTATCCGATACGGCGGCTCATACTCAGTAATTTCCACATCCCAGCGACTTTTGAACAGACCGAACTGTGTTACCACAATACTGACTTGCTGTCCCTTGCCCGGCGCAGTGGCTTTTAAAAGCTCGACCTTAACATCCTTTGGTGTGATTCTAAGCAAGTTTTCTGGATTGTCGTGAAAGTGAAACACCTTCTCAATCGGTGCTTTAATCTCAATAGAGCGCTGAAATCTATGCATAACATGTGGAATTTACTGTTCGCAAATAAAACGACGATGTGGCTCTACATTAAACCTTAGAAAGGCTTTAATCCGTTTTCGTATCTTTGAAACCCCTTTCTTCATGATTTCGTAGTTTTGTGCGAAGTCGCGCTGTGGCAGTCGCGGCGCAAGGTTACTTGCGCTGAGGAAAGTCCGAACATCGCATGGCAGGATGCCGAACAAGGTTTCCGTTTGGGAAACACAAGTTCGGGCGAGCAGAAGCAATTCTGTCTCGACAGAGTAGTGCAACAGAAAGCATACCGCCACGTGCTGACACCACAGTACGGGGTAAGGGTGAAAAGGTGGTGTAAGAGACCACCAGTTGCTTCAGTAATGAAGCAAGCTATGCAAACCTCTCCGATGCAAGACTAAGTAGGGAAGCTTTTTCAGTGATGCCAATCACTGAAAAGAGAGTAGCCAGCTCAATCTGCCTTGGCAGGAGCTTCCGGGTAAGTCGCATAGAGAAATGACTGCCGCCCTGACCTTGTCAGGGTAACAGAATTCGGCTTACGGGCGCGACTTTATTTTTTTCACCTTCACATGCTTTGGAGTAAGAGTGCGGTCAAGCGCTGCGGTTCTGGCACACCTAGTTCCTCAAGGTAGATTTCTCGACAGTTTTCCAAGATGCGCTTTGCCTTTGTTACATACCCCTGCTTGAGATAAGCTTGGATTTGAATCTCATATCCTGCCTCATACAGCAAATCTGCTTTGGTAATTTTCTGACCGTAGTAGAGCGCTTCATCTAAGCGTCCGACTGCCAAATCGTTGCGTCCCAGCGTAATGAGTGCGTTTAGGTACATATCGCGCAGTCGCTCACGCTCTTCAATTACTGGAGTCAGCGTGACATCATCTTTGAGAAAATCATCGGTGTAGAGCTCAACAGCGGTGCGCAGAGGCTCCAAGCTACCAGCATGTCGGCTTTGGGCACAGAGACTAAGAAACCGCTCTACATCGTAGTCGTAGTCGTTCTCTGTATTGCCCAAACGTAATTCATACCCGCCACTATGATTTAGCACATAGCGAGAGTCTTTTGCAGTTGCCAACTCTGGCTCAAACATTCTTCGGATGTATGAAATTGCCGTGTAGAGCCCAATTTCTGCACTTTCTCGGCGTGTATCTGCCCAGAGCACTTCGTAGAATTCTTCCGTCCTTGCCAGTTTGCGATGGTTAATCAAGAGGAGCTTGAAGACATCGCGCGTCTTTGGCGATAGCCAATCGCGCTGCAGAATGACTTTTTCCCCAAGGCGCATCCACAGATTGCCAAATGCCCTGACTTCGACTTTTTTTGGCGTTGCCACGCGTAAGGACAACCCTTGAGCATTTTGCATCTTTTTTCTCAGCCGTTTTTCTGCCGAGTTAATCGCCTCAATGATATGCTCCAGCTGCAACGGCTTTGGGATAAAGTCTGATGCACCTGCTCGCATGGCACTGATGACCAAGTTCATGTCGCCATGCCCTGTAATAAATAGCACTTCTGCGAATTCATCTCTGGCATGAATTTCCTTCAAAACCTCAAAGCCATCAATGTCAGGCAGGCGAATATCGAGCAGGATAATCTGCGGTCTTTCTTTCTCAAAAAGTGCAATGGCATCCTGCCCGCATTTTGCCGTCAGGACGTGGTAGTTGGCTAAGGTCAGCGCGCGTGAAATGCTTTCGCGAATACGCCTATCATCATCGACCAATAGAATCTTGACTGGATTTCTTTCAGGCTCTGGCTTTATGGGTGCACTTTGCTTTTTTGCACTTTTAGTCTGCGCTTTTTTTGCCGAGTTGGTTTGTGCTTTTTTTGCAGAGGATTTTTTAGCCGCATCAGTTCTCCTTGATGTCGCTCGCCGCATCATTCCAATCGTTTTGCCTCATTTGTCCCATGCCGGCAGCGTCAGTTCTATGGCATTGCCCATGCCTTCGCCATTAAAATACTGATGCACCTGACACTTGCCTCCAACTTTTTCCAGCAACTGTGCCACGAGAAAGAGATTGTAATACTGCCGCTCCTTTGCTACATGCACCGTGAAAAAGGGTTGCCAAAGATGATGCAGATTGGTGTATGATAAGTTCAGCCCATTGTCTTTGACCAGTGCCATTACACGGTCTTGATTACGCCATGCTTTCAGCGTCAGGCTTTTTTGAAATGGCTTTTCTGGGCAGAGCTTTTCGCGCAAATCAATAGCTTTGCGTGCATTGAGAAAGATGTTTAGCAGAATATACTCCAGTTCAATTGCATCAATAGCGACACTGGGCAAATCATCTTTGAACTCGAACTCCCACTTAATGGCACGTGCGCGGAATTGCTCGCCAATCAAGCTCATGATATTTTCAACCGCCACTTTGAGATGCGTATGCAGCGTTTGTTCCCGCTCATATGCAAAGGCGCGCAAATGCTGGGTAATTTTCTGCAGGCGATGAATATCATCTTCAATATCTGCGCCAACCTGAATAAGCATTTCGGCAGAGAGTTCATCTGGCTTTTCGGCTAACATTTTCAGGTAGCCTGCATCGATACTCATTGCCGTCAGAGGCTGATTGAGTTCATGCAAGATACTGCCAGTTACTTCGCCCAGCAGTGCCAGTTTTGTGGCTTTCAGCAGTTCTATATTGCTAGATTCGTGAGGCAAACTCATTTCTTGTTAGGAGTTGTGGCTTAAGGCTAAGCCGATTTACTTGGAAGAGCGCTTCTTCGCCACAGAAGCGATGCATCTCCGTAACTTAGAAAACGATAGTCGTTTTGCAAAGCCTCATGATATACTTTTTTCCATAGGTCACCGCCTAAAAATGCTGCCACGAGCAAAATCAGGGTGCTACGCGGCTGATGAAAATTGGTAATAAGTCCATCACATACTTTGTAATCATACCCCGGCACAATCATTAACTGCGTGGAGCCATTGACAGACTCAAGCCCATGCTTATCTAACCAATTCAACACGGTCTCCAGACTCTGCACTGGTGATATAGCTGACTCCTGCGATAATGAATAGGCTTCCCACTGTTCAAGATTCATGGTTTTTGCACGCCAGACTGGCATTTGCTGGCGTGAGAGTTTTGCGCCAAACCAATACAGCGACTCCAGCACGCGCAGCGAGGTGGTGCCTACCGCCACTACTGGCTCTTGGCGAACCAGATGCTGGTATAGCGATAGCAATGTTTGTTTGGGCACATGTATCTGTTCAGCATGCATGTCGTGCTTGCGTGCATCACGCTCATGCACGGGCTTAAATGTGCCAATTCCTACATGTAGTGTGAGCTCTTGCACATCTACACCCTTTTGCTGAAGGCGTTCGTAGATGGCTTGTGTAAAATGCAGTCCCGCCGTAGGTGCCGCCACTGACCCTTCATTTTTAGCATACACTGTCTGGTAGCGTATTTTATCCTGCTCATCTGGCTCACGGTTCAGATACGGTGGCAAAGGCACTTTGCCGACAGCTTCCAACACTTCTAAAAAAGTGAGTTCTTTGGGCTGCCATTCAAAGCATACGGTTGACTCTGCACCTTTTTCCAGCAAAGTGGCTTTCAGCAGCAGTGGACTTGCGTTGTAGACGACGCTGGCGCTTAGCGACATCAACGGTTTGAGATTTCTGCCATGCAGCAAACATTTCCACTTTGTGCTTCCTCTTGCCAGCAATGCCGAAGGCAGTTCGTTACTTGGTTCAAGTGGTTGCGCGCAGAGCACTTCTACTCGTCCGCCACTTTGTTTTCTTAGGGATAGGCGCGCTGCAATCACCTTGGAGTTGTTGCGTATTAGCAGCGTCTGTGGCGGCAACAGTTCAGGCAGGTTGTAAAAACGGTGATGAGAAATAGCTCCCGTTTTTGCATCAACAACCATCAGTTTGCTCTGGTCACGCTCGACCAGTGGCATGCTGGCTATGCGCTCTTCAGGCAGGTCGTAGGTATAGTCATCAATAGCAATTTCTGGTATTTCTGGAACCATGGGGTTGGTGCTGTGCAACTTTGTCATCTACAGAAATGTTTTGTTTGCTTAAGCCATCGTTAAGCGAAACTCTACTCCAAAAGTTGTATATTTGCACTGGCTCATTATGATTTCCTGCAATCTTCTACAAGTTTTTGCAGTGACTATAAAGCTCTATAAAACTCCGAACTCCTTCTCAACTCTGTTCAATTAAACTAAAGGATTATCCATGTCGAAGCAAGCCATCAATAAGCCCTCACACTCATATGACTTTGATGTTGTCATCATCGGCTCTGGACCGGGCGGTTATGAGACCGCTATTCGCGCCTCGCAGCTTGGCTATAAAACCTGCGTGATTGAAAAAGAACCTACGCTTGGCGGTGTATGCCTCAATTGGGGTTGCATTCCCACAAAATCACTTCTGAAAAATGCTGAAATCATTCAGACACTCAAGCATGCTGAGACCTTTGGCATCAAGCTCGAGAGCATGCAGATTGATTTTGCACAAATCATCAAGCGCAGCCGCGATGTAGCCGCACAAATGGCAAAGGGTGTCGATTACCTCATGAAGAAAAACAAAATTACTGTCAAGAAAGGTTTTGGCAGGCTTTGCTCCCCACATAACATTGAAATCAGAGCCGAAGATGGCACCGTAGAAAAAGTGGGTGCTCTCTACACCATTATTGCCACTGGGGCTAAGGCTCGTTCCCTTCCTAATGTCCCTATCGATCGCAAGCGCATCATTACCAGCTACGAAGCCATGATTTTGCCTCAGAAGCCAGAGACACTTACCATCATTGGCGCTGGCGCTATCGGTGTCGAGTTTGCCTACTTCTACAATGCTGTGGGCACCGCCGTTACGCTCATTGAAGCCATGCCGCAAATTCTTCCTAATGAAGATGAGGAAATTTCCACGCTGCTTACGCGTGAGTTCAAAAAGCAAGGCATCAGCATTATGACTAGTGCCAAAGTCGAATCCGCTACCGTCGAAGGTGATAAAGTCAAAACGGTGGTCATAGATAGCAACGGCAAACAGAAAGAGCTGATTTCTGACTACTGCCTTGTTGCCGTTGGTCTTGTAGGCAATATCGAAAATATCGGTCTGGAAGAGGTTGGTGTTAAAACTGAGCGTGGGTTTATCAAGGTTGATGCGTTCGGGCGCACGAATGTCGAGGGCGTATATGCAATTGGCGATGTGGCGGGCGGAATGCTATTGGCACACAAAGCTTCCGCAGAAGGCATTCGTTGTATCGAACACATCGCTGGACTCAACGTTCAGCCGCTTGACCCGTTGGAAATTCCGGCATGCACCTATTGTCAGCCTTCTGTGGCTCATGTCGGATTGACCGAAAAGCAAGCTCGAGAACGGGGCTACGACATCAAAATTGGCAGATTTCCATTTAAAGCCTCTGGCAAAGCAACTGCAGCTGGGCACCCAGAAGGCATGGTCAAGCTCATCTTTGATGCCAAATATGGCGACCTGCTTGGCGCCCACATCATTGGCTACGAAGCCACCGAACTTATTGCTTCACTCTGTCTGGCACGCAAACTTGAGGCCACCGCAGAGTGGATTCACCACACGGTTCATGCTCATCCAACTTTTTCTGAAGCTATTAAGGAAGCGGCTGCAGATGCATACGGCGAAGCGATTAACATTTAACTTGTTATAAGCTTTAATCAATTCAGACCCAAAGAGAATAGAAAAATGGGTGTTGCATCACTTGTTCTTGGCATTATTACCATTTTGGTTGCTTGGGTGCCTTGTATCGGCTGGTTTGCCCTTCTGCCTGCACTCATTGGACTTATCTTAGGCATTGCTGAGATTGTTCAGAAAAATGGTACCAAAGGAGATAACACCGCTTCACCTGTCCTCGGATATGTCGGCACCGGTCTCAATGCACTTTCCATCGGCATGATTATCGTTGTGACCTTGCTGCTTGGTAGAGGACTTGAAGAAGTTGCTAAGGAAGCTGGCTATAGCAGCGCAAGTGAAATGTTCAAAGACATCAAGAAAAGCATTGATACTTTGCAAACTATTCAAACAGCGCTTGAGCCAGAACAGGTTACGAAAGCTAATTACAACCGCATCCAGCCCGGCATGTCGCTCGCTGAAGTAGAAGCAATTTTGGGTAAAACTACTATGTCAGAGGAAATTACTAAATCCAGCTCGCAAGACGGCACTTTATTTTGGAAAATCGATGGCTTCAGGTTCGTTGTGATTACTTTTGAAAACGGCAAAGTCAAAGAGAAAAATCAGGTTGGCTTAGATTAGTCCCGCACGAGGGTTTTTACATCCGCTGTAGCCATCGGCAAGGAGCTTACCAAATCGCTTACTATAGCTCTCTTATGTCACATTTTCGGCTTCACGCTTTGGGGGAATCGTATCGGGTCGTCAGCCTTGTGCTGCTTGTGCTGAGCGGCTATGCCTTGATTTTTCCGTTTGTATCGCCTCTGCTTACCAAAGTCTTTCCATCTCTTTCGCACTGCTGGTATCAGGCACGCACGGGTCAGCCTTGTCCCTTTTGCGGCATCACACGCGATTTTGGTCGCTATACGGTTGGCGATTTCACCCAAGTCCAGCGCATGAATCGCCTCAGTTTGCCTCTATTTTTTTGCTGCGTCGGTGAGCTGTTTTGGCGCATGGCGCTGGTGCTCGTCTTACCTCATATTCAGCGGCTCTATCGCCTTGTTTGGCTTGATACTACGATTCACTTCGTCCTTTGCATGGTCTTTGTTTTTCTCTATCTTGCTTAGCCTCTTGCAACTCAGAAAGAAAGGAGTTCTTCACTATGACCGCTATTATCATTCTCGTTATTATTGCGCTTGTGCTCTCCCAATGCTTTGTTACGGTTAAGCAAGGCACCGTGGCTGTTATCACCCAGTTTGGGCAATACAAGCGTGTGCTACGCCCCGGTCTGAACTTTAGGATTCCTATTCTTGAAAAAATTGAGACCCGTATCTCCATTCAGAATCGCTCGGTAGAACTTACATTTCAAGCCATCACTGAAGACCAAGCCAATGTCAATTTCCAATCGCTCTTGGTGTATTCTGTGCTTAACCAAGAAGAAGAGACTATCAAAAATGTGGCTTTTAAGTTTGTCAATGAACAGAACTTTATGCAAGCCTTAGTGCGCACGGTAGAGGGTTCGGTGCGCGGTTTTGTTGCTAAGAAGCGTCAGGCTGAAATTCTTGGGCTACGCTCTGAAATTGTCCATTATGTCAAAGAGCAAATTGACCCGACGCTGGAGTCGTGGGGGTATCATTTAATTGATTTGCAAATTAATGACATTACGTTTGACGAAGCCATCATGCGCTCGATGTCGCAAGTGGTAGCTTCAAAGAATCTTAAAGCGGCGGCAGAAAATGAAGGTCAAGCCCTGCTTATTACGAAAACCAAGCAAGCCGAAGCAGAAGGCAATGCCATCAAAATTGCCGCCGAAGCGGAACGACAGGCGGCACAGCTGCGCGGTCAGGGTGTAGCGCTCTTCCGCGAAGAAGTGGCACGCGGCATGAAGAATGCTGCTAAGGAAATGGCAGACGCACATCTGGACGCCTCTTTCATTCTTTTTTCAATGTGGACTGAAGCCATCAAGCACTTTGCTGAAAATGGTAAAGGCAATGTTATTTTCCTTGACGCCTCGGTCGAGGGCATGACTCGCACTTTGCAGCAGCTCATGGCACTCAGTCACGGCATTGCAGACTTGAACAAAAACAGCTCTGAGCGCACTGTTCCCAAAGTGTAGCATGCTTGTTGCTCCTGTCATCATAATTGCTGCATTATTCTTTTGAAGAGAAGCTTTGATATTTTATTTGCTTAGCTGAAAATTGCTTCTCTTTTTTGCTATGCCTGCAAGCCTTGATACGCATCAGCAAAAATCATCTCGCACTTGTCGCCACTCCCGAGTTATGTTGCACTCACGCTGCTCTGCACTGACCTTGTTACCACATCCATTAACGCGCTGGTTACAAGTCTCGATAGGTTCGTCAAGACAATCCATATCTGCTTACGGTGCTTGGCATGATGATTGTCGTCATTTTGTTTTACCCTGCATTTGAATTTTTGAATCGCTGGTCGAGCTTATTTTGTGAGCGCCAGTGTGTTTGGTCGTAAGAATGTACTCGTCTTTGTGGCTTTGCTCTTGCTCTTTTTGCTTTACACTGGTTTCTTATTTTTGTGATTTCATAAGTCTTTATTCAGCGATGTTGTCCGTGTAGTTCAGAAATCTCATTTCATTCGATAATCAACACACTTTTGTATTGCCATGCGTTTTCTTTTTTGCACACTTGTTTTTTCCATGATAAGCCTTCATGTTCAAGCGCAGCCTTCAGCACCTGCTACGGGCAAAATTGCCTTTGCTATCCATGGCGGCGCTGGCGTTATTCGCAAGCAAGATATGTCGCCTGAAAAAGAGCAGGCTTATCGGGAAAAACTTACCGAAGCGGTGCTGGCTGGATACCGCATCCTTCAATCTGGCGGCAGCGGGTTAGACGCCGTTGAAGCGGCAATTAAAATTTTAGAAGATTCTCCGCTCTTCAATGCGGGCAAAGGCGCTGTGCTCAACGCTGACGGCAAAGCAGAACTTGATGCCTCCATCATGGACGGCAAGACACTTGCTGCTGGCGCAGTGGCGGCTGTGCACCGCATTAAAAACCCTATTTCGCTGGCACGCGCCGTGATGGAAAAATCGCCGCATGTTTTGCTCGTCGGCGAGGGCGCTGAAATCTTCGCCCAATCGCAAGGGTTTGAGCTGGTGCCCGAAACTTACTTCATCACGCCAGAACGCCAGAAAGGGCTCGAGCGCGCCAAAGAGCGTGAGAAATCCTCGCAAGGGCGTCAGCCTGATAAGAAAGGCACGGTTGGCGCCGTAGCTCTCGATAAGTTCGGCAATCTTGCAGCGGGTACTTCTACAGGCGGCATGATGAACAAGCGCTACGGTCGCGTCGGCGATTCACCTATCATCGGTGCTGGCACTTACGCCAACAATGCAACCTGTGCCGTTTCCACCACAGGTTGGGGTGAGTATTTTATTCGCACTGTTGCGGCTTTCGATGTCTCCGCCCTGATGGCTTACAAAGGACTTTCGGCGGCAGAAGCCGGCAAACTTGTCATTGAGAAAATTGGCAAGCTCGGTGGCGACGGTGGCATGATCATTCTCGATAAGCATGGAAATATTGCCATGCCTTTCAATAGCGAAGGCATGTATCGTGCTTACATCAACGAGCGTGGCGAACCCGTTGTTCAGATTTACAAAGATTCACCATAGCCTCCTTCAAGCACGCATCACTTGGTGCGATTGCCAGCTTTTTGCAACGTTATCAACTTCGCATGCCTCGACTGCTTGGCTTTCTGCTTTTGACATTGCTCTGCTTTGCGGCGCGCCTGCTCTATGCCCAGCAGGATAACATTCCTCTCAACGCCACGTTCCACGCTGTCGATATCTATGAATACCTCAAGGAAATGCGCGTCAAAAAAATCACGTCATTTTTTCATGACGACAACTTGCCGCTCTCTCGCTTGGAAGTTATCCGACTCCTGCGCGAAATTGCCGCTAAGGAAAATGAGCTTAGCGATACCGAGCGCAAGCTGCTGCGCCGCTTTCAAATCACCTTCGATGAATCGTTTCAAAACAGTGAGACCTTTTCTAACCTCATTCAGTATGACCGTCCCTTTGATGAACGTGCCGCTGAAATTTTTTCTGACAAGGAAAAGAATTTTTTCTTCTACAAGCGCGATAGCACCAGCGTTTTCACCGAGCTTTTGCTTGGCGGTTACAATGTCTTGCGACTTGAGCCACGCCCAAATGTTTCAGCATTTGTTTATGATGCCGCATTTCGTTTTCGTGTAACGCTCTTTGGTCAGCTTGGCACCATGCTTTCTTTCACGCAAGGCATGAACCCAGGCAGCCGCGACCTTGTGCTTGCCGCTCGCCCAGACTTGCGCACCAACTTCAAACTCATCGAAGGCAATATCCAACCCGAAGAATTTCCAAACTATACGCTCAGCGAAGGGTATGTGCGCTTCTACACCGAGCCCACCGCTGACCTCAATCTCGCCTTTCAAATTGGACGCGAACCCATTCGCTATGGGTTCGGATACGGCAACCGCTTACTCGTCTCTGGCTCCGGTCCTGTGTTTGATTTCTTCAAAATCAATGCCAACTACGGCATTTTTCACTACTCTATGGTTCATGTCTCTACGGTCGGCAATTTCAGTTTCAATCGTGACGAGCGCTTTACCAAGTTCTTTGCCATGCACAAACTGAAAGTCAGCGTGCCGAACTGGTTTTCTGCCACCTTTGGCGATGTCATGGTCTATTCAGGCAGGGGCTTGGAGCTTGCTTATCTCAATCCAATTGTCTTCTACAAGTTTTTGGAACAAGATGTGCTACAAGACCGCGACAATTCTCTCATTTTTGTCGATGTGCAAACTCACTTTTTTAAGAATCTGGAGTTTCAAGGCACGTTTGTGATGGATGAGGCGCTCTCGTTTCAATTCTTTTCGCCAAATGAGTTTGTTACGGATAAATATGCTTTTCAGGTTGGCATGTTTTGGTATGAAGCCTTCTGGATTCAGAATTTTTCCGCTGTTGTGGAATACACTTACATCCGCCCGTTTTTTTACTCGCATGTTGACCCGCGCAATGCCTTTACAGCAAGCGGTCTGCCCGTTGGCAATCCTATTGGTCCAAATGCGGATGAACTCTATGTGCGCTTGTCGTATAATGTGCTTGAGAATTTGCGTCTCAATTTTGAGTTTCGCAGCATTCGTCGTGGCGAAAACATCTACGATGAGCAAGGTCGCCTTGTCAAGAACGTGGGTGGCGATATTGGTCTGACACATGGTCCAGATATTCCCTTGCGTCGTGCTGCGCCTTTTCTTGATGGCGAGCGCTTTAACGACTTTATCTTTACAGCCTCGCTACGGTATGAACCGCTGAAAAATTATGTCTTTGAGTTACGCTATAGCTATCAAGTTGAACAGCAAGTTTCGCTTGGATTGTCTCGTCCGTTTAGTTTCGGGTTCTTGCGTTTTACAGCAGAGTATTGAGTTCTTTCAAGAGAAGTGTATTTTTGCGCTCTATACACTTTGCCGTGCCTTCAGATACATGAGGCAAATGCGCCGCGGCGTTGAAGTGTTGAACTATGCGGCTAAGAACTTCCGTGCTGTTACTCCGACCAAAACAGCCTATGCTCAAGCCTGAAACCACACAGCGCCTGCTGACCCTAACTATTGACTTTTTCTCATTCAACCTTGCCTTTTTGCTTTACTATGCTATCCGCAACTCTATTCATTTTGTGGCTTTTACCGAACAAGCCCCCATGCTGGTCTTGCCGATGCTCACGCTGACGGTTGGCTGGATACTTATCTTTTGGCTGTTTGGTCTTTATCGCGATTGGCGTTTTAGCTCACGCTACGAGGAAGCCGTAACTGTGCTGAAAGCCATCACCTTCGGCACTTTTCTTCTCTTCATTTTGATTTTTGCTGACGATGTTGCCGAATTTCATGCCGATGATATGCCTCGCACCTACTCGTCGCGCTACGGTGCGGCACTGTATTGGCTGGTGCTCTGCTCTGTGATGCCCGTCGGTCGCTTGATTCAGCGCAGCTATCAGCGCCGCTTGCTTGTGGAAAAAGGAATTGGTCGCCGGCGTGCGGTTATCATCGGCACTGGTCAGCGTGCCTTATCGCTTGCATCGGATATTGCCCAGCATCCTGCGCTTGGTTTGGATGTCGTGGGGTTCATCAAAGAGTGCTCTCATGCTACATCACTTCCATCTCGCACACTTGGCGACTTAGATGACCTTGAAGATTTGCTTACACGGCACAACATTGCCGAAGTGATTATTGCCATGCAATCAGCGAAGCATGACGACCTTCTGCGCGTTATTGGTCGCTGCGAAGGCAAAAACATCAGCCTGAAAATTCTGCCCGACATGTATGATATTCTTTCGGGCGCGGCACGCACCACGCAAATTTATGGCACGCCGCTCATTGAACTTTCTCCACCTTCACTGACACCCTTCGCTGAAAACCTTAAGCGGCTTTTTGATATTGTGTTTTCGCTCTCTGCTCTGATTTTCCTCTCGCCAGTTTTGATTCTCATTGCCTTCATTGTGTGGTATGACACAAAAGCCTCACCGATTTATTGCCAAACTCGTGTCGGTCGGCATGGGCGGCATTTTACGATTTACAAATTTCGCTCCATGCACAAGGATGCAGAAAACGGTGTGCCGATGCTTACGCAGAAAGATGATGCACGCATTACTTCATTTGGCAAGTTCTTGCGCAAGTATCGCCTTGATGAGCTACCGCAGTTTTGGAATGTTTTAATCGGTGATATGTCCATCGTGGGTCCCCGCCCTGAACGCCCTTACTTTGTTGAGCAGCTGAAAGCGATTGCGCCTCACTATGCGCGCTTGCACCGTGTTCGTCCGGGCATCACCAGTTGGGGACAAGTGAAATTCGGATATGCTTCAAATCTTGATGAGATGCTCGAGCGCATGAAATATGACCTGTTCTATGTTGAGAATATGAGCCTTTCAATGGACTTCAAGATTTTGTTAGCCACCATTTATGTCATCTTTGCTGGTCGCGGTCAGTGATGTGCTTTGGCTTAGATAATTTTCGGCAGCGCCGTGATTTCTTCAATTTTTCCATCCCTGACCATGAGCGTCTTGGCAGGCAGTTTTTCAGCGATGTGATAGTCGTGCGTAACCACGATAGTTGTAATTCCCTTGAAGCTAATGCGTTTTAGGATTTGCATGATTTCCAGCGAGACTTCTGGGTCTAAGTTTCCTGTGGGCTCATCTGCCAAGAGCACATATGGCTCACGCACAATGGCTCGTGCGATGGCAACGCGCTGCTGCTCACCGCCAGAGAGCGTGTGGGGCATCTCGTTACGCTTCTGCGATAAGCCAACTTCAGAGAGGGCATCGCTTACTTTTTTCGGAATGTCTTTGCGACGCGTGCCGGTTACTTCCAGCACAAAAGCCACATTTTCATACACAGTGCGGTCTTCAAAGAGACGAAATTCTTGGAAGACGATGCCCAAGTTGCGCCGCAAGTATGGAATCTCATGCTTTCGAATGGTGCGTGAGTTAAACTCGCCGACTTGCACTTCCCCGCTATCAGGGAAAATTTCCATGTAGAGCAACTTGAGCAGCGAACTTTTGCCTGCACCGCTTTTGCCTAGGACGTAAAGAAATTCACCGCGTCCGATTTCTAACGACACTCGCTCAAAGATTGACTTATTGCCGAATCGCAATGAGACGTCACGCAGAGCAATCATGCTTCTACACCAGATGAGACCTGATATTTTTTGCGCTGTGCAGCAATTTCACACGCCAGCAAAGTGGCTTCAATGAAGCTCTTTGGATTGGCAATGCCTTTGCCAGCGATGTCAAATGCTGTGCCGTGGTCAGGTGATGTGCGCACAATTGGCAATCCCGCCGTTACATTGACGCCGGTCTCAAACGCCAGCATCTTGAATGGAATCAGTCCTTGGTCGTGATACAGTGCCAGCACCGCATCAAACTGCTTGTAGAGTTTGGCGCCGAAAAATCCATCTGCCGCGAAGACGCCATGAACATTGAATGTTTCTTTCAACCTATCCAGCTCTGGCTGAATCCACTCAATTTCTTCGCATCCAATCACGCCACCATCTGACGCATGTGGATTTAGCCCCAACACGGCAATGCATGGCGATGGAATGGCAAAATCCTTCATCAAGGCTTTGGACAGCGCCTCTATGCTGGTTCTTAGAGCATCCGACCGTCGTAAGGTTTCAGAAACTTCCTTGAGTGGAACATGCACGGTCGCCAGCGCCACGCGCAGTGCGCTTGGGCGGTCAACCAAAATCATTTGCGCCTTTGCGGCTTTATCGTAGGGGCGAGATAGATGCTCAAGAAAATCAGTGTGTCCTTGAAACTTGTATCCTGCCAGTTGAATCGCTTGCTTGTGAATGGGTGCGGTTACCATGGCATCGGCTTTTTGCAACAGGCACAGCGTTGCCGCTGTCTCGATGGCTTGCATGGCTAAGTTTCCCGCATCCGCTTGAATTTCTCCCACGCGTGCTTTTATGTTGCATGATAGACTAAGCACATAAAGTTGTCTCTCTTCTGAATCCGCTGTTGGACTGATTTCATGCAGCGCGGTGATTTCCTTGATAGGCACGTTCAAGCCCAGATGTTTTGCATAGTATTTCATCATGCAGTATGAGCCGACCACCACAAACTGATGCTCGCTCTGCTTTAGCGCCTCAAATGCTTTGAGAATAATTTCTGAACCAATCCCGTTTGGGTCTCCTTGTGTCCAAAGTATGAGCATTGTTTAGCTTTCCTTTCAGAGTCGTTTGTAAGCCGTAGCGATTTCTTCATCTTTCAAAATTCCTCGCCTTGCTAAAAGCGCAAAAATCGGCGAAATCACCAGCAACACGAAACCGAGTTGAGGCACGTGCCGCACACTGTCTGAGCCCAGTTTAGCTTGCAGTGCCAGTGCTGCCACCGTGCCAAACGCAATAGCGACGATTTCCACTGCAGCTATAATCAGTGCCAATTTGGCTTGCAAGCGTCGGTTATTAAACAGTGCAATGTTAATCAGTGGCAAGAGTGTCGCAACAGCAATGCCTGCATTGAAAATCCAGAAGAGAATTCCCATTGACAGACCTTTGCCGAAACTTCCGAAGCCATACAGCATCATTGGCGCTGCATCGGGGTTGGAAAACTCATATTTCCAGAATGGCACCACACCGATATTGAGCGCCGCGCACACGGCAGCCAAAAAAAGATACACGGTTTGAATGCGCGCCAGCATTGTTTCTATGCGTTTGAGTTAGCACTTGACAAATTTTCTTTTTGCATGCTTTTTCTATCTGCTACGGCACGAAATATCCACCATGCCACGTGTGAAGTTGCAATTCCTATTCCTGCACCTGCCAGCACATCCACAGGAAAGTGTGCGCCTACATATATGCGTGAAATCGCCACAATTCCTGCTAAGCCATAGAGCCCAGCTTTCACCCACCAACTTAGTCTTGTGCATTGCAATGCTAATGCATGAGCAACTGTAAATGCCGTCTGTGCATGCCCCGAGGGAAATGAGTATGAGTACAGCGGCTCAAACATCACGTTGATATGGATAAGCCCCGCTTGAATTTGGTCGTGATATACTGCCAGCGGTCGTGGAGCATCAAAAAATAGCTTTGCTTGTGTGAGCAAAAAACCGCCTATAACCCCTGCCAATGCTAAGTAGCTCAAATTTTTCCAAAAGGTGGCGCGCTCATACACAAACAGCACCAGTGCCGCAATCGGAAAAAGTATCCAGCCATTTCCTAAGTGCGTGCTATAGCCCAGCCAAATATCGTTGATGGCATGCTTCATGGAAGCATTGACGAAAAAGAACACTTCTGTATTGATGCGCTCTATCCACTCTTGCATAACTATTCAGTCTGCTTGTCTTTCACTTTCCGAGATTTTTGCGCTGCTAAGGTTTTCTTGCACGGCTTTGGCGTTGCGCTTCAAGCGTCGCAGTCCTGTTCGCCAGACAGGCGTTTCACCGAAGAGCCGCTTGAATGTAGACTTGGTCATTTCCAATATCTCACGTTCAGAAAGAGATTGCAACGCTTCAATTGGTGCAAATTCAGCGAGCTCGGTTACTTTCGAGAATCTTGTCCATGGGCACACTTCTTGGCAGATGTCGCATCCAAACAGCCACTCGCCCAGCATGCTTTTTTCTTCATCTGTAAACTCGCGCTTAAGTTCAATGGTAAGGTAAGAAATGCACCGTCTTGCATCAACTTGATAGGGTGCCACAATGGCTTTTGTTGGACAAAGGTCAATGCATGCAGTGCAGGTGCCGCAGTAATTTTTTGGCAGTGGCTTATCTGGTTCAAGTTCGCAATCCAGTAGCAAGTTGCCAATGAAGAAGTATGAGCCGATTGAGCGATTGATGAGGTTGGTGTGTTTGCCAATCCAGCCCAGTCCAGCGCGTGCTGCCCATGCCTTGTCGAGCATCGGCGCTGAATCCACGAATGCCCGTCCATTTACTTCTCCCACCAGCTGCGTGATGTAGTCAAAGAGTTGGTAGAGTTTCTTTTTCATCACCGCGTGGTAGTCTGCGCGTATGGCGTATATGGAGATTTTTCCTTTTGCTTTTTCACTTTCGCCTTCCGTCGAATTGCAGTCCTTTCTTTGTTTTTTGTCGGAGTTATGAGTTGGGGTAAAGTAATTTGCAATAACGGAAATAACTGTTCGACATTCAGGCATCAATTTCCTCGGATCGATACGCTTATCAAAATTTTCTTCCATGTAGCGCATCTCGCCGTGCATGCCGGCTTTCAACCATGCTTCCAATCGCCGTGCCTCTTCAGTCAGCTCTTCAGCCTTGCTTATCCCAATCGCTGAAAACCCTAACGCGTAGGCGTATTCTTTAATCTTTCTTACAATTGTCATTGCTTGCCAATAAAAAAGCGTCGGTCTTCAAAGGTAGAAGACCGAACGCTTTCCACAAAAATTTTATCGCCTTTGTGCCTATGCTTACTCAATCTGTATCTCACGGATGTTGCCACTGGCATCTCTAAACTTAATGATGATACGCTCATTGAGCTCTGCCAAAACTCGCCGAGCTTCATCAAGTTCTTCGATTGTGGCTTTGCGTACTTGCACCTGACCGTCCACAATCTCGCCAATCTGCCCACTTGTGACCTCTGTTGCTCCTGTTCCATCAGGCAGCGACAGCGAGGCTGAACCCTCCAAAATCAGTAGCCTTTCTGCGCTGTAGTAACCCGATGTGCCTTTGATGGACGCCACAGAAGTTGGCGATACAAAGCGGAATTGTTCGTTTGGACCTTGTTTTTTGATATTGAAACCCACTTTGCCAAGGTTTAGCTCTACGGTCTTGCTCATTGCACCAGCTCCACTTTTATCGCCACGCACAACAATCTCAGAATTTTCGGGCACACGCACAACAGAGTTATCTGCAAACTTCAAGATTGAGAAGGATTGTACGCCAGTGCGAACTTGCGCTCCCGAGTTGAGCTGCTGTCCGCGCTGCACACTTTTCCAGTTTTCTTTTCCCTCTCGTGCTTCTACAATCTTGATAGCTTTAATAACTATAGCTATACCCTGTGGCTCTGCCTTGGGGTTTTCGCTGGAAAAACTTTCACTGCTCGCCAAGGCTACGGTCAAACTCAAAATTATGGTGAGCATTGTTTTCATGGTAAAAACCCTCCTTGTTGTCATTTTACTGGAGCTCTGCGACGCAGTTCATTAAGTAGGGTTGCAACATCGTTGCTATTTTCGTACAACGTACCGCCAGCCACGCCCGTCCAGCTGACAAAAATAAGGTCATCTATGTCCTGAATTCCGTACTTATCTTTAAGCAACTGAATCAATTCCGACACAGCTCGGCTATTGACATTGCTTATTTTGAATGTGTAGACAGGTGAAGTGGAGAGTGGCGCGCTACCTGCAAAGGCTACTTCGGCAAATGATTTGACTTGCCAATACACCGTCTTCCCAGGTTGAAGCGGTCGCACCACACGACCAAGTGTTGTTGAACCGCCGCTCGGAAATTGATAGCTTGGCACGCGCACACGCTCTCTTACATTAGGGTTAGGATGCGGACTATTTTCTTCGTTAAAGCGCCTGCCACTGCCTTCTTCATTATCATCTGTCCAAATGGTAATCTCATATTCAGGGGCGTCGCCTTGCCAGAGGAAGAATGGCAGCACCGAGTTTACCTCCTCTTGTACCACGTCGCCCACCGGTGTGCCCGGACTAATAAGCTGAACAAAGCCCGTTGGATTCGTGAGCGTAAAGACGATTGGCACGGTGTTACTTTCATTGCCATTCTGGTCGACAAGTGTCCACTCCAGCGTATAAACGCCTGCAGGCAGTTGTGAAGGAATATTTGTTACTCCAGCAACAGTTTGTACTGCTCCAGCTAGTGTTCGCAGCGCACACTCATCGAATGAGAAGCCTCGTGGTGCCCATGGACTTGAACCGATTTGATTGCTCGTCAGGCGCAGTGTACCCGGTGCAAGCGTACGCGGCGGAATGTTGCTTGAAAAACCGCGGGCAACTTCAATGCCATCCTTGCGGAAAATTAGCCGCAACCTCAACCCTACGACATCTCGCCCTGAGCTGTTGTTGAGCGCTATAAAAAACAGGTCTTGCCCTGATGGGGAGGCACCTGTCTCTGGGTTTAGCGCCAAAATATCCCCCGTGCGCACAATTTGCGGGTTGCTTGTCAGTGCCCCGCTTAGACTAACCCCGGCAGGAAACTGCGCTATGGCTTCTCCTGCCATCAAGAGCAGGCACATTAACGAGAGCAACTTTGCATATTTCATCATATTTCGCAGACTTTAGGTTGAGAAAATATCATCGAGCGATGACGGGTGTAAAGGCCTTGCTAGCATACTTTTTTTTCATCTTTTTTTCTGTGATATTCATCACGCATATCCTTGTGTGTCACGCCTGCCCGTTGCTTTTTGCAAATCGCCCCTGTTTTGCAATTGCAAATCTAAGCTAAAACAGCACAATTACTCATCAATGAACTTGCGCACAGAGAAAAAACTTCCCAGTAGCCCTAATGCCGAACCTGTCAAAACTAAGACTGCACAGTGCCACAGCGACATGGGTTCCAGCGCAGTATAGATTTCTGGCAATCCGTGTGATAGCAGCAGCATCAAAAGTAGTAGTAACGCTGTCGCTAGCAGACCGCCCACTGCACCTTGAAAAAGGCCTTCCAAGAGAAAAGGCATTCGAATAAAGTTGAAGGTTGCACCCACCAGCTTCATCGTGCGAATTATCTCACGCTTGCTGTATATGGCTAAGCGTATGGTGTTGGAGACCAACGCCACAGCCGCCAGTGAAATCAAGATGCCTAATCCTGCTGTGAGCAAAACAAGCACTCGCGCGTTGCTATCGACACTTGACAGCAATTCCTTATTGTATCGTGCCTCTAATATGCCTTGATACTGCGATGCCTGACGCGCAAATTTTTCTAAGCTATCGAGCGTGGCATATTCAGGTTTGAGATTGACTTTGATGGACTGTGGCAGGGGATTGGTACCCAAAATTTGCTCTATCTTTTCGCCGAATTCTTGCTCAAAAATCTTTGCTGCAGTTTCTTTGGAAATGAATGTGGACTTGGCTACAGCTGGATGCCTTGCTATCTCCTCAGCTATGGCTTTTGCCTCCGACACCGACACTGCCTCACTCAGGAAAAACTCTATCTCCACTCGGCTTCGAATTTCCTCCAGCACACGTGCTGCACTTTGCGTCAGAATCAGGAAGACACCCAGTAGCACCAGCGAGACAGCAACGGTCAGAATTGAAATGAGCGTCGAAAGCCTTGCCCTTCGAAAACCTGAAAAGCTTTCTTTCAGGATATACGGGATATTCATGCGCTCTGCATCAACTCTGTTCAGATTTTTATCCTGAGCATTGGGGAAGATGGTTATTCGATTTTGCGTTGCAAGAACCACTTTTCGCCGATGTTTAGTGCTGCACCAATTCGGAAGATGTTTTCCTGAATCAAGTTGCTCTCTTTTGTGCCGCGCAAGGCATAGTGCAAGTAAATATCCAACCGCGAGGATTCAGCACTTAGTGGTATTCCCATACCGAAGGTAATACCCAGCTCATCTATGCCTGTGCCAGCGATTTGTATATTCGTTCGATGATAGTAGGCACCGAGACGATAGGCTGAACGCAAAAACACATTTGCTCTTGCTTCACTGCTTGGAATGATTTCGGCGCCAAGTGCAAGACGCAGAGCGTTACGCTGAATTTCACTTTGCGCGCCAAAGTAGCGTACATCAGCCCACTCTTGCACTGTTAGGTCAGCCGCAATAGTCAAGCTAGAGTTAGCTGTGTATGCTGTGCTTATCGTTATTGAGCTTGGCAGTTTGGCTTCTCCGTCTAAAACCCATAAAGTATCACGGGTTTGGAATTGCGAGCTACCCAAGTTATTTATCAGTATGGCTTGACGAGTTCCTTTCAGTGTGGTTCCTGTTGTCCATGAGACGCCCAGCGTGAATTGGTCTGCCGCCGCAAAGATACCTTGCCTAGTGCTATACGCTGCGCCAAGTGTAAGGCTGGTACCGGCTAGCCTGTCCTCGAACTCAATAGCTGAGTCGACAAGTTCGAACGCAGCAAATTGGTGTTCTGAACCTTGGGTACTTGCCCCAAAGATGAAGTTGATAGCACTACCCAATCGCAGTACTCCCCATTTTTCTTCGTCTTTGACTGGAACAACGCCAACGGCTACAGGTGCTGAGTTCAATCCGCCCAGTCCCCGATATGAAAATGTGTAACGGACGGTATCGCTGGATGATTGTGCAACAAATCGACCTTGCTGCGTTTGTTTGTAATTGATGCGCGAGTAAGGCAGCAGTCCAGTTGAGAGCACCACTCTTGCATTCCAAATGGGTATAGCTAAGCTTGCGCCTTCCCAGCCAGCAACCACCTGATAACCAGAAGCCTGTGCTGTCGTAGCCAGATAGCCAATGTAGCTAAAATCGCCAGACACACGAGCTTGGTCGACTGCCGTCAGCATAGCTGGATTGATGCGATTGATGTAGAAAGGGTCGGGAATCGCTGCGCCTGCAAAGCCCATGCCTGCAGACTGTGCCGTAGCCTGTGTCCGTATTTCACCGATACCGAATCGTGAATAGAGCGAACCTCCTTGCGCCAAAGCTACACTTGAATGGCAGACTACAAGCGCTACTAAAAGAAGCCTCGTCTTCACAAGCAATTCACCTTCCAGTTTAGTGAACGACTCGCCCAATACGCGACCAACGAATGGAAGCCAGCTTATCGAATATGTGGAAGATACTGATGTCGGGGTCCCACGACCAATAGATAATCAAAGCAGAGCCTACAATGTGCGAATGCGGCACAAATCCCCAATATCGGCTATCTAAGCTGTTATCTCGGTTATCGCCCATCATGAAGTAGTAATCCTGTTTGACTTCATATTCGGTTGCGGGCTTGCCATCTACATAGACTTGGCGTCCCATCAGCGCCGTTGAATGCCCTTCATACTCCAAGAGAAACTTATAGGTGTAGTAATTTTCGGCTGTTAGGGTAATCTTATCCCCTTTCTTGGGGATATACAGCGGTCCAAAGTTATCTTTGTTGAAGGATGAATACGGCGGAAAAATGTTCATCTCAGCTTGTCCAGGCGGTATCACCTGCCTTGAGAGGAACTGTGCCTCTGGCGGGAGCGGAAACTCAATGCCATCGACGAATACCTTCCTATCTTTGATTTCAATGGTCTTACCAGCTGTTGCTACACAGCGTTTGATGTAATTGACTTCTTTGTCACGCGGATACTTAAAGACCACCACGTCGCCTTGCTCGACATTTTTGAAGCCGGGCAAGCGGTAGTCTGTAAATGGCACCACTGCCCCGTAGATAAACTTATTGACCAGCAGAAAATCGCCAGCCAGCAAGGTGTTTTCCATAGAGCCTGTGGGAATACGATAGGCTTCGATGACAAATGAGCGCAAAATGAAGGCGGCAATGCCTGCAAAGATTAAAGCTTCTATCCACTCTCGAGACTTGCTTTTCTTTGCCGATTGTTTCGCTTCGTTTCGCCCGTTGAGAATTTCACTGGATTTACGCGCAGGGCGTGGCTCAGCGTCTGGCTTCTTTGTTTTTGCTTTGGCAGTGGACACGTTACGATAAATTTAAGTTTGCAAACTTCATATTAGTCATCATTGACGCTCAATACTGCAAGAAAGGCTTCTTGCGGGACCTCAACTCTACCGACCTGCTTCATGCGTTTTTTTCCTTCCTTTTGCTTTTCCAAAAGTTTGCGTTTGCGTGAAATATCACCGCCATAGCATTTTGCCAGAACATTTTTGCGCAAAGCGCTAATGGTCTCTCGCGCAATGACACGGCTACCGATGGCCGCCTGAATTGCCACCTCAAACATCTGGCGTGGAATCAGTTCTTTGAGCTTTGCGCACAGCTTCTTGCCCCATTCGTAGCTTCTGCTACGATGCACAATCATAGAGAGTGCATCAACGGGCTCCCCATTGAGCAGAATGTCTAGCTTTACAAGGTCGGACTCACGATAGCCAATCGGCTCATAGTCCATGGAAGCATAGCCTTTGGAGACTGACTTGAGCTTATCGTAGAAGTCAAAGATGATTTCAGAGAGTGGAAATTCAAACTTCAAATCAGCACGTGTGGCGTCAAGGTATTGTGTATCCTTGTGTTCGCCACGCCGCTCCATAGCAAGTTTCATGATATTGCCAATGTACTCTGTTGCCGTGATAATCTGGGCTCGAATGTAGGGCTCTTCAATGCGCTCAATTCTGCTAGCATCTGGCATTTTCGCTGGATTATCGACCAAAATCTTTTCGTTGTTGGTCGTATAGACGATATACTCTACATTCGGCACGGTGGTAATGATGTTCATTCCATACTCGCGCTCTAAACGCTCTTGGACAATTTCCATGTGTAGCAAGCCCAAAAACCCACAACGAAAACCAAACCCCAGCGCCACCGAACTTTCAGGCACATATACGAGTGAAGAATCATTAAGCGATAGTTTATCGAGCGATTCGCGCAATTCTTCGAAATCTTCCGAATTTACAGGGTAGATTCCACTAAAGACCATCGGCTTGACTTCCTTATAGCCAGCAAGCGGTTCGGAAGCCGGATTGTCGACAGTTGTAACTGTATCGCCCACTTTGGTGTCTTTCACATCTTTGATAGAACAGATAAGATAGCCCACGTTGCCTGTCTCCAGTATATCTGTCGGCTGGCGCTTCAAGCCCAAGACACCAATTTCTTCAGCGGTGTAAGTTTTGCCACTTGCAAAAAAGCGCACTTTATCGCCTTTGCGTAAGACGCCATCGACGATGCGAATGTAGGCAATGGCGCCACGATAGTCATCGAAGACCGAGTCGAAGATTAGTGCCCGTAGCGGTTTGTTCGCATCTGACCGCGGCGCAGGAATGCGATTGACTACAGCTTCCAAAATCTCTTCAATACCAATGCCTTCCTTTGCCGAAGCCAGAATTATTTCTTCATCTTTTGCTCCAATCAAATCGCGTAGCTGCGCTTTGACTTTCGGTATATCTGCTGATGGCAAATCAATTTTGTTGATGACCGGGATGATTTCCAGCCCAGCATCGATTGCCAGATACAGATTAGCTATGGTCTGTGCCTCTACGCCTTGTGCCGCATCCACGACCAGCAGTGCCCCTTCACAAGCTGCCAGTGAGCGAGAGACTTCATACGTGAAATCTACGTGTCCCGGTGTGTCGATGAGGTTCAAGGTGTAGGTTTCGCCGTTTTTGGCTTTGTAGTGCATCTGAATTGCATGGCTCTTAATGGTAATGCCACGCTCGCGTTCCAGCTCCATGTCGTCGAGCACTTGGTCCATCATCTCACGCTTTGAAATCGTCCCTGTCATTTCCAACAGCCTATCGGCAAGCGTGGATTTGCCGTGGTCAATATGGGCAATGATGCAAAAGTTGCGAATCTTATCTTGCGACAGACCCACTTTGGGAAGATATGCCAGCGATTGAACAGCGCTCATGTCTGAACTGTGTTGCGGTGCTATAACTTTTTTAGCTTTTGAACAACTTTCAATATAGTGAAATCCGTTTCATTTTTTGCGTCTTGGCTTTATACGAATAGGTTCTAAAAATTTCAAGCTAACACCAATGAAGCAACTTACTTGGCAACTTCTCGCTGCCGACCCAGAAAAAGTGCAGGCACTGATGCGTGCCATCAACGTTAGCGAGCCTATTGCAAGAGCCCTGTATCATCGTGGCATTTTTAGCTACGAAGATGCCAAGCAATTTTTTTGCCCTTCACTCGAATACCTTCATTCGCCGTTTCAGATGCAAGATATGCACAAGGCGGCCATGCGCCTTTCACAAGCCCTTGACCGCGGTGAAAGAATCATGATTTATGGCGACTATGATGTGGATGGCACTACAGGCACATCGCTACTACTACTTTTTCTTCGTGAGCTTGGCGCTGATGTGATGTTTTACATCAACGACCGATTCAAAGAAGGATATGGCGTGGCTCGTTCCGGCATTGACTATGCTCATCAACACGGCGTGAGCCTTATCATCTCTGTCGATTGCGGTATTAGCGCTTTTGAGCCCGTTCAGTATAGCCAGTCGCTCGGCATTGATTTCATCATTTGTGACCATCATGAATCTGGCACGCAGATTCCATGTGCATTTGCTGTTCTTGACCCCAAGCGCCCTGACTGCAATTATCCATTCAAAGAGCTATCAGGCTGCGGTGTTGCCCTTAAACTTGCTCAAGCCGTTTGCCTCTTACGCGGTCTGGACATTGACATCGCATACCAATACCTTGATTTGGTTGCTCTTGCGATTGCCGCCGATATTGTACCCGCGGTTCAAGAAAATCGCATCTTGCTGGCTGAAGGCATCAAGCGTGCGCAAGCCAATCCTCGTTTGCCTCTTGTTGTCTTGGCAGAGGAAGCTGGTCTGTCGCTTTCTCAGCTTAGCTCTTCGTCCGCGGTGTTTACGCTTGCGCCGCGCATCAACGCCGCCGGTCGGCTTGACCACGCAAGGCAGGTTGTTGAACTTCTTACTACATCGGATAGTGCTCTGGCTGAGCAGTTGGCTCACTCTCTTGAAGAGCTCAATGAAGAGCGCCGAGACCTTGACAAACAAATCACGCAAGAAGCTCTCGAGGAAGCGTCTCGTTTGCTGATGACCTATCCTTCGTCTGTTGTGCTCTACAAGCCTGATTGGCACTTGGGCGTCATTGGCATTGTCGCCTCTCGTATTGTGGAGCACTTCTACGTGCCCACCATTATTCTGACCGAAGTTAATGGGGTTTTGAAGGGCTCAGCACGCAGTGTTCCCGGGTTTGACATTTACCATGCTATCTCTGAGTGCCGTTCTCACTTAATTCAGTTTGGCGGTCATGCCGCGGCGGCTGGACTTTCGCTCAAAATTGAGTCGCTCGATAGTTTTCGTTCAGCCTTCGAGCAGGTCTGTGCTGCGCACCTTACACTTGAGCACCGCACGCCAAAGCTTAAAATCGATGCAGAACTGGCTTTAGAGCAGATTACGCCCAATCTTTTGAAGGTCATTAAACGATTCGAGCCCTGCGGTCCAGGAAATCTTCACCCAGTTTTTATCGCTCGTGGTGTTAAGCAAACCTCTGAAGCACGTCTTTTACATGAAAAACATCTTAAACTCCATCTTGCCACACTGCAAAGCCCTGTCTATGGTGCTATTGGATTTAATCTCTCGCACCACTATGAGCTCGTTCAAAATCGCGACATAGCGTTGGATATTGTGTACTCAATTGAGGAAAACACTTACAATGGCAACACGACCACACAACTTCGTTTGCGCGACTTGCGCCCAAGCAGCGCATGATTTTGCTACGAATGCAAAAGAAAAAGGCGTGCCAAAGGGCACGCCGTAGCAAGTTGTGCGTCGCTTATTTCAGCGAAAAGCGTATGGGAATAATCATTGCACTTTTGACCGGCTTGCCCTTTATGCTTGCTGGAATGAACTTTGCATCTTCGGTAATCACCCGCAAGACCTCAGCATTGAGCAAGGGATGTGCACTCTTAACAAGGCTGATTTGCGTAATGTAGCCTGATTCATCTACATAGACTTTTGCGACAACTTGTCCCTCAATTCTTGCTCGTTCCGCAACAAACGGGTAGATTATTTTCTTGTAAAGGCTTTCAATCCCACCGACCAGTTCAATTTCTTTGTCAGGTACAGCCACGCTTTCCTCTATTTTCGCAAATTCTTCTGCACTTCTCAAGGCACTCAGCAATCCAGCATCACTTGCAATAGCACTGACCTCAATGTCTCGAGCCACGTTATACTGTATGCTCTCGCTTGCTTGCTGTTGCTGCTGTTGTTCTTGCTGTTTGTTTTTCTCTCTGTCGCTCGCTGGGCTTGCCTTGAGAGCTACATCTGGCGATTCTCCAAGCTTAATATCCATTCGCTTTGTTACTGATGCCACAACAGCAATTTCAGATTTCCATTCTGGATAGCCCTTGCGCTTGACACGCATTTCATAGCCGCCTTCCTGTACGCCTAAGAGCACATAATAGCCTTGCCCATTTGAAATTGCCGCCTGCGTTACTGCTACATTCTTCCCAATAAGTGAGACGGTAGCGCCACCTACTGGCTCGCCTCGCTCATCTACTACTCTTCCAATCACTCGTCCCTGTGCTAATGCAATGTTAGTTGCTACAAAGCACAGCGCAATGAAGAGATAGGTCGTCCGGTTTGTCATATCCAATTGATGTTGCTTTGGTTAGACAGGCTCAATCCGTGAAGCACTTTCGACGCAATTTAATCATTTTTTAACACCATATCAAGTCCCATACTTGCACAACTTAAAATAATCTTCAAGTACCCTTTTATTTGCACTTTGTCTATGTAAAGCTTTATTATGGCATCATATTTGCAGCTTAATTATCTGGTAGGGTTCAGTATGCCCAGCTGAAGGTCCAGAGGCAAATTTTTGCGACTTATCCCCCCTGTTCTTTGATAAATTTTACCTTTACTTTTGTTGAAGTTTATACAATGTGCGATTTTCTGCACTTTTAACTTAACTTTCAAACGCAACATCGGAGGGATAACTATATGAAGAAAGACAAATTTCAATTTTCGCCCATCATTACGGATGCCAAGGATGCTGAGTTTTTGATGGATATCTACGAGGCGGTCGGCATTGCTATCTGCGTCACAGATGCCAACGGTCGCTATGTGGAAGTCAATAAAGCCTACTGTGAGCTCTATGGCTACACGCGCGAGGAATTGATTGGCAAGTCTTTTACAATGGTCTTGCCTGAAAACATGCGAGAGCTTGGTCAGCAAATTCATGATGCCTTTATTGCTGGCGCGCCAGAAATGCCCGCAGAGTGGAAAGTCATGCGCCGCGATGGCACATTGCTTGATGTCTATGTTGTACCGACACTCATGATTCGCAAAGATGGCACTCGCTGCAAAGTTACTGCTGTCGTCGATATTACTGAGTATAAGAAGATGAAGGAATTGGCTCGCATGTCAAGCGAAAGTGCCGCCGTCACAAAGTAGCATTACTACAAATTTCCTCGATGCTCCACATACGGGTCTTGCAGAATATGCAAGCCCTTTTTGTTTTCGTGCTTAGGTTCGAGTTGGCGGTCTTGATTCAAAAGCCAGCATAAGCGGTGGCACCAATTCTCTGAGCGGTTCATCAGGATGGTAGTAGGCACGCTCGAAGAACAGACCCGACGGCGGTGCGGTCAGCTCAGCTGGTCGTTTTGATTTGGTCTGGAAGAAACTCTGCACCTCTTCGAGCGTGAGTTTGCCGCGACCGACTTCGACTATCACGCCAACAATTTGCCGTACCATTTTCCAGAGAAAGTGCGAGCCTACAAAGCGCAACAAAATTAGTTCGCCATAGACTTTGAGTTCAATCGGCATGAGCAAGGCTTTGGTGGATTTTTCCCTGCTATCATCGGCTGTAAAGGATTCGAAATTTTTCAAACCCACAAACTGTGCCGCCGCTTTTTGCATCGCTTCTATGTCTAATGCATCCTTTACCCACCACACGAAGCGTTTGCCAAACGCTGTGCGTCGCTGTGAAATTTGGTAGATATAGCTGCGTGCCACGGCGCTATGGCGTGCATGAAAGTTTTTCGGTGCCGGCTCCAGATGCAGGACATGGATATCGGCTGGAAGTTCATCATTGATTTTGAGGCGCAAGACATCGGGCGGAATGCGCGTGTCGCAGTCAAGGTGAGCGACTTGGCATAAGGCATGCACGCCTGCATCTGTGCGTCCTGCGCCTTGCAGCACAATCTCACGCTCTGGCAAAATGCGCTTGATGGCTTCGAGCAATTCTCCTTGAACCGTGCGGACATGCTTTTGCACTTGCCAACCACTGTAGCGTGTGCCCTCATACTCAATTTCCAGTTTGAATCGTGCCATCGCCATAGCAATTTTGGTGTGATGTTTCGCCCACCTTGTGCTTTAACGCACAAGGTTTGCAATTTTAGAGAAACTAATTTTCGCCGGCGTAGTTACACTATAGCAGCATGCAAGAAGGATAACTTGCTGTAAATTCCAATCAAACGGTCATGCAACTATGCTGATGTTTGTCAATCAAGAACTCTGCACTGCTATGCGAATTCATATCAGAGTTGTTTCTCCTACAAATTTTTACTTCGATAACCTCTTGTCTTCGGAAATTAGTGGTACAGTTGCCACGATAGCAGAGATTGAAAAGAAGCTTACAGGATATTTAGAAAAAGCAGTGATTATCGAGCTCGACAGATGTGTTTGGCTTTCAGGTATATCTGGTCAAAGGCTCTTGCTTCAACCTGATTCGGAACTTGCTATGATGCGCTTGCTTCAAGGCAAGCCTAATTGGGCAAACGTCTACCTTATTCCACATGCCCTTTCACCTACTCCACAAGGTATTTATGAAGACGGGCAGTTGATTTTTATCGGGCGCGCCATACTTACTCCAACTTCTTTTTCAAGCGCTAAATCCACATCATGATTCGTCTATCATCTGCTGATCTTTCCGCCATGATTGCTCATGCACAAGAAGCTTTTCCAGAAGAGTGTGGCGGGTTACTGCTTGGCACTGTCTCTGAGCTATCAGGTCACGCCCTGCTGAATGTGGTAGAAGTTCTGCGGCTCGATAATGTGCGCTTAGAATCGCGCCACAATCGCATTGAAATTCACCCGCTACACTATGCTAAAGCTGAGCGGTACGCCATGCGGAAAAATCTTGGTATTTGGGGCTTTTATCATTCGCATCCGCATGCTGACCCTATCCCTTCTGAATTTGACCGTCAGCATTTTCCTTTCGCAAACTGGTGGTATCCAATTATTAGCATAAAGGGTCCATCGGAGATAAGTGTGCGCTGCTGGAGACTTTCTCCTGAACGCAATTCATTCAGCGAAGAAATCATTGATACACTACCTTCAAGCTGAATGTGAGTAGGGTCTCCTTACCATGTATTCTTCACTTATGCAGGGTCAGGCATTTTCTACCTCTTAGTTCCACATCATCACTACCAAGAACTTTGATTTTTCCCAGAAAATCTTTGGGTCTTTGATTCTCAGCACACTTTCTTTCTCGGTCACGGCTGATAGTTCATATGAACTTGTGCTATGTGTGGTCAGCACCCTAATCTGGTGGATGTTTCTTGGGATTGAAAATTCTCTTACCTCGTTAATGTCAATCTTCTTGAACTGTGAGACATCGAAATCTTGTGTTGTTGTAATCGTGCTACCAATTCCAATAATGCCTCCTTTGTATTCAAGAATTCCCTTCTCTTTCAGGTTGTTTTCTGTGTCCACGATGTAGTATGCCGACTGCAGTATTCTTTCCTGCTCTTGTATGATTCCTTCTTTTTCCTGAACAGAGCTGGTTAGTGTTGCCACTTGAATGTTCAGCCTTGCAATTTCTTCTTTCAACATGGCAATTTCTCTATCTTTTTGAGCAATGGTCTCTTGCAGGGATTTTGCCATTCGTTCCAAGCTCTTGATTTTGCCTTGGTATCCTTTTAGCTTTTGCTGCAGTTCTTCCATCTTTCGGCGGTTTTCAGCCATGGCGCTTTCTATGTCTTGAATTCCGTTTATAATTCGCGCCTTCATGTCTTGACTATTTTTTCTTGCTTCCATGTCGCTTGCTGTTCTGGCTACCACGGCTTGTGTTTCCCGCACGGCGTTAAGGCTCTCTTGTATCTCACTCATTGCAGCTAAGATGTCATCAATCTGACGCTGCTTCTCGTTGCTCTCTGCTTCTATCTGCGCTTTCTCTTTTTCGAGCTGACGGATTTTCTCTTCCATTTCCTTATTAGCACAGCCCAACAGCATTCCTGCTGACAATAGCGCAGTGAGAGATAGTACTTTCAAGATAATCTTGCTCATAGTGAGACTTTTGCTTTTGATTGCAGTAAAATATTCGCTAATATAGAACTTGGTACTTTCATTCAAAATACCATGAAGCGTATCCTCTACAAGCTTTCTGGCAGTATTGTTCGGTTTTTACGGCTTGAGTGGGCATTTATCAAAAACTGCCTCACTCGCGATATCCAGTATCGTGGCAACTTTTTCTTAGTCTTTATCATGGATATTGTCTGGTATGCCGTGAATTTAGGTTTTTTTGAAGTCATTTACTTCAATACCTCCACTATTGCAGGATACACACGCAACGATGTTTTTTTCTTTATGGCAACCACATTTGTGATTGACGCCATCGACATGACTTTTTTTGCTTCAGGCATTTGGCAAATGAGCGATTTTATTCGCAAAGGCGATTTTGATTTTATTCTTTCTAAGCCCATCTCGCCACTTATGTATTCTACCATGCGTTATGTGTCATTTGGTTCATTACTTGATTTAATTTTTGCTATCGGTTTATTGATTATTGCTTTTTTCAACCTTGATGTTACCCCCACATTCCTTGATATTGTGGCATACATTGTTTTAGCTGTATCTGGGCTAATTGTTATGTATTCTATTCAGGTGTTTTTTGCAGCACTTGGTTTTATTTTTGTCAATGCTTCAACTGGATTGCAGTGGGGCTTCCATCACCTCTATCAACTTGCCATGCGCCCGGAAGCCATCTACAAAGGCATTTTCCGATTCTTTTTACTCTATCTATTGCCAATGATTGTTATTTCCTCTGTACCTTCCACTATGATTCTCCGTGGATTTAATTTACAAACCTTTCTTACCTGCATCATAATTAGCACTCTGTCACTTTTTTTAACCATAAAGTTTTTCTATTTTGCCTTGCGGCACTATGAAAGTGCATCAAGCTAAGACAGTTTTCTTGTCACAACTTCAAAAGCCTTACTGAGATGATACCTATCTACATTAGTATTTTCCTTTTTCAAGCAATTTTTGCCATGCAAAGTTCTTCCTACCAAATGCATCAGAAGTTTTCCCTAGAGTCTTCGCCGAAATGGGCATGCGGCGCTGTGTTCTACCAAATTTTCCCTGAACGCTTTCGTAATGGAGACTCAAATAATGACCCATCTTTCGACAAATCCTCACCTACTGGTAGAGCACATCAATGGACAAGCAATTGGTATGCATTGTCAGAAGACGAACGAGCTTACTCTCCTAATTTCTATGACAATGTTTTTCGTCGCCGCTACGGTGGCGACCTTCAAGGCGTTATAGATAAGTTAGATTATTTAGCTGACTTAGGTGTTGATGCAATTTATTTCAATCCGCTCTTCGAGGCACCATCGCTTCATAAGTACGATGCTACTCTTCTTCACCATATTGATGTCAATTTTGGTCCTGACCCTGCAGGCGACCTTGAAATTATCGCTAAGGAAAATCCAGAGGACCCTAGTACTTGGCAATGGACCAGTGCTGATAAACTTTTCTTAAAGCTTATTTCAGAGGCGCATCGTCGAAACATTCGTATTATTATTGATGGCGTATTTAATCATACTGGACGAAGTTTCTGGGCTTTTCAAGATATTTTGAAAAATCAAGAAAAGTCACGTTACCGAGATTGGTATCAAATCATAAGCTGGGACGACTCTGCCAAAGGCACAAAGTTTGATTATCGTGGCTGGTTTGGCTCAAAATCTCTCCCTGCTTTTGCTCATGATTCTCTTTATGGTTTGCATCCTGAAGTCAGCAATTACATTTTTGCAATAACACAGCGTTGGATGCAACCTAATGGACGAGTAGAAGATGGCATTGACGGCTGGCGACTTGACGCTGCCGATGAAGTTCCACATCAATTCTGGAAGCGCTGGCGGCGGCATGTCAAATCGCTTAACCCTAATGCTTATATCGTTGGAGAAATTTGGAAAAACGCAAAAGAATGGTTACACGGTGATGAGTTCGACGCGGTTACAAATTACCAATTTGCTATTTTAGCCTTTCAATTTTTTATTAGGAAAAGTATCCAAAGCAGCAAAAGCTTTCTAACAAAGCTGGAAAATCTGCTTCGCAGCTACCCAGACGAGGTAAACTACAGATTATTAAATTTGCTCGAAAGTCATGATACCGACCGACTTCCATCCATGATTATTAACCCTAATCGTGACTATGACCGCGACGCCTCATTTCGCTTTAATCCTAAATATGATACCCGCAAGCCCAATGCTGAAGAACGCAAAATTCAAAAGCTAATTACACTTTTCCAGATGACCTATATTGGCTCTCCTATGATTTACTATGGTGCTGAAGCTGGGATGTGGGGTGCCGATGACCCTGATAACCGTAAGCCCATGGTCTGGCCAGATTTAGTGTACGACAACGAAACTTCTCCGCATGATAGCGGTATTTCATACACCGTTGAATTTGACTATGACCTTTTTAATTATCACAAAAAACTTATTTCCATACGCAAGCAAAGCAAAGCAATAAGGTTTGGCTCATTCAAGCCCCTTTATCTTAGTCACCCGAATCGTCGCCTTCTCTGCTATGAGCGCCAGTTTGAGGAAGATAAAGTTATCGTTATTTTGAATGCCTCAGAGAAACCAGCATGCGTGGCTCTTGATTTCCTTACCGGAAAGTGGAAAGATGAAATCACGGGGCAAATTTTTCAAACTGCAAGCATGTCCATGCCCAAAATACAGCTTACATTAGACTCTCACTCGGGTGCAGTTTTGAGAAAACTTTCTTCCAACTAAATCTTCTGCTCTGCCGCTTTTTTGAACATTTTTAATGCCTTTTCTCGTTGCTGCTCATGATTAACGATGGGAAACGGATAGTCGATGCCTAATCGCACGCCCCACTCTGATTGCAAGAGTGGTGAGGATTGCAGTATTTCTGCAGGGTTATGGATATATTTTTCGGGGATATTTTTAAGCTCTGGAACAAATTTCTTGATAAATTTTCCCTCTGCATCAAACTTTTTGGATTGAGAGATTGGATTAAATATCCGAAAATAAGGTTGTGCATCGGTTCCCGTTGATGCTGACCATTGCCAGCCACCATTATTTGCCGCCATATCTCCATCAACCAGCTTTTGCATGAAGTATTTTTCACCCCAGCGCCAGTCTATGAGCAGATCCTTAGTTAGAAAACTTGCTACAATCATTCTCAATCGATTGTGCATCCAGCCAGTCTGATTAAGCTGTCGCATTGCTGCGTCAACAATTGGGAAGCCTGTTCTACCATTTTTCCAAGCTTCGAAGTAATCTTCCCTATTCTCCCAGCTTAGCGCACGATATTCTGGCTTAAAACTTTCTTTTTCTACATGAGGGAAGTGATCCAAAATTTGGAAATAAAAATCTCGCCAAATAATTTCTGAAATAAAGGTTTCAATTCCGTCTCTTTCTTTACCTTCCGCCTTGTCTAATTCTTTTCTTGATTTATCAATAATCTCTCTTACCGATATTGTGCCAAAGCGCAAGTGCGCCGACAGTAGACTTGTTCCGTCATCACTTGGAAAATCCCTCTTCTCTTTGTAGTAGCGGATTTTATTTTCAAGAAAATGCTGAAACTGCGCTCTACCATGTCTTTCACCGCCCTTGACCAAAAGATTTCCTTCAAATGTTAGCCCCAGCTCCGAAAGCGTTGGTACACTTATTGAAAAAATATCTGGTGTTACAATGTCTCTAACACTATCGTTTGGGCTTGGCACCTTATCTATCTGCGATAGCCAATTTTTCTTATAGGGCGTAAATACCGTATAGGGTCTGCCTTGCTGGGTCAGTATCTCTTTTGGCGAAAAACATACTTGGTCTTTGAACGCTTTTACCTCTACACCCATTTTCCTTAATTCTTCGGTCACTTTTTTATCGCGCTCTTTTGCGGCTGGCTCATAATCCTCATTAAAATACACAGCTCGTGCTTCCGTTTCTTTAACCACCTGCTTTATTACCTCAACAAATTTTCCTTTTCTCAAAATCAATTTTCCGCCAATTCTTCGATAGCTTTCGCATAGTTCAGATAGCGATTCGCACATGAATTTGACACAGGCAGGTGAAAAGTCATCTCTTTCTTTAAGAATATCATCAGCAAAAATAAAGAGTGGGAGAATTTCTTTAGTGACTTTACGTGCGGCATTTAGCGCCGTGTTATCATAAATCCTCAAGTCTCGCCGATGCCACACAATAATCCGATTCATTGAGAGCAGTATGTATGGACTTAGTAGATATAGTGAATGTGGCGTTCATTGAAGCGTTTCAGCAGGCTTTCTTCAGTAAGTGAGAGCTTTTCTTCGCCACGAATATCACAAGCTACATCACCTAAGTTCATCATGATGACGCGGTTACCGAACCGCACGGCATGATTCATAGAGTGCGTGACCATCAAGGCTGTTAGGTTATAGCGCTCAATCAGCTGTTGAGTAATGAAGAGAACCTGTTCACCAGAAATGGGGTCCAGTGCTGCAGTGTGCTCATCGAGCAGTAAAATCTTTGGTCGACGCATGGCTGCCATCAGAAGTGTTACCGCCTGCCGCTGTCCGCCTGACAACAGTCCAATCGGGGTATCCATTCGGTTTTCCAGTCCCATTTGCAATTCAGCCAATTTTTCACGCAAGAACTCTCGCCGTTGCTTAGATAGCCCAATGCTCAATCTTTTGCTTTCTCCGCGCAGCGATGCCATCTGCATATTCTCCGCAATCGTCATATTGGGTGCTGTACCCATGTATGGATTTTGAAACACCCTTCCAATATACTTTGCACGCTTGTAGTCAGGGTCTTTTGTGACATCGACATTGTCAATGAATATTTTGCCTGAGTCACAAATGATACTGCCCGCAATAGCATTAAGCAATGTAGATTTCCCACTACCATTGACACCGATGACGACGGCAAAATCTCCTTCCTCAATAGTCAGATTTACTCTATCGAGCGCGTAGATTTCGTTGGGTGTGCCACGCCCGAACACTTTGGTTAGATTTTCCACTCTTATCATTGTGGTATCTTGTTTTGGACTTGTCGCTACTTCATCAGAAAATAAAGCTCTTTTACATCATGACACAAACAACAGTTGCTACTGTTCTCGTTTTATTTATGCCACTGCACTTGCTTTGCAGCTGCCTATGATGGAGCGGTTTGCAGAATTAATAAGTTTGTTGTATCTTACACTCCCAGTTTCCAGAAGAAGCTTTGCAAGCGAGAGTGGCGGAACTGGCAGACGCGCTGGTCTTAGAAGCCAGTGCCGCAAGGCGTGTGGGTTCAAGTCCCTCCTCTCGCACTGATTCTCGTCTTTGCCGAAGTGGCGGAATTGGCAGACGCACCAGACTCAAAATCTGGCGAAGTTAAAAACTTCGTGCGAGTTCGACTCTCGCCTTCGGCACATCTGCTTCTCTCCCTACTTCAGTTCCCTCTGAACCCTAAGTAGAACTTCTCCCTTTGCAAAACCGTTGACAAAGGATTATCTATGCAAGCTTTTTGCATCACCACTAAACTTACTTGAATTTAGCTATGGCAACTGCTGACATACCAGATTCTCTAAAAGAAAAACTCGTTGAGATTTTCGGACCTAACACGACATTTGTCCATGAACTCTATACCCAGTACCTTAAAGACCCTTCACTTCTTCGCAATGATTGGCGCAACTTTTTCCAAGCGCTTGAATCCGGGTCGCTAGACCTCAATGCTTTAGAAACTCATACTTCACATAACGGTTCGCACCTTGAGACAAGCACGAACGGAACTCACTACAGCAACTCGTCGTTGGGCTCAACACCTATTGCAGCACCTTCACCCAAAGTCGCCTCACCGAGCTACACTTCGCTGGCTGAGCTCAATTTGGACATTGATGACCGCGCCAAACCCCTCTCTGGAGTGTCGGCACTGATTGCGCAAAACATGGAACTTTCGCTCGGTGTACCGACTGCTACCTCGGTGCGCACGATTCCCGTTAAGGCGCTTGAAGAAAACCGTTTGATTTTGAACCAGCACCTGCAACTGATTGGGCGCGGCAAAGCCGCTTTCACCCATTTGATTGCTTGGGCTATTGTCAAAGCCTTCAAAAAGTATCCTTCGCTCAACGCTACATATGCGGTAGTTTCAGGGAAGGCACAGCGCATTGAGCGCGCTCATATCAATCTTGGCATTGCAATTGACCTTACTCGCAAAGATGGCTCACGCTCGCTGGTGGTGCCCAATATCAAGCGTGCAGAGTTGATGAACTTTTCACAATTTTTTGATGCCTACAACCGACTGATAGAAAGGGCACGCAAAAACCAACTTGAACCCGCCGACTTTCAAGGTACAACAGTTTCGCTGACGAATCCGGGCACCATTGGCACAGTGATGAGTGTGCCTCGCCTGATGCAAGGTCAAAGTGTCATCATCGCCGCTGGTGCTATTGACTATCCTGCAGAGTATCATGGCATGTCGCCACAGACGCTTTCACAGCTGGGCATCAGCAAAGTTATGACCCTGACCAGCACTTACGACCATCGCATTATTCAAGGTGCTGAGTCAGGTGAGCTTCTGGCTTACATCCATCACTTGCTTTTGGGAGAAGACAACTTCTACGACGAAATCTTTGCGGCAATGTCGGCGCCGCATCGCCCATTTCGGCATTGTATTGACAAATCACGACTTGGTTTGATTGATAGCCTTGGCACTGAAGAAGCTGTGCGCAAGCAAGCTCGCGTAATGCAATTGATTAACTCCCTACCGCGTGCGCGGACACCTGATTGCCAACATCAATCCGCTGGAGTATAAGCCACACTACCATCCCGAACTCGAACCTGACTTTTACGACCTTACCATTTGGGACCTTGACCGAGTGTTTATCACGACCAACTTTGGTGATAAACCTGCGATGACGCTGCGTGAGATTTTAGAGAAGGTCCGCAAAGCCTATTGTGAAAAAATAGGCGTGGAGTATATGAACATCCAGTCGCTCGAACAAAAACGCTGGATTCAACGCCATATTGAAAATCGCTCTGAACAACTTCAATTTTCAAAAGAGGATAAGCTGGCTATCTATCAAAATTTGGTTCGCGCCGAAGGGTTTGAACGATATTTGCACACCAAATATCTGGGGCACAAGCGCTTCTCAATTGAGGGCGGTGAATCTGCCATTGCAATTATTGATTTTCTCATCAAAGAGGCTACGCGCTATGATGTCAAAGAGGTTGTAATTGGTATGGCGCATCGCGGTCGCCTCAATGTTCTGACCAACATTGTAGGTAAGCCATACGAGACGCTCTTTGTGGAGTTTGAAGGCAAGCCGCTACCTATGAAAGCCGATTACCTCACACAAGGCTCCGGCGATGTAAAATACCACTTAGGTGCCACTGGTACTCGAATTGGTTACGATGGTAAGGAAATCAAAATATCGGTTGCCTCTAATCCCAGTCATCTTGAGGCGGTCAATCCTGTTGTCGAAGGAATCGTGCGCGCCAAGCAAGACCGCATGAACGATACCAAGCGCAATCGTGTCATTCCGCTTCTTATCCATGGCGATGCTGCATTTGCTGGTCAAGGCGTTGTAACTGAAACGCTTAATCTTTCTCAACTGGAAGGCTATACTACAGGCGGCACCATTCACCTCATTATCAACAATCAAATTGGATTTACAACCACGCCAAACGATGCACGCTCTACGCTCTACGCTACAGATGTGGCAAAGATGGTGCAAGCCCCAATTTTTCATGTCAATGGCGACGACCCAGAAGCTTGCTTGATTGTTGCAAAGCTTGCTCTCGACTACCGCATGACGTTCAATAGCGATGTGGTCATTGACATGCTCTGCTACCGCCGCCATGGACACAACGAAGGCGACGACCCGGGCTACACGCAACCTGTACTATATCGGCGTATCCGCGAACATCCCTCTGTGCGTGAGCTATACGAACAGCAACTCATCCGCGAAGGCATCTTAACGCCTGAAGATGCCCGCGCCATGATGGAAGACTTCCGCCGCACTCTTGACCAGGCTTCAGAAAAAGCCAAAGCCATGGCACAAGAGCATGAGCGGAAAACCGAAGCCCGAGCCGATTTGCCACTGGCAGTTGACCCCAGAGAAATTGTTGCTCGCTACCGCGGCAAATCTCCAGCGACGCACACAACGCTCGAGCAGTTGCAAACCGTAGTGCGCGCTATGCTGAATTTGCCTAAAGGCTTTAACCTGAATAAAAAACTGGAGCAACAGTTTGCTAAACGCGCACAACTCTTAGGCGAACATGCTCTACAAACCATGCTCGACTGGGCATTTGCAGAGGCTTTGGCATTCGGCACCCTTTTGCTTGAAGGCTACCCTGTGCGTCTTAGCGGACAAGACAGTACGCGCGGCACCTTTAGCCAGCGGCATCTTTCGCTCTTCGACACAGAGACGGGCGAAGAATACACGCCTCTCAAACATATTTCACCGCATCAAGCTCCATTTTATGTCAATGATAGCTTGCTTTCAGAATTTGCCGCCATGGGCTTCGAGTTCGGCTACAGTGTTGCCGACCCACTGACTTTAACCATCTGGGAAGCCCAATTTGGCGACTTTGCCAACGGTGCTCAAATTATCATTGACCAGTTCATTTCCAGCACAGAATCGAAGTGGGGACAGCCTTCAGGCTTGGTCTTGCTATTGCCACACGGCTACGAAGGTCAAGGACCGGAGCACTCCTCGGCACGACTGGAGCGCTTTTTGCAGCTTTGTGCAGAAGTGAATATGCAAGTGGTAAATTGCACCACACCTGCGCAGTATTTCCACTTGCTGCGTCGTCAGGTCTATGCTGGCAACATCAAGCCGTTGATAGTGATGACACCGAAGAGCTTGCTGCGCCATCCGCTTGCTGTATCACCCGTTACCGAATTGCTTGAAGGCAAGTTTAGAAATGTGCTCGATGAAGTCGATGAGATTGAATCGCCTCGTCGCATTTTGTTCTGTTCGGGCAAAGTCTACTACGACCTTTTGCAAGAGCGACGCCGCATGGTCAAGCCAGACATTGTCATTTTGCGAGTAGAACAGCTTTATCCTTATCCAGAAAAGCGCATTGCACATCTGCTTGAAAAATATCGCTCTGCCAAGGAAGTTTTCTGGGTGCAAGAAGAGCCAAAGAATATGGGCGCATGGTCGTTCATTATGCCCTTGCTTTCTGAACAGCTCTTGCCCGGACAGACGCTACGATATGTGGGTCGTCCTGCTTCAGCAAGCCCAGCCACGGGGTATATCAAAAAACACGAGCAAGAGCAAGCCGCATTGGTGCGTGAAGCCCTAAGTTGAATGATGATGAAGCCATGAGTCCAACTTTATTCCATCATGCTCATGGCTTCATCAAGTGATTTGCTGCGCACTGCGTGCAAGTCTTCAGCGTGTTTCGGGCAACCTGCCTGCTCTGCCTAACGCTTTTTCTAAGTTTGCTACCGCAACCAGATAGTCATACACGGCTTGCAGATAATTCACTTTGGCTTGATTGAGTGCCAGTTCTGCGTCGGTCAGTTCCAGCTGAGAGCCAATGCCTTGCTTGCGTCGGCTGCGTGTGAGCGCGTAGCTGCGCTCTGCCGATTGCACCGTGGTGGCTTGCACTGCAATTCTTTTCTTGGCTTCCATCACATTGGAGAGACTGACGGAAATTTCAGAACGAATGATTTCTTGCAAGTTTTCTAAGCGCGTTTGATTTTGCCGTTTTTCCATTTCTGCTCGTGCCAGACGTGCATCATTGCGGAAGCCTGAAAAAATTGGCACCGAGAGTTGCAGACCTGCCGCAAGATTGGTACCCCATTGATAAGAGCCAATGTTGAAGTCTGTTTGCAGCGTCAGCACTTGTGCCTGCACAAAGGCATCTAATGTGGGCAGAAAGTTTGAAAACTCGGCGGCAATCTGCTCTTCATTGGCACGCACTTGCAACTCAAGCTGCTTGATTTCTGGTCGCATTGCTAGTGCCTCTTGGTAGGCTTGTGCAAATGTCAGGTCACCTATTTTGTCTTCAAACTTGAGTGAATCGGTCAGCTCTAATTCTTCATCTGCTGGCAAGCCAATTTTGACCTTGAGTGCAATTTTTGCTGTCTCTACACCGTTGAGCGCTTTGATAAGTTGCGGTTTCAAGTTCTCGACAGCCACAAATGCTCGTAGTGTGTCGATATCAGCGGCAAGTCCCTGTCTGTAGAGCTGACGTACATCTTGCAGTGCTAATTCATTTCGTGCAATGCTCTGTTCAATCAACCGTGCCGATTCCTGTGCAATCAAGACATCGTAGTAGGCTTTTTTGACCTCTGTTATCGTTGTTGCTTTTGCACTGATGTAGCTTTCTTCGCTGATTTCATACACAACCGACGAGGCTCTGATGCCAGCCCAGATTGCTCCGCGATACAGTGATTGTGTAAACTGCAGCGTAGCGTTGATGCTATTGATACCCGTTGCTACAATTTGTACTGGTCCCGTCGTGCCACCGCCGCCTGCCCCCGGCGGTCCGCCAAAGCCAGCTGGGAAAATGAAGAAATTGGTATTGCGGAAACTGTGTGCAAATTGTCCCGTCAAAGTAAGAGAGGGATAGACATTGCCCCACGCTTCTCTGACACTCTGATTTGATTTTTCTCGCTCTAACCGTGCAACCTTCAACTCACGGTTGTATTCCAAAGCCAGCGACAGCGCATCGTTGAGCGTAAGACGACGCACTTGTGCTTGAACAGTGCTACTGGCGCTAAAGAAAAGCCATAGCACCATCGCGCAGAGTAAGCTACATTTCATAATTTTGAAAGATGTGCTTTAAGAAGTCTTTTTGAGTTTTACTGTTGCATCTTACTTGCTGTGCAATAGTAAGCCGTGGTAAAAACTGACTCACGGTTAGAAACTGACTTGCGGTCAGCCAGAACGGCAAAATTTGCTCAAAAGTTTCACCCCTGCTTTCGTAGGCTACGTGATTGAAATTTTCATACTTTATTTTTGCAACCGATTTTGACGACACTCTAATTCAAAAACTGCTATGCCAAGAAGGAAAAAAACAATCGAATCATCTGATACTTCATTTTCCACCTCATCTTCTGCTGAACCGTTGCGCATTGGTATTCTTCGCGGTCAGGAAAATTCTTTTCCTGAAGGGCTTATTGCCAACATCAATCGTGAAGCTGAGGCACAAAGGCGCAACATTGTTGCAGAGTTTATCAAGATAGGTGGATTGAAAATGGCTGAGCCCTGCCCTTACACAGTCATTCTTGACCGTATCTCTCATGAGATTGATTTTTACCGTGCCTATCTCAAGAATGCTGTGCTTAGCGGCACCTATGTGGTCAATAACCCGTTTTGGTGGAGCGCTGACGACAAGTTCTTCAATTACTCGCTGGCAACGCGCATGAATATCCCCGTTCCGAAAACGGTGATTTTGCCCAGCAACGAGCACCCACCGAACACGACTTCAGAATCCATGCGAAATCTCATCTATCCGCTCAATTGGCAAGAGTGCTTCGATTATGTCGGCTTTCCGCTTTGGCTCAAGCCCTTTACTGGAGGCGGATGGAAACATGTCTATAAGATTCACAGCCCGCATGAGTTTTTTGAAAGGTATAACCAGACAGGCACCATTTGCATGGTAATGCAAGAAGATATTGCGTTTGAAGAGTATTATCGCTGTTACTGTGTCGGCAAAAAGTATGTTCATATCATGCCATATGAGCCGCGTAACCCACATCATTTGCGCTATCAAGCCCCGTTTTCACCTTCAGAAGCCTTGCAAAAAACCATGACCCAATACTGCATAGACATTTGCGATGCCTTAGGCTATGACCTCAATACCATTGAGTTTGCCGTCCGCGACGGTATTCCCTACGCCATTGACTACATGAATCCTGCACCTGACGCCGATTATCACTCTGTCGGGCACGATAATTACACTTGGATTGTTCAAACCATGACACGCTTTTTGATGGACAAAGCTGAAGAAGTTGCTAAGAAAAAAACAATTCAACGCCACGCCTTTCGCTGGGATAAATTTCTAAACGGGAAGTGATATGCACTACTGTGTATTGCAAGTTATTTTGCTACTCGGCTTGCTATGCATTAGCAATCCTATCTACGCACAGGGCGACAGTAGCCATACACCGCTTTCGCTGCATGCCAATTACGATGGCATGCGGCTCAGCAGCGGTCTTCGCACTGAAGAAGAGGTGATACGCACCTTGAAGGCACAGGAAAAATACATTTTAGCCTGCTTGCAGACAGCTTATTCAAGATTAGATAAGAATGCCTCCCGCGGCATGCTACAACTGCGCATTCTCATTCAGCCAAATGGCTACGCTAGCGATGTACAAATCTTGCGTGCTCCAACTACTCTTCAGGCAATTCAAGAATGTCTCGAGCAGATTTTTAGTCGTGCGCGCTTCAAAAATGTCCGCAGTAGCGGCGACCAGCAACTTATTATTGACTACATGATTGAGTAGTCATGCAGCTATGGCATTTCGTGCTTCATGCATCAGGTATGTGGGGAAACACTGCCGTAAAGACTGGCAATGAACGATATGAGTGCAAGCAAAACCCGCCTATCATAGCGGCTTAATACACAGGTATAAAGGCAGATTGGGTTTGCCGCAATCTTGAAATCGTTTTACCTAAGCTTCACTTTGCATCTTGCCAAAGTCACTTTGGGCACAATTGTCTCATCAGCAGGAATGTAGGCGACTAGCAGGAAGGGGCGCACTCTTTAGCAACAAAGCCCAAGCTATGGCAAAGGCTTAGTTCAAGCGAGGGTCTTCTGGAAAGTTTGCCAGATAGGCGTAGTCACCACCTTTTGCGCGCAGCACTCTACGCCACATTTTATCATACGGTTCTGAGAAGACAATTTGCGCTGTAGCTTTTGCCAGATACCACGAGTTAAGCTGCATTTCGTCTTCTAACTGTCCAGCGCCCCAGCCGGAGTATCCCAGAAAGAATTTGAGATTTGTTTCGTTGGCTATTCTAAGTCGGATAAGCTCTCGAACTTCTTCGTAGTCGCCTCCCCAGAAGATACCATCTGCGACTTCTACACTTCCTTCGATGCGTGTTCCCAGTGTGTGTAGCAAGTGCAGGGTGTTTGTCTGCACTGGTCCGCCCAACCAAAGCGGATACTCCCATTCTTCAAAGCCCTCTAACACATCTGAAAGATGTAAATCGAGCGGTCGATTGAGCACTAAGCCGAATGTGCCTTGCTCATTGTGCTCGCATAGCAAGACAACCGTGCGTTTGAAGTTCGGGTCTTGCATAGCAACATTAGCAATCAGCAGCGTTCCCTTTGTGATTTCAAATTCAGTTTGTCTTGACATCACTTTCCAACTTGAGATAAAGCGACTGATTTTTTTTACGAGATGTTGCCGCCATTTTCTTTCTAAACTCTTCAAGTTGCTGGCTTAGTCCTTCGTCGCTCAGGGCGAGGATTTGCACGGCCAGCAGTCCGGCATTGCGTGCATTGCCGATTGCCACGGTTGCAACGGGAATTCCTGCTGGCATTTGCACAATTGAGTATAGCGAATCTAATCCATTTAGTGCACGTGATGGCACAGGCACGCCAATTACAGGCAGTGTGGTGTATGATGCCGTCATGCCGGGCAGATGTGCAGCACCGCCTGCGCCAGCAATAATCACTTTTAGTCCCCTTGCTTTTGCGCTCTTGGCATATCTTGCCATGTCGTCTGGGGTGCGATGTGCCGAGACCACCTTCATTTCGAAGGCTACCTGAAATTCTTCCATCACCATAGCAGCTTCCTGCATCACCTGCATATCCGAGTCTGAGCCCATAATAATGCCTACCAGCGGCTTAGTTTTACCGCTTGCACGTGCCCGCCCATTTGTTCCTGCCTTTTCTCGACTTGGCATAAGGCTTTTATGCTTCAGATACGTTCTGTGAGAGATACATTTTCTCTATCTCCTGCAATTCTGCCAAGCATCGCTGATTTTCCTCATCTTTGTCAGGCAGGGTAATAAACCACTCACGCAACATTTCCTTGGCAACGGCTATTGATGTCAAACGCAAACTCATGACCAAGACGTTTGCGTCGTTCCATCGCCGTGCTCCTTGCGCCGTTTGAGCATCTGTGCAGAGTGCGGCACGCACATTTGGCACTTTATTTGCTGCCATTGCTACGCCTGTTCCCGTCCAGCAAAAGAGAATCCCATTCTGGCACTCGCCTTGCGACACCGCCTGTGCCACAGCACGTGCAGCCGCTGTCCAACGCTTCTCATCTGGCGACGCACCATCTTTCAACGCCCCGAAGCGTACCAACACATGCCCTTTCGACTCTAACTCCGCTATGACGGCATCTGTCAGTTCAGTACGTTCATCGCTACCAATTGCAATGATCATCGTTGAAACCGCTTTGTTTTTATTATCCTCCAAATGCGCCGTATTTGCGCAATGCGTAATTCCAAAACAATTTATAAGCAATATAAAACATAACCACCCACGATAAAATGATACACAGCCCTGATATGATTTCACTTAGCGGTAGTGCTACCGTCAGCACCTTTGTTGGAAAATAGGCAAGGTAACCAAACGGTAAAAACTTGCTGGCTTGCCGTATTGCTTCTGGGAACATGTCTAGTGGCACCAGCTGTCCAGTCAAAAACCACAGCACTAAGTTTTTCATGACAAAGAGCGTCCACACTTCATCCATCCAGAAGGCTAACATGGCAATCAGAAACCCCATCAGATAGGCGACTGCCATGCCAGAGAGCGTTGCCAGCGCACATAAGCCTACTGCCCAAACATGAGGCGTGATAAACCCAACAGCACTACAGCCAATGTAGATAAGCAGTGCGAAGATTATCACTGGCGTGTTATCGGCGACAAACACCGCAAAGTAGTAGAGCGCAAAATCAATCGGCTTTGAGAGAAACTTGTTCAGTTCGCCTTCACGAATGGCGCGTGCTATTTCACGCTCTACATAGTCGGCTTTCATGAGGTTGTAAATCACAATGCTAAACAGACTGTAGCGCACCAATTCATCAAAGTCGTAGTTGGCAATTTTTCCTGTATCAGTTGATTCCGTTACCGCTTTCCATAGCAGGAGTTGCACTACAATTGGAATGAAGATTTTGCCAACAAAATCAATGACCAACTCGCTACGATATTGCACAAATCGCTGCAAAGATGTGCGATAAACGAAGAAGTATTTTCTCATCGCGAAAGGTCGGCAAAAGTGCTACTTAGGCTGATTGCCGCTCTGCTTGAGAATATCGCCCTCGAGATTTTTCAGGTTCAGCCCTGGTGTTGCTGTGTAGGCTTTGTAGAGCTCGACTGCCGTCTGTACTGTGCTCTCTAATGTATCGCGGCGCAGCGGACGCACCAAATATCGAAAGATTTGCACTTGGTTGATGAGCTGAATAGCAATGCTCGAATCTTTCATAGAGCTGAGCACAATAATTGGCGTATTGGGGTTAAATGACTTGACTTCGGAGAGAAATTTTACAGGGTCGGTATCTGGTAAATTTAGTTCGGTGATGATAGCCGCCATTGGCGAGCGCTTGAGAATTTCTATGGCGGATTGCGATGAGCTACTGATGCTAACCACATAATTTTCAGCAAATAGCTCACGCATTGAGGAAAGGTGCGAAGGATTGCTGTCAATGACCAAAATGGGCTGTTTTTCTGGAATAAAACTGCGCGTCGTAGTAGCGATGTTGTTTGCTGTGGTATGGTGCAGTGTGGCACTGCTCGCACTTGTTGCAGTAGGTTGTGCATTTTTTGGCATAATGAGGCGCGTTCGCTGCGCTAATTCCAGTGCCAGTTTGATAGTGCTTCGCAGTTTCTCAACATCCCAGGGCTTTAGGATGTATCGATATACTTCTCCAGTATTGACTGACCCTAAGACTTCATCGAGGTCGGAATAGCCTGTCAGCAAAATGCGAATAGCAATTGGATTAATTTTTTTAGCTTCACGCAGAAACTCCACGCCAGTCATGGTTGGCATGCGTTGGTCGGTTACAATCACATCGATTTCGGGGTGTTTGCGCAGAATTTCTAAGGCATCTTTGGCGCGTTGAGCCGTGTATGGGCGCTCATCGCGAAACAGCTCGGTTAGCGAGAGCAACACATTTGGTTCATCATCTACGAATAAAATTCTGCTTGGCATACCTTGATTTCGTGAGTTGAGCTAAAAGAACTCGAGCGCTGCAAACTTGTGCAGAACGCTTCTCGCTTTTAGCTATTGAGCCAATTTTAACAGAATAGTAAGTTAATTAAAAACCCCCAACTTATTGTCTTCTGGGCGTTAAGTTTTCATTAAGACCGCCGCAAAAAAGCCATCTGTTCCATCTTGATGCGGTAAGAGCTTCAGATATGGCATTTGCGACACACGCTGCATTAGCATTGCAAGCTCTTGTACTCGGTTTGCGGCTTGTAATTGCACTTCAGGCTTTACCAACTTGAATTCTTGATGTTTATCCAAAAATGTCTCAATAATCTGCTCATTTTCTTCCTTGAAGATAGAGCATGTCGCATACACCACTGTGCCTCCACTTTTCACAAACGGCGCGTATTGAGACAAAATTTCACTTTGTACGGCAGACATTTTTTTCAATGCACTTTCTGTCAAGCGCAATTTCAGGTCTGGATTTCGGCGCACTGTGCCCGAGCCCGTGCACGGTGCATCAATCAGCACTGCATCTAATTTGCCACGATATTTTTCCTCAAACTTTTTGAACTTTTCTGCTGGCACAATCTCGATGTTTTGGAGTCCAGAACGACGAATCCGCTTGCGGATATTCCCCCAGCGTTTTTCATACTTCTCAAATGCAAAAACTTTGCCTTTTCCCTGCATCAGTGTAGCAAGGTGCAATGTCTTGCCACCGCCTCCTGCACACGCATCTAAAATTTTTTGATGTGGCACTGGATTTACCAGCAATGAAATGAGCTGACTGCCTTCGTCCTGAATTTCAAACCAGCCTTGCCTGAAGGCTTCAGTTTGCATGACGTTGCAGCGCTCACGGCAATACAAGGCGTCTGGCGAAAGCTCCCCTTTATATGTCTCAATGCCTTCAGCGCTTAATTTTTCTTGTAGCGCTTCTCGTGTTGTCTTCATTGTGTTGACGCGCAACACCACTGGCGCAGGTCTGTTAAGTGCTGCGTAAAGTGATGCCACATCGTTCAATGGCATTGTCTGCAGCAGTCGCTCTGTCATCCAAGCTGGGAATGCATATTGCCAAGAGAGCATATCTTTTTCGCTCCCTTGCGGCGCATTTTTGTGCTGTTCCCAAAAATTTGCAATCGCTTCAAGTGTAGCATCTCTGAAGGCGTAGCGTGCTTTCAGTGCGGCATACAGTGATGCAGTTTGCACGCGCTGATGTTCAAGCAGAAAAAAGACAAGTATGAATGTGATATGAAACTTTGGCGGCAGGTTTTGTGCGGCAAGAAATTTCCCAGCTATGGACTCTATTGTAAGGTGCTCACGCAGCGCACCATAGACTGACTCTGAAATAAATTTTCGGTCGTGCGAGCCCAAGTATTTGCGCGCTCTCAAATACTGCGATAACACGGCATCCGCTGGACGATTAGATGTTACAATTTCTTCATACACCTCAATAGCATGAGACAGTAGCCCATCAAGGTTCATTCTTCAAGGTCAGTTTTTCCCTTGCGAAATACGGCGGCGCCAATTGCGCCTCCGATTCCACCTGCAATTGGATAAATAATCAGCGTGGAAATCAACCCAATCAGGATATTGGATATAGTAACTCCCTCCAATTTCCGCCTGCGAAATGATTCTTCTATTTGTTCTCTTGCTTGCGGGTCGGAGCCAAATAGCGCTATTAGCAGATTCTTTGTTTCTTCGATGTTAATTTGGTAGTCGAGGAGCATTTGCACTGCCGTGAAGACAACCGTGTAAATTATGCCACCCAGCAGTCCTGCCAGCGCTCCGAGCTTGAAGCCTTCACCGCCGCGTATGGTTAGTTGATACTGATTGATGTATTGGTAAGCAGTGACTAAGCCGCCCACAATGACTCCCAAGCAACACAAATTGTTCAGTATGCCAACATATGGTAACAAGCTAGTAACGACAATTACGCCTGCTCCCCAGAGTATAGCGTTGAAACTATCGGGTTTTTCGTCACCATCTTGTGCTGTTGATGTGAGTTGTTCCTCGGGCATAGGCTTCTAAGTTTGAGTTAGCGGAAAATCGGTTGCCGGCTCTTCGTGCGTGACGCAGTGAATGGCACCAAGTCCCCAAATAAGGTCTGTGCAATCAATGCCCTGCACACGCCGCGTTGGAAAACACTTCTGCAAAATTTCCAGCGCCTTGATGTCGTTAGCACATCGATAGGTGGGTACCAGCACCACGTTGTTGGCAATGTAGAAGTTTGCATAGCTGGCTGGCAGGCGCTGTCCTTGCTCGTAGATTGGCTCTGGCATGGGAATGGTTACAACGTTAAAGGGGTTGCCATCTTGGTCAGTCATGGTTTTGAGCAACTCATAATTTTCTTTAAGTGGCTCGTAGTTTTCGTCGCTCTTATCTTCTTCAATCGCCGTTACAATCGTCGTGGGATTAACAAATCGCGTGATGTCGTCGATATGACCGTCTGTATCGTCTCCAGCGATGCCTTCTCCTAGCCAAAGAATGTGGCTGACGCCTAAGTAGTCTTTGAGATATTGCTCGATTTGCGACTTTGACAGGTGCGGATTGCGGTTTGGGTTAAGCAGGCATGAGCTGGTTGTCAGCAACGAGCCTTTGCCATTGACATCGATTGAACCGCCTTCGAGAATCATTGGCGGCTTAAAGCAAGGCAAGCCTTGCCACTGTGCAATTTTTGTGGGAATTTCATCATCCAACTCAAACGGGGGATATTTGCCGCCCCATGCGTTGTAGCCCCAATCAACAATGGCTTTTTCAATTTTGCCGTTGTGCTCACGCAGAATGTAGTTTGGTCCATGGTCACGGCACCATGCGTCGTTGGTTGGGAAGTGATGATAGTAGATATTGCCCACATTATCGCGCGTGATGCCACTTTTTTTTACCAGTTCGCGAATTTCTTGCTCCATTTGCTCGCCTGTGACGTTGATATGCACTTCTTCATGCGGCACCAAAAAGCGAATGATTTCAATGAAGGTTGCCTGCACAGGTTCAAGCGGCTTATTTGGCCAAGTGTTCGGGTTATGGGGCCACGAAAGCCATGTTGCTTTGTGCTCAAACCATTCTGGGGGCATTCGGTATCCAAGCTGGCTTGGCGTCACAGGCAAGATTTGTTTTGCTGTTTTGGTTTTAACTGTTGCTTTGCCCCTTTGGCGCTGCGTGCTGTGGTGGATTGTAAGCTGAACTTGTGCGCGATAGTGGATTCGAACCACTGACCTCCACCGTGTCAAGATGGCGCTCTAACCAACTGAGCTAACCGCGCATGGCTGTGCTTACGTAAGATGCAAATATACAACAGGGCGTGTAGAGTGCAAACGCCACCCTGCTGTGCTGGGTCAAATTTCAATTGCGGCGGCGGCGGCATGTGCCTGATGCCAACATTCTTCCATTGAGTTGCCCACCACCGTTATGTGCCCCATCTTCCTCCCGATGCGTGAATCGGCTTTGCCGTAAATGTGCACTTTGGCATGCGGATACTGCAACGCACACGGCAGAGATGATAGCTCCACTGGTGCATTACGCTTGCCTAAGAGATTGACCATCACTGCCGCTTGAGTCAGCATTTCTGGACTACCAAGCGGGTAGCCTAAAATGGCTCGCAGATGATTTTCAAACTGCGACGTTACACAGGCTTCAATTGTGTAATGTCCAGAATTATGCGGACGCGGCGCCAGCTCATTAATCAGCACACGACCATCTTCACAAAGGAACATTTCCACACCAAAAATACCCACGCCATTTAGCACTGTGATAGCTTTTTGTGCTACACTCGCCGC
>PHFL01000038.1:7563-10177 GCA_002794105.1 Candidatus Thermochlorobacter aerophilus | reverse complement strand
GCGGTATAAAATTACCCCAGTAACCTGCATTGTGGGCTCCTGATTTGTCTCGTTTATCTAAAATCCATAAGCTTTCTGTCAGTATGTCATTATATTCTTTCCAACGGTTGAGATTTAAATCGTTTATTTTACTTGTTTTAATTTCTGTTAAACTTTTCTTTAAACGATTGATATAATATTTTGCTCTTTCAATTGTTTGTACTTCTACTATTTGGTTTAAATCTTCTAAAAGAACCTCTTTTTTAATTATAGCAGTGTCACCATTATGAGAAATATTTAACAACCCAAAATTATCTTTTATTGGATTTCTAATAATCTCAATAATTTTATGTATTTCAAATTTTATTTTATTATTTTCTTGTAACTCTTCAATTTTAGATAAAACCTCTAAAAAAATGTTTTGATTTATTATAGCTTCTTTTTTCCAATCTATTTTTTCATCAGAGCCGCTATTAAAATCAAATAAGGTAATATTATTGTCTTTCATATTCGCTACCATTATATAAAGTTAAAAGTTATCATTATTATAAATCTTTTTGTTTTTAAGTCCATAAAAAGCCCGCTTGTAAAGATAAGAAAAAAGTTTGTTTAATCATCGTTAGATGAAAGTTGCGTAGCAATTTCATTATCTCTTTATCTCCTATGAAGTTAAATGGCAACAACATCGTCATAATTTACGGTCTCGTTTCCGTAAAAGGCAGGTTTTCGAATTGCATCTAACACATGCGTATTTACGAAATTTTCTCACGACTCATCTTCACTGGCTTCTATGCACAGCTCGGGTTTCACGAGCAGAACTTCCTCGCGCTCGACAATCACTGCGCCGACTTCCGCGCCCTTCGGCTTACGCACATATTTCTTTGGCGTGCAAATCACAGGCGCAAGTTCCGAACTTCTTGCCGAAGAGTAATATGCCGCAATCGATGCCGCCCGTTCCAATTCGTCTTTGGTCGGCGGCTTGCTCGATTTCAAAATGCAGTGCGACCCCGAAACCCCACGCGCATGAAGCCACAAATCATTCGGACGCGCATACTTGAACGTCAGCACATCATTGTTCTTCGCATTCTTGCCCACCCACAGTTCCACATTCGGCGAGAGTTGAAACCTGCGAAAGAGCGTCTGCTTTTCCGCTTCTTCTTTTGAGACAAGCAAAAACTTTTGAAGCACTGCAAGATTCGCTTTGCGCCAACGCTCAAACGTCTTCTGCTCTTTTATCTCCAAAAGTTCCGCAAGAAGTCTCTGCTGAATCGTGAGATTCTCTTGTGCGTTTTTCATGCGTTGCTTTGCGACTTCCGCACTTGCTCGCGACTTCCTTGCTTTCTCAAAATACATCTCTGCATTTTGATACGGCGATTTTTTTGAATCAAGCGCAATGACCGTTGAACTGCCGTCAAAAAAATTTTCAACCGTGATTTCATTCATGCCTTTTTCAAGCCGATGCAAATTTGCCATCAAGAGTTGTCCGCACTGTTCATACTCTTCGGCGCGATTTTTTTCCGCTTGCGCTTCGAGCGCGTGCAGTTGCGCGGTTGTCTTTTCAATCAAGCGTTCCAGTTGTGAGCGAAGCGTTTTGAGTTCTTTTCCGAAATGCTCGAGTTGATGCAGTTTGAACGAGTAAAATTTCATTGCTTCGTTCACGGATTCAAATGCCTCAACGGATTCAAACGCACGATGTCGTTCCTCAATGATGGAAAACCAATATGCCGCTTCGCCCTTATCTGACTTGCCTTTATAGACTTTCGGTTCAGGCGAGATGAGTTCGTAAAAAATTTCTGACACCGCATGGTGAAGTGCTTTCAGCGTAACGTTTGCTGATATTTCTTTTGCACGAAACAGGGCTTCGCGTGAAAGTGTGGCATCAAATCCTATCAAAACTTGTGGCAGTTTCTTTTGCAACTCCTTTTCGCTTAATCCTGCAAAGGCTTCCTCAAACAAGGTTTCTTGTTGCACATATCGCTCGAGGGTTTGAACAATCGGCACTGTGGCGGTTTCAGCAAACGCTTTGCCTGCGTGTTCCTCGTTCTTTTTGAAGGCTTCCAAGATGATTCCCTTTTTGATGAGCAAAAAATTTGTGTTCGCGCTGAACAGTTGAAAGACGAGTTGCAGGTCGCCCTCGAGCTCGAAGTAAATGATTCGGTCGAAGTCAGAAATGCGAATGTGTTTGATTTGTCGCTCATTGGCTTCTGTCATCAGCGTTGCTGTGTTGCGCCGACGGCGTGCGACTTCTTCGGTGTAATAAAGCGCAAGGCGCGTTTCGCTTGTTCTGCCAACTATCGTAAATCCTTCTTTGGACTTCGTGAAAAGTGACACACGCAGTTCATCTTTTTCTTGCGAGAAACACTCGAAGAGGTATCCGTCGGTGAAGCGTTCCGACATCTCGCGCACGAGTTCGTAGAGTGAGAAGTAATTGCGAATCATGGTTGTTTTTCTTTCGCTTGTGTTTTTCGTTATTTGCGCCCTTCAAATAAAATCGGTTTGAAAACCTTGTCAGATTATATCAACGTTTTGAAGCATCACTTTTTTCATCGTCGCTCTTTGCGCTTCGACAACGCTTTTTCTCAAACCAATTTCTGACTCAACCTTTTTCCAATGCTTTGACTTTGAAGCCGAAATG
>PHFL01000038.1:2309-3177 GCA_002794105.1 Candidatus Thermochlorobacter aerophilus | reverse complement strand
CTTCTCGCCACGTGGGGCGTAGATACCTAAAATAACCACTTGCTCAAACTCGGCTTGAATCACTCGGTTTTCAGCATCGAAATCGGGAATCGTGAATTTGGGTTTGCCATACTTTTCCGATAGGGCGCGATGCACAAACAACCCCACGCCGCTATATCCTGCTTTGAATGTGGAAGGATTCCAAAAGACATCGTAATCTGAAAGATTCTTAAACGCATTAGGAATTTTTCCGAAGTCGGCTTTGAGCTCTTGCACACAAAGAATTTCAGGTTCGGTTTGTGCCAATCGTTGAAGCAAAGCAGTTTCGCGAGCGCGTATGCCGTTGATGTTCCAAGTGGTAAGTTTCATGTTGAATAATGTTTGCCGTAAGTTTTTGATAGTGAAAAAAAAAAAGGGCATCACTGCGGATACCCTTTTCGTTGAGCGTAGCGTTATGTTCAGTCCTCAACTTCCACTTCGCCTTGATTATCGGCGGCCACTTTGACTTGGCTTGTTTCGGTGGAGAGCCGCATTTGACGATATTTCTTCATTCCTGTTCCCGCAGGAATCGGCTTGCCGACAATGACATTTTCTTTCAAGCCCAAGAGGTAATCTTCCTTGCCTTCCACTGCGGCATCGGTCAGCACTTTTGTTGTTTCTTGGAATGAAGCGGCGGAAATGAAACTTTCTGTTTGAAGTGCCGCACTAGTGATTCCCAAAAGTTGTGGCTGAGCCGTTGCTTGAATAGCTTCGCGGAATTTGATGAGCTCTTTGCCGCTCTTTTTCAGTTCCTTGTTGATTTTTGTGATTTCGTCTTTTGGATAGAGTTCGCCTTGCTTAATGCTACGCGGTGCGTCGCCTCGCTCTTCGACAACGACTTTATTAGCAA
>PHFL01000038.1:0-1780 GCA_002794105.1 Candidatus Thermochlorobacter aerophilus | reverse complement strand
CGTAGTCTGTTACTACGTGAATTTCTTTGTTGTTGCGTTTTTGTCCGCCGAACTTCACGACACTGCGACTTCAACCACGACGGCTGGTCTGATGGGTTTCGTGCTTCCAAGAGTTCGGTAACACGGGGCAACCCGGCTGTGATGTCGCCGCCAAGTCGTGAAGTATCTTTTGGCACTTTGGCAAGTGTGTCGCCGCTTTTAACTTGTTCTCCCTCTTCAACTATCAAGGTGGCTTTGATTGGAATCGGATAGGTTGCAACGACTTCACCATCTTGACCCACAATCTCGATTTTTGGTTCACGCATATCACCGGCTTTCAGTTTTGAGCGCCAGTTGATAATGATGCGTTGCACCATACCAGTTTGCGGGTCTGATTCTTCCTTATAGGTTTCTCCTTTGATGATTTGCACGAATCGGACTGTGCCGCTAAACTCCGAGATGATAGGCGTGCTGTTAGGTTCAACGCTGAAGAGCGTTGCATCTTTTTTGACGAGGTCGCCATCATTGCAGAGCAATTTTGCACCGTAGGGAATCGTGTATTTTTTAATCACTTTATCCGAGTTGGGGTCCACAAGGCTCAATACGCCGTTTTTGCGGATTACGACTTGGCTTTCGATTTCTTCGCCTGTGTTTTCGTTGAACTGCGTTGTAGACACGGTTCGGACGTTTTCAAATTGAACGCGTCCTTCCGATACGGCTCTGATTTCCGTTTCAGAAATGCCGCCTTGTGCCGCACCTCCTTGATGGAAAGTGCGAAGCGTGAGTTGCGTTCCAGGTTCACCGATAGATTGCGCCGCAATCACACCAACCGCTTCCCCAACATCGACCAAACGGTTATTTGCTAAACTCGTACCGTAGCATTTTGCGCAAATGCCTCGCCGTGTTTCGCACGTCAAAACCGAACGTATCGTTACTTCGGTAATACCAAGATTTTGTTCAATCATCGTTGACAGTTCCTCATCAATCATCGTGCCTGCGGGAATCACCACTTCGCCTGTGTTGGTATCAATCACATCTGAAGCCGTGATGCGTCCTTTTAATCGCTCATGGAATTTGACCTTGTTGCCTGATTCTTCTTCGGCTTGGCGATTAAAGGTAATGCCACGCTTCGTGCCGCAGTCGTGTTCTGTCACGGTTACATCTTGGGCAACATCGTGCAGTCGGCGTGTCAGGTAACCTGCGTCTGCCGTTTTGAGTGATGTATCGGAAAGCCCTTTTCTTGCACCGTGCGTTGAAATGAAGTATTCAAGCACCGATAATCCTTCTTTCAGGTTCGAAATAATTGGGTTCTCGATGATTTCGCCGGGCTGTCCTGACATGGATTTTTGTGGGCGCGCAATCAAGCCGCGCATACCTGTGAGTTGTCGGACTTGCTCGCGCGAGCCACGCGCACCAGAATCAAGCATCATAAAGAGCGGATTGAATCCTTCTCGGTCTTTTTCAAGCGTGTTCAAGGCTTCGTTGGCAACAAGGTTCGTTACATTCTGCCAGACATCGACCACCTTGTTATACTTTTCATTTTCCGTAATGAATCCTCCGCTGTATTCTTTGAGAATGCGGTTGTTCTTAGCTTGTGCTTCTTTGATGAGTTCATCTTTTTTTGCGGGAATGATTGCGTCAGAAAGCGAGACCGAAAGTCCGCCTTTCATGGCGTAAGTGAAGCCCATTTCTTTGAGGTTGTCCAAGAACTCAACAGTTTGCACATTGCCGACGTTTTCAATCACTTTTGCAATCAAGTCGCGCGAATCTTTCTTTTTGATAACGCGGTTGATGAAACCGA
>PHFL01000037.1:7065-8761 GCA_002794105.1 Candidatus Thermochlorobacter aerophilus | reverse complement strand
GATAACTTTCGTGGCTATGTACGCCAAACCAACAACAGTTTAGCCAGTGGCACTTGGCGTCTTAGCGGTCGGACTGACGATGGGGCAAGAGATTTGCTTCGCGAGATTGTTCAAAGTGCAGGCGGGCGTTTCCCGTCAGGCAGTTACACCCTGCTGTTTGAACTCTTTACCAATAATGATGACAATAATGCGGTTGATGAGATGCCAATCACGTTTGTGATTCAAAACCAACAAGAAGCCTACATTGACTTAATTTATCCACCAGCAGGGATTGAGCCAACGGAAATTAGTAATCCTTTCCCAACGATTCGTTGGCAAGGCAATGCGAATTCCTATCGCGTGCGCATTTTCCAAGACCCGACCGTCTCCGCAAACATTGCGCTTGTTCGCAATACCGTGCCAATGATTGACGAAACCGTCGTTTCACCGAGCTACCAATATCCGACGGGCGGTGTGCGTCAGTTACAGCCCGGTCAGCAATACATCCTTTTGATTGAAGGCGAAGTTTCGGGCGGCAGACGTGCTGAAGCAATTGCGGTCTTTCGCATGTCTGAAAACCTTTCGGGCAACAGTGCTTCGGCAAGCAACAGCCCCGCAGTTTCAGACGAGATTCGCCGTCTTCTGCTTGAAAAGTATGGTGCAAACGCACCCGACTGGCTCCGTGACCCGCGCACCCGCTTCGTTTCATTTGACGGACCGATTGAAGGCGTAGAATACACCAACAGCACCGATGGCGATGCTCTCGCCCGCGCTCTAAACAAGTAATTCAAGTAATTGGAGGAACAACGATGAAACTTCTAAACACATCATCTATGAACCGCACGATTTTAAGCACGCTCGCGCTTCTCTTTTCCGTGAGCCTTGCCGCTGCGAACACCAACAAGACGAAATCGTCTGAATCCAATCGCACGCCTGTTGCCGATGTTGCGATTGTTATTAAGACCGTGAAAGACGTCCAAGCAAAAATTGGAAACATGCCATTCAAACCAGCACAACGCGGACAAAATTTGAGCTCCGGCGATGCCGTTAAAACAGGCGAAAAGTCGTTCTCAATTCTCCGCTTTGTTGACGGTTCAGTGATTCGCGTTCAAGAAAACTCTGAAATCAAAGTGCGAGGCGAAAAATCTGACGGCAAAATGGAAAAGACTGTAGACATCAACTTTGGCAAGCTTGGTTTCAACGTTAAGCAAAAGCCGGGCGAGCAGTTCCGCTTCACTTCGCCGACTTCGGTCGCGTCTATCAAAGGTACTACTGGTGCCTATATCAGCGATAGCGATGGCTCGTCGCTCACGATTGTCGAAGGAATGGGCGAGTTAGAAACCAGAGACGGAAAGAAATACACTGTCGGTGCTGGTGAAACAGCTTTCGTTAATGCTAACGGCGAATCAGGCAAGCGAAAAGCCTCACAAAATGAGCTCAACAGTGCCTCAACCAGCACGAAAACAGGTCCGTTCAAAGTTCGCTTCCTTGATGCCAACGGCAATGAGCGTATTCTTGAAATCCCTGAGCAAAACTGATTCGTTGATTCTGACCGTTTAATTTCTGAAAAAGCGTCTGCAACCAACAGACGCTTTTGTATTTTTTGAAAACCGCTTTTTCTATGATGGCTTCAAAGCGTGAGTGGTCTCATCGTATCAAAGCGCGCGCGATTGAACTTGGCTTTTCTGCTGTCGGTATTTCACGCGCCGAAGTTCTT
>PHFL01000037.1:0-1406 GCA_002794105.1 Candidatus Thermochlorobacter aerophilus | reverse complement strand
AAAAACGCCGCCCAAAACTTCGCCACAAGTGGTATAGCAACTTGAATCGCTACTACGAGGAGATGCCAATTTTCTTTCCTGAAAAGAAGCCGTCAGTGAGCGTCGCCTTCGGCACACAAGGCTCGATTTATACTGCGCCCAATACGCCAATAAAGTTTACCTATTTTGATGCGTCGCTCGGCTACATCAATGGACCGATTTCCTTCGGACCTAACGCAGTTTTCAAATACGGACATCAATACTTGTTTCTTTCAAATCAAACCAATGTTGATGTGAGTTTAAGTTTCAACCCGCTAACAGGCATTGAGTCTGATGTTTGGCGCGTCGGGCTGGGAAGTCATCAAGGCTACGGTTATCGGAGTGGCTCATTTTCGCTGACACCGTATCACGGCAATGCGCTGGTTTGGACGAATATCGCTTACACAAACTTCGCTTCGCTTTCTGAATCCGAACAACGCCTTCTCTCTGATTTCAACAATGCGGTGCGCTTCGGCACGACCACACAAGCCGGCGTGCGTCTTGGATTCGTTGAGCCGATTGCGCTTGATGTGTCGTTTCAACGGACGCTTGTGATGCGTCGGTTTGTTTTTTGGCAGTGGATTGGAAGTTACGGGCTTGAAGCCTTGTCGCAAGCACTTCTTGACGGATTCATTCGCGAAATTTACAAGTCGTCGCCTGCCTTTGCCCCGATTATGAACTTCGCCCTCAAAAACGGCTTGGCGTATGGCATTTATCAACTGCGCCGCGAGAAGATGAACACACCGTTTGAAAGCGAAGCCCCGATTCATTTCGATATGTTCCGAATCGGTTTTATGTTTTCGTTTTGAGTTTTTCTAAAAGTTTTTTCAAACGGCAATCACAACACATTTTTCTTTGAACTTTTCGCCGAGAAAGTCAATCGGGTGTTGCTCGATGTGTTCAGGGAATGCGAGCTTTTCTGCGCCCTCAATCAAGGCTTGTCCGATTTCTTCTTCTAAATCGCCACCTTTGAGACAAAGCAACTTGCCGCCTTTTTTCAGAAGCGGTCGGCACCACGCGCAGAGTTCGGGCATTGCCGCAACTTGTCGGCTCACAATCACATCAAACTTGACATTTTTGAGTTCATCGAAACGCGATTTTTGCGCAAGCACATTTTTGAGTTCAAGTTTCTGAATCATATCCGAACACGCATTAATCTTTTTTCCGATGGAATCAATGAGGAGAAAATAGGTGTCGGGAAATGCAATCGCGAGTGGAATGCCGGGCAAGCCGCCGCCTGTGCCTAAATCCAACACACGCTCTTTGGGTTTGAACGAATGAAACAGCGCAAGCGAAAGTGCGTGAAGCACATGCTTTGTTAGCACCGCATCTTCATCTTTGCGCGAAATGAGATTGACTTTTTTGTTCCAGTCAAGGAGCAATTCGGC
>PHFL01000036.1:7119-8683 GCA_002794105.1 Candidatus Thermochlorobacter aerophilus | reverse complement strand
AATCGCTTTCCGCCATGCGTTTGAGCTCGATGAGTTTCATCATGGCTTCAATAGGCGTGAGTTTGTTGAGGTCGAGTTTCAAAAGTGCGTCTTTGAGTTTCGTATCGCCCATTTCAAAGAGCGAGATTTGGAAGCCCGATTCTTTCGGCTTAATGGCTTTGACTTTGTTCTTGACAGCGGCTTTGTTTGTTGTTTCAGCAGTGTTCTCGCTCTGTTCAAGTTCGGCGAGAATCTCTTTTGCGCGTGAAATAACTTGTTGGGGTAAGCCTGCCATTTTTGCAACTTCAATGCCGTAACTATTGTCAGCCGCGCCGCGTGCGATTTTGCGCAGAAAGATGACTTTATCGGCAGTTTCGGCAACGGTTGCATTATAGTTTTTCACTGATGCCAAATGCTCTTCGAGTTCCGCAAGTTCGTGATAGTGTGTGGCGAAGAGCGTTTTTGCGCCGATATAGTCGTGGATATACTCCGTGATTGCCCAAGCAATGGACATTCCGTCGTAGGTGCTGGTGCCGCGTCCGATTTCATCAAGCAAAATCAAACTTTTCTCTGTGGCGTTGTTTAAGATGTTTGCCGCTTCGTTCATTTCAACAAGGAACGTGCTTTCGCCTGCGGCAAGGTTATCGGACGCACCGACGCGCGTAAAAATTTTATCGACGATTCCGATTTCCGCACTCGTTGCAGGCACGAAACTTCCAATCTGCGCCAGTAGCACAATCAATCCGACCTGACGCAAGTAAGAACTTTTGCCTGCCATGTTTGGACCAGTGATAATCAACACGCGCTCTTCGCGATTGAGCGTGCAATCATTCGGCACATACTTTTCATCTTCGGGCAGAAGTCGCTCCAACACTGGATGCCTTCCCTCTTTGATGATGATGCTATCGCCTTCTGTCACCACAGGCTTGGCGTAGTTGTAGAGTTCAGCGCATTCCGCAAGCGCGGCAAGGCAATCGAGCGTGGCTAATGCTGTTGCATTTTGTTGCAAGCGTTCCGATTCAGCGGCAATCGTTTGTCGAAGCTCGTTAAACAATCGCGCTTCAAGCTCATTCATTTTTTCTTCTGCCGTTAAAATTTTTTGTTCGAGTTCTTTCAAAATCGGAATCGTGTAACGCTCGGCGTTGACCATGGTTTGCTTGCGCTCGTAGTAGGCGGGGACTTTGGATTTATTGGCGTTGCTGACTTCGATGTAGTAGCCGAAGACTTTGTTGTAAAGCACTTTGAGCGAAGCAATGCCAGTTTTTTCGCGCTCTTCGGTTTGAATTTGAAGCAATCGGTCTTTGGCAGTGCTGGCAATGTTGCGATACTCATCAAGGTCTCGGTTGTAGCCTGCTTTGATAACGCCGCCATCGGCAATGTTGACGGGCGCATCGGGCGAGAGCGCATCGCTGATTTTTTGCGCAAGGTCTTCGCATATATCAATGCGCGCGTAAAGTGATTGCAGTAATTCAGTTTGCGTTTGCGATAGACTTTTTTTGAGTGCGGGCAGTTCGCAAAGGGAGCGTTCAAGGGCAAGCACTTCTTTGGGGTTTGCGCGATGTGTTGCAATGCGCGAAAGAGCGCG
>PHFL01000036.1:0-1218 GCA_002794105.1 Candidatus Thermochlorobacter aerophilus | reverse complement strand
TCTATCGGTCAGCACGAGCGTGGTGGCAAGTGGATTGCTGGGTTGTGTGCTTTTGGGTTTTTCGCCGTCTTTTTTCTGACAGGCGGCGGTGAAGAGCATCAAAACTGCAAAAAGAACACGAATGTAACAGAGTGTCATATTCGTTGCTGGTTTTAGGTGTTGTGAAATGTTCTGTTTGATGAACTTGCAGGTTGACTATTCAAAATCGTGTTCGAAGTAATCAATCATTCGGTTTACTTCGGAACTGTGCATGTTTTTATTGGTGTTGTTTGCAGGTTTCTTTTTTTTGCCGCTTTTGGATTGCGCCGCAATTTTTTCCAGAACACGTTTGTCCAATTCTTGCGCCGCATCGTAGCCATAGTGTTTGAGAAGATAGTTTAGCGCAATGACTTCCGCAATGACGGTAATGTTTTTGCCTGGATAAATCGGTAACTGAATATGTGGGATAGAGACACCGAGAATATCGGTATGTTTCGGCGCAAGTCCTGTTCGGTCGTATTCGGCTTTGCTATCCCATTCCATGAGTTCGACCACGAGTTCCAATCGCTTTTGGTAGCGCACGGCACGAATGCCGAAAATGGCTTCGACATCAATAAAGCCCAAGCCGCGAATTTCCATGAAGTGTCCGATTGTATCCATTCCACTCGCCATTAAAACGGATTCTCCTTTGCGCGTGATTACGACTGCATCATCGGCGACGAGTCGATGTCCACGCTCCACTAAATCCAATGCGATTTCTGATTTTCCAATGCCGCTTCGCCCCGCAAAAAAAATTCCGATACCATACACATCGACCATTGAGCCGTGAAAAACTTGATAGGGTGCGAATTGGTCATCTAAAAAGTCGGTTACAAGGTAAATGAACTTTGTTGTAGAAAGCGAGGTGCGAAAAACAGGAATCTGTGCGTCGGTCGCCATTTGCAAGAGGTCATTGTCGAAGTCGTTCCCGTCGGTGATGCAGATGCATGGAATTTTGTATGGCGTAATGTGAGCAAAGGCTTCGCGTCGTTTTTCAGGGGTGAACTGATTGAGAAATCGCGATTCAGTATTACCCAGAATTTGAACGCGTTGATAGGTGAAAAGGTTGGTAAAGCCCGCAAGGGCAAGTCCAGGGCGATGAATATCACGCTCAACAATTTTGCGTTTCATACTGACTTTATTGAGCCGCTCGAGCGACACCCCCATCCGCTCGGTCAGTGCCTCATAGAGTTCGGCGAC
>PHFL01000035.1:7092-8427 GCA_002794105.1 Candidatus Thermochlorobacter aerophilus | reverse complement strand
GTTCGTCTTCGCAACGGCTCTTTGAGCGGCACGCCTTTCAAGCCTTTCTCAAAGCCCCAATCATCTTGGGATTGCTTGCGAAAAAACTCTTTCACGATTCGGTCTTCAAGCGAGTGATAACTTATCACAGCGATTCTCCCGCCTGATTGAAGCACTTTTAGAGATTCTTCAAGTGCTTTCTCGAGCTCGCCGAGTTCATTGTTGACTTCGATGCGAATCGCTTGAAAGACACGCGCCAATGATTTCACCTGTTCATTTGGCGATACACACATTTTCACAATGCTTGCTAATTCATCGGTTGTTTGAATCGGCGTTGATGCACGTCGCTCTGCGATACGCTTTGCAATCAGTCGTGATTTTTTCTCTTCACCATATTTCCAAAGAACTTCTGCCAAGTTGGCTTCGCTGTATTCATTGACCACTTGATAGGCTGAAAGCGACTCTGCTTGATTCATGCGCATATCGAGCGGTGCGGACTTTTGAAAACTGAACCCGCGTGCGCCTTCATCAATCTGATGCGATGAAATGCCTAAGTCGAGCAAGATGCCTTTAACTGCTTTCTCCTTTGCGTATTCTGCCAACTGCGAGAACAGCGATTTGACCGCGCGAAAGTTTTTGTATCGTTTGAGCCTTTCGCTTGCCGCTTGAATCGCATCATCGTCTCTATCTATGCCAATCACCAGCGAACCTTCAAGCCAATTTTTTTTCTCGAGCGTCTCTAAAATTTTTTCGCTGTGTCCGCCGCCGCCGAGTGTGCCGTCGATATATGTTCCTTTTCCTGTAACCAAGTGTTCAATCGTCTCATTGAGCAAAACAGGCGTGTGATACATCTTATCCGATAAATCGTTCAGAGAGCGTTTCCAAACTTTCAGGCGGCGCGTTCAAGAGCTCGTTTAGTTTATTCGGATTCCAGACCTCGATTTTATTTCCGCCGCCAACAATCGTTACTTCCTTATCAATGGCACACGCTTCTAAAAATCTTTTTGGAAGCAACACTCGACCTTGTTTATCCAACTCTGTCTCGCTGATGTTTGCGTTGTAATAAGTCTTTAGCCGCTTTTCATTGAGATTGAACTCCGAGAGCGCATCAATTTTCTTCTGCACTTCCGCCCACTCACTTTCTTCATAGAGTTCAATCGATTGCTGAAGCGTCTTAAACACCACCAACACCGCACCCGGATTTTGATTTGCCATTTTCTTTCGGAACGAAGCGGGAATCATCAGCCGACCTTTGTCGTCGATGCTGTAATTCTCCGTTCCGCGAAAGTTTGGCATGGCTCTGAATTTTGTTTTCTAAAATTTACCACTTTCTACCACTTTGCGAATTAACGAAAA
>PHFL01000035.1:0-1830 GCA_002794105.1 Candidatus Thermochlorobacter aerophilus | reverse complement strand
GGTGTTGATGTTCCAACAAGTTCACTTACAAACCAACCTGTGTAACTGCCTTTGTCATCAGTCTTAAACTCGAAATACGATTGGGATAAATCGCTTACGAAGGGCGGGTTTAACGCAAGAAAGTTTGGTTCTCTTGGAAAAATCGCTCGCGCATTTTCTCCCATCAGATTGCGATAGCGGTAAGTTGCATTCGGTTCAAGTGCGTCGAGTCGAAGCAAGGCAACAAACGGCAGGCTTGACATTTCGCCTGAAACCGGCACTTTTATCACTCTCGGATATTTGAGCGCGACAAGCCGATGCTCAACGCGAATTGAATCGCCCGCTATGCCGATGAGTTCAGCGTTTTCGGCTTTAATCAGGTGCATTCCTGCACGTGAAAAGGCGATGCGATAGGTCGCAATTCCCGATAAGACTTGCGCAATGGTATCACCCATGATTTTTCCGTTGCCGATGTGATGCAATCTCAACGTGCCGGTGTAACTGTTATCGATAGTTCCATCAGCACGCTTGCACGCGAATTGAATTTCCAATGTGTCGTTTGCGAAAATGCGTGTGCCGCCACGCAAGTTGAGAAGCGAGAGTCGCTCCACGCGCAATGCAGGCGGGAGCGCGCGAATCGGTCGTGAAAGCGATGTGGCTAACGGCATGCCCAACAGCCGCGAGGCTTGAATTTGAATCGTATCTTCCGCGCCTTGATACATTGCCTCGAAGGTGATGCTGTTTTGTCCCGGCAGCATTGTGCCAATGAGCGTTCCGATGAGTGTTCCGTTTCCACGCGCCAGTTGAAGAGAAACGGTTGTCGGTTGTGACACTCGACGCGGAAAGCCTTTTTCATCTCGCGCTTCAACGACAATCGGGAAGGGCTTGCCAATGGATATATCAAAGCCACGATTCACATAAAGCCACATCTTTGTTGCGGGCAAATTGGTGCGATGAAGCATATGCAATTCTGCCGCTTGCGCTTTGAGTTTTGTTACGCTGTTCAGTCGATTTGCTCCGACCGCAATCGTAACCGCATACAGAATCTCGACGGTATCGCCTGCGGCAACATCAACGGGTCCTGCCGATAACACATGGCGTATGTCGCTCATTCGCGTTTGAAGAATGCCTGTGCCTGTTTCAGGGTCGCCCGGGAACATAAATCGTGACCCTGGCTCGGTTGAGGGCATAGGATTTCCGTTCTTATCCAATCCTCGCAAAAAGTTGTATAGATGATGTGGCTCAAAGGTTCCAGGATCGCCACACGGACCTGCTTGACTATACATTCGCGTATAGGCGTAAATATCAAACGGCTGACCTTTGTGTGTGCCTTGCAAAAAGATGTGCCCAACAGCTGGCGGCGGTGAACCATAGACGGGGTCATTTTCAAACCCATTGTAGGTATATGACATCTTCTGAAGCGTGTCGCACCCGTTCAAGTCGTCGCTCGCGTCGCCCAAATCGTCATCGCTAAAAATGCCGAAGCACGCATTTTTCCACAGCCCTTTGTTCGGATTGAGCGAATCTTTGGCGTTGCGGTTGATGTATCGATTGCGGATAAAAATGGTGTTGTTAAGGGTTGGGTTGTCGCTCGGTATGCCATAGACTTGTTGATGCAGTTCAAGTCCTAACGGCTTTATGCTGAATCGGCGATTGCCGCCGACATCGCTTGCGACCGACCACATCGTTTCGCTTCCCAAAATTTGCGGATTGCCAAACACATCGGTTGGCGCACCATCGGCGACAGGATACTCGCGAAAGTCAAGGCTGTTGTTTGCGTTATCGCCACGCCGCAAGCGATAGAGCCGATGACGCAATCGGTTGTAATCAATGCCGAGTGAATCGCGCCCA
>PHFL01000034.1:13591-16297 GCA_002794105.1 Candidatus Thermochlorobacter aerophilus | reverse complement strand
ATTCCTTTCTGTGAGTTGATTATGAGAATTGTTAATTACAATGTTCTTTGACAAGAATGCCGTTAATGATGACTTGACAAACATGAGAGGTGTATTCAAACGGGTCGCCGTCAAAGCAGACAACATCAGCATCTTTGCCTTTTTCAAGTGAGCCAACTCGATTAGAAACGCCGAGAATTTCTGCCGCATCAATCGTAATGGTGCGAAGTCCATCTTCGAGAGAAAGTCCATTTGCAACTGCCAGTGCGGCTTCATAAAGCACTAAACGAGTTTTTGGAACATAACTTTCGTAGCCTGATTGAAGCGCAAATTTTATCCCTGCTTGTTTGAGTTTTGCCGCTGTCTCAAACGAAGCATTGCGCGTGTCGCCGTAAGTGCGCACCATTGTTGGGTGAAGAATCACAGGCACATTAGCGGCTTTGAGTTCATCTAAAACGAGGTAGGCTTCTGCCACGCCGTCCAAAATCATCTTGAATCCAAACTCTTTTTGCAGGCGAAGTGCTGTCATAATGTCAGGGGCTTTATTTGCCGTAACCAGCGCAGGAATTTTTCTATCGAGAATATCGGCGAGGACTTCCAACTTTAAATCTCTTGTTGGACGTTTTGAAGGGTCTTTGCTGTTCATCTTTCGAGCATAGTCTTGGGCTTCAATGAACTTTTCGCGAAGCATTGCAACACCTTTTGAACGTGTGCCGGGCTTTTGAAAATTATCCTGCACCGTTGCACCAAGCGTAAAGGCAACAGCAGAGACAGGCTTGACAAGGGCTTGCTCAACGGTCGAGCCATGTGTTTTAACAATCATGGTTTGACCTGAAATCAGCGCGCCTGTGCCGTGTCCTGTATGAAGCGTTGTGATACCGAAGTCGCGCAAGAACTCAACAAGGCGTTCATTGGCATTGTAAGCATCAACGGCGCGAAGTTCAGGCTGAATGGGGTCAGATTTTTCCAACTGGTCTTGGTCGTGATTGTAATTGAAAATGCCTGAAAGCCCAACAACGCTATGCGCATCAATCAGTCCAGGCGTAACCACTTTTGCCGTGATGACTTTGTAATGAGTGGGAATCGAAATCTCGGTTGCTGAACCGACGCGCTCAATTTTGCCGCCGCTGATTAGCACAACGCCGTTTTGAATCGGTGCGCCTGCCATCGTGTAAATCACATCGCCTTTTACAGCAAGTTGTGCAAGCGAAGATTGAAACGAGAGATAGGAGAAAAACAGCGTGCAGAACAAAAGCCGCTGAATGTTCATCGCTCGCCTCCTTCGTTTTGCATCACGCTTTGATAGTGATTAAACACTTCGCCACGATACACTTGATAGCCGCCAACCGCATACTTGTAATCATCAGGATTACTTCGGTCAAATCGCTTCTCGCCTTCAACCCAAGTTTCAAGCACTTTGGTATAGACACTGAACGGACTTCCCGAGAGAATCACAAAGTCAGCATCTTTGCCGACTTCAAGCGAGCCAATGCGTTTTTCCAAGCCGAGCATACGCGCACCTGCAAGCGTTAAGCCCTCGAGGGCTTTTTGTTCGGACATTCCTGCACGCACGCCAAACGCCGCCGAGCGCATAAACAGCCGCGAATCCGTAATGCCATCATCAGTATGAAAAGCAACATCAACGCCCGCTTTTTCCAAAATGCCGCCTGTTTCGTAGCGTAGTTCCGACGCTTCCAATTTTCCGCCAGGGGAATCAATTACAATGATAGAGCAAGGGACTTTGGCTTCGGCGATTTCATTTGCTACCTTCCAACCCTCGCTGACGTGATGCAGAACGACTTTGTAGCCAAACTCTTTGGCAATGCGAAGCACCGTGAGAATATCATCAGCGCGATGCGTGTGATGTTGAACGATGCGTTTGCCTTCCAACACTTCAACTAACGCTTCCAACTCTAAATCGCGCTTTGGCATTTTGTCAGGATTGCCCGCCGCGTCTTTCAGTTTTTTTTGATAGTCTTGGGCTTTGATAAAAATACTGCGAATCATCGCGGCTGACTTTGCGCGTGTTCCGGGAAAAACGCCACCGCGCATCGGGTTTGTGCCGTTTGCCATTTTGATTCCGCCACAAATGTCCTTTGTCTCATCGTTGCAGAAAAGCATTTGGGAGACGGTATTGGCGTTGCGGAGTTTGAGATAAACGGTCTGACCGCTGAGCAAATGTCCTGACCCAGGCATCACGTTGACCGTTGTAATGCCGCCTGCAAGGGCTTTTTTGAAAGTGTCGTTTCGAACATCGATCGCATCTAAAATGCGCACGCTGGGGTGAATGGGTGCAGAAGCATCGCCACCATCGCCGCCGCCGATGTGCGAGTGCGTATCAACAAATCCTGCCGTAATGATTTTGCCGCTGGCGTCAATGCGCGTGGCATCAGAAGGGATTGCAACATCATTTCCAACTGCAAGAATTTTTCCGTTCTGAATCAGAAGCGTGCCGTTTTGAATCGGCGGCGATGAAATGGGATAAATCGTCGCGCCCGTAAAGGCAATCGGCTTGGATTGCGAAAAAAATGTTTGAGGAAGCAAGAGCAAAACAAGAAACAAAAGAAACCGCTTCATAGTGTTGTTGATGATTAGATGAAATTACGCATTCGAGGTGTGATTGCAATCGTTGTGGCGTGCTTCACAAGTTGTGTTTATCACAAGGTATTGCGTAGCGCAACATCACCCGTCGTGCAATGTCGTATCATTCGAGCGTCGTTTGGTGAA
>PHFL01000034.1:6508-10662 GCA_002794105.1 Candidatus Thermochlorobacter aerophilus | reverse complement strand
GATTTTCCAAGACAGGACGCGCCAACGCCAAGATGAGTAGCGCAAGTGCAATCATTCTGAATGCAAACACCGCATGCCGAAACTCTTTGAGCCAACCTTGCCGCGCGTTTATGGCTTGCCTGACATCAGAAAAAACAAGTGCCGCACGCTTGCCTCTCTGCTCACGCCACAGGTAGAGCGCAACAAAAAGCGGTATCAGAAGCAAAAGCCATAAAAACTCTTTGTTCTGAAACGCAAAATTGGATTTTGAAAAAAGGTCAAACACAATCGGCTTTCGGATTTAGTTCAAAGTTTTAGATGGTGTTGGCACTTGTTCAAGTTTGGGTATCGTTGCTTCAATAACCGATTTTGAAAGAGTTAAACTTTCGCGAGCCTCAATTTTGCTTGGATAAAACTTGGCGAACTTGACAAGGTCAGCACGCTCAAAAATTTGTCGGTATTGTTCAATCAGTTCTGAATGTAATTTCGTGCGAAGGGCATAGAGAATTTCGGACGTGATTTGTTCCATTGCAGGAATGCGGTAGTAGTCTTCAATGAATTCGCGCAAGATGTCGGAAAGGTCGCTATAAAATTTCTTGTAATCTTCTTGCGACTCGAGTCGATAAGATTCCAACGAAGCCAGTTTTTCAAGTGCAAGTTGATACGGCGGTTTTAGAGGTGAAAGGGGTTGCGGCGTTTTTTTTCGATGTTTTCGCCAAAGCATAAAGAGCCAATAGCCTGCGCCTGCAATCAGCACAAGTGCAAACGCAAATGCCACATAAACCCACATCGGCACTGGAAGCGTTTGAAGTGGCTTAATGTCAGCAATATCTTTCATTGTGGTATCAAGCACCGAGCGCACATAAATCGACTTGGAATCCAGTTTCAAGACAATAGTATCCTGCTGTCCAACTTGGATATAGCGCAAGTCGAGTGGCGGAATAATTTGCAAGCCTGTATCAAAAACGGTGAGCGTGTATTTCCATTGTTCAGTGATAAATCCATCGCGTTCTTCTTCTGAAAGTTTTTTGCGCTCACGAATTTCAAACGGATAAAATGCGACTTCATCAGTGTCGGAAGGAAGTGAGAAAAGTTGGGTATCGCTGTGGGTCAGCGACAGCAAATAAAACACATGGTCGCCAATGAGGCACGTATCAGGGGTAATTTCAACCGAGACTTTGGGCGTTTGCGCAACAGTAGCACAAGGGGCAAGAAGCAAGGAACAAGCAATGAGAAAAGTAAGTGATGACCTTTTCATGCGTTTATGAAGTTATCGACGAAGTTCGCGTTGTTTGAAGAAGGTAGCAAGTGGTCGAATGTAGGATTCATCGGTCGAGACGCTCACCATGTCGATTTGCAATTTTTGAAGGGCGGTTTTGCGCCGCTGTTGAAGTTCTTCCATACGCTTGGTATAGTTCAAGCGAAATTGCTCATCAAACGTATCGGCGATAAAATGCTCACCTGTTTCTGCATCTTCTAATTCTAACAAGCCCACAGCCGGCAATTCGAATTCAGATTTATCAGTGATTTGAATGACAACGAAGTCGTGTTTTTGGTTCATCATGCGAAGTGGCTTTTCGTAGTTGGAATCTATCAAGTCGCTGACAAGAAAAACGATGGCTTTGCGTTTTAAGATGCGCGAGGCAAATTCAACGGCAGTAGCGATGTTCGTGCGTTTGCTTTTGGGCTCAAAGAAGAAAATTTCGCGCAAAATGCGAAGCACATGGGTTCTACCTTTGCGCGGCGGAATGAACAGCTCAACTTGGTCAGTGAAGATAATCAACCCGACTTTGTCGTTATTTTTGATTGCACTGAACGACAGTGTGGCGCAAATTTCAGCGGCGTAATCACGCTTAAACTGTGTGTGCGTGCCAAAGAATCCAGACCCAGAGCCATCGAAAAGAATCAAGAGTGTTTGTTCGCGCTCTTCTTCAAAGACTTTGACAAACACATCATCTTTACGCGAGGTCACATTCCAATCAATTGCGCGTACATCATCGCCGTATTGATACTCGCGCACTTCGGCAAATTCCATGCCTTTACCTTTGAAGACCGAGTGATACTCGCCTCCGAAAATGTTATTAACGACGCCACGCGTGCGAATTTCTAATTGACGAATTTTCTTGAAAATTTCTGTCAAGTCAGGCTTCGACATACGTCCAAAATTGAAGCGAGTTAAATTTCAAGGCACATTTACAGCATTAAGCACTTTTCGGATAATATCTTCGGACGTAATGTTTTCGGCTTCGGCTTCGTAGGTTGGAATGATGCGATGTCGAAGCACATCATAAGCAACGGTTTTAACGTCTTCGGGTGTGGTGTAGCCGCGGCGGTTGAGAAACGCATTAGCACGCGCCGCAAGGTTGAGATTGATGGTTGCACGCGGCGAAGCACCATATGCAATCAGGTTGCGCAGTTCGTTCAAGCCGTAGTTCAGCGGCTCGCGTGTGGCGAAAACAATATCAACGATATACTTCTCGACTTTCGGGTCTAAATACACATCATTGACGACTTTGCGCGCACGAAAAATTTCTTCAACCGTAACGCAGGGCTGAATTGGGTCGCTTTTGTCGGTGCGGGCTTGTCGGCGCATAATTTCCAACTCTTCTTCGGGCGAAGGATAGCCAACTTTAAGTTTCATCATAAAGCGGTCAACTTGTGCCTCGGGCAGTGGATATGTGCCTTCTTGCTCGACCGGATTTTGCGTTGCCATGACTAAAAAAGGATTATCGAGTTTGTAGGTATGCTCGCCAATCGTAACCTGTTTTTCTGCCATCGCTTCAAGCAAAGCCGATTGCACTTTGGCAGGCGAACGGTTGATTTCATCGGCAAGAATGATGTTTGCGAAAATCGGACCTTTCTTTGTTGTGAACTCCATCGTCTTTTGATTGTAAATCATCGTTCCAATAAGGTCGGCAGGCAAAAGGTCAGGCGTAAATTGAATGCGTTGAAACTTCAAGTTAAGCACTTTGGCAAGCGAACTCACGGTCAGCGTTTTCGCAAGTCCTGGAACGCCCTCGAGCAAAATATGTCCATTCGTGAGCAGTCCAATCAAAAGGCGGTCAACCACATAAAGTTGTCCGACAACCACTTTGGCAATTTCGTTTCGGATTTTTTCGACAAATGCAGATTCAGCGCGAATGCGCGCATTGAGTTCTTCGATGTTGAATGTATCGAGCATGGATAGTGATTAAATGATGATTGGTACAGTGAAGATTATCGTTTGTTGTCTTCTTGACCAGGAACATAATACATGGTGCTGAACGCCCAAACGAGCAAGGCAATTCCGCCAATCGTCAAGAGCAACGAAAGAAAGGTATCCACTTTGACAATGTCGTGAATAATGCCGAAACGCGGTGCAAATAGAATCGCAAGGTTCATTCCAAGTAAAAACAAAAGCACACGTGAAAACTTTGGAACAGGCCGTGCGCCTTTCTTATCTTGATTGTCTGATGACATAGTGAAGTTAAACATGAACATTCTTGGGATTGAATCCAGTTGCGACGATACGTCCGCCGCTGTGCTTAAAGGCGATAGGGTTGCTTCCAACATCATCTCATCACATCTTGCCCATCGTGAGTTTGGTGGCGTAGTGCCTGAAATCGCTTCGCGTGAACATGAGCGGCTTATTGTCTCGGTGGTGCAACGCGCACTCGAAGAAGCGAATATAAAAAAATCTGACCTCGATATTGTTGCCGCAACGGCGGGACCGGGACTTATCGGTGCCGTGCTTGTCGGCTTAAACTTTGCCGAAGCCTTTGCCTTCGCGCTTCAAAAACCCTTTGTGCCTATCAATCACATTGAAGCGCATATCTTTTCAACCTTTATTGAAAAGCCTTATCCAGACTTTCCGTTTATCTCGCTCACGGTGTCAGGCGGACACACGCTTCTTGCGCTTGTACATGAGAATTTAAGTTACCGCGTTATCGGTCGCACCATTGACGATGCCGCAGGCGAAGCCTACGACAAAACAGGCAAAATGCTCGGACTGCCTTACCCCGCCGGACCGCTTATCGATAAACTCGCCAAAGAAGGCAATCCGAATTTTCACAAGTTCCCGCAAGCCCTTACCAAAGGCTATGACGAAAATTTTGATTTCAGCTTTTCAGGATTGAAAACATCGGTGCAAACTTACCTTTCCCACCAAAGCCAAGCATTCATTGATACGCACCTTG
>PHFL01000034.1:0-1694 GCA_002794105.1 Candidatus Thermochlorobacter aerophilus | reverse complement strand
ACGGCAGTGAAGACATGGAAGGACTTTCACAACAGCAAGGCAACTTGAACCAAGAAACTGAATCACTGTTCGGAGAACGGCAAGGCACGACGCCCGAAGAGCGTGCAAAACGGCTTTCGCAACTTGCCGCTCAACAACGCTTGATTCAACAGCAACTCCAACAACTCGCTAAAAAGCAAGCCGAACAAAAAGCGAAAGGCGAAAAATCTGACCTGCTTGGCAACCTTGAAAAAATTGCCGAAGAAATGCAAAAAGCCGCTGAACAGTTGGAACAACAAGACCTTTCGCCCGAACTCAAAAAGCGACAACAGCAAATTCTTTCCCGAATGCTTGAATCCACCAAAGCCTTGCAAAGACGCGAGCAAGAAGAAAAGCGCGAAGCCAAGTCAGGAAAAGATATTTTCAAAACATCGCCGTCCGAACTTTCACGCGAGCAAACCCGCAACCCAATTCAAGACGGATTAAACCGAATGAAATCACAAGGCTTTGTTGATGATTACGAGCGGCTCATTCGCCGCTACTACGACGCACTCGAGCGACAAGAAATCAAGACCAATTAATTACGGCTTTACAACCAAATGAGGATTGGCTTCAATAAACTTTGACCAATCCGTAACTTTTCTTGTTGGATTTTTTTCGGATATGTTTTGAATAGAGGAACGAGAAAGCGTGTCGCAAAGTGCAATCGCTAATGCGTCAAAGGCATCAGCACGGGCTTTCGCATCATTAAGTCCGAGCAATCGTTTCACCATAAACTCGATTTGCTCTTTTGCCGCGTTGCCGTTGCCTGTAATGGCTTTCTTGACTTCACGCGGCGCATATTCGGAAATCGGAAGGTTATGGTTCATCGCTAAAATCATCACTGCGCCGCGCACTTGCCCCAACTTCAACGCCGATTGCACATTCTTGCCAGAGAACGCTGTTTCAAGCGAGACCTTTGCAGGGCGATAGTGCTCAATCACACGCAATAACGCATCGTAAATTTGCTTTAAGCGTTTCGGCATGTCATCTTTGGCATTTGTGGAAATCACACCGTAGTCAAGGGCGCGAATCGCTTTGCCATGTGTTTCAACCAAGCCGAAGCCTGTAAAGAGCGTGCCGGGGTCAATGCCAAGCGTTATCATTTGCGGTTTAACTTTGGTAGAATTTCAATGCGAAAACTTCATGTCGGGTTTCAAGGCGAATTTGGTGCGTATTCGGAACTTGCCGCCGAAAAAGTCGGAACGCCTGTGCCATTTCCGTCATTTGAGCGCGTCTTCGAAGCCGTCTTGAAAAAGCAAGTGGATTGTGCCGTGATTCCCATTGCGAATGCCGTTGCAGGCATCGTCAAAGAAAATGCACAACTTTTATGGCACTTTCAACGCCGTGTAAAAATTGTGGCTGAAACCATAATCCCAATTTCGCATTGTTTAATCGGACTTCCTGAAAGCACCATTGAGAAAGCAACCGAAGTTCACTCGCATTGGCAAGCCCTTGCGCAATGTCAAAAGTTTTTCCGACACCACACGCACTTGAAACCGATTGAAACCTACGACACCGCTGGAAGCGCAAAAATACTTGCCAAAACAGGCAACACAAGGCAACTCGTCATCGCCTCTGAACACGCCGCCAAACAATACGGACTGTGTATCTTGAAGCACTCAATTAACGACGTGAAATGGAACAAAACGCAATTCTACTTCATCGCACGAAAA
>PHFL01000033.1:7001-8523 GCA_002794105.1 Candidatus Thermochlorobacter aerophilus | reverse complement strand
AGCATCGCGTCCAAGAAACGTCGTGAAGTAATCGTCAGAAGTGAGCGGCTTGGTCACTAAGCAACGCAAGAAATTTTCCTTCGCGCAGTCGCTTCAAGCCGAGTTTGGGCGCATCGCCCATTGAGATAAATTCATTGCCACCAAATGTGCGCCATTCTAACATCTTCTTGTTAAGAAACTTGTTGGAGAAAGGCTTATAGACAATTGCACACGGCTTCGCCAAAAATGCCCAACACATCGCCTTCAACTCCCAATTTCCAAAATGTGCGGAAACGACAATCGCTCCTTTGCCTTCTGCATAACACCTTTCTGCAAGTGCCATATTTTCCACTTCAAAAATTTTTTCGGCATCGGCTTTGGAGCGAATGAGCGGTGCACGCATAATCTCAAACAGCGATTGCACTTGCTCAACATAAACCTGACGCGCAATCTGCGCACGCTCTTCATCAGACTTTTCAGGGAAAGAAAGTCGCAAATTGGTTTCCACTAACTTTCTGCGCAACTTCACGCGCTCGTAGAGCCAAGTGCCAATGCTTTCGCCAAGCCGATACACGCGCTCAATCGAAAGCCGCCGAACCAGCACTGCCAAGAGCATAAACATGCCATAGACCAACGCATCTGCAACCGTTTTGAGCAAGCGTTTCATGAAAAAGTCTTGAAAATTGTTAGCAAAAGAAGAGGCGCACTTTCGTATCTTCACGCACCTCGTCCACGCACGAATTGTAAAGAAAATACGATGACAACAGCACTTTCAATCGATTTGGAAAAACCCTTGCTGACACTTGAAGAAGCGAAAACATTTGTGCAGTTTCATCAGCAACAAGGGCGCACCGTTGTTTTCACGAACGGCTGTTTTGACATCTTGCACGCAGGGCATGTGCAGTATTTGAACAAAGCCAAAGCACTCGGCGATGTGCTGATAGTTGCTATCAATAGCGACGCATCGGTCAGAAAAATCAAAGGCGACAAGCGACCTATCAACACAGAAGAAGACCGCGCCTATATTCTCAAAAACCTCAAAGCCGTTGACGCAGTGGTGCGTTTTGAAGATGATACGCCACTTGCCGTGATTGAAGCCCTCTTGCCCGATGTGCTTGTTAAAGGCGCAGATTGGGTAGTTGAAAACATTGTCGGAAAAGAAATTGTTGAAGCGCATGGCGGAACGGTTCAAACCATTTCGTTTTTGGCTGGACGCTCAACCACAGGCACGATTGAAAAAATTTTGAACGCTTATTCATTGAAAGAATCTTCGTGAGTCGATGACGATGCCACGCTTTTTTATGTTTTTGCGACGCACGCTCTACGTGCTGATAACGATGGTATTTCTTGCTTTCGTGGGGCTGTATCTTTTCCTCAACACCTCACTCGGCGAGCGATTTCTAAAATCATTTGCCGAAAAACAATTCGCCATGCTCTTCAACGGACGGCTCACGATTGAACGCGCCGAACTCGCCTTCCCGACATCGCTCACGCTTCACGGAGTTAAAATCTTCATCGCTGATGATTCCACTGAAAGCCTTTC
>PHFL01000033.1:0-1509 GCA_002794105.1 Candidatus Thermochlorobacter aerophilus | reverse complement strand
CTGCACGCCGATATTTCGAAACGCTTGATGTATTCATTGCCGCCGCCGCTGTGGCTGACTATCGCCCTGCTGAACCCTACAACGGCAAACTCAAAAAGTCGTCTGAATCGCTTACACTTCACCTTGTTAAAAATCCCGACATCTTGCTTGAATTCGGTAAGCAAAAACAAGCACATCAACTTTCTATTGGATTTGCATTGGAAATTCAAGATGCGCTTGAAAACGCCAAAGCAAAACTGATGCTCAAAAATTGTGATATGATTGCGCTTAACCATGCCCACGAAGCCGACGCAGGGTTTGAAGTCGACACCAATCGACTCACGCTCATTTTCAAAGATGGCACAATCGAACAACTTCCCTTACAAGCAAAGCGTACTGCCGCAAAAATGATTTTCGAAAAAGCAAATTTTTTCTTTCAAAAAAGTTCTTTAACATCACTCCAACAATAACGCAAGCATAGATTTTTCCAATTCTTGCGCACTATGACAAGCGGCAACGCCCTTTGCAGTTCTTATCTCTAACATTTTTGAAACACACCTAAGGCAAATCATGATGATACAAGGCGGATTGTTCGATGAGCCGTCGGCACATGAGCCTTCACCAGAAGAAGACTTACAGCGTTACAAGACGCTTGCAGAACTTTACGAAGCCACAAAAACTTGCAGGAAATGTCGCTTAGGCGAGACACGTAAAAATTATGTGTTCGGTGATGGCAATGAGCGCGCTAAGGTCGTGCTGGTTGGCGAAGCCCCTGGTGCTGATGAAGATGAGCAAGGATTGCCGTTTGTCGGCAGGTCAGGGCAACTGCTCAACAACATTTTAGCGGCAATTCAGTTTGAACGCAAAGATGTGTATATCTGCAACATCATCAAATCTCGTCCGCCAAACAATCGCAACCCTGAACCTGATGAAATTGCGGCATGTTTGCCATACCTACATCGGCAGTTAGAGATTATTCGCCCAAAACTCATTCTCGCATTAGGCAAGGTGGCGGCGAACACGCTCCTTGAAAACAATCAATCCATGCAAGCCATGCGAGGCAAAGTGCATAGGTGGCGAAACATTGATGTCGTCGTTACCTATCACCCTGCGGCACTCTTACGCAATCCAGGTTGGAAACGCCTCTGTTGGGAAGATGTAAAAATGCTCCGACGCATCTACGATGAAAAGTATGCAACGGACTAAACTGCAAAGGCGCAAGTTTCTATGAATCGTTTTCAAAACAACAAAACAGGAAAAGATGAGCGGATTTATTGAACGAAGTCAAGAAATGAGCGGCAACTATCCCCTGCAAAAACTGACAGGAACTCGTAAAGCGTTTCGTGAAGAAATTGAGATTAAAGACGGACGAACTCTGCCCAATGCGGTTCAAGTTGAACAAGAAGTGTTGGGTGGCATTATGATTTCTCTCGATGCGATTGAACAGGTTATCGCAGTGTTCGGTGAAGAATCCGACACGATTTTCTACGACCAAAGGCACCGCCGTATTTACAAAGCCATGCTCCGACT
>PHFL01000032.1:14198-16784 GCA_002794105.1 Candidatus Thermochlorobacter aerophilus | reverse complement strand
ACAGTTTCATAACCGGGAATAACAGGGTAGGAGGTCATTTGCATCGGCGGCAATTTGCCTTGAAAAAGCATCTTCTCCGTGCCAGCACTAATGCTTGTCCAGTGAGTCTCTATTAACACATCGTCTGGACCTAACTCGCGTAGTTCAACTTCACGCAGTTCCAACTGTTCAGGCGCATAGAAAACAACGGCTTTGGACTTCATACAACAAACGAATTAAAAATTAGGTAAACTTTTGCGCCGCGTTCAATCAACTAAAATGCCTTGTGCGCGCAAGCGTTTTTCATTGCGCTTCTCGAGCCAGATTCGCACTAAATACTGAATCGCATTCAAGACATATGTGGCATACGCCGCAAAGGCTGACCAAATCAAAACTTCACGGGAAAACTCCAAGACAGCAAGAATGAAGTAAAGAAAGTGAATTGCCATGGCAATCGTGCTTCCGACATCTTCCCAAAAAAATTCAGGCGAATACACCCATATACCGAACACTTCCTTTTCAAAGAAAGCCCCAGTAACAAAAAGCACCACAAAGAAGAGCGTTTTAACAGCGATTGCGTAGGTTACCACTTGAAAGTTCTCGATTACGCCAATGTAATAGAAGTAAGTAAGGATAAACCCAACGATGAAGACAACAAATTGAATGGGTGCAAGAATCAGTTGAACCTTTGTCCAAACCGACCGATTGCGGATACGCAGTTGTTCAGGCGTATAGCGTGGCATAGTTATTTCCTTTTACGACTACAATCTTCTTGCAAACAATCTAATAAAAACAGCAGGGATTTCAAGCAGAAAGTTCCGCCGCTGAACGCCGATACAGCCGATAGCGCGCCGTCCAAATGAGAGTAAGCAATCCAATGCTATTTATCGCCAAAGCGACTTGCACGCCGAAGTGTTCGACTATGATGCCTGTGATAAGACTGCCAAGCGGTGTGCCACCACGAAACGCAAACGCATAGATGCTCATTGCTCTGCCACGCATAGCATCAGGCATTGCGGTTTGTAAAATCGTGTTGCTAATCACATTGCTACCAACAAACATTAACCCTGAAAAAAAGAGAAGAAAGAGCGAGAGCATGTAGTAAGGCAAGAGCGCAACAAGCAAGATGAAAACAGCAAGCAAAGTAGCACTGGCAATAACTGTTTTCGGGTGAATCCAATGCGGTTGAAGCGATGAAATCAAAACGGCGCCCACAACCGCACCCAGCCCAAATGCCGATAGCGCAAAACTGAACCCTTGCGCACCAACACGAAGCAGGTCTTTGGCAAGCACTGCAATAAATGCTAAGAGCGGCGAACCAAAAAAACTAATCGCAAATACAATCGTGATAACTGCGACAAGTTCCTTGCGGACAAAGACAGCATCAAAGCCTTCACGAATTTGCACTATCAGTGAGCGTATGGAAAAGGTTGTGTCAGCAGGCGGCGAGGCAGGCGCAAACAGAAGCACAACAAACATCGCAACAAACGACAGCGCGTTCAAGCCAAAACACCACGCCGCACCAAGCGACGCAAGAAGCACACCACCAATCACAGGTCCAATCAAGCGCGAGAGATTGAACTGCACGGAGTTGAGCGCAAGCGCATTGGCTAAACGCTCGCGACCCACAAGTTCAGGTATGAACGAAAGGTAAGCCGGCGTTGAAAAGGCTTGCATACAGCCCACCACAAACGATAGCACAACAATCACTGAAACGCGAATCTCACCAAGCAAAATCAAAATGCTAATCACAACAGCGGCAGAGAATTGAACGACTTGCGAGAGCATTAAAATGTTACGCTTATCAAACTTATCTACCACTACGCCGCCAATAAGCAAAAACAAAAGAAGCGGTATCTCTTGCAAAAAGCCGTCAAGCCCCAAAAGAAACGGCGATGCCGAAAGTTGCAAGATGAGCCATGGCTGTGCAACCTTCTGAACCCACGTGCCAATGTTGGAAATAAACGAGCCTATCCAAACCCAACGATAACGCGCAACCCTAAGTGCTGAAAAGGTGCGGGAAAAATTAAACGGCGAGAACTTTTGCTTTTGAGCGATTGAGTGTTCGGTTTGATTCATGTTGTCTTCAACAATAGTAAAACGAAAATACATGTTTGGCGTTTGAACTCTCAACTTCCGTGCGTAACTTCTCGATGCTTGCAACACTGCAACAATTCAAAATGTGGCAAGATGTAATTTCTAAAAATCCAACCTAATCAAGGAGAATGACGTATGCGACTCCTAACACGCTCCGACTTTGACGGTCTTGTCTGCGCCGCTTTGCTCAAAGAAGTTGAGCAAATCGATGAGATTGAATTTCATCACCCGAAAGACATGCAAGACGGCAAAGTGAAAGTAACTTCCAACGACATTATCACGAATTTGCCCTATCACCCTGACGCAGGAATGTGGTTCGACCACCACGCCAGCGAAGCCGCACGAAACGAAGACATGGTGTTCAAGGGTCGGTTCGCCGTTGCGCCTTCCGCCGCGCGTGTCGTGTACGATTACTACGTGCTTCAGGTAAGGGCGAAAAATTGGCAAAGTATCAAGAACTCTTGAATGAAGTCGACCGCTCTGATTCTGCCAACTTCGAACCCGAAGATG
>PHFL01000032.1:6548-10793 GCA_002794105.1 Candidatus Thermochlorobacter aerophilus | reverse complement strand
GGCGATTTAGGGTGAAGAAGTCAAGAATTGTCGAAGTGCGTTGGTGTAGGTCTCAATGGTGCGCGGACTGTATCGCTTGATGGTTAGCAATTGCTTGAAATCTTCAATAACCGACATATAGCGAAGTTTGTCGAAGTTGGTTAAATTTATTCATCAAAGATACTAAAATTTGTTGGTTATATGATAAAATTTTTTTAGCTTACAGGCGATTTCGACAATTAAAATGTTATCGGTCAGGCTAAAAGACGACACAACAACAATAAACCAACAAAATAAACTACATATATGGCAATTTGGAAAACATACAGAGTAGCGGACGTAATTAAAGAAATTGACGAAGAAAAATTTGTTCTTCCCGTTGTTCAACGTTCATTAGTATGGGAAGAAGACAAAATGGCACTTCTTTTTGATACTCTACTCAAAGGACATAGTTTCGGTGGTATTATGGTTATTGAAGAAGAAAAAGATACCAAGCCACTATTCAATTATAGGCCATTTACAAAAGATGGTAATTTTATTCCTTCGCGGGAAGTTGAAAAACTAAAACAGAATCAATTTTTTGTAATTGATGGGCAACAACGCTTACAAACATTTTACATTGGATTAAAAGGTACCATTAACGGCAAGATTTTATACTTTGACTTGTTTAGTGACTATAACTTTGAATATGAATTTAAGTTTGAAAATGATGAGAGAAAATTGCCTAAAATATCAAAGGAAAATATTGATAGAAAAATTAAAGAACATTTCTGGTATCCAGTTCAAGAACTATTTAGAAGGTTAAAAGATACAAACGATGAGGACCAGGTTGCTGATGAAATAATTAATAAAAATCAAATTACAGATAATGACAAGATGACACATATAAAGAAAAATATCAAAGCGTTTTATAAAAACGTGATAACATCAGAAACACTGGGAATATCAAAAGTTGTAATCAACAAAAGTTTACCTGAGATTGAAAATCGTCAGAGAATAGTTGAGCTATTTATACGGCTAAATGACCGTGGAACACCACTATCATCGTTTGACCTTGCTGCTTCAAAACTTAAAGGCTTTTCTTGGGAAATGGAAGGTTTTCTTCAAGAAATGCTTGAAAATTATCAAGATATTGGACTTACACAAGACAACTTAATAAAGTTAATTTTCTTACTTCAAGACAATCATAATAAAGAGATAGCTTCTATTGAAGCTACTGATGCAGAGTTTGCTATAAACAACAGAGAGAGAATTAAAGCCACAATCAAAGCACTAAAAGACTTTTTGGAATGTTCAAAGACCTATGATTATTACAAAGAAGGCAATCGTTCATTTATACCGCTATTTTTCATTTCATATCATTTGTTTCATAAAAGCATTGACAATAATGCCTTAATAAACTATTTCAACAATTACGAAACAGGAAATGCAGATTTTCCTTTGATGAAACGTTGGCTATATCATTCTCTGATAAATGGGGTATTTAGAAGCAAAGGAGCTGGTTGGATACCATATAAAACGGGAGTAAGGAAAATTTTGGATACAATCAAAGATTATAAAAACAAGGAGTTTCCAACCGAAAAACTTTTTGAAGTTTATAAGACACATCCCATTACTTTTACAACAAACTATACAAGTAATAACTTGGATCAACTAGACAGTTCATTTGTTTTTTACTTGATGTACGATAGAGCAAGGGCTACAAGAACAAATGACATTGACCATATAATGCCTAAAAATATACTTGAAACTAAAGGATTTGATCAGGATAAAATTAACAGCATTAAGAATTTTCAACTTCTTGACTTTGGGACGAATCGTGGGGCAAAAAATGGGAAGCCGTTCAAAGAATGGATTAATAATCCTGAGTATGTAAAGGACAAGGCATCTTATTTAAAACTTCACTTAATCCCGACAGACGAAAACCTTTGGACAGAGGATAAATTTGAAGATTTTATTGAAGCGAGAGCAGCACTTATTCTTTCTAAACTGACGACTTATGCGAGTTGAAAAGAAGCCCGAACCGATAACAGCGGTTTGGCGTAATGGCGGGTGCAGTTCTTCGATTGAACTTTTGTGCTAAAAATCCGCCACTTCTTTAAGCCCCGAACCGTTATAGCCCATTTTAAAACAGAACCGTTAAAAATTGAAAATATGTTAAAGAAGATATTAATAGGATTTGGTGTCGTAGTTGGACTTGTAGTTTTAACAGGTGCATTTGGAGTTTATTATTTCTTGCCAAGCGAAGACAAAGTTTTAAACTTTATAAAAACCAACCCAGAAAAGTCATCAATTCTACTTGTTAGAAACGACACAATTTTTGCGAGTAGAAATATTGACAAAGTAATGCCATTAGCAAGCACAGTAAAAATAATTCTTGCAATTGAATATGCAGAGCAATGTGCGAATGGTAAAATTAATCCTGACGAGTTAATTTCATTGACAGACTTGGACAAGTTTTATGTCCCAAATACTGATGGTGGTGCTCATTCAAGCTGGTTAAAATCAATTAAAGACAAAATTTCTGGCGAGAAAATTTCCATTCGTGAAATAGCAAAAGGAATGATAAAGTTTAGCTCAAATGCAAACACAGAGTGGTTATTAAATAAACTTGGAATAGAAAATGTAAATAATCGTTTAGACAGTTTGAACTTGAAAAAGCATACCGAAATTTACAATATTGTTTCAGCACTTTTTGTAGGTAAAGAATTATTCCCAGACCTTAAAGGGAAAGATCTCCATAAAAAACTAACAGATTTAAATCAAAGTGAATACATTGCAGCAACCAAGAAAATTCATCAGAAACTACTTGGCGATACTTTATATAAAAAGATTATTGGAGATTTTGGAATGGATATACAAAAAATATGGTCAGACCGACTTCCATCTTCAACAGTTGAAGAGTACGTTTCAGTTATGAAAAAAATTAACAGCAGAGAATATTTTTCAGAACAAACGCAAAAATATTTAGACGAAGTAATGGAGTATATTTTGGATAATCCAGCCAATAAAGAATGGTTAGAACACTGTGGAATGAAAGGCGGATCAACTGCTTTTGTTTTAACGAAAGCTTTATATGCGACAGACAAAAAAGGAAATAAAACAGAGATGGCTTATTTTTTTAACAACTTAAGTGTTTTGGAAATGACAAGGCTTCAAATGTCAATGAATGAATTTGAACTAAAAATATTGACAAATAAAGAATTTAGAGAAAAAGTAAAAACGGAATTAACGAAATGACAAGAAAAACGGGCTATAACAGCCGTTTTGCAAAAGCGGGGGTTTCGTGCTTCTATGACAGTGAAGTGCTAAATTCAAGCTTTGTGCATCTAATAAAGTTTAGTGCTGAAAATCCCCGCCTTCGCAAAGCGGCAAACCGTTAGCGGTAATTATAAAGACAGACAAGAAAGATGAGAATAACTACCGCTAACCGCGGGTTTAAGAAATTGGCGGCGCAGTGATTAAAGAATTATACATTCAGCCATGGCTAAAGAAAGAAAAACAATCAAAACATCTGCTCAAACACCCATTGAGCAATACGAACATAAAGACAAACATCGGCTCAACAACCCACCGGTGGGACTGGTAGATGCCCATACCGACAACGGCGGCTTAAAAAAGAAAACCTACCAATACGACCCGCACCTCGACCCGCAGCTCGTTTGGGCTGGCAAAGCCGAACACACCAGTTTTGAAGTGCCCACCGTGAGCCTGCACGTGCACGAACGCATTGACCCCCGACGCATTATTGAAACGGTGCGTAAAGGGGAAGAAGCCCCCAAGCAAATGAGCTTGTTTGAAGCCGAAAGAAAGCCCCTGCGCGAAGCCATTGAATTTTACAAACACAAAGAAAACTGGACCAACCGACTGATTGCAGGCGACAGTCTTTTGGTGATGAACAGCCTGTTGGAAAAAGAAGGCATGGGCGGCAAAGTGCAAATGATTTATTTTGACCCGCCTTATGGCATTAAATACGGCAGCAATTTTCAACCGTTTGTAAATAAACGCGATGTAAAAGACGGAAAAGACGAAGACCTGACCGCAGAACCCGAAATGATAAAAGCCTTCCGCGATACCTGGGAACTCGGCATACACTCCTACCTCACCTACCTGCGCGACCGGCTGCTCCTAGCGCGGGAACTGCTGACCGAGAGCGGCAGCATCTTTGTGCAGATTAGTGATGAAAATGTTCATAGAGTTAGAAATATTATGGATGAAATAATGGGACCACAAAATTTCATTGCTGAAATTATATTAAGAAATCGG
>PHFL01000032.1:0-2217 GCA_002794105.1 Candidatus Thermochlorobacter aerophilus | reverse complement strand
GAATTTTGATAATGCTTAACATGAATAAAGTTGTGCAGCACATTTGGAATGAAATACGAACAGTTAACACAGAAGCATTAACACCGGTATTCGACAAAGAAAACCCGATCCGTTCAACCTCTGACATAAGAACATGGTGGACAAGCAAACCTTGCGAAGCATTTGAAAAAACACATATGAATTTTGTGGTAGTTGATAGCAAATGGGAATACTTAGAAGCCAAAACAATCAACGAATCAAATGTTGTAAAATCATTCGTTAAAAATGACCACTTAAATTTTGTGATTTACTACAACTACCAAGGCGTAGTAAGACGTTTCTTTCCTGACTTCATTTGCAAACTGACAAATGGAGAATATTTAATCATAGAAACAAAGGGACAAGACAACGAACAAAATAGAACAAAACGAGGCTACCTTAACGAATGGTGCAGAGCAGTTAACGAACACGGTGGATTCGGAAAGTGGAAATGGGCAGTTTCATTTAACCCTAGTGATTTGCAAAAAATAATTAATGAAAAATACAATGAGAAATAGCCAACGCACTGGTGTAAGCACATTTGCAAGCTGCACAAGCCCAAGCACAAACCAAATCTTGCAAAAGATCTTCTACCTTTCCCACGCAGACAAAATTGAATTAAAAAAAATCTCCTCCCCTTCTGAAAAAAAATATGCAACCGCACAACCCGACAGACAATGACACTGAAACTCAATACTGACAATAGTGTGCAAAGAAAGACGACAGAACACCAGCAAGTAACAGCAGTTTGGCGTAATGGCGGGTGCAGTGCTTCGTATGACAGTTTTGTGCTCCGAAACCTGCCAGAACGCAAGACGTTGTGCAGTCGTTATGGGGTTTATCAATAAAATACCCTAAAACACCTCTCGCACCGCTTTGTAAGTGCCGACATACGCCTCGACCGTCAGGTCAATCGGTTTGGCATAGCCGCCGCCAAGTGCCAGCGACACAGGAATCCCATGCTTGCGACATTCCTTTAAGACAAGTCTGTCGCGCTCTTGCAACCCCTCATGCGTGAGTGAAAGTCGCCCAAGTGCGTCTTCTTTCAGCGGGTCAACGCCAGCTTGATAAAGCACGATATCAGGCTTGAACGCAAAGACTTTCGGGAGATACTCTTTCAGAATGGAAAGAAATTCTTTGTCGCTCGTGCCGTCGGGCAAATCAATATCAATCGTGGAAGGCACTTTGCGGAAGGGATAATTTTTTGCGCCATGCATACTGAAAATAAAGACATCCTCTCGTCCGCCCAGAATTGCCGCATTGCCGTTGCCTTGATGCACATCTAAATCCACAATCGCCACGCGCCGAACTTTCTGAACGGTGAGCAAGTATTTCGTAACGACGGCTAAATCGTTGAACACACAGTAGCCCTCGCCTGAATCGGCAAACGCATGATGCGTGCCACCCGCCAAGTTACCCGAAACGCCGCTGCGCAACGCTTCTTCTGCCGCTGCCAATGCCCCGCCAACCGTCGCCAGCGACCGCTTCACCAACGCCTCGCTATACGGAAAGCCAATTTTGCGAATCTGAAATTCGCTTAATGTGCCATTGAGAACCGCTTCCACATATTCACGCGTGTGCGCCAGCATCAATGTTTCTGCCGAAGGCATAGGCGGCTCGTGAAGTTCCTCATCACGCACCACACCATCGCGCAAAAGCGCATAGCGAAGCAACCGATATTTCTCTATCGGAAACCGATGCCCCTCAGGCAACGGCATCGTGTAGTGGTCAGAGTAAAAAACTTTCATACTTAATGAGTAACGAGTAGTGAGTAGTGAATAATGAGTAACGAAGTCTTGTTTTCGTGTGGATTCCGTGCTTGTGCTTGGAATGACAAACGAGATGCAGATAGATACTCTGCGAACATTCTGAACGGAGCGAAGTTAATGAGTAACGAATAGTGAGTAATGAGTAGCGAAGATGCGCGTTATTCTTCATTCATCATTGCTCATTCTTCATTAGCGATGGATTCCTCGCTTGGATTTGGAATAACAGCACGACCTCACCCTGTCGCAAGGCGACGTCCCTCTCCTTTTGCAAGGAGAGGGACGTTTTGGCAACGCCAAAACAGGGTGAGGTCACAAACCACGAAGTTCACCAAGTCAATCCGTGCAAAATCCGTTCAATCTGTGTGTTCCGTGTGCCTTGTTGTGAAGATGCCTCGCTTGCGCTCGGAATGATACCTCACCCTGTCTGCTC
>PHFL01000031.1:8130-9394 GCA_002794105.1 Candidatus Thermochlorobacter aerophilus | reverse complement strand
GACCTTTGCAAATCGGAAAACCGAGAAAACTTCAAACTCAAACTCTCGCCTGGTGGCTTCGGACCAAGCGACCACAGCAGTTTCTATGCGAAAAATATCCCCGTGCTGTTTTTCTTTACAGGCAATCATGCGAACTATCACAAGCCAACGGACACGTGGGAAAAAATTAACTACGCCGATGAATCGCGTGTGGTGCGGTATGTGGCGCGATTGATTGAAAAAATTGATGCCAATCCGCGACCAACTTTCACCAAAGCGCAGAGCGAAACGGCGCAATCTTCGCGCTCCTCAATGGGTGGCTTTCGCGTGTCCTTTGGCACAATTCCCAATTACAGTGAAGAAGTGAGCGGCGTCTTGCTTGATGGCGTGCGTGAAGGCAGTGTCGCTGAAAAAGCCGGCTTGAAAGCAGGCGATATTATCGTCAAAATGGGCGATAAAGAAATTCGCAACATCTATGATTACACCGATGCAATGAAAAATCTGAAGCCCGGCGATACCATTACCGTTGTTGTGAAACGAGGCGCAAACTTACTTTCTCTCATCGCATTGTTCCCTGAAAAAAAATAACACGGCTGTATGGACAATCTCGGACATTGGTGGTCGCTTGCCGCTGTTCTGCTTATTATCGTTGAGATTCTCTCGGCAGGATTTGTGTTGGGCAGTTTCGGCGTTGCCGCCTTCATAACGGCGATTGTGGCTTATATCGGCTTTCCGATTGAATTTCAACTAATTGTGTTCATTGCCTCGTCGCTTGTGATTTTCTTTACGCTCCGTCCGATTGCGATAAAATACCTTGCGCCGAAAAAGAAAATTGAAACCAATGTGCATCGATTGATTGGCAAAAAAGCCGTTGTGATTGAAACGATTGATAACTTTCGCCAAACGGGCAGAGTGAAAATTGATGGCGATGATTGGCGTGCGCGAACCGAATCACAAGAAGTGATTCCGATTGGCAGAGAAGTGATTATCAAGGCTGTCGACAGCGCAACCTTAATTGTGGCGTCGTTTTAGGAAGTATCAAAAAATCGTTCAACTCATTTTCAACAAACAAAAGGAGGGAAGTATGTCAGGATTCGGGTTTTTCTTGCTCTTGATACTGCTTGTTGTAGTGGTGTTTGTCTTTAAGGGCATACGCATCGTTCAACAAGCCGAAGTGATGATTATTGAGCGGCTGGGTCGCTACCACGCCACATTAGAAAGTGGTATCAACATTATCATTCCTATCATTGACCAGCCTCGTGCGATTGATTGGCGATATGCCAAA
>PHFL01000031.1:0-2147 GCA_002794105.1 Candidatus Thermochlorobacter aerophilus | reverse complement strand
GCGATTGTCGCTACTTGCCCTGAATCTGAACTGCATGAAGTTGCGCTCTTGGGAGTGGCGCTGGTCTGTGAGACATTAGGATTTCAAGTGCGCTATGTTGGCGCAGCAGTGCCGTTCAAAGATTTGGAATCGGCAGTCGAAGAGCATCAGCCTGAAATCGTGTGTATGTCAATTACCAACGCCCGTCTTCACCCGCCTGTCTATCGCCGATATGAGCAGTTCCGCAAGTTCCTTGCCAAGCGTCAGGTCAAGTTTATTATCGGTGGGCAGTTTATTGGTGAAACCAAATCGCACCCATTGCATGCAGATTTTCGCGCACGCAGTTGTAGCGAGTTAGAACAATACATTCGAGAAAATTACGACGTCGGAGCAGTGCCAACCGAAAGCGACTTGAAGTCAATGAATTGACATTCCTCCGTGTCAATTCGTGCATATCGACCATACCGAAAACAAAAAATGAATTGTGTTCTTTGACAGTCTGTTCATAAAGGCGTATCTCGCAGTGTAGTAAAGGGAGTTCAGCAGTACCGCTGTGGGCAGTATGTAACAGCGTTCCAATCCCGCTGTTAAAGTGGGTTGAACAATCGTAGTTCGTGTCAACGCAAAATGAACGTAATTGTTGGCACGCTATTCACCATAGTTGAACAAACGATAAACTTGAATTAAGGAGAATACAATGGCAGACCAAGAAAAGCCCACACCTTCGGGAGGAGAAGGTGGCGGCGCGCCAAAGCGACCTTTACAAGCCGCGAAATTGCAAGCCGCATCTAAAAAGCCTGCGGCGACGCCAGCCGCCGAAAAGGCACCTGCGCCACCCAAAGAAGGCGCAAAAACAGCATCTGTTCCCGCTAAACCCGTTGTGATGGAAGCAGATGTCGCCGACATGAAACGCTTCCTGCTCAAACGCACCGAAACCCGCACTACAAAATGGTTTCAAGTGTTTGACGCAGATAAACTCACCGACGAACAAGTCTTCGGCGGACACCTTGCGCTCTTGGGCTGTCTGGGTATCGTGATGGGCATTTACTACATCTCAGGTATTCAAGTCTTCCCAAACGGCGCAGTGGGGTTCTACGATAACTGGTTCTATCTCACCATTAAGCCCCGAATGGTCTCGCTTGGCATCGATACTTATAGCCCTGAAACCGCCGACCTGATGGAAGCGGCACGCAAACTCTTGTGGTGGGCTGGGATTCACTTTGCAGTCGGCGCATTCCTCATCTACGGCGGTTGGAAACACTGGACAAGCGACCTTTCAAACCCATTAGCGTTCCTTTTCTTCTGGAACAAGGACGCCGCTATCCCAGGCAACTTCCGAGACTTCCGTATGTTCGGAAGCATCATTCCAGGGGGAATCGGCGGACGTTCGGCGAAAACCTATGCCGAAGCCCTCGGCGCACACACTATCTATCAAGCATTCTTATTTCTTGCTTGGGGCTTTGTGATGTGGTTTGCGCTGGACATCACGCCAGAGCCAAATTTCCAAAAAATTAACAGCGAAGCCTTTATGTCGTTTGTATGGGCGGCGGTCTTCTTTGCGCTTGGCTTCTACTGGTGGGCAAACCCGCCGCGTGCCGCCGAACACCTAAACGACGATTTGAAGGCAATCTTCTCCGTTCACCTGACCTCAATGGGCTATGTGAACATTGCACTCGGCATCTTCGCCTTCATTGCCTTCAAGCAAAATCAATTCTTCTATCAACAACTCAACGATTTGGTGTTCTACATTTACGGTGAGCCGTTTAACCGCGTCGGCTTTGATGCTAACGGTAACACTGATTTGACGAAGATTGAATATCCTGAATATCCGCCGTATGCGATTCTGCCCAAGAACGGCGCAACCTTCGGCATGGCACAAACCGTCATCAATCTTCTGGCGTTCAATCACATCATTTGTGGATTCCTCTATGTCTTTGCAGGCGTATTCCATGGCGGACAATACCTGCTCAAAATTCAAATGAGCGGACTCTACAATCAAATCAAATCCAAGTGGATTGCACTCGGACGTAATAAGGAATTCCAAGTGAAGTTCGTCGGAACGATTATGGTGTTGTGCTTTACCACGATGATTTCGGTCTACGCCGTTATCTGCTGGAACTCGCTGTGCGAACTGAACATGATGGGCGCAAACATCACGATGAGCTTCT
>PHFL01000030.1:16145-55919 GCA_002794105.1 Candidatus Thermochlorobacter aerophilus | reverse complement strand
CTGCATGTTTGTTCCCTTCCAAAAAGATATATTACAGCACTACAACCTCTGTGCAGTGCGACGAAGACGAAACTAATACCGCACCAAAATAGAAAAAAACGAAAAACTTCACCATGTTTTTTGGTAAAAAAGCAATCTCGACATACCATCTGAAAATAGTCAAATGGACCAGTAGGGAAAATAACGCTTTTTCCTAAATCTTTTAAAAGAGAAAAGGTTTTGCTCTAAAAAATTAAAGATTCGGTTTCAAAAAATGTTAAAAGCACAGGCTAATCTAGCGCTGCCATTTGATGCAGCAGTAGGCCAAAATTCTTGGCAAAGCCAACCCAATTGGAGTGAGACGCATGAAACCAGTTGCGATAATAAGGCAGAGAACACTGCAACAAAAGAGCAAAGTCTGCATAGACCAAACTTCACGAAACTGCCGTACCGAACCATGACGGCATTAGGTCAGTCTTTGCTCTAGAAAGCCGCTTAATTTCAATTCACTTCAAACTTAAACCGAAGTCTCACCAGATTGTGACTATGCCCGAAGTCAGGACTGAATCTACAATTCGTAAAGCCATCATTATGGCAGGTGGATTTGGCACGCGCTTGCGTCCGCTCACCATCAACATTCCCAAACCACTGGTGCCCATGATGCAGAAGCCAATGATGCATCACATTATCAATTTGCTGAAAGCACATGGGGTGAAGGAAGTGATAGCGCTGCTCTATTTCCAGCCCGATGCGATTCGCAATTACTTCGGCGATGGGCGAAGGTTTGGTATCAAGATGAACTACATTCAAGCTGATGCAGACTACGGCACAGCAGGCAGCGTGCGCAACGCATATGAATTCATTGACGACCGCTTTATCGTCATTTCTGGCGATGTGCTCACTGACTTTGATTTGAGCAAAGCCTTGGAGTTCCATATCAAGCGCAATGCCAAGGCAACCATGATTCTTACACGGGTCAAAAATCCGCTGGCGTTTGGTGTGGTCATCACCGAAAAAGATGGTAGGGTGTCGCGCTTTTTGGAAAAACCATCGTGGGGCGAAGTGTTCAGCGATACAATCAACACGGGCATCTATATCCTTGAGCGAGAAGTCATGGATTGGATTCCCTACCGTGAGGAATATGATTTCTCCAAAGACCTCTTTCCAAGAATGCTGCGCGAAAACTTGGGGCTCTATGGCTATGTAGCCGATGGCTACTGGCGTGATGTCGGCACCCTGCCCGAGTATCAAGAAGCCCATTTAGATTGCTTGCATGGACGAGTCAATTTGGACTTCTACGAAGGATATGAAAAAATCGCCGCGGGTATCTACGCACACAAATCTGCCAAGTTTGACCTAGATGCTGTCAAGCTCTCAGGCAGCGTACTTATCGGCAAGGGAGCAAAATTGGGAAAGGGCGTCTCTTTGCACAATAGCGTCATTGGTGAAAATGTAAGCATCGGTGATGGCAGTTCACTAAGCAAAACCGTAGTATGGAACGATACGGTCATTGGCAAAAACACGACAATTCACCTTGCTGTGATATGTAGCGGCACCAAAATTGGGAATGATGTAAAAATCGAAGAGCAAGTCTTCATTGCAGATAAATGTGTAATTGGAGATGGAGCTACGATAAAATCCTCTATCAAAATTTGGCCTGAAAAAGAAATTGAAGCCGGTGCAATTCTAACACAGAGCCTGATTTGGGAGTCCAAATGGTCGCGAGAGCTCTTTACGGCATCGCGTATCACAGGGTTAGCCAACATTGAAATCAGTCCCGAGTTTGCCGCCAAAATTGGTGCCGCATTTGGTACCATTCTGCCAGAAGGCGCCACAGTGTGTGTAAGCCGCGATGTGGATAATGTCTCGCGTATGGTCAATCGGGCACTGATTGCAGGGCTGCTTTCCACAGGTGTGTCGGTCAATGACTTACAGGCAACTCCAATTCCTATTGCGCGTCATCGCTTGAAGAATAGCACAGAGTTTGGCGGGCGTGCATGTTCGCAAGTCTCCATTTGACAAAAAGCTCTGCGACCTGATTTTCTTCGACAAAGGCGGGCGAGACTTACCTGCAGCAAAAACAAAGAGCATTGAGCGCAATTTCTTCGGTGAAGAGTATCGACGTGCTTCCTACGAAAAAGTTGGCACACTAAATTTTCCTGAGCGCGCTTTAGAAAGTTACACCGATAGCTTCATCAAATGCATTGATACTGAAGCCATCAGGAAAGCGCGTCTACGCGTGGCAATTGACTACTCATACGGAGCGGCAGCAGCTATTTTCCCCAGCATCATCGGTGGCTTGGGCGTCGATGTCATTTCGCTCAATGCGTTCTTAGACCCCAGCAAATTCACACGCACAGCTGAAGAATTTTTTGCCGCCGCTGAAAGGCTCTCGGAAGTGGTCGTCTCACTCGGCTACGATATTGGCTTCATGCTCGATGGCGGAGCCGAGCGTATCCATGTTGCTGACGAGAAAGGCAATTTCCTAGAGCATCAACGCTTGCTGACACTTATCACCTATCTCTACCTTGAAGTGTATCCAGAAACGAAAAAAATCGCCGTGCCGATTACAGCCTCTATGGAAGTCGATGATATTTGCCGCGAGCGCAATGTACAGGTGGTCCGCACTGGCGATAGCCACTCAGAACTGATGCGCGCTGTAACCGCTGACCCAGAAATCGGCTTCGTTGGCGGAACAAAGGGCGGATTCATTTTTCCAAAATTTCTCTTTGCCGTCGATGGCATGTTCTCGGCAGCCAAGATTATGGAGCTGATTGCCAAATCCAAAACACGCATCGGCGAACTGGCGGCACGCATGCCCGAACGCTATTTCTTAGTTAAACGCAATGTAGCCTGCCCCAAAGACTTGAAAGGCAAAGTGATGCGCAAAATCATGGAAGATACAGCTGAACACTATCGCGTGCTAATTGACGGCGTCAAAATTATCTACGACAATGAAACTTCACTTTTACTCCTACCTGACCGTGAAAGAGACATTTTCCACATCAATGCTGAATCGCGCACCAAAAGCCGTGCCGCACGCCTCGTCAGTGAATACGAAAAGAAGCTAAACGAATGGATAGCGGAATGACCATGCACTGAAGCAAACTTGAAGCGGATGCGATGCACACAAACAAAGCACCTGCTGCTGCGTGGCAGTTCAACGCCGAATGACGGCAATTTTGGCAATGGCACTTTGCCGACCGTCTTCACTGATAGCGACTGCAAAATAAATCCCTGACGAAACATAGTTGCCGTTTCTATCTTTGCCATCCCACTCTACCAGCCGTCCACCCGAAGACGGCAACTCTCGCACGAGAGTGCCGCTTAGGGAAATAATTCGCACCAGCGCTTGACGCACCAGCCCATCGACAACAAGACGAGTCGAAGCAGGAATGCGAAAGGGATTCGGATAGATGGTAAGGGCGCTCAAAGTCTCTTGAGGTTCAATGGCTTCAGTGTATAGCACCGACAGTCCTCTATCGGTGCCGAAGTACATCTTGCCCGTTTTGCGGTCGTAGGCAATTGAGCGCACGTTGTTGGAAAGCAGCGGAGAATTTTCAGTAGTAAAGCGCATCAGAATGCTATCGCCGCCTGCACTGACCACCCACACCCCATTTTGCGAGCCAAACCACTTTCGGTTCAGAGCGTCAATAGCCAGCGAGGAAAGAAACTCGTTGCGCAAATCAAAAACCAGCGATGCATTTGGAATGCGCAAGCCAAATACTGCATCGGGATTGAAAAAATATGCCGCCCCGCGGTCGGTCGCCAGCCAAATGCTACCGTCGTTATCCAACTGAATGTCATTGACCTTCGGATGAGGGAGTCGACCAAAATTCTGGCGCTCATCTATCAGCACATATCGGTCATCGCGCACGTCCGTCAGGGTGCCATTGTCGTCGAAGACCACAATACCACGACCTGTAACACCGTCTTCACTTTGCACGGCAATCCACTTGCGATTATTGCCGTCTATGGCAAGCCGCAGTGCGGTAAGGTTTGACGGAAATTCCCGACCGGGACCAAGACCGCTGGTGCCGAAGCGTAAAATGTTACCATTGGGCAAGTAGGCGTAAATCGGATTTTGTGCGGTAAGGAAGTTAGCAATCCAAACGACACCTTGCTGGTCAATTGCAAGAGAGGGCAAGACTACAAAGCTTTCACTTTGGCGAATGCCGACAAAAGGAGAGTTGGAACGATTTAGCACGCGTAGGCTATCGCGAGCGTCAAATTCAAACAAGCCGCCGCCCCACGTGCCTAGGATGGTAGTGTTGCCGCGAGAGACCAGCGAACTAAATTGGCTCACGGGTGCCGTGCCCGGCGAAGGCAGATTTTCGAAATTGCGCCACACGCCGTTCTCCAGACGGTAAAAACCTTGTGCGCCGCCATTGCGCAAAGAGGAACTGCCCCACACTCGCCCAAAGGCATCAATCTGCACAATCTCAAAACTGTTCGAAAGCGGCGAGTTTGGGGTAATGACCGTAACAGTTGTGCCAGCGCCTAAGACAAGCAACGACTGCCGGCGGTCGGCAATGAAGATTTGTCCATCGGCATCGCTGGCAAGGGCACGTGATTGTGAAAAATTCCCAGCGCGCCGCACAAGTGAGCCATCGCGACGGCGAACAATCAGTTCATCGCTGGCAAGTGCAAAAAGGTCATTGGAAGTAGTAGCTAATGCAATCACATTTTTTTGTGGAAATCCGCTCTCGCGCTCAAGTCCAGAGCGGCTCAAGCGCAAAAGCCCATCAGCAGAAGCGGCAAAAATCTCTTCGCCTTGAATCGCCAAAGCATTGATGCCGCCAGACACTGCAAATGATTGCCACTCTGTCGGCGCATTGAGGTTGGTTGAACGAAGGCTGGCACGGGCAAGACCTAAAGCCGTTGCCACAATCAACTGACCCTGTGCAATGAGCACATCGCACACGGCCGTGCCGCTGGCAAATGTGCCAAAGCGAATATAATTTTCACGAAACTCTCGCCGTGAAACAACAAAAAGTGAAAGCCCAAAGTCAGTCGCCACATAGAGCGAATCGCCGCGCACAAAGAATTTGCGAATGGTACGGTTAGCAAATTGTGTAACGCGCGTCAGTTCAAGAAAGGTTGAAAAACGCTCATCGCTTAAAGCAAAAAAGCTGACGGCGCCGCTTTCGTAGCCAATCCACAAGCCGTTGCGACCGCTATCGTAAGTCAGGGCAGAAATGCGCGTCTCAAATAAGCCTTCAATGTTGGTAAAGGTGCGAATCTCACCATTTTCTCGATTGAAGCGATACAAGCCGCCATCGGTGCCGACCCACACTGCACGTTGCGCTTCCACTGCTACTGATGATGCATTGCGAAACGATGTGTAGTTTTTCCATGTCCCCACGCGCTGGGCAAAGAGCGCCGGCGCAAAGAGCAGAAAGAGCATGATAAAACATGGCAACGCAGACAAAGCAAACATTGGAAGACTTATGCTTACACTGAAGTTTTTGGTGTAAATTGCCACGAATATAAAAGTTTGATGGATGTAAGATGGTGCAAACAACAGTCTCTCTGCAAACCGATAAATGCTACATTGTGCCAAGCATTTTTGCAGACGCTTCTGAGCTTGTAGCGGCACAAAGCCTACGGCATGGTGGTGTCAGTCCAAAACCTTTTGATTCGCTCAACCTTGGGCTTTCATCTGGCGACCAGCAAGAGCATGTACTGCATAACCGCGAAATTTTTTACTCTGCGCTCGATATCTCACCAGCACGAGTAGCGCTGGCACACCAGACGCACAGCGACCATATTCTGCGTGTTGATGAACCGGGGCGATACAGCGATTTTGATGCACTGATAACCAACCGACGCAACCTTTTCATCACGATTTCCATTGCCGACTGCGCCCCTATCTTGATTTACGACTACACCCACAAGGCTATCGCTGCCGTGCATGCAGGCTGGCGCGGCACTGCACAGCGCATTCTCTACAAAACGCTACTAGCAATGCACGAAGCCTTTGGCACCACAGCAAAAGATTGTCTGGCTTATATTGGAGCATGTATCAGCGCCGAGGTCTATGCCGTAGATGCTGATGTGGCGCGCTATTTCGAACCTGCTTTCAAAATCTATGACGGAGCAACTCGAAAATTTTTCTTAGATTTGAAGGCGGCAAACCTGCATCAATTGCACCAATTTGGGCTAACCGATGAGCAAATCGAAGTCTCGGCACACTGCACCTACCGTGAGCACGAGCACTTCTTTTCGTATCGACGGGCAGTGCATGAATCGGCGGGCAAAACGGGACGCATGCAAGCCATTATCGGACTGCGGTAGTGCAATAAACACACATTAACACATATCACCAAATATGACTTACAAACAAACGAAAAATCTCCTGCTGCTCGTGCTCTTTTTTTGTCTCGGCTATGCCATACCACAAGCGGAAGCGCAATCGCTGTTTCTAAGAAAAGGCATGATTGCGGGCGCAGGTCTTGGGTTAGATGGATTTGGAGGGTTGCCAATCGTAGGGCAATTAGAGTTCGGCGTGGGTCCGAAAATCGGCATTGGACGCTTTGGCGTGGGCGCTTTAGCGGGAATCTACTTCAATCCGGGAGCAACAGCTGTAATGGTCGGCGGACAGGGCAATTATCACTTTGATATTCCCACCGTGCCAGAACTTGACCTTTATGCTGGGCTTAATCTCTTGATTGGATTTGCGGGCAGTCGGTTCGGTGGCTCTTCCACAGGTGTTGGTCTTGGCTTAAATGTCGGCGCACGATACTTCTTTACTCCATTGGTAGCTGGATTTCTACGGCTGGGCTGGGGACTGTCTATTGCCACCATCGGCATTGATTTTGCAATGTAAGTCAGGGCAACCTCACCCTGTTTCTGACCTCACCCTGTTTGGTGATACCAAAACTGTGGATTCCTCGCTGACGCTCGGAATGACACAAAAGGAATGCTCGGAATGACATCGCTTGTCATGCTGAGCGGAGCGAAGCATCCACTCGCTGGATTGACCTCACCCTGTCTGCTGGCGCAGACGTCCCTCTCCTTTTGCAAGGCGAGGGACAACAGGGTGAGGTTTGTCATCTCCAATTTGTCATGCTGAACGGAGCGCAAGCGTAGTGAAGCATCCACATCGCACTGGATTCCTCACTGCGTTCGGAATGACATCTTCGCTCTTGTCATGCTGAGCGGAGCATAGCGCAGTGAAGCATCCACGTCGCTGGATTGCTACCTCACCCTGTCTGCTGGCGCAGACGTCCCTCTCCTTTTGCAAGGCGAGGGACAACAGGGTGAGGTTTGCCATCTTCAATTTGTCATGCTGAGCAAAGCGAAGCATCCATGCACTGGATTCCTCGCTGACGCTCGGAATGACATCTTCGCTCTTGTCCTGCTGAACGGAGCATAGCGCAGTGAAGCATCCATGCACTGGATTCCTGGCTTGCTCGGAATGCTACCTCACCCTGTCTGCTGGCGCAGACGTCCCTCTCCTTTTGCAAGGCGAGGGACAACAGGGTGAGGTTTGCCATCTCCAATTTGTCATGCTGAACGGAGCGCAAGCGTAGTGAAGCATCCACATCGCACTGGATTCCTCACTGCGTTCGGAATGACATCTCGCTTGTCATGCTGAGCGGAGCATAGCGCAGTGAAGCATCCATGACGTTCTGCCTTGCTCGGAATGCTACCTCACCCTGTCTGCTGGCGCAGACGTCCCTCTCCTTTTGCAAGGAGAGGGACAACAGGGTGAGGTTTGCCATCTTCAATTTGTCATGCTGAGTGAAGCGAAGCATCCACACTGGATTCCTCGCTGACGCTCGGAATGACAAAGAAGAAAATGTTCGGAATGACACTGCCTGTCTTTTCTGTATCATCGTGGTGCGGTGGCAGGCGGTAGCCTCGCAGTGTCAGCATGGCGAAAGAGAAAAGAGAACGAAAAATCAGGTGCAGTGTTTTTTGCAATCGCATACATACTCAATAAGCCAAAGTTTGACCTGCGCTTGCCATGAAACTCATCGTCGGGTTAGGTAATCCTGAACCACGCTACGATGGCACACGCCACAACATCGGCTTTGCCATTCTCGATGCCTTAGCAAAAGAACTAAACGTAGACTTCCAAGCTGGCAAAGGAGATTTTCTCTATGCCAAAGCAACCTACCACGGCGTAGAGACCTTGCTACAAAAACCGCTTACCTACATGAACCTCTCTGGCAGAGCGGTGCGCCACATCATGCAGTTCTACAAAATCAGCATCGGTGATGTGCTTGTCGTCTGCGATGACTTGAACTTGCCACTGGGTGCCGTTCGTCTGCGGGCGAAGGGTTCAGATGGTGGGCAAAATGGATTGAAAAACATCATTGCTGAATTGGGGCGTAATGATTTTGCGCGCTTGCGCGTTGGGATTGGCAGTCCGCCGCACAAAGGCGATGCCGCAAACTATGTGCTCTCCAAATTTCTGCCTGATGAACTGCCAATCGTTCAAGATGCTATTGCGCACAGCGTGAAAGCCTGCTTATGCTTTCTCGAGCATGGCATTAACTTGACCATGACGCGTTTCAACCGCCGAGAACCTGCCGCATCGTGATAATTATGTGAAACGCTGCATTTGCTCATGTATTCGATGGATTTTTCCTTCGCCACACTCTTGGGCAAAAATGTGTCGCAAAGTTGAACAAAAAAGAAAGAGCGGCTGAGATTGCCGCTCTCTCGTGGTGAGTGGGTCAGTTGTTTTATCAGCTCAGTCTGTCGTCGCTAATGTGAAAGCCAGCTTTGCGTTCAGGAATGTAGAAGTTGTGCGAGACAATTTGAACGGCTTCATCAAAGACTTCGGCAATAGGCTTTTGGCGTTTGTGCGAAAGAAGTTTTGCCGTACGCTGAATTTCTTTGATGTGCGAGCCTGTGAAGCGCTTGTTGTAGCAAAGGGCTTTTTGCGTTGGGCTAATGTGGTCTTCTTTGAAATAAAGGTCAATGAGCATATCGATTTCGTGTGGCGATGGCAGTTCGAATTTATACTTACGGTTGAAGCGCATCGGGCGGTCGGCAATTGCCGCATCCAAGTATTCAATGTAGTTTGTGGTTGCCACGAAGACGATTTTTTCCTCATTCTCATAAAGTCCTGACAAAAACTGCAAGAAGTCGGATAAATCGTAGTTCGGTCGGAACTCACGGCTTTCGCCGAAAGAATCAATGTCTTCCATCACGACAATGCAGGGCGAGAGGAACTTGGTCAGAAATTCATTCAAGATGGCGTAGTCGACCTGCGTGGTCAGAAAGCAAGTGGAAAAACCGCGTTTGAGCGCTTCGGAAATGATGGCTTGACAGCAAAGCGATTTGCCCGTGCCCGGCTTGCCATGCAAGATGATGCCGTTGTTGCCCCCGATTTTTTCGAAGTGCAAAATCGTTTGGTCGAAAATGTCTTCCTTCATGGCTGGGTCGCAAATGACCTCATCGAAGGAAATTTCCGGCGGCTTTTTGAACAAGCATTCATACTCGCGCCGCCCGGATTGCACAATTTGCAGGTGTTTATTGCGAAGCGGATTGCGCCACTTGATTTCAGCGTTAATCTGCGCCACAAGTTCGGAAATATCGCCGCTGCCCGTCAGGGTGTTTGAAGCCGGATGTGCTTCCGAAGTGATGGTGTAGACAAAAACCTTGTTCTGATACGAAAACGCAATCGAGCCATCTGAAAGAATGGACGTGCGCTTGTTGTAGTCGTAGGTAAACTCCATTGAGTTTTCGCGGCGCAAAACCAGCATATCATTCTGAATTTTGCGGATAAAGCGCTGAATGACAAACGCCGTAACAGAATGTGAATACGCCGAGAGACTCGTCCAAGTGTAAGTGTTCTTTTGCAGACGCACTTCATCGGGCGTAGGCGACTCAGGCTTGCCAAGAAAGTTCGTAAATGAGCCAAGTTCCCCGTCTCCATACACATCAGAGGACATGTTGATAAGGATGTCATCTTTTTTTCTTCGTGCCATTTGATTGAGTATTTCAGGTTAGAGAAAAATCCCCGAAAGGGGACAGCGTTAAAACAGACGAACACCTCTCTTTACAAGCAGAGGCAGAGAAGGAAGGAGCTTGAAGCAGAAGTTGATATGCGAAACTGAAGTAGCAATACGGTGTTCTGGCAACGGTTGTGGCGAGTGAAAGATGTGCGTTTTGGGGCATTGAGCATAGATTGAAGTTTAAGGTTAAGTATGGCAGTGCGCCTAACGCATACCCCCCCTAAAAAGTTTCAAAGTTGATGGTTGAAAGTGCAGCAAACCCTCTGAAAAAGCCTTATCTTTGCCGCCAGAACGCCTTATTCTTGTCATGAGAATGCCTTATTGTAATGGCAAGAATAAGGCTTTCTAAGCGTGAGAATGCCTTATTGTAACGGCGAGAATAAGGCTTTCTTTCCATCGAAATCAGGCTTTGTTTCAGCCGTTAAAATCAAGCTTGACGGCGAAAGTTGTCGCCGGCTTAGCAATAGAAGTTTTCACCATGCCTGAAAGACATGTTGTTTATGCCTTAAGCGATTTGGATGTTTTTTTAAGAGAGAATGTGATGCGAAAGAATTTATTCAAAAATAATTTCGCCTTTGATAATATCTGCATCGCTAAGTGCGCCTTGCTCATAGAGCACAGCAGCTTCAGCAGAAGAAGTAGAAACACTACTGGCGCCAGTGTCAAAGACAAATTTTAGTTTTAATCCATTGATTTCAACCCAAATGTATTTAACGCCATGTTCTTTTTCTACTTTAACAACGGTTTTCCTATTTGAGCTACTTTCACTTCTTGATGATTCACGTCTGTTTTGAGCAAGTTCTGCACTCTGGCGTGACTGTCGTCTTCCAGATTGAGAACACCCTGAAATGACAAACGTAATCACAAAAAGATACATAAAAATTTGTTTCAACATTTCCTCTACTTGATGTTTCCAATTTTAGGTATAATCGTAATCATAAATCTTTGATTGTTCGGCGGAATATCGGGCTGTTCTCTTGGAACGCCGTATTGCCCACTGCCCGCAATAATAACTTCACAATTCGGTAAAACAGTGTTTAAGTCTGGATTATCACCAAACCAAAAATTTCTCAATGCAATAGCTCGCCTGTAGCTTAATTCATCATTGATTGGCGAATCATCTTTTGAGGCTTGACCTTCAATGACTAACAGATAGCGAATATTTCGTTCTGAGGGTAGTGATTTTAATATCCTTTCAATCGCTCTTCCAGCCTCCAGAACTTGATTTCTCGCCTCAATACTTAAATCTTTTATGTCTGCCGAACCATACCTAAAGTTCACTTTCACTTTCAAGATATGTTAGCTTCAAATAAGTCAAGATGTATAGCACCATCATGATAAAAAATAAACTCACCATTAGGTCTGTAAAACTTGGCCAAAAGAAACCTAATTCCTTTGTTTTCATACCTTTTTCGTGTTTGCCCTGGTAAATAGCGCAACGATTCTTCTTAAAACACTTTCAGATTGAATTTGCCTAAGGAGTTCAATAATTTCTTTTGTGTTAGTTAAAAGAGCATTAAGTGTCTGATGTAGTTCTTTTATTTGTTGTTGCTGTGTCAGTGATTCAGTCTTAAATTCTGAAATCTTCGTCTCAATGGTAGGCAAGTGGTTTAGATGATTCAAGCCATTTCGACTCGAACGAAGGACGTCTCTAAGCAGATTGAACTCATTGACCGTAAATTTCTCCACTGAATCGCTTGTATTTTGAACAAGTTCTTTGAGCTCTTTGAAGACTTCTGAAATAGAATGACCTGTATCTGCGACCGCCTTTCGTGTATGTTGCTTATATTCTTCTAATTGTCCAAAATGTTCTGATAGAAACTGTAATAATTTTTGACTTTGAGACAAATTGCTCTCAATGCGCTCTGCAATGTGCTTGAAATTTTCGGTGCGACTTAACAATTCATTTGTTTTATTGACCAACTCTCCCGAGTTTTCAACAAGCGAAGTCAAATTTCCAAGATAGCGGTTAAATTGGTCTAACTTATCAAAAGAAGTATCTATCTGCTCTAAAACTTGAAGGTTATATTCCACTATTTGTGAAACCTTTGTCTTATTGATTAGGTCAAGCAGCTCTTTTTGAGCACGAATTGCCTCTATGCTATCTCTGAAAAAGCCTGTTAATTGAGATAAGTTACTTGAAAATTCAGAATTTAGTTTGGAAAAATTAGCTGAAAACTCACGATTAAATTCAAAAAGATTTCTTTGCAAAGTAGATAAGGTAGAATTAAAGTCCTGATTTACAACAGGCATTAACTCGGTCTGAATGAAAGTGTAAAAATCATTTTTTCTTGCTTCCAGACGGCTTTTTGAAATTCTTAAAAAAATGCCTGAATTTAGAACAGTGAGTAGAAGACCTGCAAAACTGGCAATCATGGCAATTTTAACACCGCTAATCAGTGTGCCAATGCCTTGGTCTAATGCTTTGCCTGTATCTTGACTGCCAAGACTTATCCCTAAATCAACGATATTAGGCATATTAAATAGCGCAACAATAATGCCTGTAAGCCTTTAAAGAATCAGAGAGGTAGGTTCTGTAAAAGGGGGTATTTAAGAAAGTTTGGTCTATTGTTGGCTTATCTTGACACCAAGCTTGCTGTCCAATGACCTCCTCCAAATTCTCTGTCACATACTTGTATAAAAAGGTGAGTTGAGAAAGTTTTAGCTCAATTTTACCCCTGGTGCCGTCGTAGAGTTCAGCAAACGTAATTTCTTGAACATCATTTTTTACAGCAAACTGCTTGTAAATTGGACTTTGAGCTTTTCCGTTTACACACTGCAGTCGCTCATCAGGTATCTCTAAGAAGTCAATAATCGCTAAGGCAGAGGCGAGTTCTATGAAATGTGCCTTATTTTTTTGCCCACGGTCGCCGGGGTCATTTGGATATGCTTCACCGATGTAATCATCTCCGATATAATAAAGTGCATTTACGGAGTTATTTCCTGTGATGTTATCTTTGTAGTAATAGAGAGCCGCTCTGGTTTTTGCAATAAAGTGAGACCTCTGAATAGGGCTCTGTTCATCAGCTTGAATATTAAAATAGGGGCATACCGTTAATGCACCAATTTTAGCATTCTGCAGGAAACCTCTTGCATTTGCATTTTGAATATTAGGGGCATTGCGGATATTTTTTAAGATGATCGGGAATCCTGCTGCACCAGTTCCGCCAAAAATGGAACTGATGATAAATATCCTATCCTGCTCGTTAAAGTTATTTGCAAAATCCCTAAATTCCTCAGAATCTTGGAATTGATTTAATACGACACTTCCGATGTTTGGATTACCAACAAAGCCAATACCCATTTCAACATCGAGCAAATTAACTTCCTCATGGTGTTAGTTTATGGATTTACCCGAAAAAAGAATTTCTGCAAGTGCTCTGTTGGTACCTCCAAGTGTTTCAAACCCAATGTATTGCCTAAATCTTTGGTTGTTGACCTCCTGTAAGTTGAACACATAGTTATTATTTAACGGTTCGATTTTCGTATTGAAAAAGCCATTCCCTAAGCCAACCGTATCTACGATAGATTTGTAGTTTTCTAAAAGTCTTCTGGTTCTTTGGAGGTCAAGATTTGTAACATGAGGGTCAATAATGATGGGGACAATTTCGAAATCTTGGTTAGTAGCAGGTTTAACGCCTGCTGCGAGGAGCATAGCAAGAGATTTTAAGACTCTTGAGCCTGTGCCGCCGATGGCAAAGATGAATAATTTAGGCATAGTGCGATTGGTTTAAGGGTTCCATAAGGTTGTATATCTACAATTTGTTGAAAACAGTTTTGGATACTTAAATGAAGTAAGAAGTGTAAAGAGGATAAGACTCCAGATTGCATTTGAGAAGCCAAATCCTATGCAATCGCTGATAGTGAGCAAAAGCTCTTTGCAGTAGTCACCTGCCCTAATTGAGTTAAAAGGAATTAAATGCGATAAACCAGTTTAGGGCGATTATCACCAGTGCAACTATCCACCAATGCTGTTTTTTATTCCACTTGGGGCTATCGATGATGTGATACATGAGGGCATAGCCGAGAGCAGTTACGCCAGTCATAGTAATAGCAATGATGTTATACCAAATCGTTCCAGTGTATCCGCTGCAATCGGCTGCCCAACCGCGAAGGTGGTCAGCGAAATCTTTTGAGTAAAACGGCAAGAGACCGAAAAATTCATAGAGACTTGCGAAAAATTCAGTCATAATCTTTTCTTATTTTTTGATGGTTATTTTAATTGATGCGATTGCGTTTGAATGAGTTTTTGGATAAATGCATCACTTACGCCTTCAAGCATGTATTTCAAGCCAAAGGTTTTTCGTTGTTCTGATTCATCACTTAAAATTTTTGAGTCGTCGTTGGAGCTATATTCATAAATCCATTTTGGCGGTTTAGCGATAAGGTTGATGGTCAAGTTTTCGTTACTGATTTCTTGCGTCTGAAGTTTGAGCAAGTGTGTGTATTTCGCAAGCAGAGGGTCGTTTTTGTCGGTAATTGGTTCAATGTTTAGAGTATATTTTGGATTGCTCAAAAGATAGTTAGATGAATCAATGTAGTAAGATGGGTCTTGTATCAAGTTTGAGAAGTCGGCGGCTACGGTGAAAGCGAAGAGCCCTTTATCTCGGTCATTGTGCGAGGGTTCAGGTTTTTCTATGATATTATTTGGGAGATTCGTTCTATCGAATGTGCCATGCAGGGGTTTAGGCAAAATTCTATAAGCTACGGATTCTTGGTTAGGGGGCATGAAAATGGCTTTATTTTGGTAACCGCCATCGAGTTCTTCCAAGAGTCGGCTGGCAACAAGTTTTTTAATCTGGCTTGGCGTGCCGATAAACCACATATAAAACGGACGTTCAACTGGATTATCGAATTTCAGTTTATTATTTTGGTGGTCGTAGTATGTGCCTTTAAACCCGCCTTTGAGTTGCAGGATTAACACAGCAAGGTTAGAGTTTTTAGCTTTAAGTTCGGAGGCGAAGTGCAAGTAAATGCTTTGCTTTTGTTCACCTAAAAACATCGTAGCATCTGTCTTTGATTTACCGGGTGAATAAATGCAGTCGGAAATAAATACGGATAAGTTTCTATCATTTACCTTTTGCAGACATCGTTTAATGAGTTGGTTAATGTCTGTTTGAGCGGTTTTGCCCTGTGAGATTTTGGAGAACGCTGCAGGATTGAGAAATCCTTTGAATTTTTCAAGGTCAGCGTTTGAAGCGTTAGCAAACATCAGTTGGTCTTCTTGGTTGATAAAGAACAAGTTAAGGCTATCTTGATTGACAAATAATTTTAGACGTGTGAGCAGGCTGTAGACCGAGTTCTTGAATTGGGTGCTGGGGTCGTTTACATAGCCATTCATGCTTCCCGAATTTTCGATAAACACATTGATATTGAATGTTTCTTTGAATGTTTCTGATTTGTGCGAGGCTGGGAGATGCCAAATATCTGTTTCGGCAAGATTCAGCCGTTTGTCTTTAAGCAAATATGAGAGAACCTTTGAGCTGTCAACAGTATTTCTATCGGTTTTGAACTGCTGGAATGCTCTGTCGCTGGACTTTTGGACAATACTAATGAGTTGTCCAAATTCTTCTTGGTCGATTTTCCCATCTTTGGCAAAAGCAAGTGCCTTGTCATTGAAATTATCTGTCTCAGACTTGCAACCAGCTAAGGTCAGGATATTCATCAGTAGAATCATGTATAGGCATCTCATGGAGATTATAGGTTTGCGCGTTTGAGTCTTGGTGCTTTCAGCAATTACAGCAAACGCTCCAAGTGAAGTATGTGAAAAAGAGGCACCTCGGCTCAATCTACGCCGAGTTCGGACATTGCGGGAGCGCCCTTTGTGGAATACAGTTGGGAAGAGGGTAGAACCGCAAAGTGACTGTGGCAAGAGACGAGCGCAAAAGTTAGGCACGGTTCTATGCCAAAGGTCAAGGCACAGGCGATGCGTGCGAAGATGGCATGCATGCCGGTAGAAATACTTAACGAAACTCGTCAGAACAATTGACCCCTTGTTGAGCGTAGTGGGAAACGGGAAAAGCAAGGAGAGCGCAGCAGACATAGGTTCTCGGAGAATAAGGTTGTGGACAGACTTCGGACCAGTAACAGCTTACGCCATCACATTTTGTGGGAATATAAACCAAAGCAAGCATGTGCTGTCAAGAGGGAATTTGTGTGGATGCCAAGTAGTATAGCAGATGCGAGGACCCGATGTGTATTCCTTTCAACTAATTAGTCATATTGTCTTCATCTTCTGAACGGTGTTGTGCAGTTTGTTTGTGGCGTCTGTATTTTGGGCTGCATGCCTGTTGTCTTTTTGTGAGTAAAATGCTTCCAACTTTCAGCCCATCTGGAAATCTTTAGGGGGTTAGCGTTAAAGAGGGCTCACTTTAACGAAGGGAAACCTCTCCAACGCTTGAGCCAGAACCCTCACGCACTCGGCAACAGCTGTACCTTACTGGGAACAAACCTACTACACACTTGCTTCTGCCAAAATCTTGCTTTAATGTCAAGTCGACTTCAATGCATGAACAAGTTGTTTAAGGCATACAAGTCAACTTTAACGCACAGTCTGGTTGATTTAAGGTTTGGAGGGGACTTTTTGCGCTAAGTTTATGGGAAGCTAACCTTCACCATGTCTGCTTTTCAGACATCTTTTTCCTTCAAAAAAAGAGAGGGATAATAGCGTGAGGTTTATCCTTCAACAAGGCGAGGGAAAACTCACCTTGCCTAATGAGAGTGTCTTTGGCTTGTCGGTTAGGCTTAAGAGAGGGGATACACTTCTGCAGTTGAAGTGTTTTGTTGGTGCTTTGGAGTGCGCTCTGAAGCAAGGATTAGAGTTGAGCAAGTAGTTCTCGTGCTTCGCTTTTATTTTTTTTGTCGCCAGCTACTGTCATGGGCAGGGAAAGTGCGGCTTTAAGCTGTTGCCGAGCTTCTTCATCGCGCCCCAGTTTGATGAGCACTTTGGCGTATGCATTGCGGTAGTAAATTACAGAGGGCTGGAGTGAGACGGCTTTAGCAAGATATTTTTCAGCATACTCAAAACTTCCGTCAGGGACACCGCCGAAGAAAATCTTGACAAAGGTACGCGCAACAAAATCTAAGTTAGCAAGCTCGTAGTGCCAAATACCAAGAATGGCATTAGCCATGGCGTTGTTAGGGTTTAGAGCAAGTGACTTATCTGCAAATTGCTTTATTTCAAGTCCAAGTTTGATTTTCTCTTGTCCGCCACGAAAGAGCGCAATTTGCCCAGTAACCTGACCAAGTCGTGCATAAATTGATGAGCCAATATCTGCACTTGTGGAATCTAGCTTGAGTGCCTCCAGCAAAATTGCTTTGGCTTTCAGATACATGGCTTCTTGCTGCGACTTTGGTTTCTGGTATCCGCCAAAGAAATAAGCATCAGACAGCTTGAGCATCACTTCCACGCTGGGAGAGGCAAGATAAGCCTCTTGGTAATACTTGATGGCAAGGTCATAATTGAAGGCACGGTAGGCAGAATCGCCAGAGGCAATCATGGCTTTGGTTCTTGCTTCGTCATTGCTAACTGGCATAGAAAATGCAGCTAGTGGAGTAGTGATGATAAACAATACAAACAAAAGATGACAGTGCATTATTCTTTGCGTTGTGTTTTGAAACAAACTTGAAAATTTACGTTCAACATTACTAATAGCTTGCCTACAAATTGCTTTCGGAGACAAGGGTTAAGAACGGCGCAGTTCAAGCAAGTTGTAGCTGATTCCTTTCCACTTGACCTTGCGACTAAAAGCCAAAATCATAGGAACGGCGAACACAAAGAGAAAGTAGTAAGTTTCAAAGAGTGCAAATGCCCAAAGAGAACGGGTCTGCCGTAAGCGAATAACAACAGGCAAAATAATTAGGGCATCGGCAAGAAATTTTACGCCTAATGTTGCAAATGATGCTGTGAGCGGTATCACAGCAAAGGAAACAACAGGCAAGAGATGCGCTACGAACATGAAGCCAGCTAAGAGAGCATGCACCATGCTGGCATCTAATCCACCGAGCGACCAGCGTCGTTTTTGCTCATGGAGTTCCTCAAGTGTCAGCATAGGCTCAGTTTGATTGTGCGTCTCATAGAGAATGGGAAAGACGATTTTCCAGCGAGATTTGAGCATGGCTTGAAAGAGTGCAAAATCTTCTGTGATGCTGAATTTGATGTTGGCATATCCGCCGATTTCGTGGTAGGCGATTTTGCGGAAGTTGAAATTGTTGCCAATCCCGCCAATCGGAAAGCCAAGAGATGCTCGTCCGGAGCTGATGCCTAGAATGTAGCACCAGTCAAGCAATTGCATAGCTGCAAACAGGTTGATTGGTTTTGGAATCGTAATGCCGCATACCAAGCCAACATCGTCAGTGAAGTAATCGAGGGTTGCTCGTATCCAAGTCGGTTGAACTGTGCAGTCTGCGTCGGTCATCATGATAAATTCACCAGAGGCACGTAGCACAGCTTGATGGATAGCATTAGCTTTGCCACGAATTGGCTGGTTCTGGTCGGCATGATGCAGTTTGACAAAAGGATATAACTTGCAGTAAGCCTTCACAATGTCACATGTCCTATCGGTGGAAGCACCGTCACTGACGATGATTTCGAGCTTATCTTTCGGGTAGTCTAATTGCACAAGCGAATCGAGTGTGCGTGCAATGTTGCGCTCTTCGTTGCGCGCTGCGACAACGACAGTAACGAAAGGCAGGCTGTTCCAGCGACGCTTAGGAGGCAGACGAAATAGCCCAATTGAAATAACAAGTTGCTGAACGGCATATGCAGCACACACTGCAAATGTCGCCCAAAGAAAAAAGTCACTCATGTAAAATCCAATTTGGAGTGATTTAGGCTTGCAGTTTATATTTGGAGTCTTTTGTTTTTCAAAGATAATAAAACAGCAATCATAGGAGCAACACAATATGGCGCTCATAAGCAAGATGCGCGACAAGATGCACCTTGTGCTCTATGTGCTGGTCGGCGCATTTCTGATTACCATTGTGTTTGAATGGGGAATGAATTTTTCAGGATGGAGCGCACGACGGGGAAACGATATTGGTGTAGTCAATGGCAAGCCAATTTCATTCAAAGAATATGAGACGCTCTATCGCAACTATCTTGAGCAGTATCGTGAGCAACTGAAGGGACAGGAGATAGATGAGCAGACAGAATTGCGCCTACAAGAGCAGGTGTGGGAGTCGCTAGTAATGAAGGTTCTGCTCGAAGCAGAGTACGAGAAACTGAACCTGAAAGTCAGTGATAAGGAAATCGTAGATGAGATTTTCTCGGACAATCCTCCTTTCGTGATTGCACAGCAGTTTCGCAATCCAGAGACGGGCAAAATTGATAGAGAGCGGCTCAATAGCGCAATTGCTGACCCGCGTAACAAATCGGCATGGATTCAGCTCGAGCAATACCTAAGGCAACAAAAGTTACAGGAGAAGTTACAAACTCTGCTAACTGAAGCGTTGCGAAGCACCGATAGCGAAGCGCGTCGGCAGTTTGATGCACAGCATACCAAAGTCAGTGGCAAGTACGTGCTCTTTGATATGTCGCGTGCAAGACCCGACAGTGCTTACTATGTGTCAGATGCTGAAATCAAAGCATACTTCAACGACCATAAGGAAGAATACCGACAAGAACCAACGCGTGAAGCCAAGTATGTCTTTTTCCCAACCGACCCGACTGAAGAAGACAAACAGCTGATACGAAAAGAATTAGAAGAGCTGAAGAAGAAATTTGCGGAAACAAAAAACGATACCGAATTCGTACGCCTACACAGTGACTCACCAATTGATGAAAAACCACTGCCTCGCGGTCAACTTCCCGTAGAAATTGATACGCTGGTCTTTAGACCAGACACACGCATAGGAACGGTGCTGGGTCCAGTGGAAGATTTCGCAACCAATGAGTTCAAGCTCATCAAAATTACATCATTAAAGCCCGATGGGGAAGTGCAGATTCGAGCATCGCATATCTTATTGAAGCCGACTGGTAATACTAAAGCAGACACGGCTAAGACGATAGCTGAAGCCAAAGCATTGATGGCAAGAATCAAAAAGGGAGAAAGTTTTGAACAGCTTGCACGTGAAAAGTCGCAAGACCCTGGTTCAGCGGTCAGAGGGGGCGATCTTAACTGGTTTGGCAAAGGCAGAATGGTCAAACCATTCGAAGAAGCATGCTTTAACGCAAAAGTAGGGGATTTAATAGGACCTGTGCAGACGCAGTTTGGGATACATATCATCAAAGTGACAGGGCGGGATAGTCGGGAATTCAAGGGTATTGAGCTGACAAAGAAAATTGTGCCGAGCCCTGCCACGCTTGAAAGACAGCGTCGTCTGGCCAGCGAGTTTGAGTTTAACGCTCGAGAGATTGGCTTTGATTCTGCGGCGCGGCGTGCACTCTACACTGTTCGTGAAACAGGTATTTTCACGCGTGGTGGATATGTGCCAATCATTGGCTATAGCAGTGCTATGGCGCATTGGGGTTTCCGTGCAAAAATCGGAGAGATAAGCCCAGTCCTTGAAGCAAAAGATGGCTTCGTAGTCATGAAACTGACAGCTATCAACGATGATGGCTATCGCAAATACGATGACGACTTGAAGCGGGAATTGAAGTCAAAGGTCATTCGTGAAAAGAAGATGCAGGACCTGCGTAAATTGGCTGAAGAAGTGCGTGCCAAGTGCGAAGGCAACTTGGAAAAAGCCACAGCATTGGATTCTCTACTGAGCTTGAATGAAACTGGAACGGTAACACTTTCCAATCCAGTCATTCAGGGGATTGGTTATGATATCAATGCTGCGTCAGCGCTTACAGCTTTGGAAGTGGGGACACTTTCGCGACCGATTGACACAAATAGAGGCGTTATTCTTGCGATGCTAACGGAGAAAACAATGGGCGAGGACGAAGAGTTTGAAAAAGAAAAAGCAAATCTGCGTAAAAGAATCTTGGATGATAAGCGCGGAAGAATAGTTCAGGAGTGGACGCAAGCCTTAAAGAAGCAGGCGCAGATACAAGACAATCGCTCACTTTTCTACTAACTGCTGAGGGTTTTGTAAATTTTGAAAGAGTCACTAAATTTGTAGCCCTTTCATAAAAGATGCTGGTGTAGCTCAGTTGGTAGAGCAGCTGATTTGTAATCAGCTGGCCGGGGGTTCAAGTCCCTCCACCAGCTCAAAGCAAGAAAAGGTTGAGAGACCCATGTGTCAGAGAAGCAATGGGTGTGTAACTCTATCTGACGCCATGAGTAAGTGTGGGTCAGTGTGAGACAAAAAATTTTGGGTAGGTACGCGAAGTGGTCAAACGCAGCTGACTGTAAATCAGCCGACTTTATGTCTTCGGAGGTTCGAATCCTTCCCTACCCACATAGAAAAGAGTCTTCATGCTGATGTAGCTCAGTTGGTAGAGCACGTCCTTGGTAAGGACGAGGTCACCGGTTCAATCCCGGTCATCAGCTCAACGAAAACCTGCCAAAGCGTGAGCGAAGGGCAACTTTAGCCCAAAGCCAACTTGAGCATAGGTTTTGACGCAGTAGGGTGGAGTTACGGGTGTAGCTCAATTGGTAGAGCAGCGGTCTCCAAAACCGCAGGTTGTGGGTTCGATTCCTACCACCCGTGCGTCAGAAAAATCAATCCAAGAAAGACAACCGCTACTACGAAATGGCAGAAGGCAAAACATCCATCACAGCCCGAGTGATAGGCTACTACAACGATGTGGTCAGTGAGATGAAAAAAGTAACTTGGCCAAGCCAAGAAGAAGTCAAAGAATCCACATTAGTGGTCTTAACCGTCTGTGGTATTTTGGTTCTAGGTACATTTATTGTAGATGAGGCACTGGGTTTTCTGATTAAAAAGTTAGTTTCGCTGTTCTAAACACTAACGGATATGAGTGAACAAGCAATAGATAAGCAGGCTCAAGCAAGCACGGTGACACCAGCGGCGCTGTCAGGAGAGCGGCGTTGGTACACAGTGCGGACTTATTCAGGACATGAGCGTAAGGTCAAGGAGTATATCGATAGAGAAGTTGCAAAGCAAGGACTGCAAGATAAGTTGACGCAAGTCTATATTCCATATGAAAAATTTGTAGAAGTCAAGGACGGCAAGAAAAAGAGCCGATTGAAGAATGCATTTCCGGGCTATGTGTTGGTGGAAGCAGTGCTAGATAAGCAAACAAAGAATCTTATTTTGGAAACCCCATCGGTTATAGGCTTTTTAGGAATCAATGATGTGCCAACTCCATTGCGCCCTGAAGAGGTAAAGCGAATACTGGAGCCTCAAGAAGAGCAAGAACGGCGAATTGCAATGAAAGCCCCGTTTGAAGTTGGCAACACTGTAAAGATTATTGACGGACCGTTCAACTCCTTGACTGGTGTGGTTCAAGAGATTAACACGGAGAAGATGAAAGTAAAGGTGCTCATCAACTTTTTTGGTCGTAGCACCCCAACAGAGGTAGATTTCTCACAAGTCAAGCTGGTAGCAGGGAACTAAACTGTAAGCATAACACAAACACATGGCGAAAAAAGTTATTGGCTACGTCAAGCTACAAATTCCAGCTGGGCAAGCAAACCCTGCACCGCCTGTAGGTCCAGCATTGGGCCAAAAAGGCGTCAACATCATGGAATTTTGTAAGCAATTCAATGCAAGGACGGCATCGCAGCAAGGACTGATTATTCCCGTAATTATCACCGTCTACTCGGACAAGTCTTTTACATTTGTCACAAAAACACCACCTGCATCTGTGCTGCTACTCAAGGAAGCGAAAATCGAGAAAGGTTCGGCTGAACCAAATCGCACAAAGGTAGGGAAAGTGACACGAGCGCAGATAAGAAAAATTGCTGAAATGAAATTACCCGACCTAAACACCACATCCCTTGAAGCGGCCGAACGGATGATTGAAGGAACTGCAAGAAATATGGGCATCATAATTGAGGGATAGTGAACCTTTCAACTGTGGGAGACGTTAGTAAAGCACGTCGCCAAAACCACTTTGATTCAAACTATGGCTGGCAAAAAATATAACCAAGCATTGGCAAAAATAGACCGTAGCAAGGAATACGAGCTTGCAGAAGCGGTTGCAAAGATTAAGGAAATTAGTACGACAAAGTTTGATGCTACGGTCGAGATAGCTATGCGCTTAGGCGTTGATCCAAGACAAGCTGACCAAGTGGTGCGAGGCACCGTTACTTTGCCGCACGGCACTGGTAAAACAGTTCGTGTGCTTGTACTGTGCAAGGAAAATAAGCAGCAAGAAGCAAAAGATGCTGGCGCAGATTATGTTGGACTGGCAGAGTATGTAGAAAAAATTCAGGGCGGCTGGACCGATGTAGATGTCATTATTGCTACGCCAGATGTAATGGGTGAGGTAGGTAAGTTAGGTAAAGTGTTAGGACCACGTGGCTTGATGCCAAATCCAAAGTCTGGTACGGTGACCATGGATGTGGGCAAAGCAGTCAGGGAAGTGAAGGCTGGTAAGATTGAATTTCGTGTCGATAAAGGCGGAGTGGTTCATGCAGGCATCGGGAAAGTGTCGTTCGATGAAAAGAAATTGGTAGAAAATGCGCAAGCCTTCATACAAGCAATCGTGCGAGCAAAGCCAGCAGCAGCAAAAGGGCAATATGTGAAAAGCATTTACCTATCGAGTACAATGTCGCCCAGCGTAAAGATTAGACGCGATGTAGCGGCTTAAAATGCATGCAAGAAAAAAATGCTAAAGGAAAATGAAACGACCTGAGAAAGAAAAAATCGTAGAGCAAGTTGCCGAGAAGATGAAACGTGCATCGGCAATTTACTTAACTGAGTTTCAGGGCATGACAGTAGAGGAGACCCGAAGCCTGCGCAATGAACTACGCAAGTCAGGCATTGAATACAAGGTGGTCAAGAACACTTTGATTAAGAAGGCAATTGAGCGTGCCCAACTGTCTGACAAGCTGTTTTCGGCACTGAAAAACACTACGGCAATTGCATTTGGGTATGACGACCCGATTGCACCAGCCAAGATTCTTAAGAAGTTTATTGAGGAGAATGAAAAGCTCAAGTTCAAAGCGGCGTCAATAGAGGGGCAAGTCTTTGACCATACACAGTTGGCAAAGATTGCCACAATGAGTAACAAAGCTGAAAATATCGCTAAGGCTATAGGTGTCATCAACCAAACGATTGCGGGTGTGCCTATGACCATTCATGCAGTGATAAGAAATCTGGTGAATGTCTTAGACCAGATTGCGAAGCAGAAGGCATCGGGAGGAGCATAAAACAAGGATTTGGCTATTACGCACTCATAAACTCTTGGCGATTGGCTTCTACTTTCGCCAATACAAAACAAAAAAGGGAAAAGAAAAATGGCATCAGTTGAAGCACTTGTGGAAGAAATTGGAAAGCTAACGCTCACTGAAGCTGCAGAGCTCGTGAAAGCCTTGGAGGCGAAGTTTGGTGTAACTGCTGCGGCTCCAGTTATGGTTGCAGGCACAGCTCCAGCGGCTAGCGCAAGCACAGCTGCCCCAACGGCACCTGTTGAAGAAAAAACTGAATTTGATGTAATTCTCAAGAGCAGTGGTCCAAACAAAATTAACGTCATTAAGGTCGTGCGTGCCGCCACGGGCTTGGGCCTGAAAGAAGCAAAAGACTTGGTCGACGGAGCGCCGAAGACCATCAAGGAGGCTATGCCAAAAGCCGACGCAGAAAAACTCGCCAAAGAGCTTCGTGATGCTGGCGCAGAAGTTGAGCTAAAGTAACTTGAACGAACCATACCAACGACTGCGGCTCCGTTTTACTCCAAGTAAGGCGGAGCCTGTTCTGCTTTATGGGGATTTGCGAGCTTTGCCTGTAGAGTCTTGCTCATCGGCTTTCAGGCTTGCACAAAAGTGTGCTACATTATTATATTGCCGTTTGTCAGTAAAAGTATAGAGCCATTCTTGGCAGAGAAAATCAAAACTTGGTGCATAGACGAAAAGCAACCAGCCGCTTGACCTGCAGCAATGCGGTTATCAAGCGTGAGTGAGCCATTTCTTTCGAGGATACACTCTAAGTTACAAGCAAAACATTAACTCATCAAACGCGAGGCAACCGTGAAGACGAAGACTTCCCGAAAAAAAGTAGAGCGCATTTCTTTCTCGAAGATTCAGCAGGTGATGGAACCACCAGATTTGCTCAAGGTACAACTGCGCTCCTTCAAGGATTTTATTCAAGACGATGTGCCGCCAGAGCAGCGGAAAAACAAGGGATTAGAAAATGTGCTGCGTAGCAGTTTCCCAATCAGTGATACACGAGGGCTATATCTGTTGGAATACATTAGCTATAGCATTGACAAGCCGCGCTACAGTGTCGAGGAATGCATCGAGCGTGGACTGACATATGAAGTATCGCTGAAGGCTAAGCTGAAACTTTCACTAAAGGATGAACCAGATGAGCCCGACTGGAAAGAGACGATTGAGCAAGAAGTGTACTTAGGCAAAGTGCCATATATGACCGATCGCGGCACGTTCATCATCAACGGAGCTGAACGTGTGATTGTCGCCCAGTTGCATCGTTCTCCTGGTGTTGTCTTTAGCGATAGCACGCATCCGAATGGCAAAAAGATTTACTCTGCGAAAATTGTGCCACTGCGCGGTTCATGGATTGAGTTTGTGACTGACATCAACAACCTGATGTATGTCTACATTGACCAGAAAAAGAAATTTTTGGCAACGACACTGCTACGTGCATTAGGATTTACGAAGAACGATGAGATTTTACGGCTTTTTGATTTGATGATTGAGCTGCCAGTCAAGAAAAATAGCACGAATGAAGACCTTATTGGGCGTTACCTTGCAACAGATGTGGTAAATACAGAGACTGGCGAGGTAATACCTGCAGGTACGCAAATCACTGACGAACATATTGAGCAGTTTTTAAGCGCTGGCATTGCGAAAGTCAAGGTTACGCGTACCGAGAAAGAGATGGATATAGACAGCTCAATTATCCTGAACACATTAGCAAAAGATGAGTCGCACACCGAAGAGGAGGCACTAGAGATTATCTATCGGGAGCTTCGCTCAAATGAAGCGCCTGATATTGAGGCGGCACGCGGGCTACTGGAACGCACTTTCTTCAACAACAAGAAGTATGACCTCGGCGATGTTGGTCGGTATCGACTCAACAAAAAATTAGCTCCTGAGTTTAAGACACTACTGGATATTCTCAAACGCGATAGCCAGCTGAAGAAAATTACCGATGGTTTGATTGAAAAGTTTGGAATAGGCAAGTTTGATGAGAAGGGAATTAATCCTGACTTTACGGTGCTGTCGCAGTTCGACATCATTGCAATCATGTATTACCTCATCAAGCTGATGAACGGTAGAGTGGAGGTCGATGATGTCGATCATCTCTCGAATCGGCGTGTCAAGACAGTAGGTGAACAGCTATCAGCACAGTTCCTTGTTGGGCTGGCAAGGATGACGAAGAACATAAAGGAAAAGCTAAATGCAAGAGATACAGAGAAAGTCACGCCATCGGACCTTGTAAATGCACGCACTATATCCAGTGTTATTTCAAGTTTCTTTGGCACAAGTCAGCTGTCGCAATTCATGGACCAGACAAATCCACTTGCAGAACTGACCAACAAGCGTCGCACTTCTGCGTTGGGTCCAGGTGGTTTGACAAGGGAGCGTGCAGGATTCGAGGTGCGAGATGTACACTACACACACTACGGTCGTCTCTGTCCAATTGAGACGCCAGAAGGACCAAACATCGGTCTGATTTCGTCATTTTGCTTGTATGCAGAAATCAACGAGAAGGGATTTATTGAAACGCCATATCGACCTGTAAAGAATGGGGTGGTAGAAAACAAGCCAGTGTATCTTTCTGCCGAGGATGAGGAGAACAAGATTACTGTGCCAGCCACGGTGCCGCTAAAAAATAATCGCATAGCGGTAGAGAGTGTGCAGGCGCGGCGCAGGGGAGACTATCCACTGGTTGAGGCTGCACAGGTCGATTACATGGATGTAGCACCCCAGCAGATTGTAAGTGCGGCGGCAGCACTTATTCCCTTCCTTGAGCACGATGATGCCAACCGAGCTCTAATGGGCTCAAACATGCAGCGACAGGCAGTGCCACTACTGCGCGCAGAAGCCCCGCTGGTAGGCACTGGATTGGAAGAAAAAGTGGCGCGCGACTCACGCACAATGATTATCGCAGAAGGCACAGGCACAGTTGAGTATGTGGATGCAAATCAGATTGTTGTGCGCTACGATAAACGCATAGATGATGATACAGAAGATTCACTGCTTGATGTGGATGAGACTGTAAAGGTCTACAAGCTGACAAAGTTTTTCCGCTCCAATCAGGATACTTGCATCAACCAGAAACCCATTGTCTCGATTGGTGACCGAGTAAAGAAAGGTGATGTGTTGGCAGATGGTTCATCGACAGATAATGGTGAGCTCGCTTTAGGCAAAAACGTGCTTGTGGCATTTATGCCATGGCGCGGTTACAATTTTGAAGATGCCATCGTGGTTTCAGAAAGGCTGGTTGCCGAAGATGTCTATACTTCCATTCACATTCATGAATTTGAGCTGACCGTGCGCGATACAAAGCGCGGAGAGGAGCAATTTACGCGTGACATATACAACGTCAGTGAGGAAGCACTAAAAAATCTTGACGAGAATGGCATTATCCGTGTTGGAGCAGAGGTAAAAGAGAAAGATATTCTCATCGGCAAAATCACGCCGAAGGGTGAGACTGACCCGACCCCTGAAGAGAAACTGCTGCGCGCAATCTTTGGCGAAAAGTCAAGTGATGTAAAAGATGCCTCGCTACATGCCCCGCCAGGTATGCGCGGTACAGTGATTAAGACGAAACTGTTCAGTCGCAAAAAGAAACTTGGTGAAGACATCAAGGTACGCATCAGCAAACTTGAGAAAGAATACGACAAAAAGAAACAGGAATTGCGCGAAAAGTTCTTGTCGCGTCTGGTGCACTATCTTGGTGATAAGGAGTCTATCGGTGTCAAGAACCTGCGTGGTGAAACGGAAATTCGCAAGGGTACGCGATTTAGCAGAGAAAACTTAGAGCCATATTCAGCACTCAGTAGGCTGGAAAAGTTGGACGTTGCACATGGCTTTGTCGAGTCGACAAAGACAAACAACATAGTGCGACGTTTGATAGAGGAGTATCGCCGACGCATGAAGGAGCTGGATGATGAGTTGGAGAATGAAAAGTATAAGGTCAGCGTTGGCGATGAGCTACAGCCCGGCATTGAAGAGCTGGCAAAGGTCTACATTGCACAGAAGCGCAAGCTGCAAGTTGGCGACAAGATGGCGGGTCGGCATGGAAATAAAGGCGTTGTAGGAAAAATTGTGCCCGTCGAAGATATGCCGTTTATGGAAGATGGGACGCCGGTCGATATTGTGCTCAACCCATTAGGTGTGCCGAGCCGCATGAACATTGGTCAGCTCTTTGAGACCTCCTTGGGCTGGGCAGCCAAGAAACTTGGTGTCAAGTTTGCTTCTCCCATCTTTGACGGAGCAACTTACGAGGAGATTCAAGAAAAGCTCAAGGAAGCGGGATTGCCCGTCAATGGTAAAGTCAAGCTCTACGACGGACGCACTGGCGAGCCTTTTGACCAAGAAGTGACCGTTGGTGTAATTTACATGATGAAGCTCTCGCATCTTGTGGATGATAAAATCCATGCTCGCTCGACAGGACCCTACTCGCTAATTACGCAGCAACCACTGGGTGGAAAGGCACAGTTTGGTGGCCAGCGTTTCGGTGAAATGGAAGTGTGGGCACTTGAGGCATATGGTGCTGCATACACCTTGCAAGAGATGCTAACTGTTAAATCCGACGATGTGCAAGGGCGCACCAAAACCTATGAAGCTATTGTGAAGGGACAAAACCTGCCTGAGCCGAGTGTTCCAGAGTCATTTAATGTGCTGGTGCGCGAGTTGCAAGGGCTCGGACTTGAAATTCGCATTGACGATAAAGTGCCGTAATGCAAAGCGGCAGTCGTGTATTGCAAAGGGGTAAAGTTTTACTTTAACATCTAAGAGGAACTACAGATATGGCATTGCTAGGCACAACTACCATGAAGCGAGACTTCTCGAGAATCAAAATCAGCATTGCATCGCCTGAGAGCATTCTGGCGCGCTCGCACGGAGAAGTCTTAAAACCAGAGACCATCAACTACCGCACATACAAGCCTGAGCGAGATGGCCTAATGTGCGAGAAAATCTTTGGTCCTACGAAAGATTGGGAATGCTACTGTGGTAAGTATAAGCGTGTACGCTATAAGGGTATTATTTGCGACCGATGCGGTGTGGAAGTGACCACGAAATCGGTCCGCCGTGAGCGAATGGGACATATTTCTCTGGCTGTGCCAGTTGTGCATACTTGGTTCTTCCGGTCTGTGCCCAGCAAAATCGGGGCGCTGCTGGATTTGTCGACAAAAGAGCTTGAGCGCATTATCTACTACGAAGTGTATGTGGTAATTAACCCTGGAGAGCCGGGCGAAAAGCAAGGTCTCAAATTCATGGACTGCCTGCCTGAAGAGCTCTACTACACAATTATCAGCGAGTATGAAGATAACCAAGACCTAGATGACAAAGACCCACGCAAGTTTGTAGCAAAAATGGGCGGCGAAGCTATCAAGGCACTGCTGAAAAAGCTAGACCTAAATGAAGAGGCTAAGAAACTGCGTGAGGTGCTGAAGGAGACGAAGTCGGAGCAAAAACGCGCCGATGCGCTCAAGCGACTGAAAGTCATAGAAGCATTCCGCAATAGCTATCATCCTGTGCCGAAGGAAAAGCAGAAGAGAGATGAATTTTCGCTCGAGCCACCAGAGCCGTATGTCTACGAAGGCAACAGGCCAGAGTATATGGTCTTGGATGTCTTGCCTGTAATTCCACCCGAACTGCGCCCGCTGGTGCCGCTCGAGGGAGGACGATTCGCAACATCAGACTTAAACGACCTGTATCGACGCGTTATTATTCGCAACAATCGCCTAAAGAAGCTCATCGACATTCGAGCGCCTGAGGTGATTCTAAGAAACGAAAAGCGCATGCTACAAGAAGCTGTAGATGCGCTGCTTGATAACTCACGCAAGGCGAATGCGGTCAAAGCTGGTGAGGGGAATCGTACCTTAAAATCACTCTCTGACTCACTAAAAGGCAAGCAAGGTCGCTTTAGACAAAACCTGTTAGGTAAGCGTGTCGATTACTCAGGTCGGTCAGTCATCGTGGTCGGTCCAGAGCTGAAGTTACATGAGTGCGGACTGCCGAAAGATATGGCTATTGAACTGTTTCAGCCATTTGTAATCCGTCGCCTTGTTGAGCGCGGGTTGGCAAAGTCCGTCAAATCGGCAAAGAAGATGATTGACCGCAAAGACCCTGTCATTTGGGATGTCTTAGAGAAGGTAATCGATGGGCATCCTGTTCTGCTGAACCGTGCTCCAACTCTGCACCGCTTGGGCATTCAAGCCTTCCAGCCTGTGCTGATTGAGGGTAAGGCGATTCAGATTCATCCATTGGTGTGCACGGCATTCAACGCTGACTTTGACGGCGACCAGATGGCTGTGCATGTGCCACTCTCACAAGAGGCACAAATGGAGGCGATGGTGCTCATGCTCTCAGCACATAACCTCATCTTGCCACAGTCAGGCAAACCAGTTACGGTGCCCTCTCAAGACATGGTGTTGGGCATCTACTACTTGACGAAGGAAGCAAAAGGCAGACGCGGTGAAGGTAGAATATTTAGTGATGCCAGCGAAGTGATTGTAGCCCATAATGAAGGTCAAGTAGACCTTCATGCGCGTATCATTCTGCGATACAGCGGTCCGAGAGATGAAAAACTGGATTTGGAACGAGCACTGGAAATTGTCAAGACCGATGAGCAAAAGAAGTGGTTGGAGCAGAAACTGAAGGCCAAAGAAGTGATTGTCACAACAGTAGGACGCGTTTTGTTTAACCAGATTGTACCGCCAGAAGTAGGTTTTGTCAATAAAGTACTGGACAAAAAGGCTGTAAAGGACCTCATTGCTCAAATCATCAGTAAGACTGGTAATGTAAGAACGGTTCAGTTCCTTGATGCAATAAAAGAAATGGGCTTTGCTTATGCCACGAAGGGTGGCCTGTCTATTGCGCTATCTGATGCGATTATACCAAGCAGAAAAGAAGAGCTCATTAAAAATGCGCAGAAAGAAAACCTCAAGGTAATCAGAGAGTACAATGCTGGCACCTTGACGGAGAATGAAAAGTATAACAAGATTGTCGATGTATGGCAGAAGGTAACAAATCTGGTAGCGGAGGAATCGTATCAGACTTTGCGCAAAGACCGTGAGGGCTTCAATCCACTCTTTATGATGCTCGACTCGGGCGCACGCGGCTCACGCGAGCAGGTGCGTCAGCTGACAGGTATGCGCGGCTTGATTGCGCGCCCGCAAAAGTCCATGTCAGGTCAGCCCGGAGAAATCATCGAGAACCCCATTATCTCAAACCTCAAAGAAGGGTTGTCGGTGCTCGAATACTTCATCTCGACACACGGTGCCAGAAAAGGATTGTCTGATACATCACTTAAGACAGCCGATGCAGGCTACTTGACACGACGACTGCATGATGTGGCGCAAGATGTAATTATAACTGAAGAAGATTGCGGTACAACACGCGGCATTGTGCTGACGCGTCAGATAGAAGAGGAAGCTGGTAGCAGGATAAAATTCCATGAGCGGGTTCGCGGTCGTGTGGCAGCGCGTGATGTGATTGATGTCAATGATGGTAGCGTAATTGTCAAGGCAGGCGAACTCATTACAGATGAACTGGCTGATATAATTCGTGACCGCATGGGCGTAACAGAAGTGGAGATTCGCTCTGTGCTGACGTGCGAGACACGACGCGGTATTTGCGCACGGTGCTACGGCGTAAATCTTGCAACCAACCGCTTAGTGGAAGTCGGCGAAGCAGTTGGCGTGATTGCGGCTCAATCCATCGGAGAGCCGGGTACGCAACTGACGCTACGCACATTCCACCAAGGTGGCGCGGCGCAAGGCAGCATATCTGAAACCGACATCAAAGCCATGTACGACGGACGCATTGAGTTTGAAAACGTGCGCTTTGTGGAAACAACCCAGTTTAACGAAATCGGTGAAGAGGAGAGAGTATTTGTAGTCGTGCGCAAAAATGGCGTCATCAACATTGTCGATGAAAATACAGGCAAACCGCTCAAAAAGTATACTGTGCCATACGGGGCGAGACTGTATTGCACAGATGGAATGAAAGTCAAAAGAGATATGCTGCTCTACACCATTGAGCCGAACAGTACGCCCATCATTTCGGAATTTGGCGGAACAGCGAAATTCATCGACATAGAAAAAGGCACGACCTACAAGGAAGAAATTGACCCGCAGACTGGTTATGTGCAGCGTGTAATCATCAACTGGCGTTCAAAACTCAAGGCTACAGATGTACGTGAGCCGCGCATCCAAATTCTCGATGAGGAAGGAAAAGTTTTAGCCACTTATTCTATTCCTATCAAAGCCAGCTTGATGGTGTATGACAATGAAAAGGTCAAGCCCGGTGATATACTGGCTAAAGTGCCAAGAGACCTTGCACGAATCAGCGGAGATATTACGGCAGGACTACCGCGTGTAACCGAGCTGTTTGAGGCACGTAACCCTGCTGACCCAGCCATAGTGTCTGAAATCGATGGCGTCGTGAAATTTGGCACGCAGAAGCGTAACAACAAACAAGTGTTTGTGGTCAATGAATATGGTGAGCAGCGTGAATACCTCATTCCGATTGGGAAACACATTCTGGTCAATGATGGCGACGAAGTACGCGCTGGTGACCCACTAACTGACGGCGCCATTGCTCCTGAACGCATCTTGGCTATTCAAGGACCAAATGCAGTGCAGCAGTATCTGGTCAACGAAATCCAGAAGGTGTATCAGATTAATGCTGGTGTAGAGATTAATGATAAGCACATCGAAGTCATTGTGCGCCAGATGCTACAAAAGGTGCGCGTAGAAGACCCAGGCGATACATCACTATTGCCAGGTGACATAGTCGACCGATTCCATTTCAAGGACGTCAATGAAGAAATGGCTAAAAAGGTTCGTGTCACAGAAAGAGGAGATGCACCGCGTAGCATAAAAGAAGGCGAACTCTATCTCAAGGATGAGATTATCAAGCTCAACCGAGAGCTAAAGAAAGCTGGCAAAGAACAAATCAAGTTCGAGCCAGCTCAATTGGCAACATCGCAGCGTGTGCTGCTCGGTATTACAAGTGCGGCATTGCAGACGGAGAGCTTCATCTCTGCGGCTTCATTCCAAGAAACGACCAAAGTGCTAACCGACGCAGCTGTGGAAGGCAAAGAAGATTACCTTCTGGGCTTGAAAGAAAACGTGATTGTCGGCAAACTCATCCCAGCAGGTACAGGTCTGAGTAAGTATCGTAACATGCGACTCTCGACCGAACAACGCTACATGGAAATCAGTGCAGAAGCGAACGGTCGAAATGAAGAGCATGAAGAGACTGAAATTCGTGACTAAAAGGTCCAGAGCTAGAAAAAAGGGGGCGCTAACATTGCCCCCTTTTTCTTTTTTAAAGAGAGCAATCCTACTTGGAAAACTTCTGTAAGATGCGGGATTTTTCAAGGAAGCTTGTATCGAAGCGACCGCTACGGAAGAGGTCGGATTGCAAGATTTTCTTGTGCAGGGGGATTGTGGTTTTGATACCTTCCACGATAAACTCATCTAACGCACGAAGCATGCGCTCAATCGCTTCATCGCGAGTGTGAGCATAGACAATAAGTTTAGCAATCATAGAATCGTAGTAAGGCGGGATACGATAGCCAGCGTAAGCGTGGGTTTCTACGCGAACGCCATGACCGCCGGGGACGTGAAAAACTTTTAATTCGCCAGCAGACGGACGAAAATCATTGTCAGGGTCTTCAGCATTGATGCGGCACTCGATAGCATGTCCGCGCGGAGTAAGCTTCTTGGTAGGAAGTTTCTTGCCAGATGCAATAAGAATTTGTTGCTTAATGAGGTCAATATCGTAGATTTCTTCAGTCACGGGGTGCTCGACCTGAATGCGCGTGTTCATTTCCATGAAGTAGAAGTTGTGATGCTTATCGACGAGGAACTCGACTGTGCCAGCCCCTTCGTAGTTGATAGCTTTAGCTGCCCTGACGCCAGCTTCGCCCATTTTTGCACGCAACTCACTGTTGACAATAGGCGAAGGAGACTCTTCAATGAGTTTTTGATGACGGCGCTGAATAGTGCAATCTCTTTCGCCAAGATGAATGATGTTGCCGTATTGGTCGCCTAGAATCTGAATTTCAATGTGTCGTGGTTCATCGAGGTATTTCTCGATGTAGACACCAGGGTTTCCGAAGGCTTTTTCAGCCTCGTTTCGAGCAGTGATGAAGGATTTTTCCAAGTCTTCTTCACGATGGATGACGCGCATGCCTTTGCCACCGCCGCCAGCTGTTGCTTTGATGATGATTGGGTAGCCGATAGCCATGGCAATTTCACGAGCGTGCTCAACTTTTTCTACCAACCCATCGCTGCCCGGAATGACAGGAATATTCGCCGCTTTCATCGTGTGTTTTGCCATGTTCTTATCACCCATTTTTCGAATCATCTCTGGCGAAGGACCGATGAATTTGATGCCTGAGAGTTCGCAGATTTCAGAAAATTCAGCACGCTCGGAAAGAAAGCCATAGCCGGGGTGAATAGCATCGGCGTTGGTAATTTCTGCAGCAGCGATGATACGCGGAATGTTCAGGTAACTTTCTTTACTAGGTGGCGCGCCGATGCAGACAGCTTCGTCAGCGTATTTTACATGCAAGGAATCAGCATCAGCGGTTGAGTAGACCGCAACGGTTTGAATACCCATTTCGCGGCAGGTGCGAATAATGCGCATAGCAATTTCGCCGCGATTAGCAATAAGAATCTTCTTAAACAAGGCTCGTTGTTCTGGTTTAAGACAGTTGGTTGAAACTTACCCAGCAGCAGAGCTTTCTTCAACAAGAAAGAGAACCTGGTCATACTCAACAGGTTGAGCATTCTCAACCATGATTTTGACAATTTTGCCTTCAACGTCGCTTTCGATTTCATTCATTAGCTTCATGGCTTCGATGATGCAGAGTACCTTGCCTTTGGTAATGTAGTCACCGACTTGCACATATGGATTGGCTTCGGGTGACGGGGCGCGATAAAAGGTTCCAACCATTGGGGAACGAATTTCTTTGTATTTCTTTGGAGGCGGTGCAGGTTCAGGTTCGGGTGGAGCCAACGGTGTGGAGGCAGTTGGTGCAGGCGCATTTGTAGGCGATGTGGCGGGCAATGAAGTTGGCAGGGATGGAGGAAGCATTTGAGCTGCAGGCATAAACATGGATGGGGGAAGGCTAATGTTCTGTGCACTATTGCTCTTGCGCTTCAGGGTGATTTTAAAATCGCCCTCTTCAATTGTCATTTCATCTAAGCCTGAGTCGTCAAGCATCTTGACAAGTTTCTGAATATCATCGAGGTTCATCGGAAAGTCTCCGGTTTTTTATTTGCAAAAGTTGTGGCGCAAATGTGAAGAGCTATTTTTTAACTCTATCCACATATGTGCCTGTGCGAGTATCGACGCGCACCACATCGCCAGTGAGAATAAACATGGGAACTTGAATAACAACACCAGTCTCGAGCGTAGCTGGCTTTGTGCCAGCAGTAGCACGGTCATCTCTGGTAACTGAGCTTGTATCTGTCACAGTTAGCTCAACGAATGTAGGGACCTCAGCCTGTATAATTTCATTACTTGTAGAGAAGACCACTTCTACAGGCATGCCTTCCTTGAGGAACTTGGCTGGCTCGCCAAAGGCAGAAGATGGAATGTTGATTTGTTCGAAGGTTTGCGTATCCATCAACACGAAGTCATCGCCATCACGGTAGAGATATTGGAAGCTTTTTCGTTCGGTCTGCACAATTTCCACTTCTTCACCTGAACGAAAGCGGTTCTCGACGATTCTACCGTTGCGAAGGTTTCGCATCTTTGCTTGATAGAAGGCACGCAAGTTGCCCGGCGTGCGATGCTGTACTTCTTCCAGAATGTGCAACTCACCGTTGAAGCGAAGAATAACACCTTTTGCTAAATCGCTAGTTGTTGCCATAGTTGTAATGTCAGATAAATGGTTACAGTTAGTCGTTTAAGGGCAGGGAATATAACACGAGTGTAGGCGATTTTCAAGAGGCAAGTGGCAAGGGGAGTTGCCTGTAACCTATTGATTTTATTAGGGATTCTAGGCAGTGCATCTTGACAAGCATTGTTCTTTTTGTAAATTAGGTCAGATCGGCTTGGTAGCCGAGCATTATCGTATTCAAGCTAACCAAAGGGGAAAATACAATATGTCTAAAGCCGACATCGTAGAAAAGATTGCTAAGGATGCAGGAATATCGAAGGCAGCATCCGAGAGAGCAGTCAATGCATTTATTGAAGCTGTAACTAACTCTTTGAAGAAAGGTCAATCAGTGACGCTTGTCGGGTTTGGGACGTTTTCGGTCGGGAAGCGGGCTGCACGCAAGGGTCGCAATCCGAAGACAGGCGAGGAGATTAAAATCAAAGCTAAGAAGTGGCACGCTTCCGCCCAGGTGCAGCGCTAAGAGAGGCTGTCAACAGATAAGCTGCCTGATTTGCCGTAGCAGAAGAGCCCATCGCCATGTGATGGGCTTTTTTATTTCCGCTCAAAAAGCCGTGTGTGCCACGCTGATTGCTCCGGATGATAACGCTTCAACCATGCATACCCTATTCATGGGAGCAGTTTGTGACCAAGAAGGAGGCGAAAGAGCCGTTTTGGACGCTAAGCGACGAAAAATGCGAGACTTACGACTTCTCAAAAAGTCCAATATCATGGCATGTTCATGCGAAGATGCAAGTTGGATTGAGAAGGATGTTTTCGTAAGTTAGGAGCGAACAAAGTAGTCATTGGCTAAAGAAGCTAATGACAAAAAGGGGTAGTAGAGTATGACGACACAGTTTTTCTCAACTAGAGAGCTGTCGGAGATATGCGCAGTGGGTGAAACCACGGTCAAGCGTTGGTCCAACATGGGGTTAATCAAGCATCACAAGACCGTGGGCGGGCATCGCAAGTTCAAGCTCGAGGATGTACTAGAGTTTATTAGCAAGAATAACATTGAAGTACCACCTGCGCAGTTAGAGCGGCTCAAGCTTGAAAAAAACTATGCCGAGCATCTCGACATCGGCAGTGAAATTCTGCTGGTGCGCGGCGACGTAGAAGGTTTGGCCCAAAAGCTGACAGAGTTGCTCCTAGCCTTTCGCAAAAATGAAGTAGAAGCTTTGCTAAGCAAGGCAGTGGAGCAAGGAATGTCGTTTGCGACGCTCTTCGATAGAATAATCGCCCCAGCTATGTATCATGTTGGAGAGTTGTGGGCAGCAAAAAAGCTGGGCATCAGTGAAGAGCATATTATCACAAATATCCTCATTGAGTCAGTATTAGCTGTAAAGGCTCATTACGAGAAAGGATTGTTGAACGCAAGTCGGCATTCAACTTGGAACAATGTAGGGATTAATGTTAACCTGACCATGAACGGGGTGGCGCACAGCAAGGCAAAGAAGACCGATGATGTGATGCCTGTAGCGCTGCCAGCATCAAAGCCAGCAGCTGTAGTCTGTACATGTCCAGAGTCAGAATACCATGAGTTGGGACTTTTAGGGGTATCGCTGGTGTGCCAAAGCTTAGGAATGAATGTAAGCTATGTGGGTGCAGCAGTGCCGTTTAAAGATTTAGAGCATGTAGTAGATGAAATCAAGCCGACTGTGGTGTGCATGTCTGTGACGATTGCGAAAGTGAGTCCAACGACCTATAGGCGATTTGAAATGTTCAGGAAGTTTCTGAAAAAGCGAGGTGTGCGTCTTATTCTGGGCGGACAGTTTATAGGTGAGCGTAAATCGCGGCCATTTGAAGCAGATTTTCGAGCTAGAAGCTTAGAGGAGCTGGAGCAGTATCTGCGCGAAAATTTTGAGGTGCTCTATCAGCCTCGTAATGGGCGTGCGCTAAAGAACTGAGAGAGCACGAGTGATTGCAGGAATTTCAAATTGTTCTTTCCCATCCCTGACAAGCTCTGCGCATCGGCCTCAGTGTGCAGAGAAAGATAGCTTTCCATGAGGTGCAGTAAAAGCAGTACCCAGTAGTACCCAAAGCAGTGCATAGTTGTAGTGCAGCAAAGTTTTGTTCTGTTCTTTGATGAGTCTGATGCAGTTAGCATGCTGTTCTCAGACGCAGAACAGTGATGCGGGTCAGGCTCTGATATGCGTCTGGTTCGCCGCTTAAGATGAACAATTAAGTGAGCGAACGCTGTGATTTTCCTTCAAACTTTAAGCGAAAAAGGAGAATACTATGGCTGACCAAGAGAAACCGACTGGCGGAACTCCAGAAGGAGGTGGCGGCGAAAAGAAACCAATGCCTTCACAAGCTGGGAAACTTCAAGCTGCCGCAAAGAAGCCAGCTGCTCCAGCGGCGGCGAAGGCGGCGCCAAAAGCAGGTGAAGCAAAGCCTGCTGCAGCAGCTGCAAAACCCGTCGTGATGGAAGCAGATGTAAGTGAAATGAAGCGCTTCCTGCTGAAGCGTACGGAGACCAGAACCACCAAATGGTTCCAAGCCTTCGACGTAGACAAGCTCACCGATGAACAAGTCTTCGGCGGACATTTGGCGCTCTTAGGGTGCTTGGGTATCGTGATGGGTATTTACTACATCTCTGGTATCCAAATCTTCCCAAATGGTACGCCAGGGTTCTACGATAACTGGTTCTATCTGACCATCAAGCCGCGTCTGGTATCGCTTGGCATTGATACCTACAGTCCAGAGCCAGAGGCACAGATGGAGGCGGCACGCAAACTACTTTGGTGGGCTGGCATTCACTTCGTCGTGGGGGCGTTCCTAATCTTTGGTGGATGGCGGCACTGGACCAGTAACCTTTCCAACCCACTGGCTTTTCTCTTCTTCTGGAACTACAAGCAAGCCAGTGTGCCTGGTAACTTCCGAGACTTTCGGATGTTCGGTAGCATCATTCCAGGCGGAATAGGTGGACCGAGTGCCAAAAACTATGCCGAAGCCTTAGGACCACACACTATCTATCAAGGCTTCCTCTTTCTGGCGTGGGGATTTGTGATGTGGTTTGTATTAGGCATCACACCCGAACCCGACTTCCAGAAAATCAACTCTGAAGCCTTCATGTCATTTGTGTGGGCGGCAGTCTGGCTAGCACTGGGCTTCTACTGGAAAGCCAATCCGCCACGTGTGGCAGAGCACCTGAACGACGACCTCCGAGCCATTTTCTCGGTGCACTTAACGTCTATGGGTTATGTCAACATTGCACTGGGATGGTTTGCCTTTGCCGCCTTTACCGATAGACCACAGTTCTTCTACACCCAGCTGAACGACTTGGTCTATTACATCTACGGTGAGCCGTTTAACCGTGTCGGCTTTGACGAAAACGGAAACACTGACCTGACTAAGATTGAATACCCAGAGTATCCACCGTATGCCATTCTGCCCAAAGACGGTAGAGTGTTTGGAATGGCACAGGTGGTTATCAACCTGGTGGCATTCAATCATATCATTTGCGGCTTCCTGTATGTGTTCTCTGGTGTGTTCCATGGCGGACAGTATCTCTTGAAAGTTCAGATGTCCGGCCTATACAATCAACTGAAGTCCAAGTGGATTGCATTAGGGCGAGACAGAGAGTTCCAAGCTAAGTTCGTGGGCACGATTATGGTGTTGTGCTTTACGACAATGATTTCTGTCTATGCAGTCATTTGCTGGAACTCGCTGTGCGAGCTCAACATGATGGGCGCAAACATTACGATGAGCTTCT
>PHFL01000030.1:8859-14629 GCA_002794105.1 Candidatus Thermochlorobacter aerophilus | reverse complement strand
TCCGCTACTACATCGACCAAAAGGCTTGTATTTCATGCCAGTTGTGCTTCGATGCTGATGCATGCCCCTCGGGTGCGTTAATCGAAGTGCGCCCAGAAGGCGATATTCTGGATTTCCGCTTCACACCTGAAAAGCGTCTGGAACTCTACGATAAACCATTCTTTGCCCGTTAAAGCCTATCAAGGTGCACAGACGCAAATAGACGCAAAGCCTTGCTCCGAAAAAGAGCAAGGCTTTTTAATTTGTTTTATTGTCTGAAAACGCTTTTCTTAAACAAACTCCAGGCGATAAAACCCAATCTAAGGGAGGCACAATGACCACGCAAGTTCTCTCTCGTATTTCACCAGAGACCGTGCACGAGACACTTGCACAAACCATGATGGTCGATGGCTTAGATATGGTATTAGATTTGGAGCGCAGCAAAGGTGCATGGCTCTACGATGCACGGACTAAGCGCTACATGCTGGATTTCTTCACATTTGTCTCTTCAGCGCCTGTTGGTGCCAATCACCCGAAAGTATGGAACGACAAGGCATTCTTGGAAAAACTGCTCTACGCCGCTATCGTCAATCCCTCTAACTCCGATGCATACTCGGTGGAAATGGCGGAATTTGTGGAAACTTTCAGGCAGCTTGCAATGCCAAAAGGCATGAAGCATGTCTTTTGGATAGCTGGCGGAGCATTAGCCGTAGAAAACGCCCTAAAAGCGGCATTTGATTGGAAGGTCAGAAAAAATTTTCGTAAGGGATACAAATTCGAGCGTGGGCATCATGTTATTTACTTCAAAGAAGCATTCCACGGACGCAGTGGTTACACACTCTCGCTGACGAACACTGACCCTGTGAAAACTGCGCTATTCCCGAAATTTGCATGGACCTGCATCAATAACCCGAAAATCACATTCCCACTTACCGATGAACGCCTTGCTGAACTGGAACGCATAGAGCGTGAAGCAATTGAACACATCAAGCAAACCTTTGTGGAGCACAAGGATGATGTTGCCGCTATCATCATTGAACCTATTCAAGGCGAAGGGGGCGACAATCATTTTCGAAGAGAATTTTTCCAAGCCTTACGCGTGCTCTCGCTTGAAAATGAAGCCATGCTCATCTTCGATGAAGTTCAAACGGGCATTGGACTGACAGGGACAATGTGGGCAGCAGAACAGGTGCTAGCAAACCCTGTAGCGGAGCCTTGCAAGTTGCCAGATGGTATCACTTGCAGTTTTCGCAACGAAGGCGGATGCACCATGCACGAAGATTTGTGCCTACCTGACATGATTGCATTTGGCAAAAAAACACAAGTGTGCGGGTTTATGGCAAGTGCCCGTATTGATGAAATCGAGGATAATGTGTTTCGCGTGCCAAGTCGCATCAATTCCACTTGGGGAGGAAATTTGGTCGATATGCTACGCTGCAAAAAGTATCTTGAGATTATTGAGGAAGACCGCTTGCTGGAAAATGTGCGTACAGTTGGTATCGCACTCTTGCAGGAGATACAGTTACTTGCCGAAGATTTTATTGGTATTGTAACTAACCCGCGAGGCAGAGGGCTGATGTGTGCATTTGATTTGCGGTCTAAATCTGAACGAGATGCCTTCATTAAGCGTCTGTACCAAAATGGATTGCTAATGCTGGGATGCGGAGAACGCAGCGTACGCTTCCGCCCACCACTCAATCTTACCATGAGCGAGATGAGCGAAGGCATAAACATCATTCGCCAAACCTTGAAAGAGATGTTTTTCTAAGCCGAGAACACTTGCCCCCACCAAGCGAGCTCTTCGATGATGTGCTACACATTGTGAAGTTGCAAAGATTTTTGTAACTCGATAGAGAACCGCTCAGATGCTCAGGTCGCTGGAGCGAACAAGGTCGTTAGAGTAATAGGCGAAGTGTCCATCTTACATGTCCACAAGGCTGAGAAAAAGTTTAATGAAAAGTGGGGTGAGAACGGCTGTCAGGATGCCACAGAGTGAAAGTGCCAAGCCAGCAAATGCTCCTTCTATCTCGCCTTCTTCCATAGCACGAGCAGTGCCAACCGCATGTGCTGCAGCACCTAATGCCAAGCCAATTGCACGCCGACTGTGAATGCGCAAAAGCTTCAAGAACGGCAAACCGATAGCGCCACCTAAGACGCCTGTGGCAACAGAAAATGCCGCCGCTAATGCAGAAAGCCCGCCAAGTTTCTCTGTAATCGCTAAAGCAATAGGGGCTGTGGCAGACTTTGGCGCAATCGTAACTACCAGTGTATGGCTGGCACCCAAGAGCGCCGCAAGTCCAGCCGCAGTAATAATCCCCACAACTGCACCTGCGAAAATGGCGAGAAGGATACTCACACGCTGTGCCTTGATGTCTGGAAGGCGCTCGTAGAGCGGCACAGCAAGCGCAACGACTGCTGGAGAAAGAAAAAAGGAAATCAATTCGCCACCGCTCATGTAGGTTTCATAGCGGATGTTGAACGCCTTAAGCCACGCAATCAGCACAGCAATAGAAACAAGCACAGGATTGAAGAGCAAGAATTTGGTGCGACCGTAAAGCCACTGCGCTATGACAAACACAAGCAGCGTCAGCGCAACGAAAAAAATTCTCGATGTGAAAATTGAGCTTAAGTCCTGCATAAAGAGCACTCTTTCTTTGAAGAGTTTATGGATGTTTTTCTAAGCGTTGTTGCAAAAGTGCAACCGTTGCCATCACAGCAAGCGTGCTGATGACCCACGCCAGCACAATTGCTAAGGCACTTTGTTGAAGGGCATCAACATAGAGCATGAGTCCAACACCGGGCGGCACAAAGAACAGAGAGAGATGTTTGAGCAGGATGTCTGAAGCTGACTTGACCCAATCGATTTTGACAACCCCAATCTGCAAGCATAGCAGCAGAAGTAGAAGTCCTATCACGCTGCTTGGAAAAGGGAGTGAAAGACTGCGCACAAGAAGTTCGCTAGTTAGGAGCAAAAGAAAGATGATTGCAAAGCCTTGTATCATATTTGTTGCTTTAGAAGGTTCAGAAATTGTCCAAAAGTAGTAAGCGCGGCTCTTATTTGCATCGATGGAAAAAAATCAGTAAAGGGTTTCGTAGATTTACGGCTCAAAAATTTCGTGTATGAGCGCTATCAAGTTTGGCACGGATGGCTGGCGTGGTGTCATTGCTCAAGATTTCACATTTGAAAATCTTAGGCAGGCGGCGCTGGCTTCGGCATGCTATTTTAGAAATCATCCAAATGCGGCAAATGGCGTGTGCGTAGGCTATGACACACGCTTTATGTCGGAGCAATTTGCTCGGTTTGTTGCCGAGATTTTTTCGTCGCAAGGGCTAAAGGTGTTCTTGGCAGATACTTTTACGCCAACGCCAGCCGTCTCGCTATTTGTGCGCGACAGGCGCTTAGCAGGCGGCATTGTCATTACAGCATCGCATAACCCGCCGCACTACAACGGCTTCAAAGTCAAGGCAGAATATGGCGGTTCGGCACATCCTGAAACAATTGCCATAATAGAACAGTACCTCTCGAGCGTAGCCCACATTGAAAGAGGCAAAGCAAATCCAGCGCTGATAGAACTTGCACCAGTAAAGCGATACTACCGCGACTACTTAGCTAATGAACTCAACCTAACTGCGATTGCGCAATCTGGATGGCGCATTGCACATAATGCCATGTTCGGTGCAGGACAAGGTTTGGTAACAGAGTTGCTTCCGAAGGGGTGCGTCGTGGAGTATCATTGTGCTATCAATCCAACATTCGAGGGCATCAATCCAGAGCCGATACCAAACTACATTGGAGATTTCATTCCGTTCTACAAGCAATCGGGCTGCGAAGTTGCCATACTCACCGATGGCGATGCCGATAGAATTGGCATGTTGGATGAGCATGGTCGTTATGTGGATTCGCACAAAATCTTTTCGCTGTTGCTCAAGTATCTTGTCGAAGAGCAAGGCAGGCGCGGCGAAGTAGCACGCACATATGCACTGACGGAGGTTATCAACAAAATTTGTGCGAAGCATGCGCTAACGGTGCACAATCTGCCAATTGGTTTTAAGCATGTCGGCAAATTGATGACCACACGAGATATTCTTATCGGGGGTGAAGAATCAGGCGGCATTGGCATTACATCGCATTTGCCTGAACGCGACGGTATCTACATCGGACTGCTGGTAACAGAAGTGATGGCACGCCGAAAGAAAAGACTCTCCGAACTGATCGAAGAACTCTATCAAGAGTATGGCTACTTTACATATGAACGAATTGATGCCAGACTAAGCGAGTCTCAAAAAGCCGAGTTGATGAGCAAAGCGGCACAAGGCAGTTTCAGAGAAATTGAGGGCATGCGCGTTACAGGCTTTGAAAATTTGGATGGCTACAAATATTTCTTCGAGGGCGGTTGGCTCTTGATTCGAGCAAGTGGCACAGAACCTATCGTGCGGCTTTACTGTGAAGCGGATTCGGAAGAGAAGGTGGCAAGAGCATTAGCCTTTGCGCAGTCGCTGGCTGGGCTGGCCACGGAGAAAGTCTAAACAGGTATAGCAATTGCTAAAATTTTACCATATTCCAAGCCCTATCAACAAAGTCTATCTGATGGCGTATAAAGCTGTCGCCAAAGAGGTACTGCTAAACGATTTTCAGAGTATGTGCAGGTTTGCGGTTTATCGAGGAAAGCCTATTACGCTCAAGAAACTTATCTTTGAGCCGCCACATAACTTTGTGGAACAATCGCGCCGACCGCGAGAGATGATTATCACGCCAATCAATGTAGATGGCTATGGACTAGCATGGTATAATTTGGAGGTACATCCTGAGCCTGCAGTGATAACGTCGGAAAAACCATTTTGGCACGATATTAACGTGGCGCGCATTGCCGATAAGATTGTTTCGCCGACCATCTTTGTGCATGTGCGTGCGGCATCGCCGGGGCTACTGGTGCATCAAGCAAATTCGCACCCCTTTCAGTGGAAAGAGCAAATTTTTATGCACAATGGTATTATCAGTGATTTCAAAAGGTGCATGATGCGAGCGATTCGCCAACAAATTGCTGACCCATTTTATTCTCACTTGTTGGGCACAACCGATTCAGAGCACATTTTTCATCTGTACTTGAGCATTCGCCAAGAACAACCAACACTAACTATGGCAGAGGCGATGCTCGAGACCATTGCGCGGCTGAACACGCTCGCAGAAAAGCATGGCTCTGACTTGATTTTGAATATGGCATTGACTGATGGCAAAACTATAGTCGTAACACGCTACACAAGCATAGAGAAATCCGCTACGCTCTATTACACGCAGAGCAGTCCAATGTTTCCAGAAGCAATTGTGGTGGCTTCTGAACCCTTGGATTATCGAGATACTTCGTGGCAGACTTTCCCGCTCAACACGATGATGGTCATCAATGAGCGCAATGAGTTGAGCATGATACCCATTCCAAATCCATTTCTCAAAGATGGACATTTGCCATCAGCTCGCCCAGTTACACTGAAAATTTCTACCCCAACTGAAAACTAAGCCTATTGGTGCATGCAGGACGAACAGACGACGCACGAGGACGAACTTTCTGCAAACATCCCAGGGGTAGTATATGGGCGCCATGCGGTGGCAGAGCTATTGAAAACACACCCTGACCGTATTGCCAAGGTATATGTGCAAATCAATGCTCGGGATAAGAGGCTGTTGGAGATTCTCATCACGGCAAAGCGCAATCGCATTTCAATCGGCAAAGCCAGCAACCAGAAACTCTCTGACCTTGCCAAGACCAATAAGCATCAAGCGTTGTGGCACTCATCT
>PHFL01000030.1:5258-8268 GCA_002794105.1 Candidatus Thermochlorobacter aerophilus | reverse complement strand
GAACTGGCGAAGAGACTTCCAAAGGTGAAGTTTGTTGTGGCGGGCTTGCGCGGCGCGGCGTTGAAGGTCGCGCATGAGCAAGCAAAGGGTGTGCATAATTGCAAAGTGATACCTGGACCCTTATCGCTCGGAAGAGAGTTGAAACCGTTGTATGAGCAAGCCAGTGCATATTGTCAATTTTCGTTGTCAGAAACCTTTGGCGTTGCCGTAGTTGAAGCAATGGCTTGTGGGGCGATGCCCATCATTTCTCCAAATGGCGCACTGCCCGAAATTGCAGGCAAGGTTGGAAAAATTGTCCGCCAACTCGATGAAGCCGAGCAAGCCGTTATGCAAAGTTTCTCGCTCTCGCCATCGGAACGAAGGGAAATTGCAAAACACGCAGAGAACTTCTCACTTGAAAAGCGCGCCAAAAAATTTGAAGCCGTGATTTCAGAACTAACTGCAACGCACAACAACAGTGAGTGACTTGCTTAAAAACTTGAAGAGCAAATTTGGCACACCAATGGCTCGACAAACCTACATGCTTTATGCTTCTCAGCTCCTGCAAATGCTCTTTGGCGCACTCGCTTACATTCTCCTGTCAGCAAATCTCTCGAAAGAAACCTTCGGCGACCGTGAAATAGTGGTAAGACTGACCACCTTCTTTCTCAGTTTTTTTGAGTTAGGATTTTTTTTCAGGGGCGAGGCTCTTGGCTAATCAACGTGAAAAGGCAAAGGAAAGAAAACTGGTTTCAGCATTGATTTTTATCGGCGGAATTCTTTGTTTCATCTACGCGCTTTTCTTAATGGCAATCGCTCCGCTTGTGCAAATGCTCTTCAACACGCATCAAGACATTTCACAAGTGCTGATATGGTTTGCCTTTCCGTTCTCGCTCTCGCTTTATCTGTTTGTTTTTTTCAGTTCATTTATCAAGGCACGAATGAAATCCTAAAACTTTCGTTTCTGAATGTTGCCTTTCGGTTTGGGCATGTTGCACTGCTTCTATTGTGGTTAAACTTTGAGCCACTGACATTGGAAAGTGCCTTGATGCTTTATAGTGTCTCTATTGTTGGTGTGGTTGCGGTTTTAGTAGCAAAGGCAAAACCTTCTTGGAAAGCCTTTCGGGAAAATTGGCAAGAAATTCGTGCGGAAGTAATGACCTACGGGCGATATGCTTTTGTAGGCTATTTCATTGGACAAGCGTGTGGAAATTTGGATACGATGTTTTTAGGAACATTCTTTAACAGCACAGCAGTTGGCGTTTATGCAGTCGCCCTCTTTTATGTTGCGCCGATTTCAGCCTTCGCTGATGCTTACACAGCCGTAGCATTCAAACGATTAGCCCAAGAAACCTTGATGCCGAAAAAAATTTATCAGGTCAATATGATTGGGCTTTTGGGGTTGGCAGGGGTTTATGTGGTGTTGGGTGTGCCGTTGTTCAAGATAATTTTTCCGAAATACGCTGACGATGCGTTCTTGATTTATCCGCTAACACTGGCGATGGTGATTTTAGGACTATCAAAGCCTTACAAATGCTTTTTTTCGTGCCAAAGGCGACGGAAAAGCCTTTCAGCGTGCGACCCTAATTTATGCAGTAACCTCTGCTATAAACTACCTTTGGGCGATTCCGCTGTTTTCCGTAACAGGTGCGGCGATTGCGGCGATTGCATCATCAAGCGTGAATTACATCGTGCATCGTTATTTTTACCGAGCATTGGTCATCAATCACAAAACCGTTGAAGATGAGATTTTATCCTGAACACGAAACCATTTGGGGCTATAAGAAACGAATCGAGTTTTTGCTCTCGCAAATTCAAAGCCGATATGGAAAAGAGCGCGTTTCGATTTTAGATGTCGGGTGTGGAAATGGAAGCATGATGAGCCTGCCGCTTGCTGAACAAGGCTACACAGTTACTGGCATTGACCTTGATGAACACTCCATTCAAAAAGCACGAGAAACAAATCCCTTCCACAATGCAACTTTCCTTGTCGCAAAAACAAAAGACCTTCTGGGCAACCAGTATGATGTGGTGATTTGTTCAGAAGTGTTAGAACATATCGAGGATTATGAGCCCGTCATTCTTGACCTTCGAAGGTTGTGTAAGCCTGAGGGAATCGTGTTCATCACAGTGCCGAATGGATACGGACCGTTTGAGATAGATAGTTTTTTGGCGAAACGTTTGAAACAATTGAGTGTGCCTGAAAAAATTCGGCAGCCGATTAGTCGTTGGATTCGCTCAAAGCATAAGCAGGCAGGTGTGGCTTCGACGGAAAATATCGAGTGTCCTCACGTGCATTTCTTCACGATGAAGCACATTCGCCAATCCATTGAGCGGTATTTTGAAATCACACGTGTTGAAAAATCGGTGTTTGCGTGCGGTCCGCTAATGACGATGCTATTTGGCAAACGCCAATGGTTCGTGGAGTGGAATCTTAAACTTGCGGATAAATTGCCACCTGCCTTTGTCAGCGGTTGGTATTTTTCCTGTAAGCCAAAGCGAGATGAAGCACAAGAAAAAATTTGGCAAGAAAGCAAAGAAGCAACCTCGGCATGAGATTGCTTCCTGAAATCTGTTTTTGCTGTTAAAGTATCGCTTTCAAAGCGTTGCGCACAAGCGACATGCCTTCTTCGGCTTCGGCAAGCGTGAGCGTCAGCGGCGGACGGAATCGCACCGTGCGTTCGCCACAGCCCAGCATCACTACGCCTTGCTTCATCACTTCGGTAATGAACTTGTTGCGCATGGCTTTATCAGGCAAATCAAACGCACACATCAAGCCTCTGCCACGCGGATTAGAGACCGTTCCCTTAAACTCTTCCGCAAGCAACTGAATTTTGGAGAGCAAGAACGCGCCGATGTTCTTGGCGTTAGTCAGTAAGTTCTCTTGTTCGATAATTTCAAGATACTTTTTTTGAGCGAAGCATATCGACCAAATTTCCGCCCCAAGTGGAATTGATGCGGCTTGGCACATGGAAGACATTGTCTTCAATTTCATCGATGCGCGTGGTCGACATAAAGCCGCACACTTGGG
>PHFL01000030.1:0-5238 GCA_002794105.1 Candidatus Thermochlorobacter aerophilus | reverse complement strand
CGGATTGCTCCGTCTCGGACACGAGCCCATCGTTGCCGCAAATCGAGTGCTTCCGCTTTCTGAAAAGGTCAAGCAATACACAATCCCTTATTCTGAATTCTTCACGAATCTGCCCGAAGTGTTGTTCTTCCCATACAACCGAAAATCATTCCGCGAAGCCAAAAAAATCGTTGAGCGAGAACAGCCGAACTTCCTTTACCAACGCCACAGCATTTTCAATTATGCGGGCGCACTGTTGAAGCGCGAACTAGGAATACCTTTTCTCTTGCAAGTCGAAGGGTCAGAAGTGTGGGTGAAAAAAAACTGGGGGAAGACGTATTTCACGAAAGCGTTGGAGTGGTCGGAAGAAATTCAGTTTGAACAAGCCGACGCGATTATCGTTGTGTCGTCGGTCTTGAAGTCGCAACTGATTGGTTTGGGAGTTCCACCCGAAAAAATAACCGTTGTGCCTAACGGCGTTGATGCGGAGAAATACTCGCCCGATATTTCGGGTGAAAACATTCGTAAAAAATTTGGGCTGGAAGAGAAATTCGTGATTGGCTACGCAGGCACATTTGGACATTGGCACGGCATTACGGTGTTGGCAAATAGCGTGAAAAAAATTGTTGGAGAAATTCCAAATGCGCATTTCCTCTTGATTGGCGATGGCGTATTGCGGGGTGAAGTCGAAGCAATTTTAAGACGTGATAGCGTTGAGCGTGCGGTAACTATCACTGGCATGGTGCCAAGTGCTGACGTGCCCGAATACCTTGCGGCATGCAACGCGCTCGTGATTTCTGCAATTAACAATCCCGATGTGCCGTTCTTTCAAAGCCCCATCAAACTCTTTGAATATATGGCGATGCAAAAGCCCGTCATTGCTTCGCGAGTAGGACAAATTCAAGAAGTGATTGAAGATGGTGTAAATGGACTGCTGGTCGAGGAGAAAAATCCCGCAGAACTTGCTGAAAAAATCTGCCAACTGGCAAGAGACCCTGCGCTTTGTGAGCGGCTCTCAAAAGCGGCACGACGCAATGCCGTTGAAAAATATGCTTGGCAAGAAAACGTACGCGCCGTTATCAACCTCTATGAACAACTTCGCAAATGACGCTTGGTGAAACAGGACACTCAATCAAGCGGTGGCTTCACTCGCTTCGTGAGTCATATATCGTCAAACAAACGCTCTGGCTCCATGGCTCACAATTAGTGATGACGGGCTTCGGCGTGCTCGCTTACCTACTCATGACGCGCCAAATGACCAAAGAAGAATTTGGCGACCGAGAACTCATCATGAAACTCGCTGTTTTTGGAAGCGTCTTTTTTGAGTTTGGCATACTGACGGCAGGCGCAAGGCTACTCGCAATTCAACCCGATAAGGCACGCGAGCGACATCTGTTTTCGCTCCTGCTTTCAATCGCACTGGGGCTTCTCTTACTTTTCGCGCTGTTTCTCTTCGCCACAAGTTTTTTCGTTGATGCACTCTTTCAAACCAGCCAGCCGATTGGCACAACGCTCGCGCTCTTTTCACTTCCGCTTGCCTTCATTGTGTTCAAAATTTATTTCCAACTGCTCTATCAAGGCACAAACGAGATGCTGAAACTCTCGTTCTACAACGCCGCCGTGCAGACAATTTTTCTTGCACTCTTAGTTGGACTTTGGTGGCAAGAGCGCGTAACGACTTTTTTTGTCATTGCCGCTTATTCGCTCTCGTCCTGTGTGGTCGCGCTGTTCTTGATTACGAAAGGCAAGCCAAGTTTAGCGGAAGTTGAACTGTTCAAAGACGATTTGTGGAAGGAAATCAAGCAGTATGGCGCAAAGTTCTATATCGGGCGCACGCTCGCCGTCCTGACGCAAAATTTAGATTCCATGCTACTCGGTGCGCTCTTCACGAGTGTGAATGTGGGCGTGTATGCTGTAATGATTTTTTTTATTTCGCCCATGCAAATGTTTTCAGATACCTATCTGACGGTGCGATTCAAAAAACTTTCGTCGTTGGAAGTAATTCCCGTCTCGCTCTTGAAAGCCAACGCCATTGTGCTGTGCGCAATTGCCGTGTTGTATCTTTCGGTGGGGCAGTGGCTATTTGAATGGGTGTTTCCAAAATATCGTGAGCATACCGCCCTGCTTTATCCACTTCTTTTCGCGACGCTCTTCAACGGACTTTCAAAACCCTACAACTATTTTTTTGCGGCAAAAGGCATGGGCGATGCGCTCTTGCGCGTGGCACTTGTGTTCACGGCTTCAAATCTCGCGATGAACTTTTTGCTGATTCCAAACTATGCCGAAACGGGCGCGGCAGTTGCGATGCTGATTTCATCAAGCGTTCTTTGGGCGGTTCAATTTTTTCTCTATCGCAGAAAACAAAAAGAAGCAACCTCGGCATGAGATTGCTTCCTGAAAAAATATGAGCATGAATGTTATAGTGTGGCTTTCAAAGCGTTGCGCACAAGCGACATGCCTTCTTCGGCTTCGGCAAGCGTGAGCGTCAGCGGCGGACGGAATCGCACCGTGCGTTCGCCACAGCCCAGCATCACTACGCCTTGCTTCATCACTTCTGAAATGAATTTGTTGCGCATGGCTTTATCAGGCAAATCAAACGCACACATCAAGCCTCTGCCACGCGGATTGGAGACCGTTCCCTTAAACTCTTCCGCAAGCAACTGAATTTTGGAGAGCAAGAACGCGCCGATGTTCTTGGCGTTAGTCAGTAAGTTCTCTTGTTCGATAATTTCAAGATATTTTTTGAGCGAAGCATATCGACCAAATTTCCGCCCCAAGTGGAATTGATGCGGCTTGGCACTTGGAAGACATTGTCTTCAATTTCATCAATGCGCGTGGTCGACATAAAGCCGCACACTTGGGTTTTCTTGCCAAAGGCAATCATATCGGGCAAGCATAATTCTTCGCCGACACAGCGACCGAACAATTTGCATGTGGTCTCGCCGACGGCGCAAGCATAGCCGTTGTTGAGCAGTTGTTCTGCCGCCCACATTGAGCCTGCAAGTCCCAAACCCGTTTGCACTTCATCAAAAATGAGCATCGCGTCATTTTCAAGTGAAAGCAAGCGCAAGGCTTTCAGAAATTCAGGGCGGAAGTGATTGTCGCCACCTTCCCCTTGAATCGGCTCAATGACGATTGCCGCAATATCATCTTTGCGCTCAAAAAAGGCTTGTTTGATTTCGGCGATGGCTTGTGCTTCTAATCGCTCCACTTCGGCAAGATGTGTGTCGTTGAGCGGAAAAGTAATTTTGGGATTGGTAATGCGTGGCCAGTCGAACTTCGGAAAGAGGTCGGTTTTTGCTGGGTCGGTGTTCGTCATCGAGAGCGTGTAGCCGCTTCGTCCGTGAAAGGCTTGCTTGAAGTGAATGACTTGATGCCCTTTTTCAGTTTTGTAGCCTTTTCAGAAATTTTTTTTGACTTTCCAATCAAACGCGGCTTTGATGGCGTTTTCAACAGCGAGCGCGCCGCCTGCAATCCAAAAGGTATATTTCATACCTTTGGGCATGGCAAGTTGGCGGAAGGTCTCGACAAACTCTGCCATCTCAACCGAATAAATGTCGGAGTTGGACGGATTGACAATCGCGGCGTAAAGCAGTTTATCCAAAAAGACTTTGTCGTTCCAAATCGCAGGGTGGTTTGCGCCAATCGGTGCAGAGGCAACAAAGGTGAAAAAGTCCAACAAGTTTCGCTTGGAAACGGAATCATAAAGATATGCACCACGACTGTTTTGAAGGTCCAAAACCATATCCAACCCATCAACAATCATGGACTTGGAAAGGACTTCATGCACCAGTTCAGGGGCGATGTCTTTCTTAAAGAGTGTTGGTGAAGTCATACATCAATCTCCGTTTAAGTGTTGGCAATTTAAGACGGTTTGAAGGAAACGCCAGAGCCGCGTGAGATTTGCGACTGTGGCTGACCGTCGTTATTAGACTTACTACGTTGAAAATCCGTTCAAATTAGGTAATTTTCAGGCGATTCAGAAGCCTTCAAGACATTTTCAACGAAAGGAGACTCAACATGGCAAGCATCTACACAAACCTGCGCACCGAGCGTCAATATCGGGCATCAACGGGATTGAGCGAACAAACATTCAATCAGTTATTTGAACAATTTAAGCGGTTCTATGTGCCTAAAAAAGGCAATTCCGCCAGCCCATATGAACCCCTATTTCAAGATGCCAGAGAAGCACTATTTTTCATTTTATTTTATTACAAAACTTATCCGACCTTACAGATACTCGGCTTACAGTTTGGGTGTTCAGATAAATCAGCCTTTGAGTATTTAGAGTCTATCAAACCTGCCTTGAAGAAGGCGTTAGAAACGGATAAGCGTCTGGCGGTTGAAGTGTTCGGCACTCAAGCGGCGTTTGATAAAGCGTTTGAAGGGGTCAAGGAGATAATGATAGACGGATTTGAAGTGCCTGTGGAGCGCGATAAAGACAAGCGGTTACAGGCAGAGGACTACAGTGGTAAAAAAATGTCATACCAAGATAGTGTGATGTGCGTCGGATAGAGCGGGGCGAGCGATTTATGTGGGAAAGTTGAAAGCGGGACGGGAAGTCGATTTCAAGTTGTTCAAAGAGGAGTTGAGTGGGTTGAAGTATAACGGTCGTGCGGTGTGGGTGGATTTAGGGTTTTTAGGGATAAGGCATTGGCTTTCAGATGCGAGGATTTTTATTCCACATAAGAATTTTACAACATAGAAGCCGATTTAAGGTGATGCAGAAGTGAGATGATGCGCTTCATCTGTGTGCGGGACTGTGGAACTTGACACGCAGTTTTACGGTCAATATCGCTTAAATCAAGCATTTTATGATGTAGTAAGTCTATTGGGGATTACTCATTTTCAAAGGTCTACTGGCGCAAAGTGAGCAGGTGCAGTTTCAAGCGGCGAAAGCCATGTTTGTGGTCTCTGATGTGCTCAAGCAAGAGCTACTGAGGCAGTTTGACTTACCACCTGAAAAAATCCATGTCAATCCTAACGGGGTGGATGCGGAGGAGTTTTCCGATACGATTGATGCCGATGCCTTTTTTCAGACCTTACCGAAGAATCTGCAGGAAAGATGGCGCGGCAAATTTTTGTGTGGTTTTGTGGGCACATTTGGAGAGTGGCATGGTGTGGAGGTATTGGCACGAGCAGTCAAGCCGACGATTGAGAGAAATTCAAGGGTGCATTTTCTCTTGATTGGGGATGGCAAGTTGCGCGGCACTGTAGAAGAGATTTTGAGAGCCGATAGTGTGCAAGAGCATGTCACCA
>PHFL01000029.1:6789-8445 GCA_002794105.1 Candidatus Thermochlorobacter aerophilus | reverse complement strand
TTGCAGTCGTTCCAACTGTTCAGGGGCAACACGAATGTGATTTTTGTTGATGAACTCTAACACATCATCAAGTTTGAACTTTCTGTGTCCGCCAATGGTTTTGTGGTATTTGATGAGCCCCATGTTTGCCCATCGTTTGACAGTGGTTTCGCCGACTGCGCACAGTTCGGAGAGTTCTCGGGTTGAGAAAAATTGACTGGTCATAACGGCACTCCTTAATGTTTTACTTCAAAAAAACTGATTGCCTCTCAATTTAGACGAGTTGGGCGATTACGCCTTTCTTTGCCGTAACTTACGAAAAGCTTACTGCACCTCAAAGGCTCATCGGGTTTTATAGCGAAGATTTTTCAATGCGATTGCTCACGGCTGATTTAACTGAAATAGACGATTTGGTCTGACAGTCGACTAAAACGACCGCTCACAAATCTTTTTTTCTCGTTTTATCTTCGCAGTTCAACTTTTTCAAATTGCCATGCTGACGGTTCGGCGCAGTTCGCTTTACACGGCTTGGTTTCGCTGGTATTCTCGCCGTGCCTTCAAACAACACTTCGACAAAGTGCGCGTCAAAGGGGCGCGTACGCTTGCTACGATGAACCTTCAAACGCCTATCATTTTTTATCTCAATCATTCTTATTGGTGGGACGGATTTTGGTCGCAACTCATCACGGACATTTACTTCAACCAAAATCTCTACATCATCATTGAATACAAGCAACTGGTGCGCTATCAATTTTTCACGCGGCTTGGTGCATTCTCGATTGTGCGCGACAATCCACGCGAAGCCCTCAAAACCATTCAGTATGCCGCAGAAAAACTTACTGAATCATCGCACAGACAAAACGCGCTCTGGATTTTTCCACAAGGCGTGATTGAACACGTTGATAAGCGTCCTATCAAATTCTTTTCTGGCACGGCTAAAATCGCTGAACAAGTTTTAGAACGCAAGTCATCGGTGTATCTTTGTTCGGCGGTTACGCGCATCGACTATGTTGAAGAACAAAAGCCCGAACTTTTCATCTCATTTCACACGCCACGCGTTCTGACAAAAGAAACTTTCCCAAATCCAAAATTTCTGACCAAAGAAATGGAAGCCGAAACCGAATCGCATTTAGACGAGCTCAAACGGCTTATTTTTAATCGTGAGTTCAACGCATTTGAAACCATACTTGAAGGCACGCGTTCGGTAAATCGCTGGTATGATTCGCTGAAATCGACTTTTGGAATTTCAACCGACACACGTTCATGAAAACTAAACTTCGCATTGTTCAACTCGACAGCACGCTTGGCAATTTTGATGATAATCTCCAACAACATATTTCACATGTAGAGTTAGCGATTCACGAGGGCATTGAGTTTATTGTTTTTCCTGAACTGTCGCTTTCGGGCTACAATCTTCAAGATGCGGCACAAGATATGGCAATGCCGATTTCTGATGCGCACTTTGAGCCGCTTCGCACACTTTCAAAACACATCTCAATTCTTTGCGGCGGGGTTGAACTTTCTGATGACTTTGGCGTCTATAATGCGGCGTTCTTCTTTGAAGATGGCAAAGCAAGGGTCGTTCATCGCAAAGTCTTTTTGCCTACTTACGGCATGTTTGAAGAACTGCGCTACTTTTCAGCAGGGCAACGCATTGTGCCGTTTCAGACACGGCGA
>PHFL01000029.1:0-1518 GCA_002794105.1 Candidatus Thermochlorobacter aerophilus | reverse complement strand
CAGTCTATCGCGTGAAATGTCCATGAGTTTATCATCGCCGTTGCGTTCGCCTGTAAAGATGAGCACGCCGATTGCGCTTTCTCGCGTGCGGTCGTCAGTTTTTTCCAAACGGAAGCGTGTTCAAAAAATTCGCTGTGTGGGTTATCGCCATCGGGCGAGTAGCGCATCATCACGACAATTTTGCCTTTCACATCAACGCCTTTGTAGTCGTCGTATTTTTCAGTTGAAATGCCGTAGCCCACGAACACCACTTGCCTTGATTCTGCCTTGCCGTTTGATGAATAGCCAAGCGGCACGAAGTCTATTCCCAAATGAAACAAACGTCTCGCTCTCAAAGCGATAAAATTGTTTTCACTGGCTTTCAGCGAGGTCGTTACGCTGAACGCTTGCAAGTAATTAGGCAAGGATTGAAACGGCTCTAATCCATAGTCAGCAAATTTCTGTTGCATATAAACGGTTGCGCGGTGTCCGCCGATTGTGCCGGGAGCGCGTCCTTCGAAAGCGTCGCTGGCAAGTGTTTTCACATAACTTTGAAGGCTGTCAGTGGAAATCTCTGCGGTCGGAACATCGCGTTGCGGTTGTGCAATAAGCGTTGTGGAGAAGAGCGCAACGATAAAACAAAAGTGCTTCTTCATTGTCAGAGCGATTTGTGTTAAATCCTGTTTGAAATCTTCACCATATTTAGTTACAGAAAGAATGAAACTCGCCCAATGGTGCAACCGCTCGCCTCGCAACTTGTTGGTTGAAAGGCAAAGCGGCGTATGCGATAACTCAAACAGCAACGGGTTCTTCGAGAAAGGCTTTCATCACAGCGGAAACACCACTTCCCACTTCAAACGGGTGATTGATTTTTTTGAGCGTCATTTCCAACGCACCGATAACGGTCAGCATATCGAGTTCATCATAGAAGCCGAGATGCGAGATGCGGAAAATTTTTCCGGCGTATGCGTCTTGTCCTGCCGCAACGGTGATGCCGTTTTCCAATTTCAAGACTTTGTTAAACGCCTTCCAATCAACGCCTTCGGGAAGCCACACGGGCGTAACGGCAAACGAGGGCGAATTTGAAAAGAGCCGCATACCTAATGCTTCGCACCCAGTTCGGCACGCCGCCGAGAGCCGTTGATGTCGCTTCCACACGTTCTCAATGCCTTCGGCTTTAATCATTTGGAGCGATTCATCAAGTCCGATGATGAGTGAAACAGCGGGCGTAAAGGGCGTATCGTTATCCTTGTATGATTTCAAGGCTTTTTTAAGCGAGAGATAATAACTCGGAAGTTTTGCAGTTTCAATCGCTTTGATAGCGCGTTCAGAGAGCGCAACGAGTGCAAGTCCGGGCGGCATCATTAAGCCTTTTTGTGAACCTGTTACGCATGCATCAATTCCCCATTCATCGAAGCGAAGTTCGTGTGCGCCAACAGCCGTAATGCCGTCAACACATATTAGCGCGTCGCTGTGTTCACGAATGGCTTTTGCCATTGCACGAACATCGGTTGCGGTGCCTGTCGAGGTCTCGCTGTG
>PHFL01000028.1:3628-40000 GCA_002794105.1 Candidatus Thermochlorobacter aerophilus | reverse complement strand
CGCATGGTGCTATCACAGTCTGGGTAATATCAACGACTATCAAGGCAAATACGACTTAGCCATTGACTACCATCTTAAAGCACTCAAACTGCGCGAAGAGATTCAAGACCAAAAAGGGGTACTGTGGTCGCTCATTCGTATTGGAGATTGTTTTGCCAATCAAGGCAAGCATGAACAGGCATTGCAGTATCGCTCCAGAGCACTTGCGCAAGCGGAAGAAATCGGCGTAGAAGATGCTATCTGTTCAGCCATGACGGGTGTGGCGACAAGTTATCTTCGGCTCTTGCGCTACGCAGAAGCCAAACAATATGCACAAAAAGCATTAGCGCTATCAGAAAAACTGGGCGATAAACGCTACATCGACCTTGCTCTCACGGCACTGGGCGAAAGCGAATTGCATGAACATAACTACGAAAAAGCACTTGAATACTTTATGAGAGGGCTGAAAATCCGTCAAGACATGCAGATACAAAACTACGTGGCAGAATCCTTAGAGCGAATCAGTAGAACGCTGTTTTTGCAAAAAAAACATGATGCCGCCCTCCAATATGCTTTGCGCTCTCTTGAAACTGCCGCAAATGTGCAAGCGCGCAATGAAGAGAAAAACGCCTACCAACTGCTCTATGAAATCTCTCGTGAGAAAGGCGACTATCGAGCCGCACTGAATTACTTCGAAAAATTTGCGGCGCTGAAGGATTCCTTGCTCTCATTGGAGGCGCAGAAACGCATCGCAGAATTAGAACTCCATCTCGAAAACGAGCGCAAAGACCGTGAGATTGAAGCTTTGCAAAAAGACCGCGAAGCAAAAGAGCTGACGCAGCACCTGCTGGTCGCATTAGCTACGCTCTCACTAATGGTAATTGTGTTAATTGCGTTAGGATACTGCCAAAAAGCGCGCAAGAATGAAGAGCTTTCCAAACTAAATGCTGAGCTCAACGAAGCACGGCAAAAAGCTGAAACCGAGCGGCAAGCTGCCGAACAAGCCAATATGTTCAAAACAGAGTTGCTGGGAATTGCCGCGCATGACTTGCAAAATCCATTACAAAGTATCATGGGCTTTGCCATGCTCATTGCAGAAAAAGTGGAACATCAGCCTGAAACCAAAATCATGGCGGAAACCATTACACGCTCGGCAAAGCGCATGCTGGGTATCATCACAGACCTGCTAAAAACCACGGCAATCGATAGCGGTTCTATTGTGCTGGAAAAATCTATCACAGACATTAGCGCGTTGCTGTACACTGTAGCCGAGAACAATCAGCAACTATTGCAACGCAAATCACAACGCCTGGAGATAAACCTTGAACCACAGCTGTTTGCAGAAGTCGACAGCAAACGCATGTATGAAGTGTTCGAAAATCTCCTAAGCAACGCCATCAAATACTCTCCAGAGGGAAAAACTATCTGGATAAGTGGCAGCAAAGTAGGAGAGTATGCGGCAAACGAGAAGCAAGCCTCTGCCAATAAGCTGCGCGTGACTATCAGAGATGAAGGACAGGGGCTAACAAAAGATGATATGCAAAAACTCTTCGGTAGGTTCCAGCGTCTATCGGCATATCCAACTGGCGGAGAAAGCTCAACGGGCTTGGGGCTCTCTATTGTCAAGAAAATTGTCGAATTGCACGGCGGCAGAGTATGGGCAGAATCCGAAGGTAAAGACAAAGGAAGCACCTTTTTTGTCGAACTGCCTGCGGCAACGCCAATAGAACCTCTAAAAAAGAGCATCGCTAATGTGAAAAGCACTTAGGCTGGCTTGCCAAAGAGCAGACGGCAAAGCCGACTTCAAAAGAAGGAAATAGACGCATGGCGTAGCAGGAAATGATGTACAGAAAGTGCTTATTTTCGTGCAAATAAGGTTCATGCAAACAGGGATGAAAGTAGCTCTTCAGGAAAAAGAAGTCTTTGCCAGACTAAAGGCTTGGGTAGAGGAACAGAGGCGACCTTTTACGCTCAACGATGCGGCGGCTGGCACTGGGATAGCCATGCAAGACTTGGTGCATGCATTCGATGAGCTGATAGAAAAGTATCACTGCCGCGTGCAAGCCACGGCGCAGGGCGATGTCATCTACCACTTTGGCAATATGCTGAGGCGCCGCCATGCCAAAACCGCAACCGAAATCTTGCTCGAGATTCTGGACATCTTGTGGAAAGGCTTTCAAGTTCTCTACAAGGTGTGCATTGCTTTGATGATGATGATTTATTTCGGCGTGTATGTAACTATTTTGCTCATTGCACTGATTATGCTCTCACTGGCAAGCAAAGATGGCAGAAGTGGCAGAAGAGAATTTTTCTCAAATCTGGGCGAGATTGTAAAGGTGTGGGGTTACCTTTTTGATTTAGCGACCGAAACTGAAGAAGGAAAGAAAGGCTTCTTGGCGTCGGTCTATGATTTTGTGTTCGGTCCGCCACGCGAGCAACCCGATAAGCTGAACAATGAAAAGGAGCTGGCGGCATTTCTGCGTAAGAAGAAAGGCATCACGGTTGGCGCTGAGTTGCAAGCCCTTGCTGGCTGGAGCACCGACCAAATGGAAGAATTTCTGGCAATGTATGTCGCAAAATTCCATGGACGGCTGAAGGTCAGCGAAGATGGCGTGCTGTATGCTGAATTTGATGAACTGTTGCGCGGCAAAGTAAAAACTAACGAAACCCCAATTGTCTATTACTGGGATAAAGACGAGCCCGAATACCTTTGGACAGGTAACGAGCTATTGCGTAACCTTGGTATTGTATCTATGAATGCTTTCAATCTCCTGATGTCGTTTCTTGTGCTGAAGTTAGATGGAACGCTCTTTGACCTGACACCTACAGTCCGCATTCTATTAGGATGGGTGCCATTTATCTACTCTGTGCTGTTCTTTGCAATTCCGCTGGGGCGTGGGGTATGGATACTCAAAAAGCAGTATGAGCAGCATCAAGCCCACATCCGTCGCCGAGTCATGAAGGCGGTCTTTGAAAAAAAAGCCGCTCCAAAAACACTGGAACAAATCGAACGGCTGGTTAATGCTGACCCCAATATGGAAAGCCTATCGAGAAGGACTATCCAAAAAATGATGGATAAATTACTCATTGAGCTGCGCGGCAAACTGGAAGCCGACACATCGAGCGGCAAAGTCTACTATGTGTTTGATAGGATTCATAACGAGCTCGAAGCGATTCAAACCTTACGCAAACAGCGTCAAGTGAGCCAAGACTTAAGCGATGTCATTTTAGATTCAAATGCATCAAGCCATGAGTCATCTACACGACCAGGAGCATCTGATAGCCGACCCTGAGCCTACGCCGGAACTTTGGTGGGGCTGGAAAATCACCAATTTCTTGCCAATTTTGCTTATTCGCGCCTACAAACTGGTGCTCTCGCCGTTTTTGGGCGGAAGTTGCCGGTTTGAGCCAAGCTGCTCCAGCTATGCGCTGGAAGCATTTCAAACGCATAACTTCTTTGCGGCGTTATGGCTAACCATATGGCGTATATTGCGCTGCAATCCATTTGTCAAAGGCGGCTTTGACCCAGTGCCAAAGCCACATTCACATAAGCATTGATAGCAATAAACAATGGATAGAAACACACTCATCGGTTTTTTACTGATTGGACTTATCCTTATCGTGTGGTTTCAGTTGCTGACACCAACACCGCCGCCGAAAACGCCAAAACCAAAGGCACTCGATTCTGCGGCATTAGCATACGCCGACTCTGTGGAAAAAGCCTTGTCGCAGAAAAGTCTGGCGATGCAGAGGGTTGGAGAGTTTGCCCGAGTAATGGAAGGCACTGCTGACACCATTACGGTAGAAACAGACCTTTTCACAGCAAAGCTCTCCAGCAAAGGTGCTACACTGATTTCATTCGTGCAGAAAAAATATCTGGATTGGGAACGAAAGCCCTTCGACCTCATCACCGCCAAGGATGGGGCACTCTCTTTACTGTTTGAGACAACTGATGCGCGCCAGTCCGTGGTCAATACCAACGAACTATACTTCACGCCAAAAGTACAAGAGCGCACCTTCAAGCTCAGTGGCGCCCAATCGGCAACCATTCCTTTTGAAGTGGAGCTCGAAAATGGCAAGCGTATCAAAATCACCTACATCTTTACAGGCAACTCATACCAAATCCGTTACCAAACCGAGCTGGCAGGCGTCAGTCAATTGGTGCGAGGCGTTAGTTACCAGATTTCTTGGAATGGCGGATTGGCTCATTCCGAAAAAGATGAACTGGAGGAAGCCAATAGCTCATATGCACATGCTTACTTCAATGGCTCGTTGGAAAAATTAGATGCAGATAGCAAAGACAAGGAGTTCAAGTTGCAGCCTGATGGGGCAACAAAGTGGGTATCTGTGCAAAGCAAGTATTTCCTTGCCGCCATTATCGCCGATGAAGATGCCGAAGGGGCTTACTTGCAAGGACGACGCATCGTCAAAGATGATAAACATGTCTTCGAAGATTACACTGTGGCACTCAAGCAAAGATTGCCGCTCAATCGAGATGTGGTGCAAAACGGCTTTACGCTCTACATCGGTCCGCTCGATTATGTCTTGGTGCGCGAAGCCGGCTCAAGTCTGGAAAAAACAATGGACTTTGGTTGGGAATGGATCACGCGCCCGTTTGCAGAATGGATTATCTTGCCTGTGTTCAATCTGCTCGAGCGCTTTATTCCTAATTATGGCTTGATTATCATCATCTTTGCGCTGCTTATCAAGCTGGTCACCTATCCGCTGACAGTAGCTTCGACAAACTCCATGAAAAAAATGGCGCAACTGCAACCGCAAATTCAAGAAGTGCAGAAGAAATACGCAGATGACCCTGTCAAGCTACAAGGCGAATTGAGTAAAATTTATAGAGAAGCCGGTGTCAATCCATTAAGCGGTTGCCTCCCCGTATTATTACAAATGCCGCTGCTTTTTGCCATGTTCTATGTGATTCGTTCCTCAATTCAGTTGCGGCAAGAAAGTTTTCTTTGGGCAACCGATTTGTCGACCGTTGACGCCATTATCACCTTACCCTTCAATATTCCGCTTTACGGCTCACATGTTGCCGTATTCCCAATTCTGATGGCCATTACCACCTACCTCCAGCAAAAACTGACACCAAGCGCTGCACCATCAGAGCAAACCAAGGTCTTTAACTTCATCCTGCCGCTCATGCTCTTGCTTTTCTTCAACAACATGCCGTCAGGGCTAGGGCTATATTACCTAATGTTTAATGTGTTTAGCATTATTCAGCAGCTGTATGTCAACTGGCAGGCAAAGCGTAACCCAACACCAGTAGGCTCTAAGCTAGCACCAGCATCAAAAGCGGCGCAAGGCACTGTTAAAAAGAATCCGAAGAAAAAAGCCAAAGTCAGCTAAGTGAAGTTCAGCAGTGTTGTTGCACACTAAGTTAGAGAATCATGCTCGATGCACTCTATCAGTTTGATGTCTGGCTATTTCGACTCATCAATGAAGGTATAGGACAGCCTTATCTCGATACCCTCATGCTTTTTGTAACAGACTTCAAGCGCTCGTGGGTGGTGGCGGCATTTGCATCGCTCTACATCATCTTCACGCGCCGCAGAGAAAGTGTGCTACCACTTGCGCTGTGCCTGCTGGCAATTGCCGTAGCAGACCAAACGGCATCAGGCCTGCTCAAACCGCTGGTGCAACGAACTCGCCCCTGCTTTGAACTTGGTCATGTACGATTGCTATTAGACCAAACGCACTCATTCTCGTTTGCGTCGTCGCACGCCGCAAATACTGCCGCAGTTGCAACGGTGATGTGGATATTTCTTTCAAAATCCAGTCTGCCCGATAGGAGTGTAGCATGGGGATTGGTCGTATTTTCATTCCTATCTGGCTACTCGCGTGTCTATGTAGGGGTGCATTATCCGCTGGATGTGCTGGCAGGATGGGGCATTGGAGTAGGCGCAGGCACGCTGACCTATCTATGCGTGGTATTTGTCTGGAAAAACTACCTTAGCCCACCACTGAAAAACTTGACAATGCCCAAGAAACCTCAAAAGCAAGCCGCGACAAGCGAGAAGTAAATCTCCACTGAAGAATGACTTTCTGCAATCAATGCCGTAAGCTGAAGAGCTTTTAATATTGGCTTTGTGTGCGTTGGTTGGCGAAGTTGGTTGAGTTTGTTCGTCAAAGATGGTGAAATTTGTTGATTATGCGATAAAAATGTTAGCTTTTAGATAGTTTCGGTACTTCTCGCAATTATTATTTTTTTGACTTACCCAAAGTCATTACTTTGCAAATTTTTCTATCTCAGCATTTCTAAGCTCAAACTGCGGATATTGACGCAGTTCAAATCGCCGTCCGATTCCGATGTATTGACAAATGCGGCGGAAATAGCGTAGCTTATCTGGAGAAACAAAAGTAATCGCATCACCCGTTGCAAAAGGCGCGTCCTGTTCGTCCGATGCGATGCACATAGTCTTCAGCAAAGGTGGGCATATCGAAGTTAATGACATGTGAAATGCCGTCAATATCCAAACCACGTGCGGCAATATCGGTAGCCACCAAGACCTTGTAATGCTTCTTGCGAAAGCCGTCTAAAGCGCGTTGCTGTTGAGCTTGGGTGCGATTAACGACGCTCCAAATGGTGAGCAAGCGTATCCCCAATGCTTTGTTAAAACAAACTTGCGAAAGTTCCTATTGATGGCAAATGCGGGTGTGTGGGAGCGATTAAACTACTTCCACGCGAGATTGGTCACCCAGCATGAAACGATTGGTTTTAGGCTTTTTTGTAGAGTTTACGATTTGCACATTATTGCCCAAAAGGCTTTCCTCAATACGAATGCCCACATCTTCAATGCGACAATTCTTCAGCACAATGCTAAACTCAATTTCTGACTTTTTAATAAAGCAATCGTCGTAAATGGATGTGAAAGGTCCGATGTAGCTATCCTTGATAAGGCAATTTTTTCCGATGATGCACGGTCCGCGCAGCACACTGTTTTGAATCTTTGTGCCACGACCGATGACTACTCTGCCCGTTACGGTTGAGTCCATATCTACTTCGCCTTCAATGCAAGTGTCTTGATTTTCCAGCACCAGCCGATTGGCTTCAAGCAAGTCATATGGCTGACCTGTATCTTTCCACCAACCTGTAATTTCCGAGTAGGTGATGCGGTAGTTCTTGTCAATCAAATACTGATGGGCGTCAGAAATTTCAAGTTCGCCGCGCGCGCTGGGCGAAATGGCATGAACCGCTTCAAAGATGCACTCATCGTAGATGTAGATGCCAGCAACAGCATAGTTGGATTTTGGAACTTTGGGCTTTTCCTCAATGGAGACGATACGCTGACCCTTGAGCTCTGGCACACCAAAGCGGTGAGGGTCTTTGACTTTGGCAAGCGTAAGATGACAATTAGACCGCTGGGAATGAAACTCGTCAATGAATCGCTTGACCCCACCGACCAGCATATTATCGCCCAAATAAAAAATGAAGGGCTCGCGTTTGATAAAGTCTTCGGAAATTTTGATAGCGTGGGCTAACCCCAGCGGCGCCTCTTGTGGAATGTAAGTAATTTTCACGCCGAAGGCGTCGCCAGTGCCAATAGCTTCTTCAACATCTTTACTTTGCGCATTGGTCACAATGCCTACTTCCTTGATGCCAGCGGCAGCAACTGCCTCAATGGCATAGTGTAGCATTGGTTTATTAGCGATTGGAATGAGATGCTTGTTCTGCGTGTATGTAATGGGGCGCAGGCGCGTTCCATGCCCGCCTGATGTAATGAGTGCTTTCATGGGTAGAGCTCAAGGCAATGAGTTAGGAACAGCATCAAAAGATTCTAAAAGCATCTTCAATTAGCTCAACAACAGGCTGCGGACCGCCAAGAAAAACAACTACAACATCGAAACGATATGAAACATCTGCAGAGCCCTTCGTGCAAATGTAGTACTCTGCAACTTTTGCAATTTCACGCTGCTTGGAGCGTGTAACCGCTTCAGCTGGATGACCAAAATCGCTGGTGCGTCGAGTTTTTACTTCGATAAAGGAAATAACTTTTCCGTGTTGCGCAACGATGTCAACTTCGTTTTTGCCGCATCGATAGTTTCGTGCCAGAATTTCAAATCCACGAGCCCTGAGAAACTCTACGGCATACTTTTCGCCAGAGCGACCAACGACCTGATTATAACAACTTACTTTTGAGCTTTCCATAGCATTCCTAACCCAATAGCAAGAAAGAGTAAATTTGGAAACCACGCTGCAAGCCAAGGGGGAATTTCGCCTTTATAGCCTAAGGTGGCAAATGTTTGCTGTAAGCCGAGGTAAATAAACCCAACGAGAATACTAATTCCGGCTTCCAGCGCCAGACCGCTACGCTTTTTAGTTGCAGACAGTGGCACACCAATAAGCACCACAATTAAACAGGCGGCGGGAAAAGCAATTTTGCTGTGGTATTTCACCAGTGCTTCTTCGACAGCCTCAAAACCGCCGCGCTGACGTTTTTCAATAAATGCGCGATGGTCAGGCAGCGTAAGTAAGTCCAAAGCCGATGTGTTTTCGCGCAAGTCACGCAGTGTAAATGAAAAGGTAAGAGTATCAACCGTTTTCTCAAAAGAAAAATATTCGGGCTCAGTGATAAGCTGACGGCAGACAGCATCTTGCAAAATCCAACGATGCTGAACACTATCGTATATCATTTGTTTGGCATCAATGCGCCAATACATGAATGGATGTGAAAATTCCTGCACGCTGACATTGTAGCAGATGTTCTGTACATCATCAAAGTAGCCAATGCTAACCAGACGGTGAGGGCTGTCGAGAATGTTGAAGTTGCTGCGACTGCCACCTGTCCAAAATGTTTTACCGAGTTGAACGGATTCAAACTTTTGTTTGAGGCGTGTCGTGTAAGGAACAACCCATCCTGAAAATAAAAAATCAACAAGCGTGATAATAGCGGCAACAGCAAAGAAAGGTACGAGAATGCGATACAGACTGATGCCCCCGGCCTTCATGGCGGTAAGCTCAGTGTACTTAGAAAGATTGCCAGTGACAAAAAGCGCAGCTAACAGCGCACTGATAGGAGCAGTAAGCTTGATGTTTTCAGGCAAAGCATAAATGTAATAGCCTACGACAGCTGTGAATGTAGCCTTGCGGTCGATGTAGTAATCGATTTTTTCAATCACATCGATTAGGATGAAAAGGGCAAGAAAAGCCACCATGCCAAAAAGGAATGCAGAGGCATACTGCCAAAAGATGTATCGGTCAAGAATTTTCACACTATTGAAAGGGGGAGATAGTCGTGCAAGCAGAGAGCGCATGGTAGCTTGGGTCTGCGTTGTTCTGAAAAAGAGGCACCTAAATGCTTGAGAAGTGTGAAATGGTAGATAAGGGTCTGCAAAGTACTACTTATCACCAATAAGGACGGAGGCACCTACACCTTTGCCCATAAAAATGACCTTGGAGTTGGGCGATTTGACTAACTCTTGCATGGCTTTGATTTGTTCGTATTGCAATTGCTTGTCTGTTAAAGTGCTGCTAATAATTCTCTGATAATCAGAAATCCCCTGCGCTTCGACGCGCTTGCGTTCGGCTTCGCGTTGCTCTTTGAGCAAGATAAACTGCATTTTCTGTGCCTCTTGCTCGGCATTAATTTTAGCCTCTATAGCCGCTTTCACTGAAGGAGGCAGGGCGATGTTGCGCACAAGAACTTGCTCTAAGAACAAGCCGCGCTGTTCAAAATCTTTCCGGATTTTTTCCACAATGCGAATTTGGAATTCATCGCGCTTTGCCGAGTAGAGATCGACTGCATTGTAATAGACAGCATTATCACGAATAGCTGTGCGGATAATTGGGCGAACGATTTTTTCGCGGTAATCGACACCAACTTCTCGCAAAAGACGGGGCGCTTCACTTGGAATAACCCTGTATAGGACAGTCACATCAAGAACAACTTCCAAACCGTCAGCACTAAGGACGCGCATAGCATCATCTGTTGTGCGTCCAGCTTCATCGTTCGCCCCAGACATCGTATAGTTTTGCGTCTTGATGTCGAAACGAACAACATCCATCAGTGGGTTAATAAAGCGCAGACCTTCCGTCAGGATGTCGCTTTGAATTTCACCAAATAGGCGCTTAACCCCTACCGTCCCGCCATCAATCTGAACAATAGATTTTGATAGGATGCCAAGAATAAGTACCCCTAAACCGCCGAGACGAAACAATGCGGAAAAACGCTGAAAGTTAGGACTGGTACCAGCTGCAACAAAACCCACAATGATTAAGATGATACCGAGAACAATTAATGAAGTCATTTGTGATTGTTTTTTAGGCTTTGAGCAGCGCAAAAAATAACAGTTTGAGACAAATTTGTAATGAATTTATGATGCAACTTCGCTAGTTGGAAATCTACCAGTAGCCTTTAGGACCAAGAAGACCAATCCAGTCAACAACGAACCTACAATCCCTGCAAGGATATTAGCTAGCGAGCCAATAAGTACGGTATGCAGTGGCATGTCAAATGCGATGTTGAAGGTCAGATGTGAAAACCAGAAAGCTAATGCTGTCATCAAGCCGAAAACAAAGCTTGTGGCAATACTGCCCACAAATGAGACAAACACTTGCTCTCTCATACCTGCTGTTACAGCGTTGATACGCTGCTGGCGTTTTTCGCCGGTTGGGTCATAGAGCTTATTGCCAAAGTATCCGCCGATTGCCACTACGAAAATCAATAAAGCATAAAACACATAGGCTTTTACGCTGTCTGAAAGAGCAGGATGGAAATAGCCACCGCTATAATCGCTAATGACACCTAATATGAGGATAGAGGAAATGTAGAAAATTGTGCCCCAAAGGAAACTGACGCTAACCCACAGGCTGAGGCGGTTTTCCCGCGCCGAAGTTGTGAAACCCTTTGTCATAACTTTTGCCTTGCTGTTTGAGAATTAAATAGATGTACTTCTCTCCACCACAAAAATAGGGAACGCAAGGCTTCTTGCATAGAGTTCCGAAGTCAAGCTATAGAAAGACAGTCAAAACTATGCTATCGCCTTTGCCACTCTCAACTCTTATGCTGCTGCTCAACTTTGTGGCAACACTATTCATGACTGGAGTCATTTGGTATGTGCAGATTGTGCATTACCCGCTTTTCAGCCGTGTAGGTCTTGCATCATTTCGCGAATACGAGGCACTGCACACAAATCTTACGACAGCAGTTGTGCTGGTCCCAATGTTGGTTGAACTGATAACAGCGCTTTATCTCTGTTATGAGCGACCAAGTGCAGTCTCAGCGCTCGAAGCGTTCGTGGGTGCAGCGATGCTCGGGGTGATATGGCTATCCACAATGTTTATTCAGGTGCCAAAGCACACGTTGTTGAGTACTGGGTTTGATGAAAAGGTGCATCAAGCGCTGGTGACGACAAATTGGATACGCACGATTTTGTGGAGTCTGCGCAGCGTGCTGCTAACATGGCTCATGCTCAAGGTCTTGCGCTGACAACAGTAGCAGTTCAGGCAGAGAGGCAAGGATACAATGCAGAAAATTATTGAGACATCTCTAAGACATCTTTGAGAGAAAAACGAAGGTTGGAGACAACACCTGCACGCTTAGGCAACTCAATTGACTTGCCATTGAGCCAGACTTCAGCGACTTCTGCTTTGCCTATGGTTAGCTTAACTAGACTGTCAGCCTCGAAACGAGAACTTTCATTAGCGCGCAAGTAGGCTTCTTGAACTTTGTGTTCGTCGGCTACTACACCTACCCAGCAATCTGACTTGGCACGCACGATGAGAGTGAGTTTCCGCCGATTTGCCGTTGCAGCTGGAGAGGTCGCCCCATTTGGTACAGTAGCAGCAGAAGAGGTAATAGATGAAACTGCGTCAATTGTAGGAATCAACGCAGTTGGCTGATGCTTAACATCAGGCTTGGCTGATTCAGGGGCAGACTCAAGCTTACTAGAAGTGCTAGCAGAAGAACCAGTTCTACGAACAACTTCAACATCATTCGGCACAATCTTCAGATAGATGCTAACACTAACTGCAATTGACAATAAAGTGCCGATAACAAGAGCCAGACGCATAGGTGAAAAAATTTTAGCCAGTTGCTCCAACTGCGCTTCAGAGAGCAGTGAGGAAGTTTTTTTCGTGTGGTCTGATGACTGCAAGTCAGCGTTGCTATTGAGAGGCTGCTGACTATCAAGCTCACGAAGGTAGAGATTTATGGTGTCAGCAGGAAGACCAAGGGCTTCGGCATACATGCGAACAATTTGGCGAACATAAAAGCGTGGGAGGAAATCATAGCAGCCACTTTCAAGCTTTTGTAGATGCTCGACTCGGATTTTAGTTTTATGGCTAATGTCAAACAGTGTTAGACCGCGTTTGACTCGAGTAGCAGCTAGTTCAGCTGCAATGTCATAGTGTTGCATGGAAGTGCGGCTCCCCTCCTACCGTGGTATGTAGTTTTTTTCTGCGACTGCAGGCTAAGATACAGAGAAAAAAAAACTATGCAAAGAGTTAGCGTAAATTTAACACTGGAATCCTAGGTCAGAATTGTAGATGTAGGGCAGCTCGTGGTTCAATACGCTGAAGTGGCTCGTAGTGCAAGATTCGATTGTTTTCTCCGCGCACGGGCATGAATGTCCATTGATAGACCAAAGAAAGCAAAAGGTAGGGATAAGGCAAGTAACTGAATTCCACCTGCAGAAAACTCCGATTATCCAGTGTGAAAAGTTCAGTCTCCACCCAAACATCACGCTTAAAGTAGTCGGCACGAAAAACTACAGATGGGAGAAGCTCCTCGAGGCGAATAGATAGTTGCAAAATTCCGCCACGCGATGTGCGATAGAGTCGCTGATAAGCTCCAAACAGCTTAAGCTTATCCAAAATAGAAGCACCGAGCTCAATGTATATGCCCGCACCTCCTGAAGCGATGCGGCTCAATTCATCGACACGCGTCATGATGCCCGTGGTGCGCTCTTGGTAGCGCTCTTGCTCGTAGAGAGCATCAAAGTAAGCAAATTGAAACTGCTTGGTGAGCAAACGCTGCTCAAGTTTGGCAGAAAGTACAAGTGCATTGAACAAATTTTTGAATGCGCTTGAGACACCTACAGAAACCCCTACCCCATAGCCGGCAAGACCAGCCACATCAAAAAAACAATCTACATCAAGTAGAGGAAGACGCGTGAGAGGGAAACTGGCATCCAAACCAAATGCAAGCATCGGACCGCTACGCACTATCGACAGCGAGTCAAAGGATGTGCCAGAAGGTGCCGCACCTGAATGGATACGAGCCGTAGCCTCTGGATTGAAATCGCCAACAAATGTGGCGCCAAGTTCTAACCCCGAGAGCAAGGCTAAACCTGAAGAGCGAAACGGTCGCCAGAATGGACGCAAACCCAGTATGTGAAAAGTACTCACATCGCTGATGAGCGACTCGAAGCCAAAGTCGCCAAAGTCGGCGTCAAATTCAATGCCTATGCGACGAGCGTCGTAGCTGGCATTGTTGCGATAAAGAAACAGGATAGACCCATGTCCCAGCCTGACTGCATCGAGCTGACCCAGTCGGAAGTATAAGCTATCGCGCTTGAACTGGTAGCGCACATAGCGAATAAGACGCAAATAACTTGAAATGCCATCTTGCCAATCTTCCTGTCGCAATTGCCCTTGCTGGGAGATGCGCAGATTGACATCTAAGCCAATTCCCCACGGTCCAAAAGCCAGCTCTGGTGAGACGCCAACTGCATAAAAAGTTTGGTTATCAAAAATGCTAATGCCCAAACTGCTGCCGAAGAAGTTGCCATATTCACGGCTGAAAAAAAGTGAATAGGCATCAAGACGCTGAGAAGGCAGTGATGGTGAGGATGATGACGCAAAATTTACTTGTGAGTAGAGAAGTGGAGACAATATCAGGCAAGAGAGTACTGATAAAACGAAACGAAAAACCATGTTAGCTACGGATTTGCAAAAAGTTAGGCAATTTTCCGTAGCATCGTGTAAAAAGCAACACGAGCTAAGTCAAAGCAGTGCGTTACAAAAGGCAGCAGCAGAAAGCAACTGCATCAACAAATCTGTAGAAATAAGCTCACAGAAGCAGCTACTTCACATAGCGTTTGAAGTATCGCTCCTGCTGCTGGGCAATCATGGCTTCAAGTTCTGCACGCTTTTCTGGCGACTGCTGAGCTAAAAATGCCTGCCACTCTTCTTCGAGATGAATTGGACAATCATCAACAAAGTCACAAATGCGGCAGTAGCGGCGGTTGTACATCTGCTCCATCCAACACCCCGTCTCACTTTTTTTCACCTCATCTACATAGTTTGGATTTTCTTCGATGAGACGGTCACCAATTTCAATCAAGTCCTTGAGATAGCCATGCTTTTTCTCCTCCTCTATTATCTTCACCATTTCGTTATGCTCTTCGGAGTAGCGCTTGAGAATGCCCTGAATGAGCTCGCGTAGAAGTGACATCGTTATTCTCCTTTCCCATGATAAGCCCCAAACAAGCGGCATGGTTGCTACTTAAAGTTACTGAATCGGCAGGCTAAACCAAAGTGAAAAATTTTTGCCAGCGTAGAAAAGTGTGCTGCCAAACTGTCTGCCATGAGTTGCAACAAGTAATAAAATAAAGGCAAGCACAAGCAAAGCAACCTTCCTTGGCAAAAATGAGAAAGGTTGCTTTGCAGAGCAAAAAAGCCCGTTAGTTTTGTGGATAGTTTAACGCATCGTGCGAAAGTTTCTTTAGCGTCAAAATTGCCGCGGCGGCTTCAAGCAACTGGCGTAGCTCTAAGACTTCCTCGCGTGTGAAAGCCATGGTTACACCTGTGGGTTGCAGCGCTACAAAGACCTTGCGATGATAGGGCTTTGATTGATTGGCAATTTCATAACGCTCAAGATTAAGGTGATCAATACAAGCCTTGAAGTTTTCAAGTCCCTTTGCATCGAAGCGCAAAAAAAGATTGCCAAATTCAAGTTGGATAACATTGCAACCGGCATCGCTGAGGATGCAGCCATGACTGGTCTTGTGAATCGTGGTCTTGGCAAGCGGCGACTTTTGCATATTGCATTCCTCCCAGATAAAGAGTTTGGCGAAATTAGAGTATGAAACGCACACCCAGTGTGGCAACACGTCCTTCACCCGGAATGATGCCCGGACCGGGATAGCCACCCGCACGACGCGTAAAGTATCGTCGGTCCAAAAGATTGTTGATATTGGCTTCCACAGTAGCAAAGCTAAACAGGCGCCAAGAGGCACTCAAATCAAAGATGGTGTATTCGGGAATCACACCTTGAACGCCGTTGGCTTGGAAAATCGTGTTGCTGGCATCACTAAAGGATTTACCCACATAACTGCCTTGCAGCGTCACGGAAAAAGTGGAGCGAAAGCGGTATGTCAGCCCTGCACGCACAATCCACTCTGGAGCAAACTCCACACGATTGCCCTGCACCGAACCTGCCGGATTAGAAAGCGATGCACGACAGTCCGAAATGTATGTGGCATTGACATAACTGACGGCGGTAAAAAGGTCAAGCGAGCCGACGGTTTGCATCAGAGAAGGTTCGCCAAGTGCGGCAATCACATCGAGCTCTACAAAGGCTTCGACACCAAAGTGTCGGCTTGTGCCCACATTCGTGCGCAGACCATTTGGAAAGCGTGTAGAATCTGCACCCAGTTGCGCGCAACTAAGCGTGCCAACGCGGTCGCCGTAAATCATAAAAAATGCACCAATGTCATATGTGAAAACATTGCCCACAAAACCGCGAACCCCAATATCTGATGACCAGCCCGATGAGGCACGCAAGTTCTCATCGACATCTACTAATGAGTTTTGAAACTGGTCGCTAAACAAGGCAGGACGATAGGCTTGAGCGATGTTGGCGTAAATTTCTGCCTCGTCAATTGGGCGGAGCGTTGCCCCAAGTCCCAAGAGCGGCACTACTTCGCTGGTTGTTTTATTGACGCTGATAAATCCGCCCGTTGGCTCAAAGAGTGAGTTGGTGCTGCGGCTAAACTGTCCGGTGCCAACCGTGGAGATGTAATCGAGGCGAGCGCCCGGCGTAAGTGAGAAAATTGGAGAAAGGGCAAGTTTGAGTTCTGCAAATGCCGCAACATTCTGCACGGTAAAGTTGAGGTCAAGTGAACGCTCACTGCGGAAGGTCATGTCGTAGCTGTCGCCGTCGGAGCCACGCCCACGGTCGCGTTCAGTGTTGCCGCGGTAGTAGCGTATGCCTGTAACGATAGCGCTAGGATTGCCAAGAAAATCAAATTGATGCAGAAGGCGAGCCTCGGTGCCAAAGTTGGTGAAGATGTCTTGGTCAACCCGACGCGGGTTAATGAGACTGTCCACGATATTCGGCGTAGTAGTTAGACCGACGCTGTTGCGCTGCGCAAAAAGGGCAAAGGCTCTCACATTCAGGCGTGTCTGCTCTGAAAAGGTATGCTCATAACTTAGCGTAGGAATCGCCCAAGGGGTGCTGAACCAATCACGTGAGCGTGTGGCTTGGCGCGCATCGGCTTGGTATTGTGCCTCGGTCAGTCCGCCCGGTTGCTGCAAAAGGTAGTTCATGTATGTCATGGAAAAGCCTAAGGTGCCAGACTCTGAAACTCTGTAATTGCCACGTGCATAAAAGGTGCCTTGCGTAAAGCGGTTGTTTTCGCGCCAAGGCGTGCCTGTGCGCAGATTGAAATAAGTGTAGTAACTAAAGTCTCCGATAGTACCACCTAATGCCGTATAGGTGGAGTAAAATCCCGTGGAGCCAACGACCTGAGAACTTTCCAAAGAAAAAGACCTGTCTCTCGGTGCAGATTTGGTGACGTAATTCAAAAGACCACCGAATTGAGGACCAAATTGCAATGAGGCAGACCCGCGCACAAGCTCAATGCGCTCAAGTGACTCAAAAGGCGGGGTGTAGTATGCTTCAGGATAACCAAAAATATCAGCGGAAATATCGTAGCCATCTTTGCGCGTATTAAACTCCCAAGAACGATTAGGACTCAGTCCGCGAACCGCTACACCAGCCTGAACCCCACTGCCATCTTGCTCCCAGATAAAAACGCCGGGCACGCGCACAAAGGCTTGGCGAGTATTGTTGAGTGAAAAGTTGCCGTTTGAACCCTGCATCTGAATTACCTCGGTTTTTTTGCTGCTGAAAATCCCCATGCCCTCAATATCTCGCAAGGTTCGCTTCGGCGCACGGATGCCAGTAACCTCTACTTCAGGGGTGTGAAACGACTTAAGACTGTCAGAAGAAGAAGTGGCGCTGCCAGATTGCGCAAATGCAACTGCAGCCGAAAAGAGCAAAGCAAAACTTAAAATCAATCGCATGTTGTGATAAGGGTTTAGCTAATTTAGACTTAATCTAAGTTACTAAAAGAAAAGAAAAAATGCAACTGTTGCACATCGCTACTCAAAATTCTCGGAAGAATCTTTTATGTTTGAGGCAGACTCATCAAGCTGGCAACAACATCAGAACACGGAGGAATTGTGAGCGAAGAAAAAGTAGCGATTCAAGGAGTTGCGGGTTCTTTTCACGACTTAGCGGCGCGGCGCTTTTTTGCGCCAAAGAAAATTGCGCTGCTCGAGTGCGAGACCTTTGAGCAAGTCTGCCAAGCAGTGCAGACGCATGAAGCCACGGCAGGCGTCATGGCGATTGAGAATACCATCGCAGGAAGCCTACTGCCAAATTATGCCCTATTGCAGACGCATCGCGTGTCGATTGTAGGCGAAGTGTATGTGCGCATTCAACACAATTTGCTAGCGCTGCCAAATCAAACACTGGCAGACATCAAGGTTGTGCAGGCGCATCCCATGGCGCTGTTGCAATGTCGGGAGTTCTTCAAGCAGTATCCGCACATCCGTTTAGAGGAAGCCTTCGACACGGCAGGTATTGCTAGGAAAATTCATCAGGAGCAGCTCAAAGGTGTTGGGGCAATTGCAGGTTACTATGCAGCAGAGCTCTACGGGCTACAGGTGCTGGCAGAGGGACTGGAGTCGAATCATCAAAACTTCACACGGTTTTTGGTACTCTCACGTCGGGCAAATCCGCTGACGCGGCAGTTTAATAAAGCCTCGTTAGGATTTCGTGTTGCCCACACATCTGGTAGCTTGGCAGAAGCGCTGCTGGCATTCAAGCGCAATGGCATCAATCTGACAAAGATTCAATCCATACCGATTGTCGGCGTGCCATATGAATACACGATTCTCGTGGATGTGGTCTGGAACGATGTAACCGATTTCGAGCAAGCCCTGCGTGAGTTTAAGCCATGCGTTTTGGAGTATAAAATCTACGGTGTCTATTGCGAGGGCGAAAAGAACATTGACCTGACCACTCGTCCTCACATTCGGGTCGAGGAGCCGCAAGCACTGGCGCAAGAGCTGGGCAAAAAAGTCGCGTCAGGGGAAGTGCACGCCAAGCCATGGCAGACATGGTTGCCGAGTGCGCCGTCGGCACCATCCGACTACATTATCATTTCAGGTCCATGCAGTGCTGAAACCGAAGCACAGGTCAGGCAAGCCGCTCATGCATTAGCTTCAAAAAACATTACAAAAATTCTGCGGGCTGGCGTCTGGAAACCGCGCACGCGTGCGGGCGGATTCGAGGGCAATGGAGTCAAGGCGCTGGAGTGGTTAGCAAACATCAAAGCGGAAACAGGCTTGCAACTGGCAGTGGAAGTTGCCACGGCTGAACATGTAGAAGCCTGCCTCAAATACGGTGTCGATATTGTCTGGATTGGCGCACGCACAACGGGCAATCCCTTTTCTGTGCAGGAAATTGCCGATGCCGTGCGGGGCACAACGCTGGGCGTGATGGTCAAAAATCCGATTAGCCCAGATTTGGAGTTGTGGATAGGAGCAATCGAGCGCCTATACTTTGCGGGCGTCAATAAACTCGTCGCCATCCACCGCGGATTTTCTACGCACGAAAAGACGCTTTACCGCAACAATCCGCTGTGGAGTTTGGCATTGCAATTTCGCGCACGCCTTGCCCATGTCCCGCTCATCTGCGACCCCAGCCATATTGCTGGCAAGCGAGAACTGGTGCCCGCAGTTGCCCAAAAAGCCATTGACTTGGGCATGAACGGCTTGATGATAGAAGCTCATCCCTGCCCGACCTCTGCTTGGACCGATGCCGCCCAACAGCTGACACCCGACGCCTTGGCTGAACTGCTAAGCTCACTCAAGTGGAAACCAAAACCTGACAGCCATGAGCAAGATACACTCGACCGCCTGCGCGCTGCTATTGACCGGCTCGATGAGGAGTTTGTCGAAATCATGGCGGCACGAATGAACTTGGCACGAGAAATCGGCGTGTTTAAGAAGCTCAACCGCTTGGAGCTCTATCAACCAGCGCGATGGAAAGAAATCTTGGACAAGCGCAAAGCCCAAGGCACAAAACTCTCCTTGAGCGAAACCTTCATTGAGCAACTCTATGAATATGTTCATCAAGAATCACTGCGAGTGCAATCGGAAGTGATGGGCGACCCAATGCCAAACCAGCAAAAGAGAGCCAAATGAAATTGTCAGCGTAGCCTCATGTTTCACCGCGGTCGTCTTATTTTGCACGCCATGTAGTCAAAACAAGCAAAGGCGCTCTCAATGTCATCAAAGCTACAGGCGTTACTGAAAGACACGTCGATTTACGGAGTCAGCACCATTTTAGCGCGCGGGTTGAACTATCTGCTGGTGCCATTCTATGCAAACTTCCTGTCTGCAGATGACAACGGTATTCAAGGCTTGATATACACCAACATTGCGTTTGCGATGATTCTCTACACCTACGGCATGGAACAAGCCTATTTGAAGTTTGCCGCCGAAGCCAGTAAAAGACACGAGCCAACCGACACGGTATTTGCCACGCCATTTTTAGCGCATGTTTTTACTTCCACTTGCTTTTCAGCATGTATTGCACTCTTTGCAGAGCCACTCTGCGACGCCATGAACATCAGTCGGTCAGCATCGCTCTATGTTCAACTTGCCGCCTTGATTTTGTTTCTGGATACCTTGATTACTGTGCCAATGACGCGACTGCGGCACGAGCGCCAAGCCAAGAAATTTGCGCTAATTCGCTTGTCAAATGTGGGTGTAACCGTGGTGGTCAGTTTGGTGCTTTTAGTGGTGTTCAAGTTGGGACTACTTGGAGCATTTTTAGGCAATGTGGCTGGCTCACTGGTTTCGGTCATCTGGCTCTTGCCATCAATGCGATGCTCGAGCAAAGTCTTTTCTTTGCCACTGCTCAAAGAACTTTTGCGCTATGGCTTGCCTTTCGTGCCCAATGGACTGGCAGCTGCACTCATTCACTTCATCGATAGGAACGTGCTTATCCGACTTTCCCCTGAACAAATTCAGCGCATTTACGGCGAGGCTATGACGGCAGAAGCACTAGTGGGTATTTACATGCGTGTCTATGCCTTTGCTACGCTGCTTCAATTGGTGATACAGATGTTTCGCTTTGCTTGGCAGCCATTTTTTTTGCAGCATGCTTCAGATGCCGATGCAAAAAAGTTGTTTAGTCAAGTGCTGACCCTAACATCGGTCGGCATGATTTTTATCGCCTTCGTGGCAGCGCTCTTTGTGCCGCATTTGATTCGCGTGCATTGGTTTGGGCGGTTCTACATTCTGCCACCGCCCTTTTGGTTGGGGCTCTCGATTGTGCCCGTGCTGTTTCTTGCGCCTGTCTTCGAGATGATTCACACCAATCTCTCGGCAGGGCTAATGATTGAAAAGAGAACGGAAGTGCTGCCAGTGGTTACGGCAATTGGCGCAGGCGTAACCTTCGTGCTATGCCTGATTTTGATTCCCAAATTTGCCATGATGGGTGCGGCGATGTCGGGCGTAGCAGGGTCGCTGGCGATGACCATTGGCACATACCTGTTTTCGCAGCGCATCTACCCTAACAAATTTGAGTGGGGCAAAATTGGATTGGTGCTCATAGCGGCGGTGCTACTGTGGTGGCTGTCGACAGAAGTCTTGGCAAGCGTGCTCTGGCAAGGTGTTAGCGTCGTGGCGTTTGTGCTCATCTTGGCTATGCTTTTCTGGCACGATTTGCGCGCTTTTGCAAGAAGGCGATGGGCGGCACAAGCCATGCTTGAAAGTCAAAGCGAGACCAAGTAGAGCAAACGGTCAACCGACATAAGCTTCAGCGACCAAACATTTTATCAAGTTCTTCAAGAGAAAGTTTGATGATGATAGGGCGACCGTGCGGACAGATGTAAGGCATGGAAGTTGCGAAAAGTTGGTCAATAAGCACTTGCATCTCACGCTGCGAGAGTTTGTCGCCAGCTTTGATAGAGCTACGGCAGGCATAAGCGGCAGCAAGCGTATGCCGCGATTCCAAAGAAAGTGTGGTTTTGTAAGTCTGATATTGCTCTAAAATTTCTTGCAAGATGTGCTCTTCCGAGCCGGGGCGCACATCAGGTGGAATGCCTTCAATCAAAATCGAGCGTCCGCCAAAGAGCCGAAATGAAAACCCAAGGCGCAAAAGCTCGTCATGAATTTCTTGCAAAATCTCTGCTTCCCAAGGTTTGAGCTCAATGCGCTGTGGAAAGAGTAGTTGCTGTGAGTTCGGCACGCCCGAGTTCATGACCGAAAGGGCACGCTCATACAAAATGCGTTCATGTGCCACGTGCTGGTCAATAATCATCAAGCCAGATTTAATCTGTGTGAGGATGTATTTGTTGTGAATTTGCCAAACAAGCGTTTCGGAAGTTTTGTCTTCAGACTGTGTTGCGCCAGAGGAGAAAATAACTTGCTGCGCAGGAGCTTGATTAGGCAAGGGTTCTGCAGAAGGTGATGGATGGGCGAGCGTGTTGCGAATTTGAGCCAGATGCTCAAGCTCGGCAAGCTGGCGTGCCTTGAGCGACTCTTTGTAATCGGCATGAAGTGCCTGTGTGGTGCGAATCTCGGTCTCGTGTGGCTGGTAGCTAAGGCGTTTGGCGATGCCAACGAAGTTTGGCGCTTCGGGGGAGTGCGTCATATGCGTTGGGGCAGAGAAAGAATTGGGCTTTTCGGTGATGCTGACAGCCGGTGAAAAATCCAGATGATGAATGGCGCGCCGCACAACGGCATGAATCATCTGATACATGTTGCGCTCGTCGTCGAACTTGACTTCCAGCTTTGAGGGGTGGACATTGACATCAACATGCTTGGGGTCAAGTGAGATTGAAAGGAAGTAAAAGGGTTGTTCTCGCTCGCTGAGAAGTTCCCCGTAGGCTTGTGTGATAGCGTGTGAGATGAGGCGGCTTTGAACCACACGTTGATTGATGAAAAGAAATTGCTCTTGCTTGGCACGCTTGGTCATGGCAGGTTTGCCCAAGTAGCCGTGAAGGGTCAGGATGGTGTTATGCTCCGAAATTTCCAGCAAGCCCTTGGTGAAGTCTTTGCCGAAAAAGAACTCAAGCCGTTCGGGGAGCGATTCATCTTTGAAGCGAAAAATTTCTTCGCCATCGCTGATAAGAGAAAATCCAATATCGGTATGAATCAAGGCTTGGGCTTGAACGGTTTCATAGATGTGTTTGAATTCGGTGGCGTTGGATTTAAGAAATTTGCGTCGTGCTGGAACGTTGAAAAAAAGGTTGCGCACGCTGACTGAAGTGCCGTCAGCCGCTTGCGTCGGAGCTGTCTCTTGAAGGATGCCGCCTTCGATACGCACAAGCGTTGCCAGCGCCGAATCACGCGGCTTGGTTTTGAGCTCAACTTGAGAGACGGCGGCAATGCTGGCTAAGGCTTCGCCGCGAAACCCCAGCGTGTGCAGGCGCTCTAAGTCTGAAACGTCGGAGATTTTGCTGGTAGCAAATCGCTCAAACGCCATCACAGCATCGTCAGGCGTCATGCCGCAGCCATTATCGACCACTTGAATCAAGCTCTTGCCTGCATCTTTGATAATCACGATAATTTCGTCAGCGCCAGCATCGATAGCATTTTCCAGAAGTTCCTTTACAACGGAGGCAGGGCGCTGTACTACTTCGCCAGCGGCAATTTTGTTGGCGACAACATCTGGTAGTTTCTTAATTAGCGCCATCAGAGTGCAATTTGCTCATTTTCATTGAAATCTCTAGTTCATGGAAAGATACGCTAACGACGCTCAAGGCGGAACTGGCAGAATTAGCGCTGACAAACACAGGTCATTTGACGCCGCACGCGTGTAAAACGAAAAGAGCGAGATGTTTCGTTTTTGTTAAGTCTTTGGGAAATTTGAGAACGATTCTTTTCTTTGTGGGGTTTTTGCGGGAGTAAATCCTGCTCAACATGGCAAAGTCTATTGTGCTGACGGGCGCTACAGGGCTGATTGGTTCAGCGCTCTTCAGGCGCCTGAAAGCGTGTGGCAACGAGGTCATCATCTTTGCGCGAAACCCTGAGAAAGCAAGGCAGCAATTGCCGGACGCCAAAAAGTATGTGAGGTGGGAGGCATTAGAGAGCGAGGGAGAGTGGCAGAAGGAGTTGGATGGTGTAGATGCGGTAATTCATCTGGCAGGAGTGCCAGTAGTAGCGCGCTGGAGTGAAGACTACAAAAAGCAAATCTATGACTCACGTGTGCTTAGCACGCGCTATCTTGTTGGTGCCATAGCCAAAGCATCAAAGAAACCGGAAGTATTCATTAGTGCCTCGGCAATTGGATACTACGGCAATCAAGGCTATGGGGAAGCCGTTGAGGCACTTACCGAAGATGCGCCCGCCGCAAACGATTTTTTAGCCAAGGTCTGTGTAGACTGGGAACGCGAAGCCTTAGTAGCAGAGAAATTAGGTGTGAGAACTGTCGTGGTAAGAATTGGCATCGTGCTATCTACAAGGGGTGGCATTTTGGAAAAAATGATGACACCATTTAAACTCTTTGCAGGAGGTCCGATTGGCTCAGGCAAGCAGTGGGTGTCGTGGATACATATAGACGATGAGGTTGAAGTGTTCCTCTTTGCCTTAGAGCGCACGGATGTGCGTGGCGTGCTAAATGCAACAGCGCCAGAGCCAGTGATGATGTCGACCTTTGCTTCAACCTTAGGAAAAGTGATGTCACGACCGTCATTTTTCCCAGTCCCAAAAGCGGCGTTGCAGGTGCTCTTTGGCGATGCAGTAGATGTGGTAGCAGAAGGACAGCGAGTAGTCCCAAAGCGCTTACAGAGTCTGGGCTTTGCGTTCAAGTATCCAAGTCTGGAGCCTGCTCTGAAGGACCTGATTGAGCACAACAAGTAGGTAAGATCTGAAATGCATACATTGCAGCACAGAGGCGCTGCTAGATAACAACAAAGGAGGCATAGGCACCGCGAAGACGCAAAACTTTAGGCAGTTGCATTGTTTCGGGTTTTTTGAAAATTCCTGAACAACTCATTCCACTGGACGACCATGGCCGGAAAGAAAGATAACCAACAGCTCACGTTTCAATATACCGAGTTAGCAATCTACGGCGTGCTGTTTTTGGCTTTGGTGGCAGCCGTCTTCGTGCTTAATATCAATCTCTCTGATGAAAGTCGCCGTGACTCTGAACAAATCTTTTGCGCTACAAAACAGCAGGAATACTGGGGGCGCGCATATCGTAGCCTGCTCAAGACACAGACCACATTAGCTGAATACGAGCTGATAATGGGCGATAGCACACAGTTGGAACTGGCTGAGCAAAAGCGCGCAATAATCGATAGCAGCTTCCACCTCTATCGCCGTTCAATTGAAGTGTTCGACGGGACGGTCAAGGCTTTGGATAAAGGCGGCAAAATCACGCTGGAAGGAGTAGAGTACAAAATTGATGCCGTTCAGGATGAGCGTGCGCGAAAATATATCATGGATATTGCAGGACGATGGTATCCACGTGCAGACTCTTTAATTGGAATTGCGCATCAATATGAAGGGACGCGCAAACTCAACCCAGATATGCTGCTGGCTGCCATAGACTTTGCTGTGCAAAACGATGAACTCATCCTTGCCGATAATCGCGACTTCATTGTCAAGCTCGGAGAGCTAGCCACTGAGCGTCAAAATAGGCTGCAGACTATTCAGGTAATTGCCTTGGTGGCAAGCATTGTTGTGTTCGCCTTGATGGCTGTGCGCTTAACGATTTCGTTGCGTCGTCAAGCAAAAGTCATTCAAGAGTCTCAAAGCCAGCTGGTCCAATCAGAAAAGATGGCATCGCTGGGTCAGATGGTGGCGGGTCTGGCACACGAGATGAACACGCCGCTTGGCTTTGTGCGCAATAATGTAGAAATCATCAGAGAAAACGAAAAAGAAATGCAGGCAGCCTTCCACAGTGCTAACACTGTCCTTAAAGATTTGGTCGAAGGCAAGTATAGCGAAGTTGAGAAAGCAATTCCTGAAGCCATCAAGAAACTTGACGAGCTGGAAAAGATTGGCATAGTAGAGGAGAACAAGATGATGATTGAAAGTGCTCTGCAAGGTATTGACCGTATTCAGGAGCTTATTGTGAATTTGAAGAACTTCTCGCGCCTCGACCAATCTATGATGCAAATGGCAGATGTCAACGAATGCTTAGACTCCACGCTCGTGATTGCTAATCACATCTTAAAGCGTCACGTTACTGTACATAAGGAGTATGCACAATTGCCCAAAATTCTTTGTGCACCAGCACAGCTCAACCAAGTCTTCTTGAACTTGATTACCAATGCTGCCCATGCGATAGAAAAGAAGGGGCAAGGCAACTTGTGGATTAAGACATACATGTCGACAAAAGCGGCAGAGATTGTGGTGCAAGTTTCCGACGATGGTACAGGCATTCCAAAAGAAATCATCAATAAAATCTTTGACCCCTTCTTTACAACCAAGCCTGTTGGTCAAGGCACAGGGATGGGGCTCTCTATCTCCAAGAAAATTATTGAAGAAGGGCACAAGGGGCGAATTGAGGTGAAGAGTGTAGTTGGCAAAGGCACAGACTTTTTCATCTACTTACCGATGAAGACGGAAGTAAAGGAGGAAAAAGTCTTCGAGAGTGTGCCTGCCATCAACTAATTTTTTCAGAATTGGTGAAAAACCGTATTTTTGTGAACGATATAAGCAGCACTCACTATGACACCGAGTCAGCCGAATATCAATATTTTGTTAGTCGATGATGAACCCTTAGTGTTGCAGTCGCTATCAGCCACATTTCGTCGGCAGTACAATGTCTTTACGGCAACCAACGGCAAAGATGCAATTGAGATTGTTCGACAAAACCATATCCATGTAGTCTTAAGCGATCAGCGAATGCCGGGCATGCTGGGGCATGAAGTGCTAAGGATTATCAAGACAATTAGCCCAGGAACGATTCGCATTTTGCTGACAGGATATAGTGATTTGGATGCTATTATGAATTCGGTCAATTCAGGCGAAGTGTTTCGATATCTGACAAAGCCGTGGAAAGTCGATCAGTTACGCGAAACTGTCAGCGCAGCTGCTGAAATTGCCCTGAAAGTTAGTCAGGTTTATCCTGACCGTGCTGAGATTTTGAAGAACAAAGCCAGCGTGCCTGTCGAAGAAATAGTCGAAGAAGAACCACCCCCGCCACCTTTGGAGCAACAGGACTACCTGTTGATTGTAGAATTCAACCGCGAACAACTGAACACCATGGTGAAGGTGTTCGAAAAGAAGTACAAAGTGTTGCCGGCAGGTTCAATCCAAGAAGCATTTGAATTGCTGTCAAAGCACCCAGTAGCTGTGATGGTGACCGACTTGAACTTGAATAGTGAAGATGGAATGGATTTTCTCTACGCCGTCAAGCAGGAATATCCGAACATTGTGACGATTTTGCTGACGCAGGTGCGAGATGCGCTGCTGGCTATCAAGTCTATTAACGAATTTCAAGTCTATCGCTACCATGTCAAGCCATGTTCAGTAGAAGACTTGGATAAAACGATTCAATCTGCATTTGCACGCGCGCGCACATACAAACTTCAGCCATCTCGCAATGTTCATGCGATTGCGCAGCAAGTGGCGCCAAAAATTATTGAGCAGCAAGCAACGGAGAGAGGAAACTGGTGGCGCGAAAAGCTACGTGCAGCAAAAAAGCTCTTTGGTATAGGATAGATGCAACTTCAAGGAAATTGGTCACTCAGGGTCGCTCGCACATTGAGCGGCTTTTTATTTTTTCAGCAGTTCATAAACACCTAAGCAATCATCGTGATGTATCGTGTTTCGCTCTCAGAGTTTGAGGGACCATTAGATTTACTCCTCTTTTTTATCAAACGCGACGAGCTAAACATCTACGATATCCCTATTTCGAAAATCACTCATGATTTTCTCGAGTACCTAAGTGCGCTACAGACCTTGGATTTGGAAATGGCGTCGGATTTTATCTACATGGCTTCAGTGCTGATGAGCATCAAAGCAAAGATGTTGCTTCCACGTCCCGAATCTGCTGAAGACGAGCTTGATGAATTTGACCCGCGCACAGAGCTGGTGCAGCGCTTGTTGGAATACAAGCGCTACAAAGAAATGTCTCAAGCAATTCAGCAGCTGGAAGAACAGCGCCGCAAACATTTTCAGCGACTGTGCTTTGAAAACATTGAAGCGCCACTTGCAGAAGAACCTGCACTAAAACGCCCCACTTTATTTGACTTGATTCAAGCCTATCGATATGCTTTAGCAAATGTTCCTAAAAAAACTGTGCATGAAATCAAACGGGTGCCTGTAACGATAGAGCAGCAAACGCAGAAAATCTTAGCCCGTTTAGAGACAACTCAGCAACTTTCGTTTTTTGAGTTTGTGCGCGATGCTGAAGAACGCATAGTGGTGATAGTAACTTTTCTGGCAGTGTTAGAAATGGCAAAAGCACACCTTATCACGATTCTAGTACGCGACGACTACAACGACTTCTGGATATCGAAAGTCGCTTAACTTCTCTTCAATTCTTTATCCTTAACTATGCCTGAAATTGCCGCATTCAGAGGGATTACATACAACCCTGAAAAAATCAGTGCATTCGACGATGTGCTGTGCCCACCCTATGATGTAATCGCACCTGAGTTACAGGAGCAGCTCTATGCAAAGTCGGAGTTCAACGCCGTGCGTCTTGAATTACCAAAAGAAGAAAATAAGTATGATGTCGCCGCAGAACGGTTACAACTCTGGCTGGAGCAGGGGATATTGAGAGAAGATAACGAAGAAGCAATCTATCCCTACCACCAAACCTTCACAACCAAGGAAGGCAAGGTATATACACGCAAAGGATTTATTGCGCGGTGCCGCTTATATGAGTTTGAGAAGGGCGTAGTTTTACCGCATGAAAAAACACTTACTGGACCAAAGAAAGACCGGTTACAGCTTTTTATCAAAACGAAAGCCAACATCAGCCCGATTTTCGGACTCTATAGCGATAAGGAAAGACATGCAGATAGGGCTCTTGAGCAGTTTACACAAAGCACAGCGCCGTTCATAGATGCTATGGACTACCAAAATGCACGCAACCAAGTGTGGCGATGCACAGACCGAACCATCATTGAACAGGTCTATAGCACCCTGAAAGATAAGCAAATGTTTATAGCCGATGGACATCACCGCTATGAGACAGCAATTCACTACCGCAATCTGCAAATTGAAAATAACCCACATCACACAGGTCATGAAGCCTATAACTTCATCATGGTCTACATGACCAATATGTTCGACGAAGGGCTGATAGTTTTCCCAACACATCGCTTACTGCATAGTTTGGAGAAGTTCAATTTTGAAGAGTTGGTCGAGAAACTTCGTTCATTTTTTGGTGTGCAGGAACTCAGTAACAAGCAAAAACTCAAAGAATTTCTGGCATGCCATCCGCACGGTGCTTTCGGAGTGGTGGCAAAGCAAAAAATTTTAGGCATTCATTTAGCCTGCGACTTAGACAAGGCAATTCCAGAGCAGATGCCACGCGAGCTGAAAGCATTGGATGTAACGCTATTGCATCATCTTGTTATTGGCAAAATGCTGGGAGTTTCTCTCGAGGCACAAGCCTTACAAACGAACTTGAATTACTCGAAAGATATAGACGAAGTGTTTGAGGCAGTACAGTCAGGACAGGCGCAATTAGGCTTTGTGATGAATCCCACGAGCATCTCTGAAGTTGAAGCCGTTGCAAAAATCGGCGAGCTGATGCCACAGAAATCAACCTTCTTTTTCCCAAAAGTGCTCACTGGTGCGGTCATGTATCGCTTGATATAGGCAAGGAGCCACGACTTGGTTGAAGCGCAGGTTACAAGCCGTGGCTCACACATGGTTGCAAAGGTTACCTTTCAGAACACAGGGGTTTCTTCGTAGACGCCGAAGACTTCACGCAAAACATCACAAATCTCACCAAGTGTCACATAGTTGTGCATGGCTTCAATGAGATGTGGCATCAGGTTAGTGCCGTCTTGTGCAGCTTGACGGATTTTGGCAAGTGATTGCTCCACAGCCGCTTGATTGCGAGAAGCCTTGACTTCGCGCAGGCGAGCAATTTGCTTAGCTTCTACTTCAGGCGAAATTGTAAGAATCGGAATTTCAATTTGCTCATCAGGCTCTTGGAAAGCATTAACCCCAACAATGATGCGCGACTTGTTTTCAATTTCCTGCTGATATTTGTAGGCAGCGTCAGCAATTTCTCTTTGTATGAAACCTTGCTCAATAGCTGAGATGACACCACCGAGTTTTTCGATTTGCTCAAGATATTTTTCGGCTTCCTGCTCCATTTTCATGGTCAGCCACTCGACATAGTAACTGCCGCCGAGCGGATCGACCGTATTCGTCACGCCTGTTTCATATGCAATGATTTGCTGCGTGCGGAGCGCAATTTTGACGGCTTTATCGCTGGGCAGAGCAAGTGCTTCATCCATTGAGTTGGTATGCAGTGATTGCGTACCGCCTAACACCGCTGCCAGAGCTTGAATAGCAACACGCACAATGTTGTTTTCAGGCTGCTGAACTGTGAGCGTACAACCTGCTGTTTGGGTGTGGAAGCGTAATTGCCACGAGCGCTCATCTTTTGCACCGTATTTGTAGCGTAGGCGTTTTGCCCAGATTTTGCGTGCTGCTCTGAACTTGGCAATCTCTTCAAAGAAGTCATTATGAGAGTTGAAGAAGAAAGAAATGCGTGGAGCGATTTCATCGACATCGAGACCAGCAGCAAGCGCATGCTCAAGGTAAGCAAAGCCATCGGCAAGCGTAAAGGCAAGCTCCTGTACCGCCGTAGACCCTGCCTCCCTGATGTGGTAGCCACTTACTGAAATGGGATTAAATTTTGGCATTTCCTTAACGCAGTAGGTGAACATATCAGTAATGATGCGCATAGAAGGGCGCGGCGGAAAGATGTACTCCTTCTGAGCAATGTATTCTTTGAGAATGTCATTCTGAATCGTGCCGCGCAGTTTCTTGAGGTCGTAGCCGGCGCGCTGGGCAGTGGCAATGTAACCTGCAAGCGCCACCATTGCCGTGGAGTTGATGGTCATTGATGTAGAAATCTTCTCCAGATTGATACCCTTGAAGATGATCTCCATATCAGCCAGAGACGAGAACGACACGCCGCATACGCCGACCTCCCCTTTTGCAAATTCGGAATCGCAGTCGTAGCCCATGAGCGCAGGCAAATCGAAGGCAACAGAAAGTCCTGTTTGACCTCGCTCTAAGAGAAAATGATACCGCGCATTGGTCTCTTCAGGCGTGGCAAAACCTGAAAATAGGCGCATCGTCCAGAGTTTGCCGCGGTAGAGATTGTTGTGAATAGAGCGCGTGTAGGGAAATTCACCACTATGACCAATCTCGGTGTTGTAGTCAATGTCTTGCACGTCAAGTGGCGTGTATAGGGGCTTGATAGGCGTCCAGCTCAGATTCTCATATTTGCCCGGAAGTTCCTTGGCATTGCGGTTCTTTTCCAGCCATTTTTGATAACTGGCTTCTAATTGCGCAAAGTCCGTTGCGCCAAACACATTCTGGTTCATTGTCAAGCGTCATTGGAAGTTATTGGAGTAAGTTACAACAAGTTTTGCAAAACAAAAGTGTAGTGCTAGCTGGGCAGAAGTATAAGAAAACCTGTCAATAAGCAGAAGCTATCGACCCAATTGTGCCTGCTGCATGATGTAGATGCCTGAAATGGCAATCAAGCCGCCGATGGCCACATTCCAAGTCAAGGGCTCGTTAAAAAATAGCACCCCAAACAACGCCGCGCCAACTGGCTGACCGTTCATGAAAATAGACACCAAAGAAGATTCGATTTTGCTCAGCGCATAGTTGAGCAGAACATACATAACTACCGACATAAAAATCGTTACATACCCAAATGCAATCCAAGCTTTGAGTGAAATTTTGCTAGGCTCAAACTCGCCAAGATACCAAAGTCCAACCGGCGAGTAAATGAGCGTGCCAAGCATCATGATAAGTGCAGTGGCTTGAATGGAGTCGTAGCCGTATAGCCATTTTTTGCTAAGTGCAATGTAGAGCGACCAGCTCATGGCACCGCAGAGCATAATCAAATTGCCTCGCATAAGCTGGTCGTCCGTCGAGATGCCACGCGCAAAAAGCACGAGCCCGACGCCTATCAGGGCAATCGCAATGCCTATGATTTTCCCGAACGAGAAGGTTTCGGTGCGGACAACCCACACCGAAAAAAGCAACACAATAAGCGGGGTCATAGCATAAATGACCGCGCCGTTTGCCGAGGTCGTGTATTTCAAGCCAATCATATACGAAGCCTGATTGATGCTAATGCCCAACAGACCCAGGAGCAGGAATTTGAGCCAATCCGAAAGCTGATGCGAGCGCCCTTGCAAGCCGCCGCGCAAGAAAAAGAGAACCACAAAAATCAGCCCAGCACCTACCATTCGCAGAAATGGCAAAACAAATGGATGAAATTCAGCCGCCGCCGTGCGAGTAAATCCATATGCTAAACTGGCAATGATAGTTTGAAAGGTCATGGCAATAATTCCCAAGCGTTGATTGCGCGCACGCACAGCGCTATGAGAAAGAGAGGTCTCTGCGGTTACGGTAGACATTGAGTGCAAGTCCTATTGCGATAAAGTTTGCAAAAAGTGATGAGCCGCCGTAGGAAAGAAAAGGAAGCGGAATACCAATGACTGGCATTAAGCCGATGGTCATACCGACATTGATAATAACATGCCCCAAAAAAAGCGAGGCAACACCGACCAGCATCAACACAGTGAATTTATTTTTTATGCTATTAGCAAGCGCAAGAAAACGAGCAATAAGAATAAAAAAAGTCAGCAGCACAACCGCACAGCCAACAAATCCAAACTCTTCGCCGATAACGCAAAAGATAAAATCTGTCCACTGTGCAGGAATGAAGCGTAGCTGTGTTTGAGTGCCCTGCAAAAACCCTTTGCCGAAAAGACCGCCAGAACCGATGGCAACTTTGGCTTGTAGGGCGTTGTAACCAGCGCCTTGCGGGTCGAGCATGGGGTCTAAGAAAGTTTGAATACGCTTGAGTTGATGAGGTTTGAGAACTTCGGCAGCATAGAGGTTGGTCATGATGCCCGCTGTGATGCCAGCGCCCAGTGAAGCAAAAGAAAGCCAAAGTTGCTGACGTATTGAAAGTAGCACCAAAAACATCAGTCCAGCCGCAAAGGCAAGGATATAGAGGTCAATAAACCCTACCAGAGCAAAGGCAACAGGCAATGCCAAGATAACCACATAGTAAAATTCAAAGCCAGCCAGTACAATCATGGGCACGATAAATGTCAGATAGGTCAGGGCAGTGCCTGTGTCTGGCTGAAGCAGAATAAGGGCAACAGGCAAAAGCACAATTCCGATAGCAGTGACAAACCCCTTGAGTGAGCGGATGTTGGTCTCGCGATGAGAAAGGTAGCGTGCCAATGCCATAATCGTTGTGAGCTTTGCAAACTCCGACGGCTGAATACTGGCACCGGCCACTTGAAACCAGCTAAGCGACCCTGACACTTTGCGACCAACAATCAAAACAGCAACTAAGGCGAGAAGTGAAAGCCTGTAGAGCGTATATGCCCAATCTTGAAAAAAGCGATAGGGAAGAAACATAACAACTATCATGGCAAGAAGGCTAATGCCAAGCCAAATCAGCTGCTTGTGAAAGTTTGTCATGATGCCCACGCCATTGCAGGCGCTGTAGATGGCGGCAAGACCAAAAGAGACGAGCACAGTCGTGCAAAGCAAGAAGCTAAAATCAACGGGCTGTTGCCGAATGCGGTCGTAGGTCATGGCACGAAGCGAAAGGCTTAGCGTTGTGTTTTACCATGCGTAGAAATTAACTTACTACGATTTGCGAGAGCACGCCAAGGTGCATAGCGAATCTAACAATTTTAACTTCGATTAGACTTTGACACAAAGTTCAAAAGACGAACAGGGGACTAAAAATTTCCGAGCTGGATTTGCAGCGATCATCGGAGAGCCTAATGTAGGCAAATCCACGTTGCTCAATGCAGTGCTTGGCGAAAAACTCTCTATCGTTACGCGAAAGCCGCAGACGACACGCCGGCAGATTTTAGGAATTTATTCAAGCGAAGAGTGCCAGATTGTCTTTGTAGATACGCCGGGCATCATGCGCCCCAAGTATAAGCTACATAACGCCATGCTCGAGGCGGCAAACAGTGCAAGTCATGATGCCGATGTTATTGTTTTCATGATAGATGCATTTCGCTATGCAAAGAAACAAGTGTTGCTCAAAGACGACTTAGCCTTTCAGCAGGTGTCAAAGTTGCCGCAACCTATCATACTGGTTGTCAATAAGATTGATCTCATCAAGCAAGATGAACTGATTGTGCTACTCGATCGGTGCGCAAAGGAGTTTGATTTCAAGGAAATTGTACCACTTTCGGCACTGACAGGATTGAATGTGGGCGAATTGGTGCGTGCTATCTATCCGTATCTGCCAGACCCTGTGCCACTGTATCCAACAGACATGCTAAGCACTGCACCAGAGCGGTTCTTTGTCAGCGAATTGGTGCGTGAGAAAATTTTTGAGCTCTTCTCTGAAGAGATTCCATACTCAACAGAAGTGGAAGTGGAAGAATTTAAGGAGCAGTTTGAAAAAGAGGGGAAAAAAGATCTCATTCGCTGTGCAGTGGTTGTCGAGCGCGAGTCGCAAAAAGCTATTTTGATTGGCAAAAAAGGTTCGGCTATCAAAAGACTGGGTGAAGCGGCTCGCAAAGAAATTGAAGCATTTTTACAGCGACCTGTGTATCTTGAACTCTTCGTAAAAGTGCGACCAAACTGGCGAGAGAAAGAAACTCAATTGCGGCACTTCGGCTATAAGACATAGAAAATCAACGAACTGATGCACAACAGCCTATGTGTTATATGCAGGCAAAACCCGGAAAATCCATGATTCAACATCAAAAGTCAATGCACGTGTTCCATCGGAAATGGCATGAGCCACTTGAGACATTCTGGCATGGGGTGCGATGCTACGTGCTGTTCGTGGCGCTAATAGCGCTACCAGTGATAGGCATGGCTCAAGACATATCGGTGCGCGCATCGGTAACCGAACCAGTGGTAACCGTAGGCGAACCGTTTGAATATGTGATAGAAATTCAGGGCAGTGTAAATGTAGAATCTGTGCAGATGGCTAAGGTCCCAAGAGTAGAAAAACAGGGCGAATCGCAATCGACCAGCGTGAGCATTGTAAATGGAAAAGTGTCGCAGTCTCGCATCATCAGCTATACTTTGGTGGCAACAAGCGAAGGCAAGCTCACGATTCCTGCAGCGACTGTGAAAGTAGAAGGAAAACTCTACCAGACCAATCCAGTTGAACTCACGGTTGTAAAGGCGGCAGCGCAGGCACAAAATGGAAGCGCCGTAAGTGGCAACAGTTACTCAGACTTGGTCTTCATCAAACCAGTGGTGAGCAAGACGAAGCTGTATGTGGGTGAGGCGACAACGGTAACCTACAAGCTCTATGAGCGAGCGGATATTTCAAATGTGGTGGTAGAAAAAGATGTGAAGCCCGAAGGATTTTGGGTCGAGGAGATTGATTTGCAACAAGGGCGCAGCAGTGTGCCGCACACAACGGAGTTTCTAAACGGCGCGCTCTATCGGGTCTATACCGTCAAGAAAATGGTGCTCTTTCCGACACGAGCAGGAATACTGACCAATGGCACCTATAAACTCAATTGCGACGCCTTGCTGACCAAAATCAAGCAGCAGCGCGGTAGAACACTTTTGGAAGATTTTGATGCGTTCTTTGGCACGCTGGGCAAAAAAGTCAAAATCGATGTGGTGGCGCCTGAAATAAAATTTGAAGTGATGCCGTTGCCAGAACCAAAGCCCTTGGGCTTTTCAGGAGCAGTAGGCAAATACACTCTGAGTGCGACATTGGATAAATCCAAAGTAAAGGCTGGGCAACCCATCACATTCCGATTTACTGTGGCAGGCGAGGGCAATATCGCCGCAGTGTTACCCATTCAACTTGACTTGCCCGAGGGATTTGAAAAATATGAGCCCAAAGTAGAAGAGAACATAAGTCGCCATGGCGGCGTGGTGAGCGGCACAAAGACCACAGAGTATGTCGTTATCCCACGAGTGGGCGGAAAATTTGAAATAGAACCTGTCAGCTTTTCCTTCTTCGACCCTGAAAAAGGAGAATACAAGACACTTTTATCTCCGCGCTTTGAAATAGAGGTCGAAGGCGAGGCAATCGTGAGTGCGGCAACACCCATGGCAGATAGACAAACTTTGGCAAAAACTGGCGGAGATATTCGATTCATCAAAACCCAAGATGATTTGAAGTATCGTCCTGTGCCAATCTATCAATCCGTTTGGTTCTATTCGTCGTTTCTCTTGCCGCTTGCCGCCTTGCTCTTTGTGTTGGTGCGCAAGCAACAGCAGGAAAAGCTGCAAAACAATGTGGCACTGGCACGCGCCTATCGTGCATCGCCTGAGGCGAAAAAACGATTGAAACTTGCCAGCGAGCTTCTTAAGCAAAACAAGCAGAAAGAATTCTTTGCAGAACTGGAGCAAACTTTGGTGAAATTTATCGGCAATAAGTTCAATACCGACGACCTTGCCCTTACCAAAGAAGAATTACGCTCGTTACTTCAGGAAAAGAAGGTTGCGCCTGCCACCGTTGAAAAATGCTTGAAGATTTTGGAAAAGTCGGAATACTATCGGTATGCGCCGACCAGCCAAACCCAAGACGACCTCAACGCCGTATTGCATGATGCAGAGCAAGTTATTTCCGAGCTTTCTGAACATCCGACATCCAGCTGAGGCAATGCTCATTTGCGCAGTGTGCGTGGGTCTCATTGGGCTGCTGCCCCTAAAGCTATGGGCGGCAGAAGACGATGCTAAGCAGCTCTTCAAAGAAGCTAATCAGTGCTATCAAGATGGCAAGTTCAACGATGCGCTCGAGCGCTACAAAAAGCTGGAGAGCTTGGGCTATCAGAGCGGCGCACTGTATTACAACATGGGCAACACCTACTACAAACTCGGCGCAATAGGTTACGCCATTCTCTACTACGAAAGGGCGGCTAAGCTAATCGGCAACGATGAAGATCTTATCGCCAATTTGGAATTGGCACGCATGCGCACCAAGGATAGAATCCAAGAACTGC
>PHFL01000028.1:0-3288 GCA_002794105.1 Candidatus Thermochlorobacter aerophilus | reverse complement strand
TGTAACTCTGGTCATAACGCTCTTCTTTGCCATCACATTTGGCGCAAAGTCTTATCATGATGCCCAGCGTGCTGAAGCAATTGTGGTAAGTCCCACGCTGAACCTCAAGAGCGAGCCAAAAGATGAGGCAAAAACAATTCTGACCGTGCATGACGGCTTGAAAGTCAGCATCATGCGCCAATTGGGCGAGTGGCTCGAGGTCAGACTTCCAAATGGAGATAAAGGCTGGGCAAAATCCGCCGACATTGCGCAAATCTGATACGAAACCAGCCAGAAGAATCGCAAGAGAAAACTTGAGAATCGAGGTCAGAGTACCGACTTACGCATTCAATTTTGTTGGATTTCATTCCTAATTTTTTTATAATAGCCGAGCGATGTGAGAAGTAGCCCAGAACATTGCGCTATCAACTCGACACAACAAAGGGGCAAGTAGCATAGCTCTGCGAACCAGCTTGTACTTTGAATTGCATACTCTGAATTGCACATGCAAGGTGCATGCAGTCAGAGCAGTTTTATGCTTTCTCTATCGTGTCTCTAACAGAACAACAAAACGTATCAAGCAATGAAAAAAGTAATACTTTTCTTCATAACATGGCTTTTTGCAGTTGGCGCATATGCCCAAGAGCGAACCATTTCTGGGACGGTGCGAGCGGCTGAAGACGCAAGTCCACTCATCGGTGCCTCGGTGCAGGTAAAAGGGACAAAGGTTGGTACAAAAACCGATGTCAATGGGCGATACACGCTGCAAGTCCCAGCAGATGCCACCACACTGGTGTTTAGTTACATCGGCTACCGCACGATTGAAGTCGCAATTGGCGACCGAACCGTCATAGATGTAAGTCTTGAGATTGATGCAAAGATGGCTGCTGAAATTGTGGTAACAGGTGTAGCCGAGGGGACACCGACAAAAAAGTTAGGCTTTGCAATTGGCAAAGTCGATGAGCAGATACTCAAGGAAGTGCCGGCGGTCGATCCAGCCAATGCCCTGCGTGGAAAAGTCTCTGGTGTCATTATCGTCCAGCCAACAGGTATTCCGGGCACAGCGCCGACAATTCGGCTAAGAGGCTCAACCAACATTCAGGGTCAGTCTGAGCCACTGATTATCATTGATGGCATCATCACGCCGCCGGGCACCACGCTGGCAGATATTGACATTAATAGCGTGGAATCTATCGAGGTAATCAAAGGGGCGGCAGGTGCCTCACTGTATGGCTCACAGGCGGCAAATGGCGTGATTCAAATTATCACCAAACGCGGCGCCGACAATCCGAACGCCACGGACTTTACCGCCCGCACTGAATGGGGTATCACCGATTTGCAACGGCTATACCCACTCAACAAGAGCCATCGCTGGCAGATTGACCCGGCTACTGGTGATTTCCAACGAGCCTCGCCCACAGGTATCACTCGCGTGTTTAAACCGGACCAGTTGATGGATAGTCCATATCCGGGACAAGTGCGCGACCACCAGAAAGAACTGTTCAAAAACCGCAGTTTTAACCAGAACTACTTTGCAGTCGGTGCCACAGGTAAGAACACGAACTTTTTTGCCTCTGGTGCACGGCTCTTTAACCAAGGTATTTTGGAACTGACGCCTGCCTTTGACCGCTATAATCTCAATCTCAATGTAGACCACAAAATCAGCGACTTCAAGCTCACGGGCTCATTTAGATACACGAACTCAGTTGGACCAGATGCTATTGAACGCACCCAAGGCGGTCCATTCTATGGTGTCTTGCTCTTAGAACCTGATTTTGACATTTATGCAACGAATCCAGATGGGTCGCCATACTGGGCGTATCCGGGACAAGTGCCGATTCCGGGCGGCAGACCGACCGTGGCGGGCAATAACGCCATCAATCCGCTGTATTCACTGTCTACAACCACCTTTGACCTAAGAAGAAGTCGCATCTTAGCAAATGCTGCCCTAAGCTATCAAATTTTAAGCTGGTGGCGCGTGGAAGCGCAGGGCTCATATGACCGTGCCGAAGAATTTTTCAAACGAGTGACACGGCGCGATACCTACAACAGCAACATGAATGCTTACACTGGCGGGGGATTGTTCCAGTCTGAAGACTTGATGACGGGCTCGTGCTGACCGCAAACTCCTACTTCAAGCAGTCCTTTGGTGATTTCAACACGTCACTGACCTTGCGCTATCAGTTTGAGCGATACACTGGCAATTTTGCGCGAGTATCTGGCTCGCAGTTTGTGGTCAGCGAAGTGCCCCAGCCGCAAGCTCTGACCACAGCAACGATTACAAACACGGCTTCAAACACCGATGTGCGTGCTGAAAATTTCTTCATCAACGGCATTTTTGACTACAAAGAGAAGTATATCTTCGAAGCCCTGGTTCGCCGTGATGCATCATCGCTCTTCGGCTCAGAAGCACGCTCGCAGATATTCTTCCGTCTCTCGGGAGCATGGCGAATCACAGAAGATATCGAGATTCCGGGTGTGCAGGAATGGAAAATTCGCGCATCGTATGGTACTTCTGGGCAAAGACCGCCGTTTATTGCGCAGTATGAAACCTTCAATATTGTCAATGGAGTGCCAGTAAAAGATCTGCTTGGCAACAATAGGCTTCGTCCTTCACGAGTAGCAGAGATTGAGGTTGGGACAAATTTGCTCTTTCTCAATCGCTTCAACGCTGAGTTTAACTATGCAACCGCCACGGCAGACGACCAAGTGCTGATTGTGCCACTCTTGGCATACGCGGGATTCACGCAGCAATTCCAAAACGCAGGTCAGATGCGCACCAACACCATTGAGTTTTCACTTGGTGCAGAGATTTTGCGTGAGGAAGATTGGAAGTTCAACATGAACATCGTAGGTAGCCGCACGATTCAAGAGGTGACGCAGTTGGGTCGCCCGCCATTCCCCACGAATGGGGACTTCGGTGTGGCTGCTGCAGGGGGTGTAGCCAACACCATGTTCCGCATTGAAGCTGGTCAGCCTTTCGGAGTGATGTATGGCAATCGTCATGCGCGCTCACTTGATGAACTGCAAGTTGACGCCAACGGCTTTGTAACCAATCTCGTTGGACTGCCCAGAGGGGTACTGCGCCGCGAAGATTTCACCATCAATTCCGATGGCTATGTTATCCGACGCTTTGCACCAATTTCTACCACGAACTTTGCCAACAGCACAAATCCTGTAGAAGGAACAATCAACGAACGCGCATGGCTCTTAGCAGACGAGACGGGGGCACCACTGGTGACAAAGATTGGCGACTCAAACCCTGACCTGATTCTAAGTATCAGCGGAACGCTATCGTGGAAGAAGCTC
>PHFL01000027.1:6740-8678 GCA_002794105.1 Candidatus Thermochlorobacter aerophilus | reverse complement strand
AATACTTTCGGCGAAGCCTTTGCCAAAGCGGCGTTAGCGGCAGGCAGTAAATTGCCAACCAGCGGCACTGTCTTCGTTAGCGTTAATGACAGCGATAAAAATTTACATACCGTTGAAATCATCAAACGTTTTTACGATATGGGCTTTGACCTGATTGGCACAGGCGGCACGGCGAAGTTCTTGCAGGAACACGGCGTTGAGTGCAAGCCAGTTTTCAAAGTGGGCGAAGGACGACCAAACATTTTTGATGTGATTATGCTTGGCAAAGTGCAGTTTGTCATCAATACGCCGCTTGGTGAAAAGTCGCGCTTCGATGAGCAAGCGATTGGAACAGCATCAGTGCTTTCGGGGGTCTCTTGGGCTACCACGATTGAAGGTGCAGAAGCGGCAGTTGCAGGCATTGAACAACTGCGCAAATCCGATTTCGGCGTCAAATCGCTTCAAGAGTATTTGAACTACAAACCTAAAAAACGCAAATAATGAGTAATGAGGAATGAGAAATGAAGAAATAGATACTAGACTTACTACATTCAAAATCATTTCAAAAAGGTAATTTGAAATACTTGAAGACACTTTCAAAGACAGGTGGCTTCATAGGCAAGCATTTACACGCACCCGCGCAACCGAGCGTTACTCGTGTGCAAGGCGTGGGGAACTCACCCTGTCAAAATGCGGCGTTCTTCTCCTTTCGTAAGGTGAGAGACGTTTTGGCGAAGTCAAAACAGGGAGAGGTCGTGGGTAAGGCTTTTGCAGTCAAGGTTGCCAATATCAAGCCTATAATGATGTAGTAAGTCTATTACTCATTACTCACTATTCATTATCGACGTGTCTCCGTTTAGAAAATTTCTGTTTCTCTTCTCCGTTCTTGCGACGCTCTTGTGTGTTGCAATGGTCTTTCCGCCGAAAGGCATTGCCATCACTGAATCCTTTACGCTTTATTTTCCAACGGTTGAAGAAATTTTTTTGCCGAAAGCACGCAAGCATAATATCGTAGCAGAAAAAATGATTCAAACCTTGACGCGCGATACGGTTGAAGCCATTGCCACACCTGTTGTTGATGATAAAATTGAATTTGTGATTGATAGCACCGATGCCACACGCTTGCATTATCCCAACAACAACAAAGCCGTTTTGTATCCCTTGTTTGAACTGCTCGACAGCGTGAAGCACCACGGCGGCTTGATTCGCATTTTGCATTACGGCGATTCGCAAATTGAAGAAGACCGAATGACAGGCGTAATTCGTGCGCGATTGCAACAAGAGTTTGGAGGCTCTGGTCCAGGCTTGATGTGTCCTGTGCCTGTGGCTGTGCCAATGTCAATGCAACATTGGTGGTCAGATAACTTTGAGCGATACGTTGTGTTTGGAAATTATTGGGACCAAGCCGACCACAATCGCTATGGAGTGATGTGTGCATTTAGCAAGTATGAGGGAAACTCGGCATCGCTTTCGTTCAAAGAAGGTCGATTGTCGTTTGAAGTCAGTCGTCGTGTTGAGCGCGTCAAGATTCTGTATGGCTATGGCGAAAGTTTGGCAGAAGTCACGCTCATAGCCGACGGCGTGCCGCAAGGCATGAGATTGCTACGTGCAGGACCCGGCTTGCACAGTGTTACCTGGACGCTTGATTCCAGCGCAAAAGAACTTAAACTGCAATTTTCAGGCAAAAGCCCTGAAATCTACGCCGTTGCCCTTGATGCCAAAACAGGTGTTTGTGTCGATAATATCCCTATTCGTGGCTCATCAGGATTGGACTTCACGAAGGTTGATTCTGCGTTGCTTGCCGAGTGCATTCGCGAGCTGAATGTGCGTGCTGTGATTTTGCAATTCGGCGGCAATGTTGTGCCTGTTATCAGAAGTCAGAAAGATTTAGATTGGTATCGCCAAACCTTTGCAAAGCAACTATCCATTTTCAAAGTCTTGGGCTTCATATCATTATGA
>PHFL01000027.1:0-1801 GCA_002794105.1 Candidatus Thermochlorobacter aerophilus | reverse complement strand
TATGCCCTGCGGTTGGATTTTATGCTGGACCCAGAGCAGTTGGCATTGCCTTTATCAACGGCGACATTAGCGTTATGCAACTTATCGGGCGATAATCTCTTGCATCAATCTATATCACTGGTCAGAATCATTCGCAACACGCGACCATTGTTCGTGTCGGAAATGTAGAGATAGGGACGCAAGAAACACACTCCTCTTGGATTGTTCAGCCTATCTGGATTAGAAGCATCAATCCCAAACTCGCTGAACGAGACAATCACATTGCGGCGGTCAGGCGCATTTGGCGGTGGCGGCACGCCTTCAACACCTTGCGATGTGAATTGGTAAAATTTGTTCTGCTCTGAATCCACAATGAAAATGAAGTTGCCTGCAACGCTAATATCGGCGGGGCGCGAGAAGCGATTCGGCTCGCCAATAAAGCGCGTGCCGACTGCCGTATTTTGATTGAGGAGCGATTCATCAGGCGCAAACACATCGCCTGCCGCTGACTGCACAAACCGAATCCGATGCACTTTAAGCGGTTGCGTGGGCACAACAGTCGTAAAAAGAAAATCAAATGAACGATTCACATCAGGCGACTGCGGCGGCACAGCAAGCGTGGTGATGCTTGAAACCGAATCCGCAAAACCATACCCATTCCCATTGACACGCAACGGCACTGCGCCCGGCTCACGAAGCGCAGGGTTCGGACTATTCACATCAAAGCCGCGCGGAAAAAGCAATATCGCATTGCTTGAAACCGCAGGATTATCAGAGCGAATCGCCCCTGTGCGCGAAACAATGAACGAGTTGTCAAAAAACGTCGCAATGCCAGTGTATCGCACATTTGCATTGGCTTGCGCAATCGAAGGCGTCGGATGGCGATAGACAATCTGCGGCACAACATCACTCAAATTTCTTCGGCGCAGAACTCCGCCAACTGTATCGACCAAGTTCAATCGCCAAATGACTGCTTGCTCCACGAGCGTGCCGCCTAAACGAATCGTATCTACTGCCGTGACCAAGAGTTGCATATTGCGCGTTTGTGCAATCGCCATTGGCTTGCGAATCGGTCGCGAAACACTTATCACTTCACCTGACGCATCAAGATTAACGATTCGATTTTCGCCTTCCTCAATGAAATAAAATGTGCCGTCGTAGCCTGTAATAATGTCGGTCGGTTTATTGAACGTATTTCGTGGCGATGCCGCCCAAGGTAGTGGAATGTAGCGCACTGGCACAGGGTCGTTGACCGCAGTCGTTGGAAATTGATTCAGATTCAATTTCTCGCCACAACGCATTAAAAGAAGCGAGAGCAAGAGAATGTAAATGATGTTTCGTTTTGTGTTCATCATCGTGTTGAAAGAAAACTTACAGATTGAATCCGCCGAGCGAGAGCGTAAGCCGATGTGTCGCACCCAGCGTTTTGAAATTCACAAATGCGTAATCGAAGCGCATAGTTGCAAAGCCGATGTTGTATCGCAAGCCAGCCCCTAAATCGGGGAAGGTTTGTTCTTCGCGTCCTGTGTTGTAGCCTGTCCTTAAAAAGAGCAATTCGCGCCATGCATATTCTATCGCTATCGAGACTGTTTCTACATTATCGTTGGGATGATTGAGTTGCGTAAAGATGATGAGTTTTTGTGTTGGCGTTGAGATAGGTTCAATCGATGCGGCAAGTCGGAACAAGGTAGGCGGGTCAATGTCATCAAACGAATCACGAATTTCAGTGCCGTTCAGCGATGGGCTTACGACTTCGGCTTTGCCTTTTGTGTTCGCACTTCCGCCAAAGTGCTGAAAGACAGCGGCAAGTCGCATACCCGCA
>PHFL01000026.1 GCA_002794105.1 Candidatus Thermochlorobacter aerophilus | reverse complement strand
TCTGAAATGGTGATGGTGGCAGAAGGCATTTCAACAACCAAAGCCGTCTATGAACTGTCGCAAAAACTTGGGGTCGAGATGCCCATTACGGCAGCAGTCTACGAAATGCTCTTTCACCGGAAAAATCCAAACGAGCTGGTCTATGAACTCATGACGCGTGAGCCCAAAGAGGAGTTGGCATAATATTTTAATTCAATATCTCCCAGCTAATGCCAAAGCGAATACTGCGTGGCGGCATGGGAAAAATCGGAGCACGAATGAAAGCAAAACCGGGAAGATTTTCCCACATCAAAAAAGCTGTAGCACTGCCAATTTTTGCCCATACCTGAAAATCCACCCGACCCAGAGCACCTTGCACACCAAATTGCAGGTTGTTGTCAACGTAATTCGTACCTGTGCGCTGATAGAGATTGAAGTAAAAAATCAGCTGCCGCTCGCTACTGCGCATAGAGGCTGAAAAATCCGAAAAGGCAAAGCCAGCAAATCCTACCTTCAAATCGAGCGCACCGCGAAAGAGCTTATCGTGAAAAAAGATGCCAAAACTGCCATAGAAGCGAGGAATGTAAAAAATGCGCCCTGTGCTGGCGTCGAGTTCATCAGGAACAGGGTCAAACAAAAATCCAGCCTCATAGTCATTGTCAGGTGAAGAGACAATAGTGTAGTTGAGCACAGCCGTAGCATCAAGGTAGCCCTCAAGTTTCCATATCTTTGCTCTAAGACTGAGACCAATACCAGTGTAAGAGAGAGAAAGGTCAGAAAGAGAGCGAAACCGAGCGCGATAAGCAACTTGCGCCGAATCAATAAAGCTCAAGGTTTGCACCACCGTCATGGGCGAAAAAACCTGATGATTGAGAAAAGAAAGGCGGAGGCTAAGGGTGCTATCGAGCACGAGCGTGCTACCGGCTTCAAACTGCCGCACCAATTCAGCTTGCCAGCTTAGAGCCCCGCGCAGCCGATTGTCACGTGAAAAAACTTCTTGCAGCGTCGGAAAGCGCGTGGTAAAGGCTGTGTTGAGAAAGCCTCCGATGCTGGAGTGTTCAAAAGGAAGCGGAAATGCAATTTCCCCACCAAAGCCACTGTTGAGTGCGCCGCCAAAAAAGTCGTTGCCATTGGTGTTAGAAACAGAAGTCGTTACAAGGTTAAGTGCACCGCCAACCTCTAAATCCTGACCAAACAGCAGATTCTCGAGACGAATTTTGCCGCCAACATTGAGCTCGAGCGTTGCAAGAGTAGGCAAAAAAAGTGTATCGCCATTAGCATTTTCAAGCGTGTTTTGAAAATTGACTCGATCGAGCTGGAATGCGCCTTTGCCCTGCAGGGAAAAAATCCAGAGCGTGAGCAATTGCTTAGCACCTATGGCAAAGCGAGTAGAATTCTCAAGGTCTGAAAAGGCATCGAGTCGAGAAATGCTATCAGGACGGGTTTTCTCAAACTTGCGCTCAAAGCGAGCAAGGTAAGCCCAAGTCTTGAAGATATTGAGTGAGTCGCGCAAAAATGGCAAAGCAGTTTGAAACTCGCTTTTGAGAAGATTCAAGAAAAAGCTACGGCGTGTAAATTGATTGACGATGACAGCATTGCGCGAATCCAATCGGTCAATGAAACCAATGCTTTGTGAAATATCAATACCGCCAAAAGGTAACATGCTAACTGAATGATTTTCCACAGCAAAAGTGAAAAATGTTTGCTCTGAAAATTCGTATCGCAAACGCCCGCGAATGTAGTTGCCTAAGCTGTTGGAGCCAAAGCGCTCAATGCCAATGCCACCAAGATTGGAATAGTTGCCATCGGTCCCCTCGTATCTGTATCCAGCGTAGAAATTGAGTCGAGGAGAAAGGTTAAATGAGAAAGTGACATCAAACTTATTGGTAATACCTGCAAATTGAAAGTAGTGTGCCTTGGTATATCCCTTGAGTGCCGTAATGCGCTGTGTATGCGATTCGAAAACCAATGGTGCCGATGACTCAGCCAGCGATTTGTAGCCAGTAAAAAACGATAGCCTCGAAAAAGACTCGCTCGAGAGGAAGTTAAATGGTGCAATGCGTGAAATGGGGTCGTTGAGCAACATCTCATCCAGTAGCACATGCTGATGACGCATACCTAAGCCACCGTATAGCAGTTCGTTGACTTGTCCAAACTCGCTCTTGTCGCGCAGGTAAAAATGTGCCTGTTCGGAAAAAAAGTCTTCAACAAAGCGATGATAAATCATATCGCGAGCTGAGTCGCGCACAAAGTAAGGTGTGGCAAATAAGGAAGGGGGCTCGTAGAACCTATAAAAAAGTCTAAGAGAATCGGTAGCAGAAAGCACTGGTAGACGCTTCGGAGCAGAGAAAGTATCAGCAGAGGTAGCATCGATAGGCAGAGCCAGTGTATCTTTGAATGCATTAGCCGAAGGCAGTGGCGGTGCTGTGGGTACTGTATCTACAGCATTGGAAGATGGCTGGGTAAGACAATTGAGCCGATAAATCGGGTCTGAATCGTGCTCCAGTGCAGAAGATAGGTCAATAGAAGAGAAGAATAGTAAAAGCGTAAAAACGGTTGAAAAAAATGATGTGTTAAGCATGAAACATGTTGCCGTTTGCAAAACAGCAAATAGTTTGCCAATATAGAACAAAGCAGAGCATATTCTATGCGCAAAAAAGAAAGGGTGCAAAAAGGCAACTAACTTGATGTAACTTACGAATTAGAGGAATGCTACGATGCGCAAAAATGCAAACAAGATTTGAAGCAAGAAATTGAACACAATTTTTTGGGACATATTAACCACAATCTGAAGTGAAAGAGAAAGGAAAAACTTTATGGCAGGCAGCTTCTTTGATTTTGACGACAACAACGACAAGTCACGCAGCAGAAACAGGGCAAAATTCCCGACGGCAATTTGGTATGTGATGGCCATTCTCATCCTGATTGGAATTCAGGTGACGTTTTTCTGGTCGAGCACTACGACCGAGTTGCCATATAGTCAGTTTCGTAAAGAGCTTGAGCGCGGCAATATAGAAGCGGTGAAAATTTCACCGACGCGCACTTGGTTCCGCACGAAGGAAGAGTTGGTCTTTAGCAGCCCAACGAACTCTTTGATGCGCGCACGCCCAGCGGCAAGGGATTTCTATACAATTGCCCCCATGACACTTGCCAACAATGAGTTTGTCAAGGAGCTGGAGGAAAAAGGCGTCAAGTATCAGTTTGTGCAAGATGGAAATTGGTTTACGGACATTTTGCAATGGATTTTCCCATTTGTGATTTTGCTGGGAATTTGGATGTTCGTCTTCCGCCGAATGAACCCCAATTCGCAGGTGATGAATATCGGCAAAAACAAGGCGGCATTGTATGAAGAACCTGCCGATGGCAACCGCATTACCTTCAAAGATGTAGCAGGCTTGGAAGAAGCCAAAGAAGAGGTGATGGAGATTGTAGAGTTTCTCAAAGACCCAAAGAAGTTCACTAAGCTGGGTGGAAAGTTGCCAAAAGGTGTGCTACTGGTTGGTCCGCCCGGTGCTGGCAAAACGCTAATGGCAAAAGCTGTAGCAGGCGAGGCTGGAGTGCCGTTCTTTTCGCTCTCAGGCTCTGACTTTGTCGAGATGTTCGTAGGTGTCGGCGCAGCGCGCGTACGCGACCTATTTCGCACAGCCAAAGAAAAAGCCCCATGCATCATCTTCATTGATGAAATCGATGCTGTCGGTCGCTCGCGTGGCAAAGGAATAATGATGGGAGTCAATGACGAGCGTGAAAACACACTGAACCAATTGCTGGTCGAGATGGATGGGTTTTCAACAGACAAAGGGGTTATCATCATGGCGGCGACCAACCGACCAGATGTGTTAGACCCAGCATTGCTCCGTCCCGGACGCTTTGATAGACAAATCGTCATTGATAAGCCCGACCTGAACGGTAGAATTGACATATTCAAAGTTCATACAAAGAACATGCCACTTGCAAAAGATGTCGACATTCGAGCTTTAGCGTCGCAGACACCCGGTTTTGCAGGTGCAGAGATTGCAAACGTATGCAATGAAGCCGCACTTTTAGCTTCCCGCCGCGGCAAAGATGCTGTCGAGATGATTGACTTTCAAGATGCAATTGAACGAGTAATTGCAGGACTGGAAAAGAAAAACAAGGTAATTAACCCAAAAGAGAAAAAGATTGTTGCTTACCATGAATCTGGGCATGCGATTGTAAGTTGGCTCATGCCGGGCAACGACCCACCGCAAAAAGTAACAATTGTGCCACGCGGCGTCAGTGCACTGGGCTACACGCTCAACACCCCACTTGAAGACCGCTACTTGATGACAAAGCAAGAACTCTTTGCACGAATCTGCGGACTTTTGGGCGGACGTGTGGCAGAAGAAATTGTCTTCGGAGAAATTTCCACAGGGGCACAAAACGACTTGGAACGTGTCACAGATATTGCATACAGCATGGTTGCCATCTACGGCATGAGTGAAAAGTTGGGCTACCTATCCTTTGCAGATACCACCAATGCATTCCTGCAAGGTATCGGCATCGAAAAGCGCTATGGCTCAGAAATTGCACATCTGATTGACTCAGAAGTCAAACGCATTGTCGACGAGGCACGTGAAGCAACGCGTAAATTGCTCACTGAAAAACGAGACAAGTTGGAGCAAATGGCGCAAGAGCTTCTAAAGCGTGAGGTGCTGACATACAAAGATATCGAAAATATCCTAGGCAAGCGTCCAAACTCAGACGATACGAGCACTCACAGCGACTTGTCACAAAATCGCACTGACATGGTAGCAGAAGCTGCAGTTGTGGAAGAGGTATCTGCAAGCAAAATCTCAAGTGAAGAGCGAGCAGCGTTAGAAGCAGCAGTTGAGAAAATCAAGGCAAGGCGAGCACAAGAAGATTGAAAAAACTCATTCAGGGTATGGAAAAACGGGTCTATGCAATTGCGTCAGGTAAGGTGCAAGGCGTAGGATACCGCTGGTTCATTTATCATCACGCTGAGCAGATGGGGATATCAGGTTATGTACGAAATTTGCCAGATGGCAGAGTAGAAATGGAGTTGCAGGGCAACGCGGCTATGGTAGAAGCACTGCTGGAAAAAGCACGTATTGGACCGTGGGCAGCACATGTAAGTAGCTTGAAAGTCGAACCGCGCCCTGTACAGTCGCTATCTCAGGCACGTTTTGAAATTCGTCACTAAAAAGGTGACATGTTCTTAAACACATAGTAGGAGGAATAGCTATGACACGCATACAGGGACTGATTGTCGGCATTGCTTCGTTTGCTGCTGGCGTTATCATCGGGATGCTGGCTGCGCCAAAATCAGGCAGAGAGCTACGCAGAGAACTGAGTGAATCGGTTGGCAAACTGCGCAAGGAGGTGAATGAGTCAGTAGCCAAATTGCCACATCTCTACGATGACCTCAAGCTGCCCAGACTTTCGTCAAGCGAAGTAGAAAGCGACTTAATGAAATAATCATGGCGCCCCTCTTAACGGCGCAAGATATACTGCAGTTGCTCTGGATACTGACGAAGCAGTCGCAACCGTTGTGGCAAGACTACTTTGGGCTGGAGTGCTCCTGTTGTGTCAGCAACAATATCGTTGTAACTGACATGAACAGTAACATTGTCTGGACGCAGCAGCTCTAAGTCGCTGACAGCCCCGCCAATCGTGAGCTTGAGTTTGTTGGGAATCAGCGTAACAGCTTGCGTTGGCGGTGCGCCGTGAAGCTCTACGGGAACATCGACCAGCTCAATCTGAGCCAGCTCATCTGCAGTGCCACTTAGCACTACGCTCTTAGGCGAAACCGAAAGATAGGGAAAGAAACTATCTACGACGATAGCACGTGTCGAAAAATTACCTCTGAGCGAAGTGCTTTGGGGAACGACTTCACAAGAATCAATTGTCTCCACAAGACTGGCAGCACCTGAAATAGTCACACTGTCAGGCGTAAGGCGATAATCGGTGATAATGAACCCGCTGGCAGGCACGATGGTCTGAGCGAGGCGAAGCGGTACGGTCTTTGTAACCTTCTTTTCCAAGTCTATGGTAAGTCGCGCCGGTTGCACATCCAAGACAGTTAATCCTTCTGGCAGAGGCTTGATGTATTGTGTTGCTGTTGGTGTTGTCTCAATAAGCAGAGTCGACTTGCGCAGTTCATTAGCAAGGTCAAGAACCCATTCGGCGCGAGAGAGACAAAACGCTAAAATCTTCCAGCCCTCACCAGAAAGCTTAACCTCAACTTGCCTGGGCAACCCAGCGCGAACTGCTTGCGTAGCCTGATCCATTTTGACGCTCGTGGGGATACTAAAGGTGGCAACATAGCGCTTTGACATTGCTACAAACAGCCACAATGCAAGTGCAAACAGTAGCGAGCTGGCTAGCGCAGGCAAACGCGCCAGAAATTGCTTGATCATGCTTGTGCGCAACTGACTGCCTTTTGTTCAGGAAAGCCGAGTGCTGCATGCAGCAACCCCATAGCGCAGCGGACAAGGAAAGATAGTGGGCTCTGAGGGACTCGAACCCCCGACCTACTGGGTGTAAACCAGTCGCTCTAACCAACTGAGCTAAAAGCCCAAATGCTCAAAGAGCAAACCCTAACATAGGCTGTAATTTAATGCTTTGCACTCGCTCTACAAAAACGTGAGGATAACGCAAACTGAATAACTGCAAGTAACGCACTCACATAAAAATAACTTTGAATTACTAATGATGCCTTCTATATTAAGCCGAGGTCTGGCAAAAGTGGCTTTCCTTCAACTAAACGCAGACCCGAATGCATAGCTCAATGTTGTTAATCCTACTGCTCTGCGCATCTTCAGGATGGGGTAATGTTGCAGCATCGCTAGCTGATGAGTCAGTCGTGAAGTTCAGGACCGGTGTCGATGCCATGAATAAGCTACGTCTCGAGACGCTCCAAAGCGATGAGAAAAAAGAGAAAAAGAGCACGAAGCAGACAGCAAAATCAGCAAAGAAAAAGTCAAAAGAGAGCGAAAAAGACGGCAAACCATCCGGAGCGGAAGCTAAGGAAGAGGCAGACAACAAAACGCCAGATGCAACTGCAAAAAAAGAGGCAGCTAAGAAAGAAGATGGGCTTAGTTGGCTAGCTATTTTGATGATTGTGGTGGTGGCAGGCGGCGCTGGGGCAGGCATCATGCTGCTGCTGATGCGGCGCAAGTCAGCAGGGACGATAGCCCCCGATACACCAAAAGCCTTGCTGGGAAGTACAGAAGCGGAAGCTATCGTGGTCGAAAACAAAGTGCTGCATCAAGATGCAGCAAGCAAAGGCACTGCCGAAGTAAAAAAAGACATTGCAAGAGAGCCCGCACCAATTCGCCCCGAATTGCATACAGAGCAAATAAGTGAGACTCTATTGGTAGGAAAAGCTACAGCGGTGCAGCCAGTGCCAACGCCACCGCCGCTACAAGCTCAACCAGCGACAACAGCCACAGATAAGAAAGCTGAAACAGCAGAGACGGAGGCAAAGAGCACATCGCCTGAAAAGTCGGCAGCCGCCCCAAGCGAGCCCGATACGACAGGCATGCTGCTCGATGACAACAGCATTGACACTCGTGAGAGCAAAGTGAGCAACGAGGACTTTGCGCTACTCAACGAACTGACCCAGAAGCCAGAACCTAAGCAGGAGGAAGAACTGCTCTCCGACCAACTCATCATGCCAGAAGATGAATGCTTGCTGATAGACCCAAGTGACGCAGTTGTAGCAGAGACATCGCTGCTTGAGGCATACCAGCGCATCTCTACACCAGAAGATGAAAATGAGTTTATGCACAAGGTCTGGGTAGGCACAATCGCAAACTTTGAAGAAGTCTTTGGCAATCCTGCTGCCAAGCCAGTTTTTGTTGAAAATTCAGAGGGAAGTTTTTTGATTTCCAAGCATGTATCTGAAGAAGTAGCAGAGGTCTTCATTCTGCGCAATTTCCCTATCCATGATTTCTTGATGCAAGAGAGCCTGACACCTGTCTTCGAGCTTCAAAGCTCAAAGACGCTATTGAGCGGCTTTTCAATTAAGCTACCTGCACGGGTCAAGAAAGGTGAGTTAGGTTGGCAATTGGTGTCCAAGGGCGAAATTCTTATTCCCGCCTGAAACGGTAAGGCGCAATGTGCAGGTTTAACACGGAACATCTAACACAGAAAGAGAAGTTATTTGCTAAGATAAGCTCATTTGATTAACGCATGATGAAAAGAATTACCATTTTTGGCTCAACGGGTTCTATTGGGCGAAACACACTGGATGTGGTGGCGCGCTTCCCAGACAAATTTTCTGTGCAATACCTGACAGCTAATAGCAATGTGGAGTTGCTGATTGAGCAGGCGTTGCAGTATCGTCCAAAAGCCGTGGCAATTAGTACTGTGGAGCATGAGAAAACACTGCGTGAAAGACTAGCTGGAGAGGGTATTGAAGTCTTGGCAGGTGAAGATGCTTTATGCGAAATTGCCCGCCGCAGTGACAGTGACTTTGTTGTCGGGGCTTTGGTTGGTTTTGCAGGTCTGAAGCCAACTATTGAGGCACTCAAAGCTGGAAAAAATATCGGTTTGGCTAACAAGGAAACCTTGGTGGTAGCTGGTGAAATCATTACCAAACTGGCTAAAGAAAAAGGATGTGCACTATTGCCGATAGATAGCGAACACTCTGCCATTTTCCAGTGCTTAGTTGGTGAGCCAGCGGAAAGCATTAGCAAAATTATTCTGACAGCATCTGGCGGACCGTTTAGAACATTGCCCAAAGAAGCCTTTCAGCACATTACGCCAGAGCAAGCGCTCAAGCATCCGAACTGGAAGATGGGACGCAAAATTACAATCGACTCGGCAACGCTCATGAACAAAGGCTTGGAAGTTATTGAAGCAAAATGGCTCTTTGGGGTAGCGCTCGACAAAATTGAAGTGGTCGTGCATCCACAATCTATCGTGCATTCTATGGTAGAATTTGCTGATGGGAGCATCAAAGCGCAGCTTGGCACGCCCGACATGCGTATTCCTATTCAGTATGCCCTAACATACCCAGACCGCTTCCATGCAGATTACCCGCGCATCAATTGGACAACCCTATCGCGCCTAGACTTTGAGCCACCAGACAAAGAGAAGTTTCGCTGCTTGGCATTAGCCTATCAAGCTATTGAACAAGGTTCATCGTATCCGACTGTGCTCAATGCCGCTAATGAAGCGGCTGTAGCGCTATTTCTCGACAGAAAAATTCCATTCGTGAAAATTCCTGAACTTATTGAAGAAGCTCTAAATGCACATCAAAATGGACAAAGCGTGAGCTTAGATGAGCTCATTGAAATTGACCGTGAAACGCGCCGAAAAACCTGCGAACGCGCTGGCATTTACGACTTTGCACTCTAAAACGCATCAATGTATATTGAAGCTGACTTGCAACATTAAAGAACATAAGCTATGCCTGAGGAAACATCATCAAATCAACCATCTGTGGATGCCGTAACAGCAACGCTGGCTGGCGTTTCCAAAGCTATCTCGGAGACAGCCAATACTGCAGTGCAACTGACGCAGCAAGTCGATGTGGAAAAATTGGTCAATAGCTCCGTTGAGCTAATTGCTAAAACCGCAGAGAGCCTAAGCAAAATCATCCTAAGCCTTGGCGAAACGGTTGCTAACGTGTCTGCAGACGTGGCAACAGGTTCTGGCAAAGCCACAGAAAGCATTTCAAAGACAGTAACAGCTTTAGCAGAAACTTTGAACAAGTCGACGGCTGGCTTGAGCGAAACTACAGCAAAGCTGGGGGAAAGTCTCGGCAAAGCGGCAGAGACTATCACCAAATCGCTTAGCGACGGCAGTGCAACAAAGCAAAGCACATAGTGTAAGAAAAACTTTGGAGCATCTGCCAAACCAGCGAATGCTGTTTAACAAGTGCAATTTTAAGAAGCATTAAAGAAGCGTAAGTCATCTCTCGATAATTTTTCTCATCAAAGGGCTATGGAACTTCTGAGCACGGTATTTTACTTCATCGTGGCGATTTTCATTCTGGTCACGGTGCATGAGTTTGGACACTTTGCGGCGGCAAAATTGTTCGGCATGCGGGTCGAGCGGTTTTTCATCGGCTTTGACTTTTGGAACCTCAAGCTGTGGAGTGTGCAGCGCGGCGAAACAGAATATGGGATTGGGGCTATTCCGTTAGGGGGTTATGTAAAAATTGCAGGCATGGTAGATGAAAGCATGGATACAGGGTTTGCAACGAGACCAGCACAGCCATGGGAATTTCGCTCTAAGCCAGCATGGCAACGTCTGATTGTGATTTCCGCTGGTGTTATCATGAACATGGTGCTGGCAGCAGTAATCTTCATCATCATTGCACTAAGCTATGGTGAAGTCAAAACTCCCATCTCAAGCGGTGTGATGATTGATGAAAATAGCGAATCGGTCTTCAAGGAGATGGGCTTTCAGACTGGAGATGTGATTGTGGAAGTGAATGGCAAGCCGGTCAAGTATTGGGAGGAAGCCTTAGACCCTGAACTATTTACAAATAGCACACTGACCTACACAGTCAGGCGCGGACAGGAGCTTGTCACGCTCAATGCACCGCCAAATATCATGACGCGCATCAATGATACTAAAGGCGAGGGACTGCGACCGCTGACACCGCCTATTGTAGGGGAACTGATTAGTGGCTATCCTGCAGAACGAACGGGTTTGAAGAAAGGCGACAAAATCTTGCGCGTGGCAGGTGTAGCCATCAACGATTGGTCCGATTTGGTGCGCATTGTAGGAGAGAATGCAAATAAAGAAATTCTTCTGGAATGGCAGACCCCGCAAGGCGAAATAAAAATGGCGACAGTTACCCCAAATGCAAGTGGAAAAATCGGTATCAGCGTGGCATCAATGGAGCGCGAGTATCTTAAGCTCGGCTTCTTCGAAGGAATTGCGGCAGGATTGTCGCAAACTGTTAAGATGACCGTCATGACCGTAAAAGGATTCGGCAAGCTCTTTACAGGTCAAGAAGATGTGCGTAAGTCTCTGGGCGGACCGATTAAAATTGCCAAACTGGCTGGACAGACTGCTGAACAAGGTTTACGCAGTTTTCTGTGGTTCTTGGCGATTCTATCAATCTCGCTAGCGTTTATCAACATTCTACCCATCCCTGCGCTCGATGGCGGACAATTTGTAGTGAACAGCATCGAAGGCATCATGGGCAGGGAATTGCCAGTCAAGACCAAAATGGCAATCCAACAAGTAGGATTTACGGCGCTGCTGGTGCTCATGGCATTCATTTTCGTCAATGATATCATCAACCCGTAAGCTCCCGCATAGAGCCGAAAAATGAAAGTCATGCTGTTCAAGCTGGCGCATGGTCGCAGTGGCGACAAGGGTGATACAGTCAACATCGGTGTTATCGCTCGCCGAGCAGAATTCTATGAAATTCTTAAAAATGAACTGACACCAGAAATTGTCAAGGCACATTTCGGTTCAATGGTCAAAGGCAAAGTCGAGCGCTACGAACTGCCCAACATCGGCGCACTAAACTTTCTTTTGCATGAGGCTTTAGGTGGCGGCGGTACTAAATCACTCAGGCTCGATGCTCAAGGAAAAACCTACGCATCGGCACTCCTACGCTTACAGTTGACCTTAGATGAGACACGCTATCCACAGTTGCAGCTGCTGCAAGCAAAGTGAACTTCGTAGAAGCATCTTTAGCATTTTTTCAGAGTAAAGTTGTATCTTTGTGGCTTGATTTTTAAGCAGTAAAACGGCGTGTAGCGCAGCCCGGTAGCGCACCACTTTGGGGTAGTGGGGGTCGCAGGTTCAAATCCTGTCACGCCGACAAGCCCTTCCTGAAAAGACCTACCACCCGAGATACCATAGCGGAACACACTGCCTCTGCGGCAGTCGTGCTACCAATTTTGCCCGATGGTCCTCAACTATTGTGCATGTAGCCTATGCCAACAGCATTTTGCAAAGTAGAGGGTTTGGATTTGCATGAATGGATTTTTATTCGTTGATGATTCTTTCTAACTTTGAAACTAGTAGGTGTCCAAAACAAACCATGCCAACGCAAGGAGAAATGTCTATGCCAGTAGAAGAGAGACAATCCGAAGCTATACAGCCCACTAGTGAAATATCATCGCGTGGCAGACTGTCCGAGAAAATTTGTCTGATTACAGGTGGTGCAGGCAACATTGGTGAAATCATTACCAAGAGATTTTTGGAGGAAGGTGCAATCTGCATTATCACAGGTCGTAATCGGGAGAAGCTACAGAACCTCAAGAATAAACTCTTCGGAGCTGAGAAGAATGGGCGTTCTAGGTCCCTCTATCTTTTGGCGTTCAATGCGGCAAACCCGAGCGAGGTGCATGAAGCCATGCAGCAAGTCAAGCGTGAATTTGGCAGGATTGATGTGCTGGTCAATAATGCAGGTACAGCAGGTCCGAAACAAACACTGGCAAATCTACCTTTTACACAAGCTGAACTGGAAGCCCTACGGCAACAAGGGTTTGCCGATACTGAAACGGTGTTTGATGCAGTTGGTAACATCTTAGGCATTACTTGGCTGATGACACGTGCTGCATTTGATGTGCTATCTGTAGGTGCAAGTGTCATCAATGTCTCCACAATTTTCTCGCGCACAGAGTATTTCGGGCGAGCGGCATATAGCGTGCCAAAGTCGGCACTCAATGCCCTAACAAAGCACATGGCAAGAGAACTTGGCTTATCGCAAAAAGGCATTCGGCTCAACATAGTCTATCCCGGTCCGATTGATACAGATAGGATTCGCATCGTCTTCAGTGCCATGGATAAGCTCAAGTCGCAGAAGGAAGGCGCAACACAAGAGCATTTCTTTGACAAGATGATTTTGCAGCGCGAGAGTGAGAGGGGGATGACAAAAATTTTCCCGAAAGCTGAAGATGTGGCAAATACAATTCTCTTTTTGGCAAGTGATGAATCGAAAGCCTTTGCAGGACATGCGTTTGAAGTAACGAACGGTATGCAAGTTGCTGAAGAAAGTCGCACCACACTGACAAGTCGTCCGCGCCTGCGCATTTCAGACGGCACGGGCAAGAAAGTGCTCATCATTGCCGGTGACCAAATTGATGATGCGGTCGGCTATGCCAAGCGCTTCCTGGAAGCAAAGTCTGGCGTGATTTTGGTATTTCAACACCCAGTCTATTACGAACGCGCAAAGTCAGAGTATCCGCAGTTGGATATTCGGCACTTCGATGCATTAGATGCAGAAAGTCGACACGCCTTCTTTACTGCACTGCTCGGTGATGCGCCTATTGACAATGTGATTGTCTTACCGCGCTGCGAGAAAAACTTTCAGAATGCCTACTTGCTTGATACAAGCGACGAACTGGCACAGAAGTTCTTAGACCAAGAAATTGTGGGCACTTTGGCAGTTGCCTCATCTTTGGCGAAGTTTTTTGTCGAGGAGCAAGATAAACTGCGTGAAGCGCCGCGAGTGGTCTTCATCTCATCGCCTGCATACGGGCGGTCGGTCTATCACGACATCCTGCGAGCGGCAAATGAGGAGCTTATTCGCATCTGGCGCGACGAGGCGGCAACACTGAAAGCACAGGGCAAACAAAAGTTCGAAATTGTGGCGCATCAGTTGCTGCGCTTTACGCAAAAGGAAGAAAACAACTTCAATCTCACTGCTGGCTTTGCGCTGGAGCTGCTTAACACAGCAAAGAAGTTGGAAGAAATCAATCTCTACCTGCCAGCATATGTTGAGCAACCAGCACAATCTGGGTTGGTAGATTCGCTCTACGGTATGCACTTGGGCAAAGTGGCTGTCATCACGGGCGGGTCTCAGGGCATCGGCGGTGAAATTGGACGAATGCTGGCACTGGCTGGTGCACGTGTGGTACTGGCAGCACGGCGAGAAGCTGAATTAGAAGCCAAACGCAAACAAATCGTGGAAGAAATCACGCGCATTGGCTATTCCTCACCTGAAGAACGCGTGGCAATTCTGCCTAATGTTGATGTCGCCGACGAAAATGCACTGAACAGACTGGTGGAATTTACAGTGCGAAAATTCGGACGAATTGATTACCTCATCAACAATGCAGGCATTGCAGGGGCAGAAACGATGGTCGTCGATATGTCGCTCAAGGATTGGCGGCACACACTAAAAGCTAATCTCATCAGCAACTTTTCACTCATGCGCAAGGTCCTGCCCCTGATGAAACGCCAAGGCTATGGCTACATCCTGAATGTCAGTTCATACTTTGGTGGTGAAAAGTATGTTGCTGTACCTTATCCCAATCGCGCCGACTACGCCGCAAGCAAAGCAGGACAGCGCGCACTGGCAGAGAGTTTTGCAAAATTCTTAGGACCTGAACTGGTCATCAATGCCATTGCACCGGGACCTGTTGAGGGCAGACGCTTAGCAGGTGAAGGCAATCAGCCGGGACTCTTCGAGCGGCGTAGCCGACTCATTTTAGCCACCAAGCGCATCAACGACCTCTATGCTGCCACAATTCAAGCTCTGAATGACGGCGCAAAAATCGAAGACCTGCTTGCATCAATGCAGCACAATAGTGTCGACGAACTTTTAGACGGAGCGACCGTTCATCAGCGCCTGCAAATGATGGCTCATCACATCCGAAACACTGCTGATAGTCACAGCGCATCCTACACGCACCTGATGGATAAAGGCATTGCAGAAAAGTTCATTGAGCGCCTCAAAGTTGGCTGCTACCTTACAGACCCTGAACTTGGGGCAAAATTCCTACGCGACCTGCCACTGCCAACCGAAGAGTTTTTCAGCCGCGAGTTTCTTTTGCGCGAAGCAAAGAAGATTCACGATGGCATCTTGAGCATGCTCTATTTGAAACGCATGCCAACCGAAGAAGATATTGCATTAGCCACAGTGCATTACCTTGCCGCTGGTGGAGTCTCCGGCGAGACCTTCCATCCATCAGGCGGGTTGCGATTTGACCGCACGGTCACAGAAGGCGAACTCTTCGGCAAACCCAAGCAAGAACGACTGGCACAATTTGAGGGCAAAACCATTTACATTTTCAGTGAATATCTCTTTGAAGAAGCCGCACGCCTAACGCGAGCATACATTGGCGAGTATAAAGTCAAGCAAGTCGTTCTGCTGACAAAGAGCACCTATATTGCTGAGCAATTTCGTTTGCGCTTCCCAGAATGGGAGAAAACAGGGCGACTGCATGTACGCGCCATCGGCATGCAACTCGAAGATGCAATTGATAAGGCTGTGGCAGACTTTGGCAGACCGCATGCAGTAGTGTCCATGCCCTTTGAGCCAATTCCCATCAAGCCCTTAGTGGCAGATAAATCAGGCAATTGGGAAAATGTCTTCAACGAAAGGGATTTTGAAGAACTCATTGAAAATAACCTAACCTTCCACTTCCGCATTGCACGCAAATGCTCACTCTTGGGCGAGATGCAAATCGTGCTGGTTACACCAAAGACCTCGCAGCGCTCAACAGATGAGGAGTTTGCACTAGCAAATTTCATCAAAACCACGCTGCACAGCCTGACGGCAACACTTGGCGTAGAAAATGAACGACTCATTCATCATGCAGCAGTCAATCAAGTGGATTTGACGCGCCGAGCCAAGTCGGAAAAGCCGCGCACCGAAAGTGAAATTGAAGAAGAACTCGAGCGCTTCGTAACGGCATGCTTGCTGACCACTGCACCATTGCCGACACCTGAAGAATCACGCTATCGCTCAAGAATTTATCGTGGTAATGCTATTACCGTCTGACAATGATAGTTTCAAAGTCATCAAAAGGTGCGGTGTGGCTACTATTTTTCTCAGCTTTCTTTTCAGGGGCAAGTTTTGCTCTGATGATTGCTGACCTGAACCGTGTAGAACAGAGCGGATATTTTCTTTTGCAAGGCGCATCTGGCGTGCTGTTTGGACTGCTTGCGATATGGCAAGTGAGAGAATTGCTCCACGCCATGAATGCATCTAACACAAATGGCACTTACTATGGCGACAATTAAGAATCCATTTGAACCAGCGGCATCAGAAACAGCAGGAGAGCTCTCCTACAAAGACAATATTGACCGCTACGCCAGAGCACCCAGCAAACTTGAACTAGCAATCGAGCGGCTTCCCGAGGCCAAACTTAGATGGAAACCAAACCCAAAGAAGTGGTCAATCCGTGAGATTGTCTGCCATCTTGCAGATTCAGAAATCGTCGGCATTGCACGCATGCACCAAATCGTATCTGCCTCGAAAGACAACCCGCCAACACTGATGGCTTACGACCAAGATGCGCTGGCAGAACGCTACACTTACAACAGTAGTGATGAGCAACTGGCACTGCAAGTGTTCAAAACCCTGCGTAAGCATGCAACGGCTTTGCTCAAGTCCTTACCACGCGAAGCCTTCGAGAAAGCTGGGCTACATCCTAAACTGGGAAAAATTACGCTGGCAGGTTGGGTAAAACTCTATGCCGACCACGCCGAAACACATCTGCAACAAATTCAAAAACTCAAAGAGCAGCTTCAGAGTTATGAGCTGTGATTTAACATGTTCATAAACTCGGCTTCGCTCAAAATCGTGATGCCTAATGCTTGTGCCTTCTCGAGCTTAGAGCCTGCGGCAGTACCAGCCACGACATAGTGCGTGCGCTTGCTAACCGAGTCAGACACTTTCCCACCGCGTTCCAAAACCAAATTTTTGGCTTCCTCGCGCGTCAGGTGTGCAAGGGTACCAGTGAAGACAAAAGTTTTGCCCTTGATTTTTTCATTTTCAATTGTGATGCGCACAGTGTTGCGGAGTGTAACACCAGCGCGGGCAAGTTTTTCAATGAGTTTTAAGTTATGCTCCTTGCGGAAATAGGAGTAGATGCTTTCGGCAATGACATCGCCCACATCTTCCGTCTCACGCAAATCCTCAAGCGAAGCATTTTGCAATGCCTCAATGGAAGGGAAACGCTGTGCAAGCGCACGCGCCGTAGCCAACCCAACATGACGAATGCCCAACCCAAAAATGAGCCGCTCGAAACTGCGCGATTTGCTTTTCTCTATGGCATCCAAAAGATTTTGCGCCGATTTCTCGGCAAAGCGCTCGAGCCGAGAAAGTGAAGACTTGTCCAAGCTGTAAAGGTCGCCTACATCGCGAATCAAGTTAGCTTGAAGTAACTGCCTGACGACGGCATCGCCCAAGTGCTCAATATCCATAGCGTGGCGGGATGCGTAGTGCAAAATCCGACCACGAATTTGTGCAGGACAATCCAGTTCATTTGGACAGTAGAGATTGACCTCATTTGGCGGCTGAATCAGCGGCGTATGGCACTCTGGGCAGTGCGTTGGCGCCTCAATCGCAACGGCATCGGCTGGACGCTTTTCAGGCAATGCGCGCACAACCTTTGGGATAACATCACCAGACTTTTCAAGCACGACCGTATCGCCGATATGTAAATCCAAGCGTTTGATTTCATCGAAGTTATGTAGCGTGGCACGAGAAATGGTAGAGCCAGCAAGTTTGACAGGCTGCAGTTCAGCCACAGGTGTAATGGTGCCAATTCTGCCAACTTGAAATGTAGCCCCTAGCAGTTTAGTTTCGGCTTGTCGAGCCGAGAATTTGTATGCAATAGCCCAGCGCGGCGATTTCATCGTTTCGCCCAGCAAGGCTCGCTGACGCATGTCGTTGAGTTTGAGCACCGCACCATCAATTTCAAAAGGTAGTGTGTCGCGTCTTTCTTCCCACGATTTGAGAAAAGCCTGAATTTGCTCAAGTGAGCGGCATCGCTCTACGCCGCATCCAAGGTAAAAGCCCAAGGTTTTCAGGAGCTCAAGTCGCTCAAAGTGTGTAACCTCATCTGAGAGGGCATCACTGTCGAGTTGATAAGCAACGAATGTGAGGTTGCGCTTAGCCACTTCGCGACTGTCTTGCTGCTTGAGTGTGCCTGCCGCAGCATTGCGTGGGTTGGCAAAAAGCGGTTCACCAGTTTCAGCACGTTGAGCGTTGAGCTTTTGAAAATCCTGTTTGAGCATGAGCACTTCGCCGCGCACTTCCACTTCACTTGAAAGCAAATCCATCACAGTGGGAGAGAGCGTGTCGGTGCGCAGTCGCAGAGGAATGGTGCGAACGGTCTTAAGGTTTGCGGTAATGTCGTCGCCGCTAATGCCATCGCCGCGCGTTGCACCTTGCACGAAAAGACCGTTGCGATAGATTAAACTGACAGCAACCCCATCGTATTTAAGTTCTGCAACAAACTCAAACGATGAGATACCTTCACGAGCCAAATTTTTCTCGATGCGTTCATAGAAGTCTTGCAGCTCTTGTGCAGAGTAAGTATTGGCAAGCGACAGCATCGGGCGCCTGTGTGTGACAATTGGGAAGATTTTCGTGACACTGCCGCCCACACGCTGCGAGGGGCTATCGGGCGTAATCAGTTCGGGAAACTGCTGCTCGAGCGCCATCAAGCGCTCCATCAGCTGGTCGAATTCATAGTCAGAAATGAGAGGTTGCGCCAGCACATAGTAGTGATAATTGTGGCGCTCAATTTCTTGGCGCAAGCGCTGAATTTCCTTTTCAGCTTGAGCTTTCGTCATGGGTGCATGCAGTAATTGAACCAAGTGCATGTAAAATAAAGAAGAATGAGCAACAACCTGACAGTGGGAAAATTGAAAATGAGTAAGTGCTACCTGCTGTCATTGCAAGCACCGTTCTTGTTCTTCCGAACACTTTTTTGTCATTCCGAGCCAGAGCAAGGAATCCAGTATGGATGCTTCACTGCGCTTGCGCTTCGTTCAGCATGACAAGGCGGTGTCATTCCGAGCACTTTTTTGTGTCATTTCAATCTGTATTCTTTTGAATTGGTTTTTGGCTAACAAAACCGTAATTTCGTCCGCACCAACCGAAACTTTTTTCACGGAGGCAAATTATGCAATCCCAAGAAGTCATCTCACAAGATGCCTTGCGCGAAGAACTTCGCAATATGATTAAAGCAGAGTTAAAGCAGGAGGATGTTCAATTCCTGAAAGTGAGTCCAATTCGCCGTGTCCCGCCGAAGGATTTATCACAAGATGAAGCGTGGATAGAAGGGCAATTGAAACTTGCAAAGTGGCTTCAACTCATTTCATGCCTCGTAATGTGCGTAATTGCTGTTGGACTTTTGCTTGCGCTGTGCTTCTCCGACAAACTTCCGCTGATTAGTGCAAAATCACTCATCCTCGTGTTTCTGGGGACAGTAGCTGTCTTATCGCTTTACTACCGTTGGAATAAAATTGAGTTCTTGTTGAAGATTCTGAACAAGGTGCGCTCAGCATGAGAACTTTCGCACAAATTCAAAAACAAAAGGGCAAGTCTGACCCTACCCTCTTGTATCCTTTCTTGCAAAGAAGATAGGTGCGGCGCCCGCAGACAGGGTGAGCTCATGCGGCGCTTCGTTAGCCGTGTGCGCATCCATTTAAGAAGGTTGCGCCGATACATGTAAATCCATGGCACCTTCGTAGAGTGCGCGGGGACGAATCAAGCGATTATCGGCGTGCTGCTCCGTAACATGCGCCACAAGACCAGCGATGCGCGAGCAAAAGAAAATCGGTGTATAAAGGTCAATAGGAATACCAAGCAAGTAAAACATCAAGCCAATTGGGTAATCGGCATTCGGATAAATGCCTTTCTCACGCGCCATGACTTTTTCAATGATTTGAAAAATTTTATAGAGCTCTTCGCCATCTTTGTGCCGATGCACGAGCTTTGGCACATAATCTTTGAGCAGCAAAGCGCGCGGGTCATACTTTTTCATATAGACACGGTGACCAAAGCCCATGATTTTATCTTTGCGCGCCAGTTTTGCCATGATAATCTCTTCAGCTTTGGCAGAACCGCCCTGCTGCAAGACCTCCAGCATCATGCGCACACAGGCTTCGTTTGCACCGCCATGAAGCGGACCTTTCAGCGAGGCAACGGCGCCTACAATAGCGGCATACATGTCTGAAAGCGTCGAGGCAATGACGCGTGCAGTGAAAGTAGAGTTTGGCAGTTCATGGTCAATGTAGCAGGTCAAAATGAGGTCAAACATTTTGGTGGTTTCGGCATCAGGCTTCGTGCCTTGAATCATGTAGAGAAAGTTTTCAGAAAATGAGAGCGAAGAATCTGGCTTGACAAATGGTAAGCCTTGATTGGCACGATAGGCATTGACCATGATGACTGGTGCCTTAGCAAGAATTTTCACACCCTTCTGGATGTTTGCGGCTTTAGAGTTGTCGTTCAGAAGCTGAGGGTCTTCGTAGCCAGCAAGAATCGAGAGACCTGTGCGGAGCAAATCCATTGCGTCCATGCCTTTAGGCAAGGCTTGGAAAATGTCATACATCGCATCGGGAATGTGCATCTGCTGCTGGATAAGCGACGCAAAGTCTTTGGCTTGACTGGCAGTAGGCAAGTGCTCGTAGATGAGCAAGTATGCCACATCAAGATAGGGCACCGCCTGTGCTAACTCAATAAGGTCGTAGCCACGAATGATGATTTTTTCTTTGACCACATCTAGAGCAGAGACCTTCGTTTTGACAGCTGGAACATTTTCCAATCCAGGGACAAATTGTTCGTTCATAAACTTCAGAGTTTAAGCATGTTGATAGAAAGCTCAATTCACTAGGCTGACTGCGCCATGCAAAGAGGCACAGGGCGAGCCGTGTCAGGTACAACCCTAAAAGACAAGCCTTACTTGCTCAACAAAGCAGGCAAGTGAGCACGAGCCTTTACGATGAAGTGGCTTGATGAGCCGAAAAGGTTTTATCGGCAGATTCATAATCATGATAGCGAATGAGCTCATAGAGTTCCTGACGCGTTTGCATCCTATTCAGCCACGCTTCTTGTGAGCCAGTGTTCATCAATTCTGTAAAGACGCCTTCGATAGCTTTCATAGCCACGCGCAGTGAAGTAACAGGGTAGATGACAATTTTGTAGCCCCAGTCCTCAAACTGCGGTGCGCTGATGTAAGGTGTTTTGCCAAACTCGGTCATGTTTGCCAAAAGTGGCGCATGAATTTCGCGTGCTGCCAGTTTGAATTCTTCAGCACTTTGAAGGGCTTCAGGAAAGATGATGTCGGCACCTGCTTCTGCGTAGAGGTTTGCTCGACGAATGGTTTCACTGATACCGGCAATTGCTTTTGCGTCGGTGCGCGCCACAATCAAAAGCTCTTTGCGTGAAGCCTTTGCGGCACGAATTTTCTCAATCATTTCCTCGGCACTGATAATTTCCTTGCCATCGAGATGACCACATTTTTTAGGCATGATTTGGTCTTCAATCTGCACCGCAGCTGCACCGGCATCTTCAAGCTCTTTAACCGTGCGCATGACATTGAGTGCTTCACCAAAGCCAGTATCAACATCGACAATGAGCGGAAGATGGGTTGCACGCGTAATTGAACGCACGGCATCGGCAAGTTCTGAAAGGGTAAACAGTCCCAAATCAGGCAGTCCCATTGAGGCAGAAAAAGCCGCACCAGAAAAATAAGCCGCCTCGAAGCCAATTTTCTGTGCGCATAAAGCCACTAATGCGTTGAACACGCCAGGCACCTTCAAGATTTGCGGTTGCTGCAAGCGGGCTTTCAGGCGAGCCCCAGCAGAAAGCGATGTGCCTTCACGAACTAACCATGTCATATCAGCGAAATTAGATGACGAATTACAAGGGTCTAATAATCATGCTCCATGCCCCTAAAATGCAGAGCTCAAATACGAATCGCTGCGACAACGTCAGAGACGGTGTATTTTTCATAATTGAATACCATATCAACTACGCGGTCGCGCTGTGCCGCAGTCCAGCAGTGCTCGGTATTGGCAGCAAGTTTCTCAATGACTTCATCATCGGTCATGGGATTTTTGGCATGTCCGCGTGGAAAACTCACTTCCAGAGAAAGCGTCTGTCCTGTGTCTGTAGTAACCGTAATGCGATTCGGAATACCGAGAGGATAACCTTCTGTCAGCTTCGGGTCTTCAGCCAGTGTAACATTGTTTTTGAGCATCTGGCGCGTAGTGGGGTCGAAGATGCGCTCACGGGAGAATGAATCTTTGGTAATCTTACCATCCATTAGGGCAACAAGTGTGATGTATTGAAGAGAGTGGTCAGCAGTTTCGCGTGTTTTGGGTTCCCACTTTTCAGGGTCTTTGGCAATAATCTCGTAAGAAGCTTTGAAGGTATCAATGTGCAGGGATTTGAGCTTAGCGCCATTGAGCTGTTTATGCAGTTGCAGGGCGGCATCGACAGCGCTTTGTGCATGATACTCCACGGGCCAAAACTTGATATAGGTGTCGAGAATGCGTCGTGGAGGCGTATGTTTTTGCAAGCCTTCAAGGCATTTATCATCAAACTTTTCACCGTTGAGCAATTGTCGGAAGAAGCCCATTTCGCCCTCAAATGGTTGATATGGCCCCGTGACGCCTTTGGCGGCAAGTAGAGCGGCAAACACTCCATTGCGTGCCGAGTTGGCGGCAGCGGCGCCCTTCCACATCGAGAGCTCCCCAGCACGAGTCTGACGCATTGAAGCATGTGGCACAATTGCAATAGAAATGGCATGCTCGATTTGTTCACCTTTCAAGCCTAAGAGCTTGGCTGCTCCACAGGCTGTGCCAATGGCGATGTAGTTGACATGGTCCCAGCGATGTTTGCGCAAGCTGGCAGCATCGCAGAGGTTAATGGGAATTTCATAAGCGATAGCTAGTGCGGTGATAAGGTCACGCGTAGAATTGCCGTTCCATTCAGCAAGAGCCATTAAGGCGCCAATCATGTCCGAAGGATGCAGTGGCTCTTTGGAAAGATAAGTGTCGTTGAAGTCAAGATAACGGACGGCAACGCCGTTGACAAAGCCAGCGATTTCAGGCGGAGTTTTCGTGGCAGTACCCCAGAGCGTAGCACCGCGCTGACCGGGCGCCAGCGCATAGTCATATGCGTAATTGCGCACGGCTTTTGGCGTGTCCTCACCGATAGCACTCATAGCCGTGCCAAAGCTATCCAAAATGCGGCGCTTGACCTCATGAATGGTCTCTTTCGGAAGATGCTCGTAAGTAATGGCGTCTGTGTAGGAGGCAAAAAGCTGGCTATAACGGTCCGACATGATGATTCTGTTGAAAAAAGGTTACTGGAAGACTTGGGGGAAAAATAAAAAACTTTTGTGTGAAAAATAGAACTTGCCTAAACAAGCTGTGTCACGAAGGGTCTTCGTCCCAGACATCTTCGTCATGTTCGTGTTCATGGCTGTGCTCTTCGGTATCTTCGGTCTCGGTTGGCTGAGGCTTAGCAAAATGCTCGAAGCCTGAGTATTGTGAAAGATCTTCTTCATGACCGTAAATGTCACGCAGCTTGATGCCAAAGTCTTTCGGCTGAATTTTGCCGATAACGCTAATGTCTTTAATGGTTTCAATTTTGGGGAAATCACTGGGCTTGATGGTAAAGCAAAGCTCGTAATCTTCGCCGCCGAAGAGCGCATATGTGAGCGCATCGTCTTCAAACTCGCTGGCAATTTCGCGCACTTCAGCAAGAATGGGAATACGACTTTCTTCAATCAGTGCACCGACGCCAGACTGCTGACAAATGTGTTTGATTTCAGAGCCTAAGCCATCCGAGATGTCAATCATGGCAGTTGGCACCAAATGAAGTTGCGCAAAGAGCCTAACCATATCGAGCCGAGCTTTCGGCAAAAGATGTTTCTCAATTGCCTTCTGATACTCAGCAAGGTCGGGCTGGTATGACTCTTTCGTCTGGTCAGGATTTTCGGCAAGAAACTGCAGCATAAGCTCGCGCTCACGCATGAGCACTTTCAAGCCAGAGTAAGAACGACCGACATCGCCTGTTACACAAATCAAATCACCAACGCATGCACCATGGCGATAGGTGAGTTTCTCTTTTTCAACCTCACCGACTACTGTGACGGAAATAACCAGCCCAGCGGTTGAAGCTGAAGTATCGCCGCCAACAATAGCTATATGATACTGTTCAGCCGCTTCTTTCATGCCTTTGTAGAGAGCACTCATCATCTCTACTGAGATTTTTTCAGAGAGTGCTACTGAAACGGTAGCATAGAGCGGCATAGCGTTCATGGCGCAAATGTCAGAGACATTGACACTGATAGCCTTTGCGCCCAAGTGTTCAAGCGGCGTGGTCAGTAAATCAAAATGAATGTGTTCCAAAAGCAAATCGGTAGAGATGACTTGATACTTGCCGTTTTGTAAATCGATGACGGCGCAATCGTCACCGATGCCTTTTTTGAGTGTGGCAAGCTCTTTTTCAGTAGGCTGAACAATTTGATGCAAGCGTTCAATTAAGCCAAACTCCCCGATTTCGGAAACCCGCGTAAATGACATTGCACAAGGAAGTTTTATATTGAAAAGATATAAAAGTCTTTGAACCTGATGGAAACAAAGCTACTGACGGCAAGTGGTGCGTAGCAAAGTGCGACTGGTGGGCTTTAAGCTAAGGGTGTCTTGCAAATAATTGCAAAGTTTTGAGCATATAACTGAGCACCTAATTCTGCAAAAATAACCTTAAAAATAGCACGATGGGATTTTTTGATGCCTTCAAAATCTTGCGTCTCAAAGAAGGTTTGAAAAAAACGCGTGAGTCGCTGACCAGCAAAATCTCACGCTTGGTAAAAGGCAGAACAAAGATTGATGATGAGTTTTTGGAGGAATTAGAGCAGATTCTTATTGCCGCAGATGTCGGGGTGCAGACCACACTCAAAATTGTGGAAGCTATTAGTGCGCGCGCCAAAAAAGAGCGCTACATGAACGAAGAAGAACTGCAGAAAATGGTGCGCGACGAAATCCAAAAAATGATGCTCGATGCGCGCCAGACAACGATTGTAGATTTTGAAGCGCCCTTACCCCATACCCCATATGTTATCATGATTGTTGGTGTCAATGGCGTGGGTAAAACTACTAGTATAGGCAAAATGGCATACAACTACAAAAAAGCAGGAAAGTCGGTGCTCATTGCTGCTGCTGACACATTCCGCGCAGCCGCCACAGAACAGCTTGAAATCTGGGCAGAACGTGCTGGTGTGCCAGTTGTGGCGCATGGACAAGGTAGTGACCCAGGTGCTGTGGTGTTCGATGCCCTCAGTTCCGCTATCGCCAAAAAAATAGATGTGGTGCTGGTCGATACAGCAGGACGCTTGCACAATAAAACGCACCTGATGGAAGAATTAGCCAAAATTAAGCGCGTCATGAAAAAAAAGTTACCGACTGCACCAGATGAAGTCCTGCTCGTGCTCGATGGCTCAACGGGACAAAATGCCATCAACCAAGCCAAGGAATTCATGAAAACTGTGGAAGTTACAGGGCTAATTCTCACCAAACTCGATGGCACAGCAAAGGGCGGTGTGGTAATTGCAATTGCTAATGAACTCAGCATCCCGGTCAAATACATCGGCGTGGGTGAGCAAATTGAAGATTTGCAGATTTTTGACCGACAGAAATTTACCGAAGCTCTGTTCGAGTAGGTTATGCACAGACTGCATCGAGTTTTTGAATCCTTGACAGGAGTATTACTTTTTAGTCATGAATTGGATTTCCCAAACGCATCATGCCGATACGCATACTTCATCTTGAGCCAAACTTAGCCGATGCTGCTCTAACACTCTTGACACTGAAAAGCGCTTTCCCAGATTGCATCATTGAGCGCATAAGTTCATTGCAAGAGTTCGAAGAGGAATTGGATGAGAGTTCCTACGATGTTGTCATCTCTGAGTATCAACTCTCTGACGGCACAGCAGAAAAAGCTATTAAGCTACTACGACGCAAGCGACCGCTTGTGCCCTTTATCGTCTTCTCCGAAGTGCGGGAGGCGGCGGTGGCATTAAAAATGCTGGAAAACGGTGCCGCTGATTATGTCTTCAAAGAACATCGACAGCATTTAGCCAGCGCCATTCAGGAAGCCCTTCAAAAAGTAGCGGCACTAACCCAAACGCCTAAGACCCGAGCAGAGCCAATGCAACCTACTGCGCCAACCGCCAGCGAACCGGCTGGAACTACACCAACAGTGGTCAAAGGCACTGCAACATCAACTGCACTGCCTGAACAGCCCAGCATGACCCCACTTCAAGAAAGCAAGACGCCAGACACAGACACAGCGTTGAGCCAACAAGATGACGCAAAACTTGCGCCAACAGAAAGTCCATTTGTAGAAGACCAAGTAGCAAGTCCATTTTTCGATGCAGAGCAAGAGCAGGCAGAGCGTGCCGACGAAGCGAGTCCATTTTTGCCTGAAGAAGATGGAAAGAGCATAGCGTCAGACCAGTTGCCTGCCACTGACGAAATTGAGAGAACGCAAAGCCCAGAAAGCGAGGCGATGGCATCGCCGCTACCTGCTACCGCCGCTGATGTGGAAGAGCCGCAAGCTAAGAGCGAGCAAGAAGCCAACACTGCAATAAACACAGCACCATCCAGTTCCCTTGAAGTAGCAGAGCGCGCTGAGCAAGTGGGGGCAATAGACTTTCGCACCATTGTCGAGCAGCTCTCTGATACAATTTTGCTAATAGATAGACAAGCTCAAATTGTCTATGCAAACCCTGCTGCCGAGAAAATTTTCAACGGCACTACTGCGACCCTGAAGGGCAAAAACTTCTTCGATTTTGTGCATCCCGACGACCGCCCACTTATGCGAGACCGACTTGAAGAGATTATTGAACATCCCGAGCGCGAATACACAGACTCGTTGGAGCTACGTCTGAAACTACCGCAAAGCCCACGGCGCGTCATTTCAGTTCGTGGATGCAGTGAGTTAGATAATCCCACTGTGCAAGCCATTGTGCTGACCGTGCGAGACATCACTGAGCGGCGCCAGCAAAGCGAAAAACGCAAAATACAAACTCGCATGCTCGAGCAGATGATGAACGGTTTGGCACTAAGCGAGGTGATGAATGAAATGTGCTTGAGCATAGAAAACTATATGACCGATTGGTTGTGCAGTGTAATGCTGGTAGAGCGAGACAAACTAAAAATCTGTGCGGCGCCAAGCCTGCCAGATGAATATGTCAGGCGAATTGATGGAATAAAGATTGCCATGAACAATTGCTCGTTTGGCACAGCGGCACATCTGAAAAAGCGCGTCGTGTCAGAGAATTTGCAAACTGACCCACTCTGGGAAGACTACCGCAACCTTGCAGAAACCTTTGGGTTAGGCGCATGCTGGGCACAGCCTATTCTTGGAGCAAAACAGCAAATACTGGGCATGCTAGTGCTGTATGCGGCAGAACCGCGTCGACCAGATAGCATGGAAATAGAATTGGTAGAGTCAGCCGCCAGTGTAGCAAGTGTGGTCATTGAGCGCACGCAAATGCAAGAGCATCTGCGTGCAAGTGAAGAGCGCCTGCGCCGCACCATTGACACGGCACCGATTGGCATTTTTACATGCATGCTCAATGGGCGCTTCAGCGATGTCAATCCCGCATTCTGCAACATGCTGGGCTACACTGCAGATGAACTTCTGGAAATGACCTTCCAAGAAATCACGCATCCAGACGACTTGGCTATATCCACAGAGCAAGATGAAAAACTGCTCAGCGGAGAAGTGCAAACCTACTCGCTACACAAACGCTACTTGCGCAAAAATGGCGAGCCCGTGCATGTACGCGTGCAGGTCGGCTTAGCCAAAAACGCAGATGGTAGTCCTGCTTACTTTGTGGCAGAAGTGGAAGACATGACCGAAGTGATGCGTGCCACAAAGGCGATGGAAGAATCGAATGCAAAGCTCACAACAATTTTGGATAACATCACAGATGGCGTCTATCTCTTTCGTGTCTATCCCAACCGAGATTTTCAATACGAGTTTTTTTCCCCTTCTTGCAGTAGCATCTTCGGCTTTACTGGCGAAGAGATGATGCGCGATAAGTCCCTGTGGATGAACAACGTACATGAAGAAGATAGGAAGCAGGTCATAGAAAGCGCATACGCAAAAATTTTTGAGGGTCAGCAAGTGGCGCTGGAGTATCGCTTTCATCACAAAGACGGGCACTTGCGTTGGCTCTCGGCGGTGCTCTCCCCGCGTTTTGATGCCGAGCAAAACTGTTGGTTAGTCGTTGGGGTCACACGTGATATAACCGAGCGCAAACTCAATGAACTGGCACTTAGGCAATCGGAAGAGCGCTATCGCGCCCTCGTCAGCAGCAGCAAAGATGGAGTTTATCTCATTCAAGACTCAAAGTTTGTCTTTGCCAATAGTGCCCTGCTAAACATGCTGGGATACACACTTGAAGAACTGACAGGTCGGCTATGCTTTGACATCATTGCGCCAGAATATCGGTCAAAATTTGAAGAAACATTTGCTGCCTTTGGACAAGGCAAACAAATTACTGACGAATACGATGCTGAACTACTGTGCAAAAATGGCAAGCGTGTAGCCGTCATCATCACCATTGCTGAAATTTTCTACGAGGGCAAACCAGCAGCCACAGGCACAATCAAAGATGTCAGTGAAAAGAAGCGCTTCGAAGAAATCCTGCGCCAGTCGGAAGCAGAACTCAAGGCAATCTTCAACAGTGTGCCGTATGCAATCGTGCTGCTCGATTGCAACTATCAAGTGCGTGCCTGCAATCAGCAAGCCATGCAAAGTGAAGTGGGCTATTGTGGCAAACCAGTGCAGATTGGCGATTTCATCTTAGGCATAGAGACGCCGCAGTCCAGCAAGCTCAAACAGTCTCTCAATGCCGCTCTTCAAGGCGAGTTTGTGCATTACGAAACGCCACTCGTTGCAGACGGAAAGACCCGCTGGTATGAAGTCCGCATTGCGCCCGTGCGTGACACCAACGAGACAATTATCGGCGCATGTTGTATATCAATTGACATTTCAGACCGCAAGGCGTCGGAAGAACAGTTGCAGTTCCAATCTCGCATCTTGCATCAGATGAGAGAGGTGGTCATCGCCATAGATACGCAAGGACAGATTCGATATTGCAACCCTGCCGCTGAAAGTTTTCATGGTAAATCTGCAGCAGAGATACTCGGTAGGCGCAGTGAAGAGGTTATGCGCTATAGGTATCCAAACAAGCAAAGCCGTCAAGCCGCAAAGCAAGCCTTGGAGCAGGAGGGACTCTGGCAAGGTGATGTGATTTATCTCAGCCACCATAGCGGCAAAGAACGCATTGTCCTGCTCTCCATGGCAAAACTCTACACCGATGAGCATAAGCCAAATGGCTTGCTCTGCGTGCTGGAAGATGTAACCGAAAGGCGACAAGCTGAATTGGAACTGAAAAAAACACAAGAGCAACTGCGCGAAATCATCCAGAACAATCCTGTGGTGCTATTCTCGCTCAATGCGCTGGGCATATTTTCGTTTGCTGTCGGGAAAGGATTGGAGCTACTGGGCTACGACTCAGAGTCATTGGTAGGAAGATCTGTCTATCAGCTCTTTTCGCAGAATACTGTGTTTTTGCAAGACATTGGGCGAGCGCTCTCGGGTGAAAGGGTCCGCCACAATGCAATGTTTGATGAACTGTTTTTTGAGTATCACTTGAGTCCACTGTATGATGATGAGCAAAAAATTATTGGAGTATTAGGCGTAGCGGTTGAGCATACAGAAAAATATCGTGCCGAGCGCGAGCGTGAAAAGTTGCAAGCGCAGCTGATTCAGGCGCAAAAAATGGAAGCTATCGGCACACTGACGGGCGGCATTGCCCATGACTTTAACAACCTACTTGGAGCAATCTTGGGCAATCTTGAACTGGCAAAAATGCACGGTGCCTCGCTTGCCGCTATTCAAAAACCGCTCGAGCGCATAGAATCTGCTACCATGCGTGCTGCAGCACTGACACAGCAACTGTTAGGATTTGCGCGTCAAGGCAAATTTACACCGAAACAAATATCCGTAAATCAAGCAATTCTGAGCGCTCTGGAAATTTTGGAGCACACGATTGACAAGCGCATCGTCATTCAAAAAAATTTAGCACCAGATTTGCCGGATATTTATGCTGATGAAACCCAGTTGCAACAGGTCTTCATCAATCTCACGCTAAACGCCAGCGAAGCGGCGCAACCGCATCTATTGGAAAACGGTAAGTCGTGCATCACTTTTACAACTGCATTGCTGCAAGAGCCACTTACCTACTCGCGCCTCGGGCTCGATGCAAACAAAACCTACGTGCATATCCAAGTCTCTGACAATGGCATCGGCATACCCAAAGAAATGCAGGCAAAAGTGTTCGAGCCTTTCTTCACCACAAAAGAAGTGGGCAAAGGCACAGGGCTGGGACTGTCGGTAACGTATGGAATTATTAAGAATCACTGTGGGGTTATTGAGCTTGAGAGCGAAAAAGGCAAGGGCACAACCTTCCACATTTATTTACCAGTTGCCGCATCTGTGCCCGAAATTAAGAGTACTACACTGACTCAAAATGCTTAATCACATGACAACGACTGATTTTACTTTCAAAACCATTACGGGTGAGACCAAAAAATTCTCTGACTACAGGGGGCGAGTGATGCTGGTGGTAAATGTAGCGTCAAAATGCGGCTATACACCCCAGTATCGCGGCTTGGAAGCGCTGCATGAGCAATACTCGTCTAAAGGCTTGAGTGTTGTGGGCTTTCCATGTAACCAATTTGGTGCGCAAGAGCCGGGCACGAACGAAGAAATTTTGCAATTCTGCACAAGCCGATATGGTGTAAAGTTCGACCTGATGGATAAGATTGATGTAAATGGTGCAAATGCTCATCCATTCTATCAATGGCTAACGGCAAATGCCAATCCGCCGGGCAGAATAAAATGGAATTTTGAAAAATTTTTAATCGGCAGAGATGGCTCAATCCTTGCACGCTTTGAAAGTGCCGTATCCCCCGAGTCAGAAGAGATGAAGCAAGCAATCGAAAAAGCCTTGGCACAGAGTCCGCCGCAGGAGTAGAAGAAACAACTGCACATGCACGCTGGCATGCAACACCGACGGCATGAGCTGAGAGAGCCGTGCAAATCTGCCCCTGTTTTGCCAGAAAATCTCTATCTTTGAGAGACGGATTTTGAGAAAAGAAAATTTGACAGGTGCAGGACTTAAAGGATTGGTTATCTGCCAGCGCGCAGGGGCTTGAGAAGTATAAAAAGCCACGCTCACGGCGGCGTTTCAAGATGAAGCGGATGCAGATGCCGCATGTCTCACGCGCCGCTGTGCCATCGACTTTCACAGTGATGAACATGGTCTGTGGCTATGCCTCTATTGTCACCGCAAGTAGCGGCGACCTTGTGGCGTCAGGCTGGTTCATTATTTTCGCCGCGCTCTTCGATACCATTGATGGCTTCATCGCTCGGCTAACCAATTCATCATCTAACTTCGGCTTAGAACTCGATTCACTCTCCGACTTGGTCTCGTTTGGCGCCGCACCAGCATTTTTAGCCTACAAGTCAGGACTGGAAGTATTGGGGCTGGTAGGACTGCTGCTTAGCGCCATGCTCATGATTGGCAGCGGACTGCGCTTGGCTCGATTTAACTCGCAATTTACGGGCTACAAGGATTACTTTTCAGGACTGCCAACACCCTCACAAGCCATGACTGTCGCAGCCTGTGCCGTGTGGTTCTCGAGCGAAAACATCCTGACCGATGAGCAAAAAGTCTGGGTGCTGATTGCCCTATCACTCGTGTTGCCACTGCTCATGATAAGCAAAGTGCGCTACGAAAAACTGCCTAAGCCCACACAAGAAGAATTCCGAAAACGACCGCTCAAATTTTCATTGCTCATTATTGCAAGCGTCATCATTCTGTCATTTCAAGCCAAAGGGCTCCTTGTGGTCATGCTGTGCTACATTTTGGCAGGCATCGCACGCTCACTCTACGATTTCTTCTTTGAAGAAATGCCGACTGAAAAAATTACCGAACCAAACTCACTGACAAACAGTGACTTTTCCAAAAAACAACCATCTTAATCGCCATGCATCGAACATCTATCGTGCTCTTTTCCATGCTCTGGCTAATGGCATGCGCCCAGCCTAAAGCCGATAACAAAACTGCTCAAACAGAGACGCCAGCCACCACAGCATCTGATGCAAAGACTGTTTCATCGACCCTAAAAACATGGAAAGAATTGGATGACTTTCACGCCGTGATGGCAGAGACTTATCACCCGTTAGAAGATGGAGACTTCAAGCCGATTCGCCAGCGTGCAAATGAACTGGCGGCACGAGCAAAAGACTGGGCGGCATCGGCTGTGCCTGAAAACTACACCACCAAGCCCGAGTTCAAAGCGGTGATGGATTCGCTGGTCAAGGAGTCTCAAGCACTGGCAGAGATGATTGCAAAAAATGCGTCAGACCAAGAAGTAAAAGCGGCGCTGACCGCGTTGCACGATAGGTTCCACCAAGTGGAAGGAATGTGTCAAAGAAAAAAATAGCCCTAACTGTTCTATGCTCTTCAAAGCCAAAGTGCTCGTTACACTTCGTAAATCCATTCTTGATGTGCAAGGCAAAGCCGTCTTGCATGCGCTCCAGAGTTTATCTTACACAGGGGTAAAATCGGCGCGCATCGGCAAGTATATCGAGCTGGAGATTGAAGCCGACACACTTGAAGCCGCAACTGCTGTAACCGAATCGGCGTGCAAGAAATTGTTGGCAAATCCCGTGATGGAAGATTTTCATATTGAAGTCGAGGAGCTCTCCGATGTTCATCGCTCATAGACGCACAACTGCTACTTTATGACAAAACTTCGGTTCGGCATCGTGGTGTTTCCGGGCTCCAACTGCGACCACGATGCGCTGACAGTCTGCCAATCGCTTCCAAATGCAGAAGCAAAATTGCTCTGGCACAAACAGGCAGACCTTGAAGACAGTGATGTCATCATCTTGCCCGGTGGCTTTTCCTTCGGCGACTACCTGCGTGCCGGCGCCATCGCACGCTTTTCGCCTATCATGCAAGAAGTCATTCGGCATGCCAAAATGGGCAAGCCCGTCTTAGGTATTTGCAATGGTTTTCAAATTCTGTGTGAGGCAGGGTTATTGCCCGGCGCACTGCTGCGAAATCAGCATCGGCGTTTTGTGTGCAAAATGGTCACACTCAAAGTGCTGCGAACCGATACCATTTTTACAAGCGAATATCACGAAGGCGAAATTTTGCGAATCCCGATTGCACACGGAGAGGGCAATTACTTTGCACCGCCCGAATTGCTCGATGAAATGGAGGACAATGGACAAGTCATCTTCAAGTATTGTGATGCAAAAGGTGAAATCACTGACGCCGCCAACCCAAACGGCTCCATGCGCAACATTGCTGGCATTACGAACAAAGAAAAAAATGTCTTGGGCATGATGCCGCATCCTGAACGCGCCGCTGAGGCCTTGCTTGGTTCCACAGACGGACGCCGACTGTTTGAATCGCTGGTGCAACGAGCAACACTTCAAGCGATGTAGATGCCTCTATGCGCAAAATCTCACTGATGGCAAAGTGTGTTGGCGCATGCTTGCTGTATCTGTGCACGATGCTCCCCACAACGGGACTGGGACAACAGCAACCCTATCCCTTGGTGCTCTCCTACGACAAGGCCGCCTTTCGCACATTTCTCAAAAATTATGAGGCGTTCAAAAAAAAGTATCGGTTCAACTACTTGCGAGAAAGAATTGATTCGGTCGGTTGCACCATTGGACAGTTAGCCTATGCAGCGCAAGCCATCAGACTGCCGCTGGAAAAACATCTGAGCGAAGCCGATACCACTGCCGCCATTCTCAAGGCATTGAGAGAGTTTATTGATGAAAACAGCGTGCTGCTCAATACCACGGTGCGAGAAATTGTCTTGGTGTCCATGCGCGAAGTCGAAAATGCTATCGTCGTAAAGTTTGAGCGTGCAACATATGGTAAGATGCGAGCAGGCGGCAACACACGTGGGCAATTGGAGTTCGTCATCAACCGCAAAGGTGAAATTGCCGTGCTTGCATGCACCGCTACACGCGTGCTTGCTGGATTGCCACAAAAAGCCAAAGTCCCTATCGACAAAATCTACAAGATGCTACTGGGCAAAAAACTAAGATTCACCGTTGATGAAAAACATGTTCAGTATGAAATTGACCGCATTGATGTCATTAAGCCCGCATTGCTCTGCGTGTATGAAGATAAGGAAATCCTCGTCCAGACGCTCGAGAATGGAGAAACAGAACTCTCTCTGAAGCGCGCTAAGGTGCACTTGGCATATGAAGTTGAAATTGACATCAAATACAAAAAGCCAATTGCGCGCATCTACATTGACGCCATCACTGGCGAAGAACTGGCGACCGAATATCCCTTCCTTGAAGAAAACTAATCCCCAAGAGGAGCACGACAAATGTTGACTCGAATCTTGCTAACATGGCTCATCAATGCGGTGGCGGTTTATGCAACGGCGACATTTGTGCCCGACATTACCGTAGAGAATATCTGGTCAGCGTTGTTGGCGGCGTTAGTTCTGGGATTGGTCAATACTTTTGTGCGTCCGATTCTGATGCTACTATCGCTCCCGCTGATTGTGGCAACGCTGGGTTTGTTTTTATTGGTCATCAATGCGTTGATGTTGTTGCTGGCGTCGGCGCTACTTCCCGGGTTTGAAGTCAAGGGCTTTTTTACAGCAATTTTTGGTGCAGCACTGATTAGCTTAGTGTCTTTTATTTTGGGCTTAGTGCTGAAGGTTGAAGGCTAAATGCCCACTGGGTTTGCGGGGAGTTACACAAATGAGGCAGGTGTCAGCAAAGCAGTTTTCAGGCGCTCCATATAGACATGATGTGGAATTTCAATCGCGCCGAAGCGGCGGACGTTATCATTCATAAATTGCGAGTCAAGCAGGGTAAAGTGTCGCTCTCGCAGGCGCTCCATGAGGGCGGCAAACGCAACTTTTGAGGCGTTGGAGACACGGTAGAACATTGATTCGCCAAAAAATGCTGAACCTAATGCCACGCCGTATAGCCCGCCAACCAGTACGCCATCTTTGTAGGTTTCAACGCTGTGCGCATAGCCCAAGTGATGCAGTTCTGTGTAAGCCCTAATCATTTCTTCGGAAATCCATGTTCCAAGTCCATCGCCACGGTCGGTAGCGCACTGGCGCATGACTTCTTCAAAAGCCGTATTGATACGGACTTCAAAAATGCCTTTCTTGATAATCTGGCGTAAAGAGCGTGGCGGCTTAAAGGTCTCAATCGGGATAATGGCGCGCATTTTGGGCAAATACCACTGCACTTCGCCAGTGATGGCGTCAGCCATGGGAAAAATGCCAGTGGAGTAACCGTAGAGCAAAATATCGGGCGTAAGATGATAGTCAGGGTGTCGACGTTCCATAATCTAAACAAGGCTTAGAGTCAAAAAAACATGAAAATTAGTCTTTAGTAATAGCCAGCACGCCTTTTGAAGCAGTTTCAGCAGGCGGTAGCTCTTCATAGACTTTGCCCGGCTCTTTGCGTCCGACCAGTTCATAGACCTTGATAGGTTCAGTCTTGCCTTGCACAGTAATAGTTGCCAATTCGCGACAGAGGCAATAGTCTTTGACCTGCTCGTATGTAAACTGCGAAATCATAATTGAAGTGCCGAAAGCTTTGTTTGCTGCCTCAAGGCGAGAGGCAAGGTTCATAGCATCACCCATAGCAGTGTAAGCAAAACGTGATGACGAGCCCATGTTGCCGACAATTACCGTGCCGGTGTTAATCCCCATGCGTGAGTAAATCGGTGGCTTGCCTTCGGCTTTCCACTTTTCACGAAGTCGAGCTAAAGTCTCTTGCATCTCCAGTGCTGCCCAACAAGCTTGCTTGGCATGGTCTTTGACGGGAATAGGGGCATTCCAGAAAGCAACAACCGCATCACCAATGTATTTGTCAAGCGTCCCGCCATATTTGAAAATAATGTCAGTCATAGCACCAAGGTATTCGTTAAGCAGCTCTACCAGCTTTTCTGGATTGTCTTTGTAACTTTCAGAAATGCTAGTAAAGCCCTTAATGTCGCTAAAGAACATAGTAAGCTCGCGTCGCTCTCCACCGAGTTTGAAAGAATCAGGGTTGGCAATCATTTGGTCAACCAATGCTGGTGGTACATAGGCGTTGAAGAAACTCTTGATAAGTTTCTTTTGGCGAGATTCAGTAAAATACTGGTAGAAAATGCTGGCAATGTAGGATAGTGTGATAGTGCTTGCAAATGGGATAACATAGACCAGCTCGCTCTCTTCGATAAAACGCTTCAAAGAGTATTGATATGAAATAATCATAACGCCAGCAGTAAGCAGAATAGAGAGCACTTCTGCACTAAACTCCTGCATGGAACCTGATTGCTTAAAGCCAAAGGCAATAAGCAAAGAGACGGCAAGTGCACTAACTATAGATAGAACTTGTGCAGAAAGAGAGTAAGAAAGAAAGTACATGATAGGGTCAGCACCAAGAACATAGACAAACAATGCAGCGGTGCTAAGAATAGCCACAAAAGTAATGAGCGTAGTAATAATTAGCATCAGAGTTTGGTTAGGTATGCGCACCCGCTTAATGGAGACTGTAGTAACAAATAGCAGATAACTTATAGCAAGCAGAGTAACAATAATCATCAGCGGGTTAGCCAAATGGATAAAGCGACCGTCGATAAAGTTCTGTACAGCAGTGGCGTGGATTTCTAATCCGTACATCTTATTCTGGTCAGGGCGACCATCTGTCCACATCGATGTGGGAAAATCATCCTTTGCTTCGGGGAACATAGGACCAATGATACAGATTTTGCCTCTTACTTGGTCTTGAATCCCACTGAGCGGATCATCAAAGAGGTCGGTTGCCCACAGGTCTCGTAGGGCTTCATTGCGAATGAGAGAAAGTGAATCCAACCCAGTCTCTTTCATAACCTGCTGAAACTGCTCATGCTCGAACTTGGTCATAAACTCACGGTCGTCGAGGATATTTTCAGCAGAAATTTCAGGGAAGGTATGACTGGGACCGTATGGGTTCAGCAGAATGGATTTGCCATCGAAGCTGGGAATAGTTTTGCCAGCAAAGACAAAATGATCACCCTCGCTGCGTACGGAATCGTCTGTACCTGTATAGACCTTCAAAATAGCGTAAGCAAAGGAGAGAAACTGTTGCCCAATTACATTAGCACTTGCTGGATGATAGCGTCGCAATACCCCGTCGTTATCCTGGCGCACATAGACATTGCCGACGGCTGTGCCCGGAGTTCCATCGAAGATGGTCACGTAGTCGGCTTTTTTGAGTGAGACGTATTCAATTTGTCGGTTTTCAGTCATGCTGGTCGGTTCGCGACCAGCAACAACAACATTTTGAGCCAGTGCAGCCGCCTCACGAAAGGCAGCATCTCCGCCTGTCTTATCGACCTCATCAAACATCAAGTCAAAGGCAATGACTTTGGCACCAGCGCGATGAAGATTTCGAATAATTCGAGCATGGTAACTCCGTGGCCATGGAAAGGACTGTATGGCTTGCTGAGCTTGGTCTGTAATGCCAATCAGCACCACCTGAGATGTGCGTTTAAGGGTCGTATCCAACGGACGGGCATTGAATTTGGTATCTAAGATCTTGAGCTCGAGATTGTTCAAAACATCTAAACTTGAGAGAAGAAGCGAGAAAAACACGATGAGCGGCGTAATAAGCAGACCAACAAACCAGATTTTACCAAGTACATGTGTTTTGAAAAACGCTTTGAGCTCACGATACTTGCTTTGGAGACCGCCCATACCCTTTGCATTAAGTTCGAAGAAAATTTACGACGAAAGGAAGTTTAATGCCAACAGGCAAAACTTGCACAGAGTAAGCAACAAACTGCCTTGCCATGCCGTAGTACTTGGAAGAAAACTAAAAAAACACTATTTTTCTAGCGACTTACATGGGCAATTAGCTCAGCGGTTAGAGCGTTCGCTTCACACGCGAAAGGTCACTAGTTCGAATCTAGTATTGCCCACACCGCAATCTCCATACATAAATCCTGTCTCCGCTGAGACGCAATAACTTTCTCGAAAGCAAAGCCTTGTGGCAAAGCGAGTCTCACTTTCTGACCTCGACACACTACTGCGCAAGAAGAAAATAGAACCAGTCTATTTTTTCTATGGAGAAGAAGACTTCCTGATTGAAGAGACGCTTGAGGCGTTAAAAGCTGTGCTATTCAAAGATGAGGTGGAGCAAGCAACAAGCACTGTAGTGCTCTACGGTGCAGAGACGACCTTAGGTGCAATTGTATCGGCAGCTTCGGAGCATTCGATGTTTGCGGCGCGGCGGTTGGTTATTGTGCGTCAGTTTGAAAAGCTCCGCAAAGAGTCTACCAAAGAAAAGCAGGCGGCGCATCTTACAGAATTTGCGCAGTATCTGCGAAATCCCTTGGCAACAACAACGCTGGTGCTGACAGCTGGGGCTCTCGATAAGCAAGAGCTCAAAAAGGAACCTTATTCATGGTTAGAAAAAGTTAGCTATGAGTTTGTGTCGCCAAAGTCGGGAGCAGAGTTTGCCGAGCAGTATGCCGCTCGCCTAGGCTGGCGGCTAACACCGGAAGCGTTGCGCAACTTAGATACCTTTGTTGGCAATGCCACTCGTGAGCTAAGTAGCGAAATTCAAAAGCTCATAAATTACGCTGGTGAGCGCGCAGATAGAACCATCACTGGACAGGACGTGCTGAATGCAGTAGCCGTCCTGAAAGAATATGATGTCTTTGCCTTGCAACAAGCCATTGCCGAGCGGAATTTACGCCAAGCGACGGGCATTGCCCTCAAAATTTTAGATAAAGAAGGCACGCCTGTGCCAATTGTAAATTACTTTACGCTATTTTTTGTTAGACTTTGGAAGCTAAAAGCTTCAGCAGTGCGGCGCATGAGCGACCAAGATGTGGCAAAAGAGCTTGGATTGTTTGGCGCCCAAATCTACTTTTTGAAGGAATACCAGCAGTATGCAGAGATGTTTTCCCTAACCGATATTGAGCGGGCATTGCTAGCACTGCATCAGGCAGATTTATCTCTGAAGGGCATTCTCCCTAAAACCGATGAGGCGCTACTAGTGCTCAATTTAATTCAAAAACTCGTGTCATAACTCAATGATCCAGCAGGCAATTGTTCGCAAAATTCTTTGCCCGGTAGATTTTTCACCGCAGTCGCAGTCGGTGGTTGAGCATGCCACAAAAGTAGCCGAAATCTTCGACGCCGCAATTATTGTGCTTAATGTGGTCGATGATACGGCGCCAGAATATGCCCCCTATCGCAAAAACGATGCAGATATACAAATGCTGCATCGCACCTTAGAGCAGGATTCACAAAATCGGATGAAACTGCATATTCAACCTAAGTTGCGTAATGCACAGAATGTGAGCATGATGACTGCGTTTGGCAGACCGACAGAGGTGATTACACGCATCAGCAAAGAACAGCATGTTGGTCTTATCATGATGGCAACTCGGAGCATGGGCATTACCAATCAGTTCATCGTAGGTAGCACAACTTACCGTGTTGTGCGCACCGCCCCATGTCCACTGATGATTTTCTCTCGCCCAGAACAAAAATTCCGCCCAATTCGACTACTTTTCCCAACTGATTTTTCAGAGCTTTCACAGCAAGCTATACCGTATCTTATCAAATTCGCCAAAGAATACGACTCGGATGTCCATGTTGTGCATTATCGTTCAGTGCAGTCATTGGCAACAAAAGACCCAAAAATTGAGATGGATACCATCAAGCGGATGCTAACCCTCAACGGTCTGAAACGATTGTTCGTCAATGACGACATTAAGGGAATGTCGCCAAGTAATGCCATCTTGAAGTATGCCAAGGAAAATACCATTGACCTGATTGTGCTGTCTGCACATGGGGCAAGCGGGTTCAAACAGTTTTTCTTGGGCTCGACAGCTGTGGAAGTTTCAAGCCGTAGCGAATGCCCAACCTTAGTCGTGCGAAAGATAGATTGGTCGCTATGAAACGCGCCCTAAAAGACCTGTGTTCAAACTGGAGTGCTGTGACAATAGGGGTGGCTAAAGCAAGCAGTAAGTCAGCAAGCAATCATCTATCACATAGATAACAACAAACACACAGGCGTTGCCAACAAGACACGAATAGACCTTGACATGCTAAACCGTTCTCTCTTTCGAAAGAAATCTATTCAGCAAATTCAAAACGATGTAGAAAACGGCTTTGGGGATGGCGAAAAAACACACTCGCTGGTGAAAACCCTGAGTGTCTTTGACCTAACCATGTTTGGAATTGCAGCAGTGGTAGGTGCAGGCATTTTCTCGACCATTGGTAACGCGGCATACTCAGGGGGACCGGCTGTGTCGCTGCTATTTGTGTTCACTGCAATTGCTTGTGGATTCTCTGTGCTGTGCTATGCAGAATTTGCCTCATTAATTCCTGTCGCTGGCTCGGCTTACACCTACGCATACGCCACATTCGGCGAGCTCTTTGCTTGGATTATCGGTTGGGGCTTGATTATGGAGTATGCTGTTGGCAATATTGTGGTTGCCATCTCTTGGAGCGACTATTTTACATCGTTGCTGGCAGGCTATGGCATCCAATTCCCAGACTACCTGTCTATGGATTATTTCACTGCCTTGCAAGCCGCAACGAAAGTGGAAGCCGAGCTGGCACGCGGACTGACGCTGGAAGAGCTGGAAAAAAATTTAGACTTTGCAAACCTTCTCGACGCCTACAAAACTTGGACCCACGCGCCTGTTATTGCTGGGGTTCGGCTAATATGTGACTTGCCTGCCTTTTTCATCAATGCCGTCATTACAGCAATCGTTTATGTGGGCATCAAAGAATCTCGCATGATGACAAACATCATGGTGCTGCTAAAAGTCGGCGTGGTGATACTTGTGATAGTCTTGGGTGCGTTTTATGTCAAACCAAGTAACTGGAGTCCCTTTGCACCAAATGGACTCTCTGGCGTGATGCAAGGCGTATCGGCAGTATTCTTTGCATACATCGGCTTCGATGCCATTTCAACTACGGCGGAAGAATGCAAAGACGCACAGCGCGATTTACCGCGAGGCATGATTTATTCACTGCTAATTTGTACACTGCTCTACATTGCTGTAGCTCTGGTGCTAACAGGAATGAGCAGTTACAAGCTACTCAATGTCGGTGACCCATTGGCGTTTGTATTTGGACCTGAAGGGGTGAAACTACAGTGGGTATCGGGCATTGTTGCCCTAAGTGCCGTCATTGCTATGGCATCTGTGATGCTGGTGTTTCAACTAGGGCAACCGCGTATCTGGATGGCAATGAGCCGTGATGGACTATTGCCAAAACGCTTCGCTGAAATTCATCCACGCTTCAAGACACCATCGTTTTCAACTATTCTTACAGGGCTTATTGTTGGTATTCCTTCGCTGTTTGCAAACATTACTGTGGTAACCGATTTAACCAGCATTGGTACACTCTTCGCCTTCTTGTTGGTCTCCAGCGGTGTAATGGTCTTAGAAAAATCGGAGCCATTTGCTGAACGTCGGTTCAAAATTCCATTTGTGAATGGCAAATACTGGGTGCCACTCATTGTGGTGTTGATTTGGAGCAGTGTGGTAGTGCTCAACCCAGAAGGTGTGCGAGAGTTCTTCACGCTGAAACTCGACAGTGAGCAATCCCTGTGGAGTCAGATTGGGCAGCGCATTCCGCTAACAACCTATGGCATTGGTACCATCGTGTTAGCCTACTACTGCTTCACTCGTGAATTCTCTTTAATCCCTGCACTTGCAGTACTGTCAGTAGGCTACTTGATGACCGAGTTGGGCATGGCAAACTGGATCCGTTTCGGTATATGGCTAGCAGTAGGGCTATGTATCTACTTCCTATATGGCTACCACAAAAGCAAACTCAACCATGTAACTCACTGACACGCAACAAATGTATTACAATGCGTGAAGAATCGTAAAAACTTGCAAACCTGTCGCAAAAGATGTTCGAGAAGCTTGACCAATTGGTTGAACGCTACAAAGAGATTGAGGCACAACTGGCCTTGCCAGAGACAATTGCAAATCAGGAAAAGTTTCGCAAGCTAAGCCGAGAGTATCGAGCCTTAAGTGAGGTCGTAAAAGTGTATGCAGACTACAAGCGTGCCAAGTCAGACCTTGCAGCTGCAAAAGAAATGCTCTATTCCGAAAAAGACCCCGACATGCATGCACTGGCACAGCAAGAATATGATACGCTCTCTGAACAAATCCCAAAACTTGAAGAAAAGCTGAAAATTCTACTTCTGCCGAAAGAAGAAGCAGATTCACGCAACGCTATCGTGGAGATTCGTGCGGGCACAGGTGGAGAGGAAGCCGCCCTGTTTGCCGCCGACCTCTTCCGAATGTATCAGCGCTATGCCGAACGCAAAGGCTGGAAACTGGAACTTTTGGACTACAACGATAGTGCTGCCATGGGAGGCTTCAAAGAAGTCATCTTCAGCCTAAGTGGCGAAGATGTCTATGGCACCATGAAATTTGAAAGCGGCGTGCATCGTGTGCAGCGTGTGCCAGAGACTGAGTCTCAGGGGCGCGTGCATACCTCAGCCGCATCTGTGGCAGTGCTCCCCGAAGCTGAAGAAGTCGATGTTGAAATTCGTCGTGAAGACTTGGAAATCTCAACCTTCCGAAGTGGCGGCAAAGGTGGACAAAATGTCAACAAAGTTGAAACCGCAGTGCGAATCCGACACATCCCAACAGGTATTGTGGTTGCTTGCCAAGAAGAACGCTCGCAACTGCAAAACCGAGAGCGCGCCATGAAAATGCTCCGAACAAAACTCTATGATGCCAAACTTCAAGAACAATTGCAGCAGCGCACCGACATGCGTCGCTCTATGGTGGGTAGCGGCGACCGCAGCGATAAAATCCGCACCTACAACTTCCCTCAAAACCGTGTAACCGACCACCGCTTAGAAGGCGAGTTCAAAAATTGGAACCTTCAGGAGATTATCAACGGTGATTTAGACAAATTGCTTGAAGCACTAAAACTGCAATACCAGACCGAACGGCTCAAAGCTCAATCTGGTGCGTAGTCAATCATGAAACACTGGTAACTCTACAATGAAAGTTGCGCCTTGACCTTCGGTGCTCTCACACCAAATGCGACCGCACATGGCATTGACCAAAGTCTTGCAAATCCAAAGCCCGTAGCCCGTTGATGACTCGCCGCCCGTTGGCTGTGCAGAAAGCCGCATGCGCTTTTGAAAAAGTCGTTTCATCTCCTCTGGCTTGATGCCCGGACCCTCGTCAGCAACTTCAATGCGCACATGCTGATGATGCGCACGCAGCCGTATCCAAATTCTTTTCCCAAAGGGCGAAAACTTGATGGCATTGGAAATCAGATTCTCCAAAATCTGTAAAACTGCAATCCTGTCGGCAAACGCTTTGGGAACGCTTTTGCTTGCTTCAACCATCAACTGCAAATTTTTGGCAGCTGCCTGAAGTTGCAGCGCTTCCACAAGGGTCTCAATCAAATTCGCAATGCCAAGCGGCTCGGGGTGCAAGGCCGTGAAACCAGATTCAGAGGAAGACAAATGCTCTCCCTAAGCATCTGATGGCAGATGTCTGTCATTCTATGCACCAACTCCTTAATTTGAAAAAGCCGCTTTTCAAGTTGCTCGCTTGAAATTCTGTCATGCTTGCGAAGAAGGGTATCTACGCTGAGCGAAATAGCTGATAGCGGATTTTTAAGGTCGTGAGCCAAAATCTCCATCAGTTCCGTCTTTTCTTGGCAGGCGCGCTGCAAGTTCTGGGTAGTCTGCAACCGCAAAAGCGCATGAGCCAGCGCAAAGGCAACATTCTGCAAGAGTGCCTTATCAGCCTCGGACCACTTTCGTTCTTCTACACAATCGTCAATACCCAAAAAGCCCAAGAACTGCTTGCCCGCAATGACAGGCACAAGCAAAATGGAGTGAATGCCATGCAGCGACATAAAAAATCGCTCTTCGCCAGCAAAATCGTTTGGCGTGCCGAAAACAAGACCGTGATTCATCAAAGTCGCTGTCCAGTTCGGCAAGTGAGCGTGCGGCAAGAGCGCAAAGTTGGGATGGTCTTTGCGTGGGGGCAAATTAGGCAGATGAGATTCAGCGACAAGTGAGTAGGTCGGCTGCCCATCAAAGAGTGGCACATTTCTGAAAAAGTAGGCATAGCTTGTACAGGCAGCCAGCCGGATGTCGGGCAGAAGTGAAGCGAAAAGCGTTTCTGAATCGTGGCATTCCAATAAGTTATGCTGAATTTTGACAAGAACGCTAAGACAAGCAAGCGTATCAGAATCAGTAGGCGACGGAATAGGGCAATATCTGTCCATGACCACATATGAACACTTGTTGACTTTACTATTGAAAGAACATTGGGAAAATCATGTCCGGGGCTTTCGTGCCTTGTGCGGGTTTCAAATCATGAGTTAAGACAGAGGAAACAATGTTACACCCACACTGCACCAAAAGATAAATAACTGACCTAAGGAAAACCTAAGAACAGGGAGTAGCAGTGTTCAAAAAGTAAGAGGTAAAGAAAAGAGCAAAAAGTTCCGCGCGTTTGGAGGAAAATAGCGGTGGCATCCTATGCCGTCAGGTCTCAATCATTTTGGTCTTAAAGCCGACCACATCTTTACCGATTTTACCCACAGCATAAACATCAATTTCAACCGTGCCGATGCGATAGACCTGTAAGCCTTTCAGATGCGACTTCATCAGGTCGGCAAATTGGCGGAATTTTGCGGCTTGTGCTTTTTGTGCGTCATCATGCCATTCTTGGGCTTCGCATAGGTTACGAAAAAGGTAGTCAAGCTCGACGCTTTCTACAGGCGTGTCGGCAGCGTATCCGGCGCGGGTGAGGACTTCGTCTATGGTGGGCATGGCGTTTTCCCATCGGAAAATCTCGAAGGGATAGTCGGATTCGCTGGGCATTAGGAGGTCTTTTGAAACCTCTTTAAGGGCAGAAACCAATTCTTCGGCAGTCATTTGATTTGGAGCGTTAAGTATCTGGTGTATGGCATCACGGAGCTTGTAGTAGAGGGCGCGCATGTCGTTGCTGATGACTTTTGTATCGGCGATAACGGGCATAAAGTTGGTATCGCCATGCCAGCGCGGCACCACATGAAAGTGAATGTGCGAGTCTACGCTGCCGCCTGCTACTGACCCCAAGTTTAAGCCTACATTGAAGCCATGTGGCGAAAGTACTTTGGTCAGGGCGCGCATGGAAAGATCAATTAGGTTCATAATCTCGAGGCGTGTATCGCTATCGAGGTCGGAAAAATTCGGAGTTTGCTTGTAAGGCACAATCATTACGTGACCAGCATTGTAGGGGTAGAGATTCATGATGATGAAACTTGTCTTGGCACGATATATCACCATGCGAGCCTCGTCTTCTTCAGGTGGGATGTCAGCGAAGATAGATTTGCGGTCTGTCTTTCGGTCTCCCTTAAAGGATTCTATGTATTGGGAGCGCCAAGGTGAAAATAGCTGTTCCATCTACAGTGATTGGTTGCCGTTTAGTGGGTCATAACGGTTCGTGCATGGTGTACATTCGCACGTAGTGCTAAATGTATAGCAAGTGTAGCAGCTTATCATACTAAACGCAGTGAAGTATCCATAGTGGATTTCTCACTGCATTCGGAATGACAGCCTTGTCATGCTGAGCGCAGCAGAGCATCCACGCTTGCGCAATTGTCATGCTAAGCGAAGCATCCATGAGTGGATTCCTCGCTGATGCTCAGCATGACAGAGAAGAATCGCTCGGCATGACAGCGCAGTAAAGCCCACTCGATTTGTTAGCATGAATGGTGGAGATGGCGGGACTCGAACCCGCGTCCAGAGCAGCATCGAAATAGGTTCCCACACTCATCGTCAATGTTTAAGGTTCGCAACATGCGACTGCATTGACACAGTTCATGTTGCTATCTCAACTGCATATTCACTTGCACCGTTGAGAACAATGCAAGTGAAGCCTACCGCGCGAGCAGAGCTCAAGCGCAAATTTTATGACATTTGCAAGCCTCCGTGTAGGCGCTTCAGCTTGCAAACGTGGCATGACTAATTAACCTTGCGTTAATTAGGCAGCCATTGCGTAAGAATAATCTTCCGCATTTACTTTTGCACAGACTTCTTTAACGAGTCTATCTGTGCGGAAACTCGGAGTGCAACCGATTTCTCTGCCTGCCCTGTCGAAACCTGTCATCCCCAATGTCAAAGAGCAGGGTTAATGCAATGCATGCATTTCGGTGAAGTTATATGCAAACATGTAGAAAAAGTTGCAAATAGCAAAATAGCAATTACTTGCCGCAAATGCAAGCGAAAACTTGTGCAGTGCAACATGCCATAGCTTACGGAGGGGTCAGCGAAAGGGTGTAGTAACTGTGCTGCCCTTCCGTATGCAGGCAAATGACACCAGCTCTAACAAGGGAAATGAGAATACGCGCAGCGCGTCGGTTTGAGATATTAACCAGTTTGCTATACTCATGTAGCGTGATGCGATGATAGACGCTAAGGTAGCGCAAGAGCGTACGCTCATTGTCGGTGTATGAAATGCGAATGGGATGTTTCTCGGCATGCATAAGCTGTATCATCTCTCGTGTGGCGGCAACATTCTGACTGCCTTGTCGCAGATAGACTTTGCGCTCTTGAATTTTTTTGAGCGACTTGGGGTCACGCGACTCTGAAAGATGATAGTGTGGCTTATGGGCACTGGCTTCAATGATGACTGCCAAAATGTCACGCCCTTTGTACTCCAAAACCTCCGTTTCAAATGTTACGGAAGGACTGATGTAGCGAGTGGTGGCTTCGTGCAGGATTTCGAGAGTTTCCTTTTCGCTTTCAATGCCGACGATACGTTTATCGTCATCAACACCGATGAGAATGACACCGCCTGAGGTATTGGCAAAAGCGCAGATAGATTTGGCAATTTTCTCAGGGGAGTGAATGAGCCGTTTAAATTCAGTGCGGGCATCTTCACCAGTTTCAATTAGCCGCAATAGTTCCAGTGCTTCTTGCATCGCTCATACGGTTTAGAGATTGTGCGCAAGACCAGCCTGACGGAGTAAGCAGAGTGGCCTAAACGCTTTCAAATTTTAGTTATCAAGGAACGGAAGGAAAAAGACAAAAAGGTAACTATTTATTTTTCTTTTGCTTGCTGGATACTGCCGCAGTAGCGGATTTATCAGCCTTCTTTGAAAGAACTTTGATGGTAACCAAGCCTGTGACTTTTGGGTCATATTCTGCACGCAGACGGTTGGCGGCAATGCCTTTACTTTTTAGGTAGCCTACAATTGCTCGTGAGCGGCTAAGCCCAATGCGCTGGCGTGCGGCATCTAAGCGTTTTTTGAAGTCGCTATCTTTTTCGTTTTTACGCTTCTCGAGCGTCACATCGTCTGCATAGGCATAGATGCCCACTGTAGTGCCCTTTTCGGCTTGTAGCAGCTCAACAACAAGGTCAAGCCCGCCAGTATTGCTGGGCAATTTGTCCGAACCTTTGGCGAAGGGAACGTCGACACTGCGCGTATCGCCAACATTTTTCAGCTCTGCTGAAGCATCACTGAAGGCAGTTTTAACTGGCAGAGGAATTTCTGCTTTGGGTTTGCCAGTGACAGCAAAGCTGGCAAAAATGTAGTTAATGGCTTTGGCTTCTTGCTCAGTAAGTGATTTAAGAGGATGATCAATCAACACATTATACTGCAATTCACCAACCTTGAAGAAAGCAAGATTGTACTGCTTGCCGCGAAATTCATAGCGCCCGAAGTAGTTTTGAGTGGTGTTCGTGCGTGAGGTGTTAAGGTCAGCACTAAGTGCCCAATCGTCTCGAGGCAGTTGATTTTTCCCAAAAGCGATTGCTTCCTGCACCTGTGCCCAAATGCTGACAGAGTCGAAAGTGGGGCGGGCAACCGAGATGATGATAGAGATTTTGTCGTTGCCGTAGTAATTGACCAAGTTCTTATAGCGACGTTGCGAAGCCAACCAGTCTTTGGGAATGGCATATCGGCAGCCTAATGTATCGTCTTGCACGATTTCCATGGGTAGACCTGGATCTGTAATCAACCCCAAGCGAATGAGACGAACGGGGTTAATTCTCTCGTCTGTGGTAACAGGGACATAGTCGAGCTCATCGACTGGGGAAGTATCACGAAGCTGAGAAATATCGAGCTTGGATGTATCGGAAGTGGCAGCAGTAACGGTATCTGATCTTGTCTCATCAGTCTTTGCTGCTTCCTGTGTGCCTCCGCAGCCAGAGAACAAGACGTACCATAGTATCAAGAGAGCTAACAGGTACTTGGGCATGTCTTGTTGGAGTCGTTCTGTTTTTACAGAAATCAAAGATATACAAAAGCAAGAAAAGGAAAAACAAGTGTGGAAGGACTCCAGCGTCCGTTGAACATGTGCGCAAAAATTGCGCAACGATAGCTGAAAGTGTAACTTCCAGAGCAGAAATATCCACAGAAAAACCATACTCAAAAAACGCATGCATACTGAATACCACAAGTGGTTTAGTCCACGCTTACAGCGTGATATGGAGTTGCTTATCTTCGGGCATACAGGGGCGCCTGTATTAGTCTTCCCGACCTCTTATGCACGATTCTATGAGTGGAAAGATTTTCAGATGATCGATACGCTAGCCGATAAAATTGAAGCAGGCTACTTACAATTCTACTGCATTGACAGTTGCAGCACAGAAAGTTGGTACAACACCCAGATGCACCCCAACGGACGCATGCAGCGGCACAATCAGTGGGAAAGCTATGTGATGCATGAAGTGTATCCACTGATGCGCCACAAAAACCCAAATACCTTCACAATTTTGGCTGGCACAAGTTTTGGGGCATTTTTAGCTGTACTGTTTGCACTCAAGCACCCATGGTATGCCAATAAGGTAGTGGCGATGTCTGGCAGTTACGATACGAAACCATTCTTCGACGGATACTACGATGAGGACATATACTTTAATTCGCCATTAGATTTTGTGCCGAACCTTCATGACCCGAATGAGCTGGAGCGTCTGCGCCAAATCGATTACAAGCTTGTAACAAGTACATGGGATATTCCTATCTGTTACCGCACGACACTGGAACTGTCTGCAAAGCTCTGGGATAAAGGAATATGGAACCAGTGTGATGTGTGGCAAGACGCCGAACACGACTGGCCAGCATGGCGACGCATGGCACGCGTCTATCTGTAATCTACACTGCTACTACACCGTTTAGTAAGTGGGCATGGTTTTATCAATTTCTGTTGCCCAAGCATTGATGCCACCAACAAGATTTTTCAGATTGGTAAAACCATGCTGTTTCATGATTTCTATTGCCTGCGCAGAGCGTCCGCCCATTTTGCAGTGCACAATTATCTCTTGGTCTTTTGGAATTTCATGCAACCGATGAGGTAGTTCAGATAGTGGGATGAGCACTGAGCCACTGAGATGGCAGATTTGATACTCGTTAGGGTTACGCACGTCCAGAATGAATAGTTTCTCTCCCCTATCTAAGCGTGCTTTGAGTTCATGCACAGTAATTTCATCTATGCGCTTAGACTGGGCTGATGAGGGCGTCGAAGTTGCAGAAGAAGCCTCCGTGCGGTCGTGGGCTGGCATGCCGCAGAACTGCTCATAGTCAATGAGTGAGGTAATGGTGGGGTGGTCGGAGCAGACAGCGCAGTCTGGATTTTTGCGCAGTTTGAATTCACGAAATTTCATCTTGAGAGCATCAAAAATGAGCAGGCGATTGAGCATAGGTTCACCAATGCCTGTGATAAGTTTAATGGTCTCAATTGCTTGCAGGGTGCCAATCACGCCGGGCAAGACCCCCAAGACCCCACCTTCTGCGCAACTTGGTACAAGACCGGGCGGTGGCGGTTCAGGATAGAGGCAACGGTAGCAAGCACCTTCAGGCAAACGCCCATTAGTAGCTTCATGACTATTTGCCCAAAATACGCTCAATTGTCCTTCAAAGCGGAAAATACTGCCATAGACATTTGGCTTGCCGAGCATTACACAGGCGTCATTGACAAGGTAGCGAGTGGGAAAGTTATCTGTGCCATCGACAATCACATCATAATCCTTAAAAAGCTCTAAAGCATTAGCTGAGGTCAGTGGTGTATCGTAGGTAACAACTTCTACATGTGGGTTAAGTCGGTGAATAGTCTCCTTTGCAGAAAGAGTCTTTGGACGACCGACATCAGGCGTACCGTGAAGAAGTTGGCGTTGCAAGTTCGAAAAATCGACCGTGTCGTAGTCCACGATGCCAAGATGACCGATACCTGCGGCGGCAAGATACATGGCAAAAGGTGAGCCTAAGCCGCCAGCGCCTATCATCAAGACGCGTGCGCGCTTTAATTTCTTTTGACCCTCTATGCCAAATTCAGGGATGATAAGATGACGCGCATAGCGTTTGATTTCTTCATGAGAAAGTTCAATGCTACTTTCAACTTCCATTGTTCCAAACATGGCGCCTCCAGCGATAGAAGGCACAATCATAATTTCATCGCCGTCTTGGAGTGCCGTATCTAAGTTTTGCAAATGGCGAATATCTTCATCGCCCTTGTAGATGTTGATAAAAGAGCGCAGTTGCCCATCTTCAGTATAAAGGTTTTTCTTAAGCGCAGGGTATTGAGCACTAAGCTGCTCTAAGGCTTCTCTGACATTTGTAGCTGAGATCTCGACCGTATCTTTCCCGTCAGCATATTGCCGTAAGGCAGTCGGTATGATGACCTTGGTTGGCATGACAAATAAAAGTTAGGTTTTGTTGCAATGTATCAAAAAAACAAGGTCTGCGCTTATCTTGCGCAGACTTTCAAACAAATTTGATAGACTTTGCGTTTTTAGAAGTCCGAGCCAAGCGAGATGTAATACTTAGGTTCGGAGAAGCCTTGCGTGTAGTATGCCCACGCCATATCGAAGCGCAAGACGAATCCTAAAAACACGGTTCTAATGCCCCAGCCAATGCCGGTCAAAATATCATTGTAGTATGCGGCTTGATTGGTATTTGGTGCATCCTTGATGCGCAAGCGCAGGCGACTGTCTTGAGTCCATGCGACGCCAGCGTCTGCAAAGATGGTCCCCATGAGATAATAGAATGGGACTGGAATAGGACCGAGCGGTAGAGCTTGCAGGAATGGAAAACGAAATTCGGTGTTAATTAGAGCAAAGCGGGTGCCATTCTGGGCGTTGAAGTTGTGCCCGCGTAGTGGGATAGCAGGGGTTGTGAAGATGAAATCTTGCACGGAGTTGATAGGAATGGTGTTGTTTTCAAACTGACGATTAATCCAGTTTTCCGTGCCACCGATGAAAAAGTTCTGTGGTGTGCCACCTACACTGGCTGCTCCTGAGAGACGAATGACAAAGGAATAATAGCGAGCAAAGTTAAAGTAGGTACGATAGTCAAAGAGTAGCGATGCGAAATTGACGCGACTGCCAGCCGTGCCAGAGAGACTAACTGCATAGCGTGTACCTGAAATAGGCGCATAGAGAAATGGTCGAGAGTCATCGTGCGTGAAAATAATCGCAGGGTAGAGAAAGCTCACGCTTTCGTTGCCAAACGGACCATCGAGGTTTTCTTTAGAGAGTGTAAGATAGCCCAAACTGAAATCAAAGCGCTCAAATCGTGTAAGTGGGTACTGTGCGCTCAGGGTAACACCGTACAGCCGGAATCGGAATGGCTCAATATTGCTGGGATTAACAGGGTTTTGCAAACCTAAGAATCGAGCTTGGTGAAAGGCGCTGAAGGCATAATCCATGCGGTTCGCAAGATAAGCGTAGGTAATGCCATAATCGCTGTTTTGCAAGTCAATCTGCAAGTTGGTAAAAATACTTATCTGATGATTACCGAGGAGGTCGCTGAAGGCAAAAATACCAGAGCCACGAGCGCCCCAAATAGCATCATAGCCTGCCCCGCCATAGAGAATGTCAGGTGAAAAACTAAGGCGATAGCGCTTGACCTTATACTCACCCTCTTCATCTAAGTTATTTTTTGGCTTGTCTGCGGCAGCCTGTCGCTCAGCTTGCCGAATTTTTTCAGAAAGACTGTTGAGGTTAGCGCGATCGAAGACGAAGTTTTTGACATTGATACGCGGTTCGGAGATGACTATTGAGTCTGAAGTAGTTTGCGAAGGTCGTGCAGCAGTTTTACCTGAAGCAGACTTGCGGTCTAGCTTGGAATACAGAACAGAGTTATCAAAGCCTTCGACGAACACATATTTTCTGGGGTTGAAACCAAGCTTTTGTTCAAGCTGGGATTCAGAAGAGGTATCCTTCGTAGATGAGGAGGCGGCAGGGTCAGATGAACCAGCAGATGTGAGCTGTTTGGATTGCTGTGCAGCTTGAGCGGCGCGCTCAGCAAACACCAAAGTTTGACCTTTGTTTCTTAGCAAGCCTGTGTTTTCAGCAAATTTTGTAGTTTGGACTTTCACCATCACTTTCCCCCAAGCAGTGGGCTCGAGCTCACCATTTTTGAGAGTGGTTTTAACTTGTCGTTCAAAAGGCATACGCAGCATGTAAATGTCAAAGCCGCCGTAGTCTAATCCAACGCCCAAAAGTTTTGTGCCATCTCGCGAAAGAGAAATGTGTCGAATGCCCGACAAAAGGTCAGTAATAGGACGGACTTTGGGCTGTGGCAATGCCGCAGGAAGCGTCTCCAGCGACGCTGTTGCGCCAGCCAGCGGACCGAGTGACTCAATGCCCTCGAGTATCATTTCATAAATGTTATAGACACCGTTACGGTCGGAGATGAAGAGCATGCGTTTGCCATCGGGGCTCAAAACAGGAGACGACTCATCTACGCCTTCAGTAGCAGTCAGTCGTCGCACAGAGGCGTCTGCTAAATTCAACTCGTAAAGATCATACTGCGAATAATCATGCAGGCGCATTTTGAAGACATCTTTCGGGCTTTGCTTACTGCGATACGAATTAGCGTTAGAGACGGTATCTGGGAAAATCAGCGTGTAATTCTGCCGGTCGGATGAGAAGTAAATTTTTTTGCCATCGGGCGACCAGCTCGGGTCAGCATCGCTGAAGACATCGTTGGTAAGATTGATAAGCTCGCCAGTTTTCAAGTGATAGACATACACGTCGCTCCTATAGTCTTGATTGCCGATGAAGACCAATCTATCCCCGTCTGGTGACCAATCAACAGAAAAAATACCATCCAATGCAAAGGATAGTTTTTCTGTTGCACCAGTTTCTACATCAACGAACATGATAGCGTCCTGCTCACCGGCTTTGGTAGCGAGAGCAATTTTTTTGCCATCAGGCGACCAAGTAATCCGAGGAGTGAGAATTTTAAGTTCTTCAAAGTCTGGACTGGTTTGTCCAGCAACAAGGCGACGCTGCTCTTTTGGATTAAGCGTGGAACCGACATAGATGTCAAAGTAACCGCTACGGTCGCTAATGAAGGCAAATTTGTCGCCTTGGGGAGAGATAGCAGGCGAAGTGTTGTAGTTACTGCCATCTTTACGATGGTCAGTAAGTTTTTTCATAATCGTATTGATGTCTTCGCGGCGTGCAATTTCGGGCCAATAGGTTACTTTTTGCTCTCGCAGCCATTTTTCAGATAGCTCGTCAATAGAAAGACCCAGTGAGCCACGAAAAGCAGCATCGAGATTGCGTGTGGCACGCAGGCGTGCCATAATCTCTGAAATTTTCTCTCGCCCGTACTTTTCAGAGATGAACTTCCAGACCGACTGACCGCCACGATAAGCAAAGTAGCCGTAGAGCTGAGGAATCGGCGCAAGGTAGTTGTTGATGATGGCATCACTGATGAACATATCCGAATTGGTATCCCACTCCAGCGCCTGATACTCAGCGATTCCTTCATTAAACCACAGCGGGAGTTGAAGCCGAATGTTGTTTGTGATGGCTGACTGCACTGAGCCGCCATAAATCATGTCGTTGACCACTGCATGAATCAGCTCGTGATGAATCACGTGGCGAAATCGTCTGTAGTCTCCATCGTAAGGAATGACGATGCGGTTCTTATACAGTTCGGTTACGCCACCGACACCTTCTTCAAGATACTCGTTGATGACATTGTTCTGCTGAAAGTCGTTATGCGACTTATAGACAATGAATGCAATGCGGTTGTTGATGTCGTAGCGGAAGTCTTTGCGAATGGTCGCATAAGCAGCTTCTGCAGCATCGGCAGTAAACTTTGCCAAGTACTCGCCGCCTTCTGTAAAGTAAACATCAAAGTGCTCGGACTGGATGTAATACCACTCGAAGTTGCGATACTGCACTTTGTTGCGACCAAACGCAAAGTATTGCGCCGCGGCGTCAAAAGTGAAAGCATTCAGTGCCAGAAGTAACAGAAACCAAAGCTGCAGACGAACGGCTTTCATATTTGCATCATATTTGGATTAGCTACAGCGTTCAACTTAAAAAACAAATGTAAAATTTCAACTCCATCGGAAAAGACACAGCAGGACCGAAAAGAGGACCAAATGACAGAAGCAAAAACCTATCAGGAAAGTTTAGGCGGCGAATCCAAGTGGCGAAGCAAGCGAGCAGGTACACCAGCCACCACGGTATAGGGTGCAACAGACTTCGTGACCACAGCTCCGGCTCCAACGATAGCCCCTTCCCCAATCGTAACACCAGCCATGATAACAGCCCCGCTGCCAATGCTGGCGCCTTTTTTGACATAGGTCGGAATTACTTGCCAGTCTGCTTCGGTTTGCATCGTGCCATCAGGATTGGTGGCACGCGGATACTTGTCGTTGATAAACATCACGCCATGACCGATAAAACATTCATCTTCAATTGTAACACCTTCGCAAATGAAGGTATGGCTGGAAATTTTGCAGTTCTTACCGATGACCGCATTTTTTTGGATTTCGACGAAGGTGCCAATTTTCGTGCCATCGCCAATCTGACAGCCATAGGCATTGACGAAGGCAAAGAGCTTGACATCTTTGCCTAACTTGACTTGATGGAGACGAATAAAGTTGGCTTTCAGATACTCCTCATCCATAGCTAATCGTGATGAAGTGGAATAATTTTACCCTGCTGCTTAATCGAAGAGTCAGCAGCTTCCAAAATGCGCACGACATTCAGGCCCGCTATACCGTCGGTAATCGGCACCTTATTGTCTCTGATGCAATCCACAAAGTGTTGTGTAGCCACTGTGAGAGCTTCAGTTTGGTCAAGCTTTGGTGCATACATGTCACCCATGCGATACTGCACTAAAGTTTCATAGACACCTTCTTTGGTCTTTACCTCAACGCCTCTGTCATAGACCTTGACCTTTTCGCTGTTTTCCATATCGTCGTAGAGAATCATGGATTTGGTTCCGCCAATCATCACCGTGCGAATCTTGACTGGAGCAAGCCAATTGACATGAAAATGAGCAATAACATCATTGTCAAAGTTTACTGTAAGATAGGCGATATTTTCCAAGCGATTGCCAATGTGACAACTGCCTACAGCTGAGACCGACACAGGGCGTTTATCAATCAGATAATCCATAATTGAAAGGTCGTGTGGTGCCAAGTCCCACACAACATTGACATCATGCTGAAACAATCCCAAGTTAATACGCACGGAATCGAAGTAGTACAAATCGCCGAGCACGCCTTTATCGATGAGGTCTTTTATTTTGCGCACAGCCCCGGTGTAGATAAAGGTATGGTCTACCATGATTTTAAGACCTTTTTTCTCGGCAAGGTTAATCAAGGTTTCGGCTTCTGCAACCGTAGTTGTAAAGGGCTTTTCAACCCAGCAATGCTTTCCAGCTTCAAGAGCCGCTTTGGCTAATGAAAAATGTGAAGAGACAGGTGTTGCAATGGCGACAATCTCAATATCGTCGCGCCGCAAGATGTCGGCATAATTGTCCGAAAGTTCAGTTTCTGGAAATTTGCGCTTGATATTTGCCAAACGCTGAGCATCTTTATCGCAGCCAACGACACCATGAATTCCATCAGTGCCAAGAAAATTTCGAACAAGATTAGGGCCCCAATACCCCAAGCCAATGACAGCAACTTTCATCTTCGTGCTAATTTTGAGTTGTATGAGTTAGTTGCTATTGCAAGCAGGTTTTGAGAATGTGTCAATAAATACACTTGCAGTAGCGTGTCCAAATCAGTATCCACCCTTTGCCAAAAGCATCACAGGGAAAGTCTTGAAGATAATCTTCAAATCCATCAGTGGCGACATGTTTTCGATGTAGTAGAGATCTAAAATCACCATGTCGTTGAATCCAACGGCGCTTCTGCCAGAGACCTGCCAAAGCCCTGTGCATCCGGGTGTAACCGAGAGCCGACGCTTATGCCATGCTTCGTATTCTTCCCACTCATAAGGCAAGCACGGGCGCGGTCCCACCAAGCTCATATCACCTTTGAGCACATTGAAGAGCTGAGGCAATTCATCTAAACTGGTCTTTCTAAGAAAGCGACCAATAGGTGTAATGCGGGGGTCATTGACAATCTTCTTAACCTGCTGAAGTTCATCGCTTTCATCGGAGTGGGTCTTGGAAAGCTCTTCATTCCCATTCTTAGACTCTGCAATAAGCTTTTTGGTAAACTCGCGATGAATGGAGTCATCACTATCGACATACATGGTGCGGAACTTGTAGAAGATAAATGGCTTGCCGTCTTTTCCGATGCGAACTTGCTTGAAAAATGCAGGACCTTTTGAGCTAAGCTTAATGAGCAGTGCAATTACAGCGAAAGGCAAAGCCAGAAGAAGTAGCCCCAAAAACGAAACGACCACATCAAACACACGCTTGTAGAGCAAGAATGCTGCATGATTGTAGTTTTTCATCATAGAGATGACTGGAATACCAAAGTAGCGCTCAATGAAAAGTTTGCTAGGGATAATGTCGTAGAGTGCGGAAGAGACTTTCAGTGCGGCCTCAGTTGTGCGAGCGATGTCTATAATCTCAATCAAACGCTGGTAAGAGATGTTGTCTATCACGATAAGAACCTCGTCAATGCTGTATTGTTTAACAAGCGTGGGAATATCGTTTGAGGTGCCAAGTATGTAAGCATGTTCAAATACGCGTGAGCCAACAGGTAGCGTATCGTCAGCAAAGCCAACCACTTCAAGTCCGTGTGTGTCGTCGTGGATAAGATTTGCTGCCATCATTTTGCCACTTTTACCGGCACCAACGATTAGAACTTTGCGCCGAAGAATGTGCTTTTGTGCAAGAAACATGTAGAGTGGGCGAAAAACTGCCAGACGAAAAAGTGTCAAATTCACCAGTGCAAAGCCGCCGAAGTAACCAGTAACCAAGCGGCTATCGACCAACGCATTGCCCTTAAAGAGAAATGCCGCGATAATCAGACCAATAAGCCCGTATCCAACCGACTTGAAGATGGCAACAAATTGCTCAACAAGGGTAAGAAAAACATTGATTTTGTAAAGATTGAAGTGATGTAAAACGGCTATCCAGATGGTGCAGTAGGCGGCAACAAAAGCCACTTGCGAAAAGAAATCTGGAAGAGCAAAAATCTCTGGCAAAGACAGATGACTGTAGCGCAAAAGCACAGCCAGTAGGAAGGCAAAAAGCAGCATGAGATAGTCGCCTGCAGCCATCAGATACTTGTAGGCAGGTATCTGTCTAAACATAGTAGATGTTTTTTACCATTGACTAAGCAGTTGCATGATGGTATCCTCTACTGTTGTGCTAATAGAGTATGTGGGTGATGAGCGAGGTCGTTTTTTCAGTTCAATACAGTCTATGTCTGAAATTGTATGGATAAAGCGAATCATGCCACGGGCTTCCATGTCAGCGTCCAGAGCGCCACGGCGACCAGCGAAGATGCTGTAGACGGGCACGCCCAAGAGAGCCGCTTCGCGATTCATGGTGCCGCCGCCTGAAATCACCAAGTCGGAGTGATGTGCCAAGTCCAGACCATTCACGGCACGCTTTGGAATAAGCACACGAGAGCTTTCAAGCCCTAAGGCATGGATAGCGCGTTCAATTTCAAGGCGCTGCTCTGGGGTGCGCGGTAAAATAACGGTGAAAACATCTGGATGAGTTAGCAACTTGCGAAGAAGTGCAAAAAGCAATTCATCACTCTGCGGATGATGATAATTTGCTGTAGAGGCAGGCGGACGAAGCGTTACAATGACCTTGCTTTGGTCAATGATGATACCATTTTCAGCTTCTACTTTTTTCCAGAACTCTGTATCAGGTTCGTAATAGTTCAGGTATAGCTCTTCCTTGAAGCCTTCATACTTCAAGCGTTTGTGCGGTTTGAGACCGATTTTGTCGAGCGTTTCGTCAGGAATGCGATGCGGCACCATCACAAGGTCAGAAAAAGTATTGAAAATGAAAGTTTCGGTGTGCTCATAATCATACATCGTGATGACTGGGAGTCGGAGCCACTTCGCCGCTAAGACCATTGAACGAGAGCCATGACTAAGTGCGACGGAAACACGCTGACCACGCTTTTGCTGCTTATCGATGTAAGTGGCAAGCTCACGCGCCCGTTGCACTAAGCCAAGAATTTTCTTGAGTTTGCTCTTCCCGTTGTGTGTGCCGATAACCTCAAACGCACCGCTTAAGCCAGCATTCTCGAGCAGTTCTACCGTCTGTGAATGGTGTCGTGCGGTCAGGATAACCGTGCGCCCAATTCGCTGGCAACGCTTGATGATGGGAACGAACAAAGGAACATGAGGCGAGTTATCTACATCTATCCAGATTGCGCCTTTCGAAATCACGATTTCTCCAAGTTTTTTGCTGCATTGGTAAAATTGTCAATCGTTTTGGGTGCGTTGGGACGTAAAGATAAGCAATTCTGGCTGAAACTCGAGCATATTTTTTTGCAGGCGCTATAGCGAAACGTTACAGCCCATAACCACCGTTTTAGTAGTGCAAACTTCAAGTCAATGTCTGAACAAGCACCACTTTTCTCCTTCGGCATTGTTACCGACATTCAGTATGCAGACCGAGAGCCGGCTGGCTTGTTACGTTTTCGTGAAGCCCCTCGAAAGCTGCAGCATGCTGTAGCACAGTGGAATCAGCACCCGCTGGCTTTTGTGGTGCAACTAGGCGATGTTGTGCATGGCAATGGCGAAAATACATGGCATGAGCTAAATCAGATAGCCACGATTTTAGAGCAGGCATACGCACCGCAGTTCCATGTTATCGGCAATCATTGCTTGAGTGTGAAGCTATCTGATTTGCTTAGGCGCTTTCAAATGGAATTGCCGTACTATGCCTTCTCGCACAAAGGGTTCAGGTTTGTTGTGCTCTATGGAATGGACATCAGTCTGGAAAGCGAAGGAGAAGCAAAACTTGCCGCACAAAAATTCCTAGCAGAACATCCATCCATGCGCGAGTGGTGCGGAGCAATTGGGGAAGAGCAGCTAAGTTGGCTCGAGGCACAATTGCGCCTTGCAGAAATGCGCCAAGAAAGCATCATTTTCTTCTGCCATTTCCCTGTGCATTGGCAGACCACAGATGAAGCACATGGTATTGTCTGGAATTACTCCCGCGTTCAAGAACTGATATTTTCTTCGCCAAATAGTGTGGCATGGTTCAATGGGCATTTCCACAAAGGAGGCGATACAGTAGAGCAAGGCATGCATTTTATCTCGCTGGAAGCATTGGTTGAGGCGCCAGAAGAGAGCAATGCTTTCGGTATTGTAGAGGTGTATCCTGATAAGCTGATTTTGAAAGGCGAAGGCGTCATGAAAAATCGCCATTTGGATTTGCGATTTAGGTCTCGTGTGCCAGCATAGAAGTGCGCCTGTTCAGCGCTGAAAGCACAGCCTGCACCACGGCAAGTGGCTCAATCTCTCGCATACACTTGAAATGCTTAGCAGGACAGCTTTTTCGCCCGATGTGCGAACAAGGACGGCAAGGCAAACCCTCACGCTCCAAAATCTGGTAGGACGTGCGAAATGGCACGAAGCCAAACTCCTTGACTGACGAGCCAAACACGGCAACAATCGGTTTCTGAAAAGCCGCACCAATGTGCATAAGACCTGTGTCGTTGCTTAACACAGCATCGGCGCGTGCCAGAAGCGCAGCAGTCTCAAGCAGCGAGCATTTCCCCGAAAAGTCCTTGACCGCTTGGCGATGGCTCAGCAAAGTGAGAAGGATTGACCCAAGTGCTGCATCATCTTTTCCACCGAGTAGGATAACTTGAACATCCTGCGTCTTTAGGAGGGCGTCGAGCACAAGCGCCAGTTTGTCAATCGGGAATCGCTTCGTGAAATGTGCGGCGCCGTAGCAGACGGCAAGTGTCGTTTTAGGCTCAATTGCTTCGGCAGCAAAGCGCTTGGCGGACTCGCTAAGAAAGATGTCGCACCCTTTGCCATCATCTTCAATGCCAAACTTTCGACAAGCAGATAGGTAACGCAGGGGCACAGGCAAACTGTTTGCCAACAAGTTCCACTTAAACCAGATAAGCAGAAGTTTTTTCCAATTTTCTTTGCGATAGACGGCAACATGCCGTGCTAAGGAACGCCGCAGCCAGCGCGAGCGAAAGCTGTTTTGCAAGTCGATGCATGCATCATAGTGCGTCGGGCGGAAATCTTCCAGCGTGTAGACATGAGAGAGGTAAGGATTATGCACGAGCAATTCTGCAAATGCCGAGCGAGTCAGGAAATCAATTTGAGCGTGAGGAAAAGCCTTGCGTGCCTGCCGAATGAGTGGCGTAGTCAGCACAATATCGCCAATTGAGCTCAGACGAATGATGAGAAGGCGCTCAATGGTCATGAACTGTAAAGTTAGACGGAGAATTCTCTGCCTCTGTCACGAAGCTATCACGGGTGTCAATTTTGGGTTCAGGTGAGGCAGGCATAGGAACGGCTTTGATAATCAGGAGTGTGATGTCGTCGAACTGGTCGCGGTTGCCGACAAAATCAATTAGTGCACCTTCAACAGAGGTGAGTACATCGCTGGCGGCAGCGGACTTGTGGCGCTCAATCAGCTCCATGAGTCGTTCCATGCCGAATTCTTCATCGGCGGAGTTTTTGGCTTCGGTAACGCCGTCGGAGAAAAATGCAAAAATATCGCCGTCGTCATAGCGAATGGTCTCAGTATGGAGCAAGTTAGCAAAGCGTTCGCTGTGGTCTAGACCGATGGCTATGCCAGATGGTTTGACGACACGAACGGTATGCTCACGGGACGAATACCAAATCATAGGCAAGTGACCAGCACGGACGAGAGAGAGGGTTTTTTCTTGGGTATCGAAACGAGCGCATATCATGGTAACAAATGAGCGGCGTAAATCGCGTGAGAAAAGCACTGCATTGACTTTTTCAAGCAGGTCTTTCGGCGCAGTCACGCCGCTTTGATAGAGGGTGCGCACAATGCCTTGCACACGCGACATATACATGGCGGCAGAGATGCCCTTGCCAGCAACATCACCAACTAATGCTGTGATGTAGCGCGGCTTAGATGAGTCTGTATTGTCGTAGAGCAAATCGTAGTAGTCGCCACCAACTTCGCCAGCAGAGAGGTAGGTTGCAGCAATTTGCAAGTCGGTGCAGGTTGGAATTTCTCTTGGCAGTAGTTCTTGCTGAACTTTTTGGGCAAACTCCAGCTCGCGTCGTAGGCGTCGCTTATCGCTGGCTTCTTTATTCAAACGCGCATTTTCAAAAGCCACGGCGGCTTGCTTGGCTAAGGACTCGATAAAGTGCAAATCATCTTCCTTGTAAATTTCTTCGGAGCGCTTTTCAGCAAGCAGAATCATGCCAATTTGCTTGTTTTTGATGATAAGGGGCACAAGCAGTTGAACGTTGGCATCTTGCAATCCTTTGAGAAGTGAAGGGTCGCTGGGCAAAAGCAATTCACTCAAAGGTGAGGGTAAGGTGAGCTCAATGCCGACAGAATAAAGGTCAGCCGCATCGCGGGAAGCCAGCTTTTCGCAACTGCCCTTTGCACTGACCACTCGATACTTGCTTTGATGTCGCAAAAAAATGGCCACGCCTTTAAGCTGCATGTATTTCATGATGTCAGTGCAAAGCGACTCGGCAAGTTCAGAGGTAGTAATTTTCTCGGCAAAAATTTCAGACAGCTCGGTCAGGGCGCGCTTGTAATCGTATTGCTGCCGGTGGAACCAGCGGTCTAAAGCCAGCTTTCCTTCGCGCATCACAAGCCAGAAGCCGACACTCATGATGGCGCCGAAGAGAATGTAGAGAAATCGCTCGCCTTCCTTGTTGCCAGCAGGATTGTTTTGGTCAATAAAAATTTTGACGCTCACGGGCGTAAACTTCACGCTGATGTGATGCTCGAAATCCAACCCAGCTAAAAAAGCAATCAGGTTGAGAAAGAGCACCGAGGTGAGAAAAATGAGTGCGGCAAGGGCAATGTTGTAGGTCAGTCCGCGCTTCATGATGCGCGTGATGCCAAAGAAGCGATACTTTGTGACGCTGTAAAAACTGGCGACCGGCACCACCACCGAGAGCAGTAGCAGGTAGAGAAACTCGCGACCATAGAGGCTGAACAATACCCAGCCTAAGGGATATGACAAGGCTAAGAAAAGCATGGCGCGCCATATCCAGCGTTGTGCCCTGCGCGTGTCGGCGTCATGGCGCAAGAGAATTGCACGCTGAAGCAAGCTAAGTCCTGCCCCATAAGCAGCAATAGCGGCAACGAACATCAAAAACGCAGGCTGCAGAATGATGAGCACTGCACCTACAACAACCCCAGTGAGATAAGCCGCCTGAACAAAGCGCCATTGGGAAGAGAGTTGCGAACTTGGGCGTGGATAGTACAGTGCGGCATGCAACGAAAGCGGCACACCTAAAAACAAAGCAACCCACCATAGAATACCACCATAGCCGCCTTTGCCGACGCCAGTAATCGCAAAGAGTGGTGAAAGCAGAATAAGTGAAAGTGAAAAGAGTTGAGCGCCTTTGAATTGCGGTCGAAGCAAGCCAACGAACAAACCCACCGTCAGCGTAGCACCCATGACAAAAAGGGAAAGCAAGATTGCCCAGTCAATTCCGACGCGAGCAATGGTTACTTTCAGCGAGAGCACTGTATTGTCGCGCCGAATGGTGTAGTTGATAACATCGCCGGGCTTTGTTTGCTTAAGGATACGATTGGCTTCGCGAGCATTGGAAAAAGTTTGGTCGTTGATAGCGATAAGAATGTCGCCAACGCGAATTCCAGCTTGGTCAGAGGCACCGCCGGGGACAACTTGCACAATACGCACACCATCTGGCGTATCCTGAAAAAGGTTCTCATCTGTAGGCGAAGTGAAGATACCTACAACCTCAACAACCTTCCCAACTGCAACTATCAGCGCAAGACCGATGAGCAGAAGTCGGAATAGCAAAGGGTGACGAGAGAAATATGTCTGTAGTGAATCGTCCATTTTTACTTTGGCAAAAATACGATTTCAGCGCCAATAATCGTGTGAGATTCGGTTAAAAAAACTAAAGTGTGAAAAGACTGCATTTAAATAGGCAGAAACGACGCATTTAGTTTTTTGAGAAAGTTATTTTTCTTATACTCTGAAAAAACCACCACCAACAAACATGCTGGCGCCTAAGCGCCTGAGCTAAGTGCTGGAAATACAAGTTAGGCAAATATCATTTTCAACAACCTCAACAAAACTTGAACCTATGATGCACAAAAGTGGTCTTCTTGCTATGTTTATTGCGCTGGTGCCAGCTGTGCTCTCGGCTCAAATGATTAATTCGGCGGGGGCAGAAACAAAATTAGTCGTTCAAGTTGTGGCGCCGTGTTTGAATATTACGCAGCGTGAGCAAGTTATTCAACGCATTGTGCAGCGCTTCAATGACGCAGGCATTCACATGCAGCGTTATTCAAACAATGATGAACAGCATGCTTACCTCATCGTGGTTATTACACCGTCACGTAATGCGATGGCAGGGACGCCAGTCGCGACCTTGCGTCTGCGAACCTTCTCAAACGCCACAAGCGACTACCTTGCCACACCGTTTAATGCGACGGCAAACCCGAATGCGCTCTACGATGTGTCGCTATCTTTCAAAGCTGGCAACATAGGGTCGCGCTTTATCTCACGCGCAGAGTCGCATGATTTTGCACGCTACAATTCCACGATTGTCAACAGCGCTGGCAAGTTAGAGTGGACAACCATGCTGCACGCAGTAAATGGTGTCGAGTTCATGATTGCCGATGTCATCTACAATGCGTTTAATCAGCATATGAGCATGCTGTCAAAAACATCTCAAGCCAATGAAGAAGAGTAAGGTAAGGGCTTAGATGTGCTCTTGAGATGGAAAATCAAGGTTTGGGCAGAGGAAATCGGTCAATTAGTTCTCGGGCTTTGCGTCCAGCTTCGCTCTGTGCGTCAAGTTCAATAGCACGCTGCCAAAGCTGGTGCGCTTCAGCCACCTTGCCAATTTGCATGTAGAGAATTCCCAAATTGACATGAGCTTTTTGATGCTGAGGTCCATCCTCAACAGCGCGTCGCATTTCAGTTACAGCTTGTTGAGAAAGTGCAGGGTTACCTCGCTCTCCAAGTTTCAAGAGCACAATTGCATAATCGACACGTGCATCAACATTCTTTGGCTCAATGGAAAGGTAAGTTTCGTAGAGCGTTTTTGCCGTGACATAGTCTTCGGCATCGTCGTAGAGATTTGCGGCGCGTAGCCACAGTTGGGGAACTTTGGCGCCAGCAAGCATAGCGGCAGATTTCACATAGAAGCCAGCTCGGTCGAGTTGTTGCAAGTCAATGTATTCTTTCGAGAGTGCCAGTGCCAAAGTCACCTTTTGAGCCGAGTCTGTTTCAGTTAAGAAACGTTGATGCAAGGCTTCAAGGCGGTTGAGGGTTGCCGTATCGACCAACACTGGTGAAGATGGGCGAGAGGAAGACGGCGGAGCAGGTGCAGTCTCGGCAGCATCTACAATGGGTTTAGCACCTTCGCCAGCGGCACCAGATTTCTTGAAAGCAACTTTGGCGGTCATGCCTTGGTAGCCGAATGTGGCGAGTAGCACTAAAAAAAAGAGTGCGCAGGAGAGCAAAATAAGTTGCTGAGCGCGCACAGCAGAACGTAACGTTGGTGAAGTCTCTGTAGGCACAGACTCAGACGCTGCGTCCGAGTCGGCTGCAAGAGAAAAATTAAGGTCGCTACCGCAATGCGGGCAGACTTGCGCATCAGGCAAGACGGTGACGCCGCAGTGCGGACAAGAGGAGCGCACTGGGGAAGTGGTATTACTCATCTTTTTCTTTAGGCAACTTCTTGAGTTTTTCGCTCACTGCAGTCTTGAACTCGCGTGAAATTTTGAAGGTCGGCACATACTTTTCTTTGATGATGACTTTTTCGCCAGTGCGAGGGTTGTGAGCAATGCGCCTATTTTTTTTGCGCACATTAAATGTCCCAAACCCGCGTATTTCTATGCGCTCCCCAGATTTAAGCGACTCAATGACCGTTTCAATAAAGCCGTCAACAACAGTTTCAGTTTCTTGCTTAGTTAGGCCTGTACGACTTGCAATGATGTTTACAATGTCAGCTTTAGTCACTGCTAAAACAAAGCTTTAGTTAGCGAAAAACCTTTGCAACACATCACACAGTTAGAGCTTCGCCAGCAATGATACGATCAATTTCACTGGCAGTAAGTGTCTCTCGCTCAATAAGTGTTTTGGCTAAGCGATGTAGAATGTCAATATGGTCGGTTAAAATCCGACGCGCATTTTCCATGCATTCCGAGACAATATGACGCACTTCGCTATCAATGGCCACAGCTGTTTCTTCGCTGTAGTCTCGCACTCTGCCAAAATCGCGACCTAAGAACACCTCTTGATGTTTGGAGCCGTAGTTCAAAGGTCCTAAACGTTCACTCATGCCCCATTCGCAGACCATTTTACGAGCTAATTCTGTAGCACGCTCAATATCATTACCTGCACCTGTGCTAACCTCGTTGAAGACAATTTCCTCAGCTGCACGACCACCTAATGCATACGTAATCATTGCCAAAATATACTGGCGTGAATAAGTATGTCGGTCTTCGAGAGGTAAGTAGGAGGTGATACCTAATGCACGTCCCCTAGGAATGATGGTTACTTTGTGCACAGGGTCGGAGCCGTCGGTAAACTTAGCAACAAGCACATGCCCACTTTCGTGGTAACTGGTAATTTCCTTTTCTTTTGGCGAAATGTAAATACTCTTACGCTCTGGACCCATCAGCACTTTGTCACGCGCATTTTCAAAGTCTTGCATAGTAACCTGATTGCGGCGAGCGCGTGCCGCAAAAAGCGTAGCTTCATTAACAAGGTTGGCAAGGTCAGCACCAGCAAAGCCGGGTGTGCCTTGTGCGATGAGCTGAAGATTAACATCACTAGCAAGCGGGACTTTGCGCGTATGAATTTTCAAGATGGCTTCTCTGCCGCGCACATCTGGTTTATCGACGACAATTTGTCGGTCGAAGCGACCGGGGCGCAGCAAGGCAGAGTCGAGAACATCGGGGCGGTTAGTTGCCGCTATCAAAATGACATGGTCATTGGTGTCAAAGCCATCCATCTCAACCAGAAGTTGGTTCAAGGTCTGCTCACGTTCATCATGTCCGCCACCTAAGCCTGCTCCGCGTGAGCGACCAACGGCATCAATTTCGTCAATAAAGACAATGCATGGCGCATGACGCTTAGCTTGCTCAAATAAATCGCGTACACGCGAAGCACCAACGCCAACAAACATTTCTACAAAATCTGCACCAGACATGGAAAAGAACGGAACACCAGCTTCGCCAGCCACTGCTTTGGCTAATAGGGTTTTGCCAGTGCCGGGAGGACCCAAAAGCAAAATACCTTTTGGAATTTTTGCCCCCAGTTGCTTGAACCTATCTGGCTCGCGCAGAAATTCTACAACTTCTCCAAGTTCGAGCTTAGCTTCGTCGCAGCCAGCAACATCAGCAAAAGAGACCTTGGTATCAAACTCCGTAATCATCTTTGCCCGACTTTTGCCGAAATTGAACACATTACGAGTCATCCCATTCTGAGCTGTAAGCCGACGAATGACCACAAAGTAGATTATGCCAATGACAATCCAAGGTCCGAAGACCATCAGAAACTGCATGAGCGTGCCTTCCTCACGATGCTCAATTTTTATTTTGATATTCTTAGCCACCAACTCATCTGCCATAGTGCGGTCAAAGTCAGGCAGTTTGACCGTAAAGCGGTCACTTTTCTTCTCGCCACGTCCATCAGCAAGTTCAAGCGGTTCATACTTGTAGAGGAGGCCAGTCAGCAAAGCGCTACCGTCATGTTTTTCGACGAGTACCTCTTTGACAAGAGATTGCGAAATCAGGCGTCGATACTCGTTGTAAGAAACCTCAGGGGCATTTGGTTCGCTGCTTGTGAAGAGCTTTTGCAAAAAAATGAAGAGCAAAACAATCGCAAGAGTGTAGAACAAGATGCGAAATGTACGTCTGAACTGGTCATCTGGGTCGGTGTTTCCGCCGAAGTTGCCGAAAGGTGAGTCGTTATCTTCTCGTACAGGTTTGAAGCGATTTCGTGTGCTCTTGGAGCGCAAGCCGTCACGATTCTTGACAAATGAATTATCCGCCATAGCTTTACTACCTTTTTTACTACTGTTTAAGAAATTGCTCAAGCTAAAGAACAATAAAATATACAAGTAGCCTGAATATGAAGAATCTTCACGGCTCTCGCAACTTGTAGACTGCGCGCAGGTTGCGCTTCTTCTGTGCTACATCTAAACCGTAGCCGATTACAAACTGTTTCGGTATGAAAAACCCCACATAGTCGACTTCGAACTCCAACTGCGAAACCCCTTCTTTGAAAAAGAGCGTACAAAAGCGAACACTTTGCGGTTTCAGTTTAAGAATCTCGTTGCGGATGTAGGTCAAGGATAAGCCCGAGTCGACAATATCTTCAACGACCAGCACATCGCGTCCAGTAAGTGACATATCGACAGCCTTAAGGCACTGAATTTGACCCGATGAAATTTTTCGGTCGCCGTAGCTTGAGAGCTTGTAGAAATCAATCTCTACATCAAGTGTTTGCACGGCGCGCACAAGGTCAGCTAAAAAAATAAATGCGCCATTGAGAATGCCAACGAAAACTGGGCTCTTACCTGCATAGTCACGCTCAATAGCTTGACCCAGCTGCATGACGCGCTCTGCAATCGTCTCTTCAGAGAGATAAAGGTCAAAAACATCCGTGCCGATAGAGATGCTACTGGGATTCGGAAGGGCTGATGCTGTCAAGTGATTCATGTTGATTTCAAGACAGTTGAGCAAAACCGCAACAAGGGCACCTTAAACCTGCGCCGCAGTCTGGAAAGATTAACTTCAAAGATAAAACGCCTGTGTCAATTCCAAAAACCTATGCTCAAACTCTGCAAAGAAGAAAAAGCGTGCACAAGGCACAAAGCGAAAGCGCAATGACAATCTTTTTACACCTAATCATAAAACTCGTAATTTGGAGCGACTTGGCTCTCCATCAAACGCAGTAAAATCATGCAAGAGTTAGCACATTTGTTATCTGAAAATTTCCTGCTCTTACTGTTTCTCGTCTCCGGTATTGGCTACTTGATTGGCAAGATTCGCATCAAAGGATTCAGTTTGGGCATTGCGGCAGTGTTGTTTGTGGGTTTAGCCTTTGGGGCTTTGGGACCCAATGTCGAGCTGCCTGAATTTTGCCATCTCTTTGGGTTGGTGCTGTTTGTCTACACGATTGGTTTATCGAGTGGACCGAGTTTTTTCTCGGTCTTGAAGCATGGCAGTTTGCGAGAAAATCTTTTTGCCGTATCGGTGCTGATTGGGGTTGGCGTATTGGTCGCAGGGTTGAAGGTTATGTTCGGGTTTTCGGCAGGCATATCGGCTGGGATATTTGCCGGCAGTATGACCAACACACCTGCGCTGGCGAACGTGATTCAGTATCTGCGCGAGCATGTTAGTGCGACATCAGACCAAGCCGTGAAAATTTTCTCCGAGCCGGTTGTTGCCTACTCGCTGTGCTACCCATTAGGCGTGCTCGGCGTCATTGGTGGCATTTATGTAATGCAGCGGGTGTGGAAGGTCGACTACAAAGCTGAAATGCTAACATCGGCGCAGAACCATGAAGCGGCATCCCTGATGACGCTGACGGTAAAAATCACCAATCCAGAGGCATGCCATGATACACTGGGCGAGTTGAGTCGCAAGCACAATTGGAATGTGCGTTTTGTCAGATGGCTGCATCAAGGAAAGCTGACGCTGGCATTTGAAGGCGCGCGTGTCCAGCAAGGTGATTTCATCAACATGATTGGCACGCCGCAAGATGTGCGCCACGTGGCGACATTCTTGGGTGAAGTGGCAAGAAGACCGCTCGAAGACGACCGCTCTAATCTGGATTTCAGACGAGTGTTTGTCTCCAACCCGGAAGTGGTGGGCAAGACCTTAGCAGAACTGAACTTGCGAAACAAGTTTGAAGCGCAAGTGACGCGCGTGCGCCGTGGCGACCATGACTTTGTGCCCGAAAATGATACAACGCTTTTGCTTGGCGACAGGGTGCGGGTCGTGGCGCCAAAAGACCGTCTGGAAGAGGTCAGCAAGTTTTTTGGAGATTCCTACAAAGCGCTGAGTGAGGTGGATGTGATTTCACTTGGAGTGGGTATCTCGTTGGGGTTGCTGTTAGGCTTAGTGCCCGTGCCGTTGCCCGGCGGCGGCACATTCAAGTTGGGGATTGCTGGCGGGCCGCTGATTGCCGGGTTAATCTTAGGCGCTATAGGTCGCTCTGGAACAATCATCTGGAATGTGCCTTACAGCGCCAACCTGACGTTGCGGCAAATTGGGTTGGTCATGTTTTTGGCAGGTGTGGGCACGCGTTCGGGCTATGAATTTGCCTCGCAAGTTGCAGACCCAAGCAGCGTGCTGATTGTGCTGGCAGGAGCTATCGCAACCCTATTTTCCACAATGGTCGCGCTGATACTTGGCTACAAGATGCTCAAAATTCCAATCGGATGGCTCATTGGAATTGTGTTTGGAATTCAAACGCAACCTGCCACATTAGCCTTTGTCAGTGAGCGGACTAACAACTGATATGCCGAACCTTGGCTACGCCGCACCGTATTTCCACTGACGACCATTACGAAAATTTTAATTGTGCAACTGCTGAGTGCCCTGCTCTGACGTCTCAGAGGCTACCGAAACCAAATTGCATCTGGGTATCGCTGGTGCAAGAGTCGGTCGAAGCCAAACCAGTGCCCAGTTGGAAAAATGATGAAGAGAATCGCCATGATGGAAAGAATATCAATCCAGATGTTGTAGAAGGCGCCCGCTGCAAAGTTAAGCAGCATGAATAACCCAAATGCGGCATGCAAGCGTGTGGTGATGCCAAAGATAAGCGCTAAGCCAATGAAGAGTTCGCCCACGGTAATCACCCACGCAATTGGCAAGTAAAACGGAATCGCAAAATATCGCAGGTAGGCAGCTTGAAACGTATCGGGATGAATTTCGCTGAGGCGGTCGATGAAGTGCAGCTTCAGAATATCTGTCCACATCCACTCGTGCACGAGTTTATGCCAAAAGCCATAGATGAAAAAAACAGCAAAGAAATATCGCATGGCGAGAATCAGCACGATGGCAAGTGTTTGCAAAGGATGCCTAGAGATGTGAGACCAGGTCCAAGAGAAAGATGACGGTGTAGAAAGCAAAGAGGCTCGCATAAACGTGCTCCTTCAGCAGTATGAGCGACGAAAAAAATAGCTGCCCAAGAAGGGCAGCCATGGTGTATTGACTTACGCTTTGGTATAATCTTCTGCATGGAGGCGTTCGGGTGCAAGTTCCCAGTGCTCAGGAGAACGCCAAAGGCTGGAGAGCAGAAGTTGGCGCATCCAATGGAATTCTTTGGGCAAGCGGTCGTAGATTTTCTCAAAGAATTCTTCATGAGCTAAAACTTCTTGCTTCCAGCTTTCTCGGTCGACTTTCATTAGCTCGTTAAACTTTTCTCTGGGGAATGGAAGACCAGTGAAATCAATGTCTTCATATGTAGGCATCCATCCCAGCGGGCTTTCAATGGCATGGGCACGACCGTGAACGCGGTCGATAATCCACTTCAGCACACGCATATTTTCACCGAAGCCGGGCCAGAGGAAATTGCCATCCTTATCTTTTCTGAACCAGTTGACACAAAAGATTCTGGGTGGGTCTGGCAGTTGGCGACCAATTTGCAGCCAGTGATTGAAGTAGTCGCCCATATGGTAACCGCAGAAGGGTAGCATCGCAAAGGGGTCGCGGCGCACTTGACCAACTCCGCCGACAGCAGCGGCAGTCATCTCTGAGCCGATAGTTGCTGCCAGATACACACCATAGTTCCAGTTGACGGCTTGATAGACCAGCGGCACCGTAGTAGCGCGGCGACCGCCGAAGATGAAGGCAGAAATGGGCACGCCTTCTGGGTTTTCCCAATTCTCATCTATGGATGGGCACTGGGCAGCAGGTGCCGTAAAGCGTGCATTCGGATGTGCGGCTTTGCGTCCAGTTTCTTTAGCAATTTGCGGTGTCCATTCCTGACCTTGCCAATCAATGAGCCGTTCAGGTGGGGTTTCCGTCATACCTTCCCACCACACATCGCCATCGGGGGTAAGTGCCACATTAGTGAAAATGCAGTTGGCTTTGAGTGTTTCCATGGCGTTGGGGTTAGACTGGTATGAAGTGCCCGGTGCCACGCCAAAAAAGCCTGCTTCTGGATTGATAGCGTAAAGGCGACCGTCTTTGCCCGGCTTAATCCATGCAATATCATCGCCGACGGTTGTAACTTTCCAACCTTTGAATGCTGGCGGAGGAACAAGCATCGCAAAGTTAGTTTTGCCACAGGCGCTGGGAAATGCTGCCGCCACATAGGTTTTCTCGCCCGTCGGAGATTCCACACCCATGATAAGCATATGTTCAGCAAGCCAACCTTCTTCGCGTCCCATTACGGAAGCAATGCGCAGAGCATAGCACTTTTTGCCTAAGAGTGCGTTGCCGCCGTAGCCTGAACCAAACGACCAGATGGCACGCTCTTCGGGAAAATGCACAATGTATTTATGCTCCTTGTTGCAGGGCCAAGGCACATCTTTTTGACCATTGACCAGTGGCATACCAACGGAGTGCAAGCACTCGACAAATTCACCATCGCCTAAGGCATCGAGCACGGCACTGCCCATGCGGGTCATGATACGCATATTGACCACCACGTAGGGTGAGTCGGAAATTTCCACGCCAATTTTTGAAATCGGTGAGCCAATTGGTCCCATGCTGAAGGGAATGACATACATCGTGCGTCCGCGCATAGCGCCTTTGAAAAGGGCGCGCAACGTGGCTTTCATTTCTTTCGGGTGAACCCAGTTGTTGGTCGGCCCAGCATCTTCTTTGCGGTAACTGCAAATGAAGGTGCGGTCTTCCACGCGTGCCACATCGCTGGGGTCTGATTTGGCGTAGTAACTGTTCGGGCGCTTTTCGGGATTGAGCCGAATGAAAGTGCCGCTTTGCACCATCTGCTCGCAGAGTTGGTCATACTCTTCTTGAGACCCATTGCACCAGTAAATCCTGTCTGGCTGACAAAGTTCAGCAACTTCTTTAACCCACTCCAGTAATCGACGGTTTTTGAGATTTGGCGGTGCATTCAAAGCACGCATGGATGACACAGTATCGGAAACTAAGATATCCATCAGACTTCTCCCTTATTGGTTTAATGTTAAGCTTTATCAAGTAAAGCTGCAGTTGAAAGTTACATAAAAATAGGGTATAGGCAAGAAACAGCGGGCGTGTTGGCAGTCCCGCAAACTCTCGTTAAATTGAAAAATTACTACCAATAACCCATAGAGAAGGTTATGAGGCGACAAATTTTGATGAATCAGCAAGGCGATGAAATCCAAGTAGCCATTGTAGAAGATGGGCGGCTGGCAGAGTTACTGGTTGAGCGGCCAGATAGTTCACGGTCAGTAGGTGATATCTACCTTGGCAGGGTGCAAAAAGTTGTCGAAGGCTTACAAGCCGCATTTGTCGACATTGGTCAGGAACAAGACGGGTTTTTGCACTTTTCCGATGTAGGGACGACGAGCGAAGAGTACCGCGCTATGCTCAATGAAGATTTCGACGAAGATGAGGATGAAGAGGATGATGAGGTAGAAGAAAATGAAACGATAGATGAAAATATCGCTCTTGAGACTGCACCACCGCAACAAAATGGAACGCAACAAGCAACAGGCGAGCAAGTCTCGACTGCAAGCAAGCAGGAGCGAAGGCAATCCTACACGCAAATGATTGCCAGCAAGCTTAAACCTAACGACAGCATTTTAGTACAGGTTATCAAAGAACCAATTGGTACGAAGGGCTCGCGTCTGACATCGGACATTACAATCGCTGGGCGTTACATTGTGCTGTTGCCGTTTGGTGAGGGACGTATTGCAGTCTCAAAGCGCATTATAAATCGGCGTGAGCGTCGACGTTTGAAAAATATTGTGCGTTCAATACTGCCAAAAAATTTTGGAGCAATCATTCGCACAGTCGCTGAAGAGCAAGATGAATCGCTGCTACGAACTGACATGGAAATTTTGCTCAACAAATGGGCGCAAATTGAAGAGACGGTCAAAACAGCGACTCCTCCAAAACTAATTTACAAGGAAGATACCCTGATAGCCAGTGCGTTGCGCGATTTCCTGACGGAGGATGTAACTGAAATTGCTACCAATTCTATGGCGATTTATCGGGAGGCGCTCAATTATGTGCGGTGGGCAGCCCCAGAGTTTGAAAAAAAAGTTACGCTCTACAAAGGACGCTTACCCTTGTTTGAAAGCTATGGCATTGCCAAAGATGTAGAATCAATTTTCTCGCGCAAAGTGTGGCTAAAGTCTGGCGGCTATCTCATCATTGAGCAAACCGAAGCTATGGTGGTGATTGATGTCAATAGCGGACGCTATGCTGAAAAGAAAGAGCAAGAGGAAAACTCGTTGCGGACCAACTTGGAAGCGGCAAAGGAAATTGCACGTCAGTTGCGTCTGCGCGACATTGGCGGCATCATTGTCATTGACTTCATCGACTTGCTCGATGAACGCAACGCACGCAAGGTCTATGAGACCATGAAAGCCGAGCTCAAGCGCGACCGAGCCAAGTCAAACGTGCTGCCGATGTCAGACTTTGGCATTATGCAAATTACACGCGAGCGTATCCGCCCAAGTCTAATGCAACGAATGGGCGATACATGTCCTGCATGTGGCGGCACGGGTATCATTCAAGCACGACAGACGACCGTTCACCAAATTGAACGCTGGCTACGCAAATACGCTTGGCACACCAAGCGACCATTTTCTAGGCTAGACTTGCTGGTCAGCCCAACGATATTGGAGCCACTATACAATCAAGACATGAGACCAGAGTGGAAATGGTTTCTTCAACACTTGGTGCTGGTGCGTATCAAGCCTGACGACACGCTGCGTAGCGACGACTTCCGATTTTTTATTCGCAATACATCGCAAGATATTACACAAGAATACAGTTCTCTCTAAAGTTCAAGCGACATGGATAGTCAACTGCAAGCCCATATTGAACAGCTTGCGGCATTGACCACAGAGGCGCTGCAAGCTCATCCCAAAGCACGGGAAGTGTTCGCTGAGTTCAAGTATAAGCTCAACCTTGGTCACATTCGAGCCGCAGAAAAGCTCGATGGCGTCTGGAAGGTCAATCATTGGGTCAAGCAGGGCATACTATTAGGATTTCGCTTAGGGGAAATGAAGCCTATTATGAGCGCGCCCCCGTTCAGTTTTGTCGACAAAGACACCTATCCCACACGGCAGTTTAGTTTGAACGACAAAGTGCGAATTGTGCCGGGCGGCACAACCGTGCGCGATGGCGCCTACCTTGCACCAAGCGTAGTAGTAATGCCGCCAGCTTACATCAATGTCGGTGCATTCGTGGACGCTGGCACGATGATAGATTCACATGCTCTGGTCGGCAGTTGCGCGCAAGTAGGAAAAAACGTGCATCTGTCGGCAGGGTCGCAGTTGGGCGGGGTCTTGGAGCCTGTAGGTGCTATGCCTGTCATCATTGAAGATGGCGTGATGATTGGCGGCAACTGCGGCATCTACGAAGGCACAATTGTAGAAGAACGCGCCGTTATCGGCACTGGCGTCATTCTCAACGGCTCAACCCCTGTCTATGACGTGGTGCATGAACGCATTTTGCGCAAAACTGCCGAGTCGCCGCTGATTATTCCGAAAGGGGCAGTGGTTGTAGCTGGCTCACGCCCCATCAACAATGCCTTTGCACAAGCACATGGACTTTCCATCTACACCCCAATCATCATCAAGTATCGTGATGAAAAAACCGACAAAGCCACAAGTCTGGAAGAGCTGCTGCGCTAAAATGTGCTATCAAATCGGCACGAAAACACACCCAAAACCTGCTGCATAGAGGGATGCAGAAAAATACTAACCCGAACTATAAGTGATTATGAATTATGAAAGACCTAATTAAAAAAGTGCTGTATTCAATGGGGTATGAAATTAGAAACCTCAATGTGGCGCCATGCTCTATAAGCAGACCAGTTGGTAATTTTAAGTTTTTGTTAGAAGACCTGAAGGCACGTGGCTTGACTTGCCAAACTATTTTGGATGTAGGAGCAAATAGAACGATGTGGAGCAGAATGGCGAAAAAAATCTATCCAGAAGCAAATTTTGTGCTGATTGAACCTCAAATAGAAATGAAAGATGATTTAGAACAATTTTGTAGAGAATTTAAAGGCTCAGTTTATTTCTTAGCTGGAGCAGGCGCTGAAAAAGGTAGACTTACGCTAACAATCTGGGATGACTTAAATGGCTCAACTTTTGCACTCGAGCCAGATGAGAATCTTAAAAAAACAGGGAAGCAGAGAGAGGTAGAGATAATTACAATTGACGATTTAATTGACTCGGGAAAAATAGATAATCCAGAATTAATAAAACTTGATATTCAAGGATTCGAACTTGAGGCGCTAAAAGGTGCGCAGAAGACATTTGGCTACACAGAGGTCTATATTTTAGAAGTGTCTCTTTTCCAGTTCTGGTCATCAGACACGCCGATATTTTCTGATGTAGTGAATTTTATGTTGGAACGCGATTATGTCGTCTATGATTTTGCAGGTTTTTGGAGAAGACCCTTAGATGGGGCTTTAGGACAATGTGATGTATGCTTTGTAAAAAGAAATGGATTTCTCAGAAGCTCGCAAAGAAGCAGCTAAGCATGAGTGATTGGAATAGGTCGTGCTGCAGAGACTCCTGCAACGGTGAGTAGCCCTCATCAAAGCTTGTGGCTACTAGGAGCACCGAAACCTAATGTGATTCCTCTGCCCGGCTATGCACCGAGATTTCAATTTCTTTGCCACAGTGCGGACAGACACACTTAAAAGATTCTGGAGAAGATGAGCTGGATTTCTGCTTCAAACTTTCCTTGAAATTGCGCAATTCTTCGACAAACCCTACACTGATGATGCCCGTCGGAAGCGCCACAAACCCGATGCCTAAGATGGCAATCAGACTGGCAATTACTTTACCGATAGCTGTAATAGGAAAGACATCGCCATAGCCGATGGTTGTTAGGGTAATAACCGCCCACCACATTGCCGTAGGAATGTCAGGAAATTTATCGGGCTGCGCCTCATGTTCGGCAAAAAACATGAGCGTAGAGGCAATAATTAGCACAAGAGACATCAGAAGTCCAGTGGCTAAAAGTTCAGCGCGTCGTGAGCGGATAGTCCCACCTAAGAGTGAAATTGCCACAGAATAGCGCTTCAATTTGAGCAACCGGAAAAGCCGCAAGAATCGAAGCATCCATAGGATGCGCAAATCCAGATTGGCAAGCGAGAGATAGAAAGGCAAAATAGAAATGAGGTCAATAAGCGACCCCGGCGTCAGGGCAAAACGCAAGCGTCCCACCAAAGGTGAAGCATACTCTGGCACAACCACGCACGACCACAATCGCCCAAGATACTCAAGAGTGAAAAGCACCACCGAAATCGTCTCAAGTGTCTCAAACCAGAGCATGTAGCGTTCCTTGATGGATTGAACGGTCTCGAGAATAATGCTGGCGGCATTGAGAAGAATGAGGCAAAACATGAAGATACTCTCGGCTTGGCTGACCCTATCATTTTCTGGGGCAACATCCAAGATTTGCCATACACGCTGGATAAGCATAAGTTATCATTTGGGAACGATAGCGGCAGAGCTGGCTTCCAGATGCAAACGCTCATCACGAAAAGCCTTGGCTTCTGCTACGAATGCATTGAAGAGCGGATGAACTTTATGGACACGCGATTTTAGTTCAGGATGAAACTGCACGCCGACAAACCAGCGATGAGATGGCAACTCGATAATCTCCACCAGCTCACTATCGGGCGAAAGCCCAGCCAAGACCATGCCCTTCGACTGCATGAGCTCACGGAACTGATTGTTAAACTCATAGCGATGTCGATGGCGCTCCGTAATCAAATGTTTCCCATATGCTTGAAATGACTTGGTGCCTTCTTCCAACACGCACGGGTAGCTGCCTAAGCGCATAGTGCCGCCTTTATTAGTAACAGTCTTCTGCGATTCCATCAGATGAATGACTGGGTATTTCGTTTTGCGATGAAATTCCGTGGAGTTTGCCCCTTCAAGTCCGCAGACATGGCGGGCAAATTCAATCACGGCGCACTGCATGCCAAGACAGATACCAAAGAAGGGGATATTGTGCTCACGAGCATGTTTGATGATAGCAATTTTACCTTCAATGCCGCGATAGCCAAAACCGGGCGCAACCAACACGCCAGAGACATCGCGCAAGGCTTCGTCTGCAGAGAGCTTGCCATCTTCAATATCTTCGGAGCGAACCAATTTGACGAGCACTTTTACATCGTTGGCGGCGCCAGCGTGCACGAAGGCTTCAAAAATAGATTTGTAGGCGTCGGGATATTCAGTGTATTTGCCAACGAGAGCAATGCGTACCGTGCCATCTTTTGGAAACTTGACCTTGTGCGAAAAGGCTTGCCAATCGCTCAAATCGCATTGCTCTGCACCACGAATGCCTAACTTTTTCAAAACCAAGCGGTCAAGTCCTTCTTCGTGAAGCAATAGAGGCACTTCGTAAATCGTCTCGGCATCGCGTAGCCCGATAACATCGGTATCGGAGAGGTTACAGAAGAGACCAATTTTGTGTTTGATTTCTTTGGAAAGTCCTCTTTCGCTGCGGCAGACGAGAATATCGGGCTGAACACCCGTTTCCAAAAGCATGCGAACACTGTGCTGGGTCGGCTTGGTTTTGAGCTCCATTGCCGATTTGATAAACGGCACTAGTGTCAGATGAATGTTGATGAGGTTTCTTGCGCCAAGTTGCAACTTTAATTGACGCATGGCTTCCAAAAACGGCGACGCTTCGATATCGCCGACGGTGCCACCCACTTCTGTGATGATAACATCATACTTACCCGTATGAGCCAATTCCAGCATGCGGTGTTTGATTTCATCAATCACATGCGGCACCACTTGGACGGTTGCACCGAGGTAATCGCCTCGCCGCTCTTTATCAATCACATCTTTGTAGATGCGCCCCATCGTCACATTATTTGCCTGCGAAGTGACTACATCGAGAAACCGTTCGTAGTAGCCCAAGTCCAAATCGGTTTCGGCACCGTCGTCTGTCACATACACTTCGCCATGCTGATAGGGCGACATGGTGCCGGGGTCGACATTGATGTAGGGGTCATACTTCTGAATTGTAACCTGCAAGCCGCGCGCCTTGAGCAATGCACCAAGCGATGCGGAAAGAATCCCTTTGCCTAATGAAGACACCACTCCACCTGTTACAAAAATGTGTTTGACCACTTTAGAGCGCGACATAGCTTGAGAAAGTTTGTCGTTAAAATCTTAAAAATTCTCAGCAAAATTAACCCCTACGGCAAAAACTTCCACATTCGTAAACCATTTCTTGACAACAGAAGAGACAGTCTGTATCAAGGCAAAAGAAGGCAAAAAGCACTGGGGAAAAATTGGGCACTCACGCTATGCGAGTTGGCGCAAGTGCCCGAGCATTTCAAGAAAGACAAGCAACATGCGTCGTCTGCATGCTAAACTGCAAAGCCAGTTGCCAATCGCTGGTGGCGATAGCCTTGCTGCTTTACTCTTCTTCTTCCTGTTGGCGCAATTTTTCGAGTATCGTGAAATCTTCCAGTGTAGTTGTGTCGCCAGAGATACTGCCGTTAGCGGCAAGCTCACGCAGCAAGCGACGCATGATTTTGCCGCTACGCGTCTTGGGTAATCCTTCTGTCCAGCGAATTTCGTCAGGTTTGGCAATAGAGCCGATTTCGCGGGCGACATGATTACGCAATTCTTCACGCAGTGCCGCGCTACCTTCATAGCCTGCACGCAGCGTTACAAACGCTACCAATGCATTACCCTTCACTTCATCGGGGCGACTCACCACGGCAGCTTCAGCCACGGCGGGATGAGAAACCAAGGCGCTTTCAACTTCGCTGGTGCCCAGCCGATGTCCGCTGACATTGACCACATCGTCGACTCTGCCCATAATCCAAATGTAACCGTCTTTGTCTTTGCGAGCACCATCGCCGGTAAAATAGACGCCTTTGATTTCAGACCAGTAGACTTTTTCGTAGCGAGCGTTATCGCCATAAATGGTGCGTAGCATAGAAGGCCATGGCTGCTTGATGACAAGGAAGCCACCTTCGTTGGCTTTGCACGGCGTGCCATCTTTCCTGACAACATCGACAATGATGCCAGGCAAAGGACGCGTGGCAGTGCCCGGCTTCAGTGGCGTGGCGCCGGGAAGCGGTGAAATCATAATGCCACCTGTTTCAGTTTGCCACCATGTATCGACAATCGGGCAGCGCTTTTTGCCAACTTTGGTATAATACCACATCCATGCTTCAGGGTTAATCGGTTCGCCGACCGTACCCAGCAAGCGTAGCGAAGAAAGATTGTGTTTATCGACCCATTCATCCCCAGCGCGAATAAAGGAGCGAATGGCGGTAGGTGCTGTGTAGAGAATGCTGACTTTGTGGCGGTCAATCATATCCCACAAGCGTCCCCAGTCGGGAAAATTCAAGGCACCTTCATACATAAGTGATGTGGTGCCGTTGCACAAGGGACCATAGACAAGGTAGCTGTGTCCGGTAATCCAGCCTGCATCGGCAGTGCACCAGTAAATGTCTTCGTCTTTGATATCGAAGACCATCTTGTGTGAGGTTGCTACATGCACCATGTATCCGCCTGTGGTGTGTAGAATGCCTTTGGGTTTGCCAGTGGAACCGCTAGTGTAGAGAATGAAAAGTGGATGTTCAGCATCGACGGGTTCGGCGGGGCAGTCATCTAAGGCAAGGCTCATGAGGTCGTGCCACCAGTGGTCGCGCCCATCGACCATGTTGATAGTAACATTGCTATCGTGCTTGAGGCGTTGATAGACAATCACATTTTCAACAGAGGGCGTATTGACTAAGGCTTCATCAATAACGGCTTTGAGATTGAGAATATTGCCGCGCCGATACACTCCATCGGAGCAAATCACCATTTTGGCATGAGCATCATTGATGCGGTCGGCAACTGCATGTGCAGAAAACCCGCCGAAGATAACGCTATGCACCGCGCCAATACGCGCACAAGCCAGCATGGCGATGACCAGTTCAGGACACATGCCCATGTAGATAGCAACACGGTCACCTTTTTTGATACCACGCTTCTTGAGCGCATTAGCAAGTTTGCAAACTTCACGATGAAGTTGAGCGTAGGTCAGCACACGCTGCTCGCCTGGTTCGCCTTCCCAAATCAGTGCGGCTTTGTTCCTGCGCCATGTATTGAGATGTCGGTCAAGAGCATTGTAGCAGATGTTTGTCGTGCCGCCAACAAACCACTTAGCATAGGGCAGTTTCCACTCCAATACCTTTCGCCATTTCTTAAACCAATGAAATTGCGAGGCTAAATCAGCCCAATATTTTTCAGGATTTTTTTCGGCTCCTTTGTAGAGCCGTTCATACTCTGCCATTGATTTAATGTGTGCCGCTTGCGAAAAGGCTTTGCTAGGCTTGAAGACTCGCCGCTCAGTAAGCACAGAATTGATTTCAGGCGCAGAGCTCGAGGAGCGACCCAGTGCAGTAGCTCCACTGCTGTGCGTGACACCATTTGACGAGCTACCCGAAGATTTGACGGTTTTGGAAGAAGATTTCTTTTGAACGGTCTTGGCGGTTGGCATAGCTTTACTCCTTTGAAGTTTGTCAGTTAATTGGAACGTTGCATGACTCAGGCGCAACCTTCACGAAAGGGAAGATAAGGAAAAGAAATTTCTTCTGAAATGTAAGTCTGGCTCATGCATAGCCAAACGCCTTGACAGAAGTGCGACTAAAACGGTATCCAAACCGCTCGACTTGAAGCCACTGATGAAAAGCGTTATATTCCAACCTTTTCTTGTGTGCTAACTCTATAACTCAAAAGTTATGAACAAGCGCGGCAGACAAGTAGCCAAAAAGCATCGCAAAGCTATTGCGCGCATGAAAGCAAAGCGCAAAGCGCTTATGGAAAAAGCTAAACAAACTCAGCAATCAACAAAACAGCAAGCCACAAAATGATTGACTACAAAAATTTGCCCGTCGGTAAGCATCCGCCAAAGGAAGTCAACGCTGTGATTGAAGTGCCAAAAGGACAGCGCAACAAGTATGAGTTCGATCCAGATTTGGGCGTCTTCAAGCTCGATCGGGTGCTCTATTCGTCTGTGCATTATCCCGCCGCCTATGGTTTCATTCCCAATACGCTGGCTGAAGATGGTGACCCGGTCGATGTATTGGTCCTGACGCATGGCGAAATCTTTACTGGCTGTCTCATCGAAGTGCGCCCCGTTGGATTGCTCAAGATGCGCGACGACAAAGGCATGGATGACAAAGTGCTTGCTGTGCCCATCAACGACCCAATTTACAACAGCATTCGGCGGTTGGCTGATGTCCCGCCTCACTTACCAAATGAAATTGAGCACTTCTTCAGCATCTATAAAGAGCTGGAGGGCAAACAGGTTGAGAGCTTCGGCTGGCATGATTTCTTTGTAGCAGAGCGGGCAATTTTGCAAGCTATCGACCGCAAGAAAGAACAGCAAGCAGAAGAGAGAAAAAGTGCAACAAACGGTAAAGCAAATACCGCATCCAAAGCCAAATCCAAAACTGCAAAGGTAACCAAACTAAAGCAAGAGTGAAGTTGCTTTGCACATTACATTGAAGTATGCCAGAAGAGCCTGACAACGAAAATGCCCAAGTAAGAGAGCAAACCCCACTTTCGCCCGAAGAGCAAGCGCTGTATCAAAAGTTTCAACGCTTGCGTGCAATGGCTTTCTTTGCCGCACTGCTCATGATGTTATTCGGATTCAGTCATGCATACGAAAGCCTGGCAACACTCTTTGGAGATAGCGAAACCCTGACGCAAATTTTTGGCTACAACAAAGAGCGCGTCCAATCCGCTGCATTCGTGACCTTGGGCTTTGGCATTTTCGAAATTCTCTGCGCATTTGGAACCATTCGGCTCAATTACTTGGGCTGGCGCGCTGGCTTTTTTGTAACCGTAGGAATGATGCTCAATAGCTTTGTTACCAGCATGGTATTGTACAATACCGTCATCAGTCTGCGCTCGGCGGTGGCAGTGGTGCTGACGCCGCTGATATTGCTGCTGCTCTACAAAGCCAGAGCACTTTTCCCGCCGCCTGAAACCACTTAGCACAGAGGGGCGTTAGTCTGGCAAACTTTGATAAAATCGTGACATCGAGCGCTGAGACATGAAATATCTGGTTTATGTCTGCACGAACTTGCGCGCAGAAAATCACCCAAGGCCAAGCTGTGCCAGACGAGGCTCAAGAGAACTGCTTGAAGTGCTCAAAGAGGAACTGCATAAGCAAGGTCTAAGTAATGAGGTCGAGGTGGAAACAGCAATGTGCTTAGGCGCATGCGAAAACGGTTGCACTATGCTGGTGCATACCGACACGACATGGTATGGCAGCGTAACGCCCAGCGATATTCCCGAATTAGTAGAAAAACACTTCAAAAATGGTGAGCCAGTGCCACGGCTCTTCATCAAACGCTTGATGAGTCGATATCTAACTGGCAGCTAAAAAATGCATGCAAGCAAGAGTTCTGAACATGCAATCAAAAACTAAACTCAAAAACTAAACAAAAGGAGAACTAACCATGCTCAAAGTGGGAGATGAAGCCCCAGATTTTGAACTCGATAGCACCGACGGCACAAAAGTAAGGCTATCGGATTTCAGAGGTAAGCAGAACGTGTTGCTCTCGTTCTATCCGTTAGATTTTACACCCGTGTGCACAGCACAGAACTGTGGCTACTCTCAAGATTATGCACAGTTTGAGCAGCTTGGCGTGAAAGTCTTGCCTATCAGTGTAGATTCAAAATTTGCCCATGCGGCTTTCCGTGAAAAATATCAGCTAACGCATCACTTGCTTTCCGACATCCACCGCGATGCCACCAAGAAATATGGTATTCTCTACGAACCACTCAATTGTAGCAAACGAGCCTACTTTTTGGTAGACAAGGAAGGTAAAATCAGATGGATGCATATTGAAAACGAACTCAAAGACAGCCGTACCAACGAAGAACTGCTTGCGGCAATCAAAGCAGCACTCTAAAAAAGCAGAGCTCTAAAAGAATTGCCAACACAGATAAGCAAAGGCGCGAGCTTAGAGGCAAAAAACAGACCGAGAAAGCAACTAAATTGCTTGGAATATTTCAAAGGGGATATGCTAGTTAGTGCTTAGCTTTTGGCTGTGCAGGTGAAGTAATGGATGATTTGCGAGCATGTTTAGCGGCTTTGCGGCAGCGTTCGGAGCAGTATTTAACATTTTCCCAATTTTTCGCCCACGCCTTACGCCACGCCATTGGTCTATGGCAGTGTTCGCAAAGTTTTTCAGGCAAATTTGATTTTTGATATCGAATGCGTTCGGTTTTCATGGCATTGCGCCGTAACTTAATGCAAGCGCTGCGAACATAACAGCACCATCAGTTGTTTGGTTCTGTGCACGAGCAAAAGTGCAGTAAGCAGCGGATGTAACTTCAACCAAATCAACTTATCTGAAGTATGCCGAGTCTGTTTGATTCTATCATGCCGATTCACGAAAAGTTTATTGCGAATTTTTTGCCAAGAGCCAGCGTGCAAATGTTCCAGATTGGTGATGTAGCACCTGACTTTGAATTGCCAGACAGTGAGGGACGCATGCGACGGCTCTCGGAGTTTCGTGGCAAACCCCTGCTGTTGGTTTTCACGCGCATTTTCACAGATAAAATTTTTTGCCCTGTGTGCTACCCACATTTGCTGGCGCTACGCAACGACTATGAAAAGTTCCAAGCACTTGGCGCAGAAATTGTAGTAGTCAATACCACGCGCGTAGAAATGACGAAAATTATCGTCCAAGAGCAAGATTTCAAGTTTCCCATGCTAAGCGATGCTGAGTGGAAAGTCTTTCAGCAGTATGGACTTGGCGCGGCATTAGGCGCACCCATGCCCGGACAGTTTCTGCTCGATAAGCAAGGCGTTATCCGATTTCAATTTGTGAGCGGAATGGAATTGCCCAGCCCATTTTTCCGTCATCCCGATAATCAAGATATGCTGGCAATGATTTCTCAACTCTGACCATGCGCCACGATGCCAAAAGGGCAAGAACATCTTGAGCCGCAAAATCAAGCTGAAAAGAAAGACTTGACCCAAAAGCGGCAAATGCAACTGCAAAATTCAGACTTTGCGCTCGATGAACGTTTGGCACGCACCTCAGGCATCAGAGAACTCAAAGACCACACCAAAGCCGTTAAACTGACCAAATTTGAACTGCTACTCAAATTCCTCAAGCCTATCACGTGGATTCCCGTTATCTGGAGTTTTGTATGCGGCGCAGTTGCCAGCGGTGCCTTTGGATGGGCAAACCTAATGGATGCAAAATTTTGGCTGGGCATACTGCTCACAGGACCGCTGGCTACGGGCGTCTGCCAAATGCTCAACGACTACTTCGATCGCGACCTTGATGCCATCAACGAGCCGACACGACCCATTCCCGCCGGTGATATTTCCCTCCGCGATGCCACCATTCTCATCAGTGTCTGGACACTCATCACGGTCGTGGTTGCCGCGCTCTTGCATCCTTTTGTGTTTGCTCATGTCATTTTGGGCATTATCAATGCGCATTTGTATAGCGCTAATCCCATCAAGCTCAAAAAAAGGCTGTGGTGGGGAAACATCATCGTAGCGTTTTCCTACCTTGTCTATCCTTGGCTATCTGGCGAAGTGATTTATCGTGGCAGCCTGACCGTTGATTCCATCATCATCGCGTTATGCTATGCGTTTGCAAGCACAGGCACCATGACGGTCAATGATTTCAAATCTATTGAAGGCGATAAGCGCGTCGGCATTCGCACATTGCCTGTGGTCTATGGCGAACGCAAAGCCGCCATCATTGCGGCGCTACTGATTGATGCTGGACAAATCTTGGCGGCACTTTACATGTTTGCGCTGGGCAAATGGGTCAATGGCGTGCTTGTCATTGGGTTCATCTTGCCGCAGGTGTGGCTACAAGTGCATTTTGTGAAATCGCCGCGCACACGTGATGTGTGGTATAATGGCATTGCGCAAAATTTTCTGGTAGCAGGCATGCTGGTTTGCGCGCTGGCAGTGGAAGCCTAAGCGTGTGGTTCAGCGATGCTGGGCAGAGTCGGGCAAAGAAGCAAGGACTTTTTCTAAAGCATCGGCATAGAGCTCATGCTCAAGAGCAAGCACGCGTGCGGCAAGCGACTCTGGCGTATCGTCGGGCAAAACAGGAAGCGAGCGTTGCAAGATAATTTCGCCCGTGTCGTAGTCGGTATCGACAAAATGCACAGTGGCACCGCTTTCTTTCTCGCCAGCGGCAATCACGGCTTGATGCACACGCATACCATACATGCCCTCGCCACCGAACTTCGGCAACAGCGCAGGATGAATGTTCAAAATTCGCTTCGGATAAGCCTGCACCACCGCTTTAGGAACTTTTTTCATGTAGCCTGCCAGCAAAATCAAATCAATCTGATGTGCCTCAAGCACTGCCAGCATGGCTTGAACAAAATCCTCTTCCTTGGGATGGGTCTTGGAAGAAAGATGCACCGTCGCAATGCCTTGCTCACGAGCAAACTGCATGGCGCCGCATTGCGAATTGTTCGAAAGGCAGAGCACGATTTGACAAGGCAACTGCCGCTCGTGAATATGCCGATGAAGTGCTCTGAAATTGGAGCCGTTGCCTGAACAAAACACGGCAAGTTTTTTGATGCTCATCGTTGCTGTAAATTTGAAAAAACATGCGACAAATCTACGGCAAGATGAGCACACGCTCACGCTCAATTTTAACCTAACCGTCTATGCCAAAAAATCCGAAGATTCAGCGCGCCCTCATTTCCGTCTCTGACAAAACAGGGATTGTCGACTTTGCCAAAGCTCTCGAGAGCTTCAAAATTGAGATTTTCTCAACAGGCGGCACCCTGCAAACTCTTTTGGATGCAGGCATTAAAGCAAAATCTATCTCAACGCTGACAGGATTTCCAGAAATTTTAGATGGCAGAGTCAAAACCCTGCATCCGATGATTCATGGTGGATTGCTTGCCATTCGTGGCAAGGCGGAACATGAGAAGGAAATGAAGAAAAACAAAATCAAGCCAATTGATTTGGTGGTGGTCAATCTCTATCCCTTCGAGCAAACGGTTGCAAATCCAAAGGTCAAACTCAAAGATGCGATTGAAAACATTGATATTGGCGGACTGGCGATGCTACGCAGCGCAGCAAAAAACTACAAGTTCGTTACCGTCGTCACAGATGTGGGCGATTACGCCTGCGTGATTGAAGAGATGAAGAAACGCAAAGGTTCAACCAGCGAAAAGACCCGTTTTGAGCTGGCAAAAAAAGCCTTTGCACTTACCGCCCGCTACGATAGCGCTATCGCCGCTTATTTTGACAGACTCTCGCAAGAGAAAATGGCTGAAGCCGAACCGCAGCCAGCGCAAACTTATACCCTGACACTCACCAAGGAAATTGACATGCGCTATGGCGAAAACCCACATCAAAAGGCAGGCTTTTACAAGCTACGTTCTGAAGAAGGAGAAGTCGGTTTCGGCGAGTTCTTCGAAAAACTGCATGGCAAAGAGCTATCCTACAACAACATGTTGGATATTTCGGCGGCAGCGGCACTCATCAATGAATTTGAAAACGACCCACCAACGGTAGCTATTATCAAGCACACCAATCCGTGCGGCGTGGCACAGGCACTAAGTTTAGAAGAAGCCTACCGCAAAGCCTTTGCGACCGACACTCAAGCGCCCTTCGGTGGCATCATTGCCGTCAATCGTCCATTGGACATGAAAGCGGCTGAAGTCATGAATGAAATTTTTACCGAGATTATCATCGCACCTGATTTTGATGAAGGTGTGTTGGATTTTCTGATGAAGAAGAAAGACCGTCGCATCATTCGTCAGAAAAAAAGTGTGCGTCGCCCAGGTTGGGAGATGCGCGGCACAGCGATGGGCGTATTGCTACAAGAGCGCGACGTCAAAACCGTGCTCAAAGATGAACTGCGTGTGGTCACAAAACGGCAGCCAACCTCGCAGGAACTTAACGATATGCTCTTTGCATGGATTGTCTGCAAGCATGTCAAATCTAATGCAATTGTCTATGCGAAGAACTTGCAGACGCTGGGTATTGGAGCGGGGCAAATGTCGCGTGTAGATGCTTCACGCATTGCGCGCTGGAAGGCTGAAGAAGCAGGATTTGACCTCAAAGGAGCAGCGGTGGCAAGTGATGCCTTTTTCCCATTTGCCGATGGACTAATTGCCGCGGCAGAAGCTGGCGCCAGCGCCGTCATCCAGCCCGGCGGTTCGGTGCGCGACGAAGAAGTCATCAAAGCCGCTGACGAACACAATTTGGCAATGGTCTTTACTGGCACGCGCCACTTCCGACACTAAATCGCTCAGCACACATACGCTTACCATGCTTTATGGACCAAGCAGAAACGAATATTTTTGCAAGGCATGTTCGACATCAGAGAGAACAAACCGTTAAATATGGGTTCATCTTCACGCGCCGCGTTGCCTTTGCGCCTTGCAGCAATTGACCTGGGCACTAATTCCTTCCACATGATTATTGTGGAGCTTTTGCCCGATATGAGCTTTACCATGATTGACCGTGCCAAAGAGATGATTCGAATTGGTGCAGGTAGCATGACTACACGGCAACTATCGCCCGCGGCAATGGAGCAAGGCAAGGAAACGCTGCTGCGTTTCAAAAAGCTGGCTGAACAGCGCGGTGTGGATTCACAACACATCATTGCCTTCGCCACAAGTGCTATTCGCGAAGCCAAAAACGGTGTAGAGTTCATGGAGATGATTGCCAAACATGTCGGCATCCACACGCGCATCATCTCCGGTGAAGAAGAAGGGCGATTGATTTACCTTGCCATTCGGCGTGCCATAAACATTGGCAAGCGCAAAGCCTTGATGATTGATGTCGGCGGCGGTTCCATAGAGTTCATGGTAGGCGATGGACAAAACCTATACTTTGTCGAAAGTAAAAAGTTAGGTGTGGCGCGGCTCTTGGAGCGCTTTGTAACCACTGACCCGATTAGCGACCGCGAGCTTAGTGCCTTGGAAGGTCATTTAGTGGAAGAAATCCGCCCCGTGGCAAAAGCCGTGAAAGCCATAGGCTACGATATGGCGATTGCCTCCAGCGGAACGGCAGAAAACATCGCCGCCATGATTTTGCTTAATGAGCGCGGTCAGGAATTTGAAATGCTCAATGGCAGCAGTTTTTCGCGCCGAAGTTTTCTCAAGCTCTATGAAGTTCTGCTCTCTATGCGTAGCGAAGAGCGGCGTGGCATGCCCGGCTTAGACCCGCAGCGCACCGAACTAATTGTGCCCGGTATGGTCGTCTTTGATGTCATGATGCGACTTTTTGAGCTCAAAGAAATCATCATCTCTGAATACGCCCTGCGTGAAGGCATCGTGTTGGATTACCTTGCCCGACATTTCGAGCCGAATGCCACTGGCGTGGATGCTGAAAACCCGCGCCTGCGTAGCGTCTTGGAGTTGGCGCGCCGCTGTCAGTGGGATGAAGTGCGCTCTCGGCACATTGCCAATTTATCGCTCCAGCTCTTCGACCAACTGGCAGGACTGCATGAACTGGGCAAAACCGAACGCGAGCTCTTGCAATATGCCGCCTACTTGCACAACATTGGCTACTTCATCTCACCGTCGGCGCATCACAAGCATAGTCAGTATATCATCCAAAATGCAGGGCTCAAAGGCTTTTCGCCTGAAGAGATTCAAATCATGGCAAATGTGGCGCGCTATCATCGCAAATCGCCGCCGAAAGTGGAGCATACTGCCTTTCAAGCACTTTCGCCACGCAATAAGCACGTGGTGCGTGTGCTTGCCAGTCTCTTGCGAGTGGCTAATGCTCTCGATAGGGGGCATCGTCAGAACATCAAACGCATCAAAGTAGCCATCACGCCCAAAAAAATTGAACTGAAACTAACTGCTGTGTCTGACCCCGAAATTGAAATTTGGGCAGCAGAGCAAATGAGCGATATGCTCGAAGCGGTTTTTGGTCGCAAAATCGTCCTAAGCGTTGAGCAAAACGCTGACTAACCTTATCTTCCAATTCAATTTACTTTGAGCCAATAACTATGCAGACCGATACACCTTCCAAAACCAGCGTCTCGATTGCGCATCTCAAAGAGCATGTAGGCGAAGTAGTTACCATCAAAGGATGGCTCTACAACATCCGTTCATCGGGCAAACTTATGTTCCCAGAATTCAGAGATGGCTCTGGGATTGTGCAAGGCGTGGTTGCTAAAAATGAAGTCAGTCCAGCCGTCTGGGAAGCCTGCGAGAAGCTCACGCAAGAAAGTGCCGTGATAGTAACCGGCGAAGTTGCCAAACATCCAAAACTTGCCGATACATATGAGCTACATGTCAGAGATATCGAAATTGTGCATCTGTCGCGAGGCTATCCGATTACGCCCAAAGAGCATGGCATTGAGTTTCTCTCTGACCATCGTCATCTTTGGTTGCGCTCTAAGCGTCAGTGGGCAATTATGCGCATTCGGCATGAAGTCATCAATGCAATTCGTGACTTTTTTAACGCCAGAGAGTTCATCTTGGTCGATGCGCCTATCATCACTCCCAATGCCGTCGAGGGCACGACCACACTGTTTGAAATGGATTACTTCGACCTTGGTAAGGCATATCTGACGCAGTCAGGGCAACTCTACGCCGAGGCAGCAGCGATGGCCTTTGGCAAAGTCTATACCTTTGGACCAACCTTTCGTGCAGAAAAATCTAAAACACGCCGTCATCTGACAGAATTCTGGATGGTCGAGCCTGAAATGGCATACTACGACTTGGAGATGAATATGAACCTTGCCGAAGAGCTGGTGGAATATGTGGTGCAGCGCACAGTGGAGCGGCGTAAAGAAGAGCTCAAAATTTTAGAGCGCGACATTCAAAAACTGGAGCGCATCACGCGACCTTTCTACCGCATGACCTACACCGAAGCGGTCAAGTGGTTAAATGACCATGATGTCAAGCTCATCAAGAAAGCAGAAGATGGCACAGAAATCCAAGTAGATTTTCCATGGGGCGAAGATTTTGGTGCACCGCAAGAAGAAGCACTCATGCAGCAATTTGATAAGCCATGCATCATTCATCGCTATCCAGCAGAGGTCAAAGCCTTTTACATGAAGCGCGACCCCGAAAATCCAAAACTGGCATTGGCAATGGACATGCTGGCACCGGAAGGCGCAGGCGAAATCATCGGCGGCTCGCAGCGTGAGGACAGTTACGAAGCCTTGCTGGAACGACTGCGCGAACACAACTTGCCCCAAGAGCCTTTTGAGTGGTATTTGGACTTGCGCCGATACGGCAGTGTTCCGCACTCTGGCTTTGGCTTAGGCTTAGAGCGCACCGTCAAATGGATTTGCGGTCTGGAACACATTCGCGAGACTGCACCTTTCCCAAGAATGATTTATCGCAATACACCCTAATCGTGAGCCTCGATATCGCTCAAAGAAGGCTGGCTGGATTGCTGTGCTTGATTGCGCTTTTGGTCGAAGTAACGGCGTAAGGTCTCTGCGGCTTTTTTGCCAACCACGGCAGCAAGTGCTTCAAGGCTGGCGGCTTCAATCTGTGCTACTGACCCAAAGGTCTTGAGAAGTTTTTCGGCTTTGATTTTGCCAATGCCCTCAATCTCGGTCAGCTCAGTAGAAAGCGTGCGCTTGTCGCGCAATTGCCGATGAAAAGTAATTGCAAAGCGATGCGCTTCGTCGCGAATTTGTTGCAAGAGCTTAAGCGATGAAGAAGTCTTGGGCAAATTGTGCGGCAATGACTCATTGGGGAAAAACACTTCCTCCAAGCGTTTGGCAAGTCCGATGATGGGAATTTGCAAGCCTAAGCGAGTTAAGGTAGCGTATGCGGCTGAAAGCTGACCTTTGCCGCCATCAACGACAATCAAATCGGGCAGTGGCAGTTCCGTAGCCAGCGAGCCAGAATAGCGTCGCTCAATGACTTCAGCCATGGCGGCAAAATCGTCAATGCCTTCAACAGTTTTCAGCTTGAAGCGGCGATAATCTGACTTCTTCGGGCGACCATCGACAAAACACACCATCGCCGAGACACTCTCAGAGCCTTGAAAGTGAGAGTTGTCAAAACACTCGATGCGGCGTGGCAAGCGCGGCAGGCGCAAATCGCGCTCCAGAGAATAAACCCCACGCGCAATCGATAAGGCTTCGCCACGCTTTTCCTTTTGAGCCAAATACTCGCTTAGCAAATGACGCGCATTGGCTTCGCACATCGATAGAAGTTTTGCCTTGTCGCCAATTTTCGGCACAACAAATTCAATCTTCTTTTGCTCTTGCTGCTCGGCTAAACGCTTTTCAAGCAAGGCTTGCAATGCCTCAAGATGTGTTGGCGTTTCAGCGGTGAAAATTTCATCAGGCAAAGTATCGGTGGTTTCCAGATAGTATTTTTCCAAAAGTCGTGAAAGCAAATCTGCAGTGGTAGCGCCTTCGATGTTGGAAAAATAGTAGTGAAGCGAGCCAATCAGTTTGCCATCACGCACTTTGAAGACCACCCCGCATGCTTCGTCATCTTGCGTGGCAAGAGCAAAAATATCGCGGTCAATTTCATCGACCGTCATGACGCGCTGTTTTTCCGTGTAGCGTTTCAGCGCCTCCAGTTGGCGTTTGAGTGCGGCGGCTTGCTCAAATTTGAGTTCTTGGGCATACGCCTTCATGCGTGCTTCCAGCGAGCGAATTGCCTCGCGGGTTTTGCCAGAAAGCAACTTCTTGACCTCGCTAATCATGGCATCGTAATCTTCCTGCGACTGCAAGCCTTCGCACGGACCTTGACACTTTTTGATATGGTAATCCAAACAGACCTTAAACTTCTTTGCCGCAATGTTTTCTTCTGTGAGTTTCAGCGAACAGCTGCGAACTTGGAAAATTTCGCCGATGGCGTGAAGTAAGGCGCGCATCTGCTTGCTATCCGTGTAAGGTCCAAAATACTTTGAGCCATCGCGCACCACCTGACGCGTGGGGAAGATGCGCGGAAAAGGCTCATTCGTAACCACAATGTAAGGATAAGTTTTGTCGTCACGCAGGTTGATGTTGTAGCGCGGCTTAAGTTGCTTGATGAGATTGTTTTCAAGAATGAGGGCTTCAACTTCGGATGAAGTCAGAATCAATTCAATGTCGGCAATTTTGCTAACCAAAAGCTGGGTTTTGCGGTTGTGCTCCGAGTGCGCCCGAAAGTAAGAGAGCACACGCGCACGCAGGTTTTTGGCTTTGCCGACATAAATCACTTGCCCAGATTTGTCTTTGAACTGATAGACACCACACGAGGTCGGCAAGTGCTGCAATTTTTCACGCAGCGTATCGCTAAGGCTCTCGGCTGAAAGTTCGGTTTCCAAGCTGGAAAAGCTATCGGACATCGCACAGCAACATTTTGCCAAATTTACAACCAAGAAAATTCTTGCCGTAGAGGAGCCACCTGCATTGGCTTACTTGACAACAGCAACCTTCAAGCGCACGGACTCCGACTCACGATTGAGCGGCGTAAGGACCGCATAATAAATACCGCTTTGCACATCGGCAAGATTCCATGTTACTTCGTTGTCGGTGCCGCCACGACCGTCTACGGTTTGCTCCCAGATTTTCTTGCCCGTCAGTGAAAAGACCTGAATGGTAACGCGTGTATTTTCTCGCAAGAAGAATCGGAAGTGCGTCTGCTCTCGTGCAGGATTGGGGTAATTATAGACCGACTGCGCTGGAAAAAACTCGCTAATGGTCACGGGCTGCCAATTCGGTGTGCGTTGCGTTTGCAGCGTGTTGCTATTGCGTGCATTGGCATACAGTGAAAACCAAGCGACATTGGCTGATGAGCGAGGAAGCTCAAAGCCTTGTAAGAATCCATTGCGGTCGAGGCTATAAAGCCAGAGACGTGTGCCGTCAAGCGAAAGTGAAACAGCGGGTGTGGTCTCGGTATTTTCGGCGATGGCTGTTGCAAAAAGCAGTTCGCCGCGTCGGTTGTAGCCAAGAAGCCGACCGTCTGTCGTGTGGAGAATGATGTCTTCAAATGTGTCGCCATCAAGGTCAGCAACGATTGGGCTGCCAGCTAAAGGTTTGGCAGAAAAGGTGCGAATTGGGAAGTTGGTCACCGGGATGCCGTCAGGCGTGTAAGCGAAAATTTTGTCATCGGCGGCAACCAGCACGGCGAGCTCGCCACGGTGCTCCAAATCAGCAAAGACTGGTGAAGCCTGAATCGGTGCTTGAGCGGGCACGGCAAGGCGCAAGGTTTCGCCGCCTTCGCGCAGAAAAAGCAGGGTGTTGTTTCGCAAAATCACGGTGCCAATCCAGCCGCGTGATAGACCAGTTGCGGCAGCCGCCTTGGCAGGGCTCTGACCAAAGGTCCAGCGTGTGGTGCCAAACTGTGCCACATCTTCCGCCACTTGCAGCGTTTCAGTGAGGCTAACAATCGGGCGAGATGAGAGTTGCACGGAATCGAGAATGCGGATGCCGTCGGATGAAATTACGCCGCGAAAAATGGTGCCCGCCGCTGTGCCGATGCGGCAACGCACTTCAGGAGAAGTGGCTGACTCTAAGCTCAAGGCGGTGATGGGTGCGCTGAAGCGACGCTGCAGCACTTGTGAAGTCGCACGAAGAAAAGCCATGAGCGTATCGCCCGAAGCACCCAAGATGACATCGGAGCGAGCGGCAGGTTTCAATCGACTGGAAAACGAGGCGAGACGCACGCCATTTACGAAAACTGCGCCAGATGCATTTTGCACAATGACGAGAGAGTCGAGAACCGTTGGTGAGGCTTGCCTATCAAAATTGCCAGAAAGCTGCAGAGGAAAATTAGGCAAAGGACGCAGGAATGCCGAGCCGCGCTGAACTTGTGCAGTCATGATAGGCGCTGGTGCGGAAAATAGGCTGAAGCGAATTTGCGTAGGAGCGTTGCGCGCCGAGCGAGTGCTTGGTGCCGTGTTGTCGTCAATGAAGTTACGGTAAAATGGGGCAATGTTGCCTTGAAAGAAGGCGTCAAACACCACACCAGATTGGGTGCCGTTGCCGGCATCTTGAATGCCGTAGTTTTGCCCAATGTCTTGCGAGCCGTCGGCTTCCAAGAGAAACACGGCGCGCGGTTCTAAGGCATTGATACGGTTCGACTCACGCCGTTCGGCAATAAGGTCTTCGCTAATGCGCCAGATTAGCACGCCGCCATCGAACTGCCGATTGCCAATGGTGGCGCCGGGCAGTGTCCACTCGTAGTTGCTACATGCAACGATTTGTCCATCCAGTTTGGAGATGCTGCCAAATGAAAAGCCGGGCTCATCGCGTGTGAAGGTAAGTTGCCGCAGTTGACCACGCTGGAAGAGTGTCAGCGTAATGCCCTGACCGCGTGCATTGCGCTGGCGATTTTCAAGCAGGAAATACTCCCTTGAAGAAATTGGCACGCGATAAATGACAGAGTCGGGCTGTTGATGCAAGCCTTGTGCATAGAGCCGCAGGGTTTGATTGGTGGCAAGCACATCTACAGGTGTAGCCCAGCCCAGCACGAGTCGTTCCCACGCTGAAGGTTCAGGTGGCAGGGCACCATTGTAGTTGAAAAACCCTTCGCCATCGAGCAAGCCGAAGCGACCGATGCCGCTGCGTCCATTTGTCGTGTTGAACAAATCGGGCACGCCCAAGAAACTGGCAAAGCTGGCACAAAGCAAGCCGTTGGTTGAAAGCTCAATCAGGGTGCGACCGCCGACAACTTCAACTTCGCGTGTCTCTGTAGCAGGCAGAAGTGAAGTGTTGGTAATGCGCACACCGCCACGCACCGCAAAGCCATTGAAGGCACTGCCAAACACACGCCGAAACGAACTAAGGTTAAAGGTCAGCGACGGCAAATCAAATGGCGTAGGGTCGGCACCAAGCAGCGAGACAAGGTCAATGTCGCGACCGACGCCAGCATGGAAGATGATGAAGCAATCGAACTGCGAGAAATCAATTTCAGGGCTTTGGGCATCAACAAGCGTCCAGACCTCACGAACGAGTTCTGCCAAGCGTCGATTATCTTCACCGCGGCGCGGAGAGTATTCCGACATCACCTTCGAGACGCGATAGATGCGTTCAGGGATGCTGTAGCGAATTTGTGTTTTGCCATCGCTGCAGGTTTCAAAATAGTTTTTGAGAAACTCCAACTTGCGCTGAAAGTAAGCACGGTCGTGTGGCAAAGGGTCAATGACCGTGTCGCCAGCGGCAACAAGGTAAGGTAAGCCGCCAAACTGTCCATTCCCTGTGGTGCGTGGGTCGGTATCGGCTTGAAACTCGACCATGACGGCTAGGATGCGAAAGGTGCCAACGCCCAAGCGCTGAAGCGGAAAGTGAGCCGGCTCGCTACCTTCGGCAGCAAGTGGATGCGAGGCACGCAGCAGGGGAGCCAGAGTTTGTGCGCAAAGCAATGCAGGTAGCCAGAGAAAAGCAAGGGCAAGAAAAATGCGTGAATAAGCCACCAAACGCATACAGATAAAATTTGAATCGATAGGCATGCAGATACAAAAAAGGGCTTGTGTGCCAAGCCCTTGTCACTGAACGCTTATTGCCTTGATGGCTGTCCTAATGTCGGGAAATTTAGCACAAGCGAGACGCGCACTGTGCCTGCCAGCGGATGGTTTTGTTCAATTGCTTGCAAGTAGCTAAAGTCCAAGCCAAATGAGGAGTAGCGAAGACCGGCACCAAAGGTCAAGAATTGGCGTCCGCCAGAGCGTTGGTCTTCGTAGAAGTAGCCGGCACGCAGCGCCAGAAGTGAGGGCTTGCCATACCAGTATTCAATGCCAACGCCTGTGGTAAAGGTGCGCAAAACGGCTTCGACGCCCCATGAAGTAAAGAGAGCTTGCAGAAATCCATCCGTGCGCACACGCGGCAAAGCAGTATCGCCACGCTGCTCAAACTCTATGGTGCGGCGAACAAGCAAACGACTGACATCCGTCGTAATGGTCATCTTGTTGTAGTCGTCGTTGAGCAGGCGGAAGGCAAAGCCAGCGCGAAAGTTGGTTGGCAGCGGGTCAGCTTGTGCGGCGTCAATGTAGGTCATGGCAGGACCGATGTTGGAGATATTGAGTCCGAAGCTGAAGCGGTCGCTAAGCCAGCCGCCAAGTTGCGGTCGCCACAGTGCCGCCAAATCGAAGGAAATGCTATTGCCTTGTCCTGCGCTGCGTTCATTGCCGACTTGTACGCTAGCAGGAGAGAGTGAGCTATTGATGTAGCGGATAGATGTGCCGAGCGCAAGCTCAGGTGTGACTTTGACCCCGTAGTGGAGTCCAATTGCAAACTCATAGCTACGGAAGGCG
>PHFL01000025.1:5823-10290 GCA_002794105.1 Candidatus Thermochlorobacter aerophilus | reverse complement strand
CGGTGCGGCTCGTGATGAATCCCGAAAAAATGGTAATTGCGGAATCGCAACGCGCCCTCACCTATTTGAGCCTGTATGGTATGCATGTCGATGCGGCGATTGTCAATAAAGTCATTCCTGACGATGCCAAAGAAGGATTTATGGACGAGTGGTATGACTCGCAACAAAAGTATCTGTCGGCGATTGAAAACGATTCTTCCCCAATGCCAATTTTCCGTGTGCCGCTCTTCAAGAGCGAAGTTACGGGCATTGACCGCTTGCGTGAGCTCGGCAAACGGCTTTACGGTGAGAGAAATCCCGCCGACCTTTTTTATGATGAAAAACCTGTTTCCATTCGCCAAGATGAAGACGGCTCGACCTTGCGCGTGAAATTACCCTTTGCACCGACCGACAAAATTGAACTTGCACGGCTTGGTGCAGTCTTGACGCTCTCTGTCGGCACGCGCACGCGTGAAATCGTCTTGCCCGATTCGCTCGCAGGATTAACGCCCAAAGAAGCAGCAATGCTCGAGGGTTATTTAGAAATCAAATTTGAAAAGCCGATGGCGCAAGTGGAGGCGTAGCCAACTTTCACATATTCTAATGAAAATGTTTATCAATCTCTTTCATCAAACTTATTGTCTCACGCAACGCAATCATGATTTTCTGAACGGTCTCGGCATCGCTCAAACTTAGCGTTCTGCCTTCTCGCTCCGAAAGCCACCTATGCAGGACTTGATAGCCGCCGATTTGAAACTGCCACACATTTTTCTCAACATTCTCAAAATAAATCGATGTGTTGATATACACTCGCTTGTTACGTTCATCGTAGAAAGGTTTTTCAATGATGCGGTTGCTCTCATCTTCAATGCCTTCGCCTGCAAGCGTTAGTTTCAACTTGGGAAATTTTTGGGGATTGAGTAGGTGATAGGCGACCAACTCTTCACCGAGCGTGGCAAGCACTTCAAATTGTGCCTTACTTTTCGGCAACGGCACACGCGGAAAATCAGACTTCAAAAACTCCTCATATTTCGTGCGATACCGCTCTGAATAAAAGACTGCGTAGATGTAATAAAAAATCTTTTCAGGACTTACTTTGCCCTTTATTGCCGCTTCCAATGCCTGCACAAACTTCGGATTAAGATTCGATTGCTTCTCATAAATCACATCGTCAATTTCCGAACCGTTTTGTGTCTTGTGATAGATGTAAAGCGGAAAGTGGTAGCAGTTATCTAACGGCGAAACCGCACTGATTTCAGAGATGAACTTGGTTACGAAAATAAATTTCCATTTTTCTTGACTGCGCGAACGTCTCAGAGTGAGCAATGCTAAATTTTCTTGAAGCATATTTCGCATGACTTCTTCTCTCGAACGCTCTAAAATCTCTTTTCCAAAGTAGGTGTAGCGTGTATCAAAAGGAGAACATAGAATCGGTTGAATTCGTGTTTTCCATTTCTTGTCTTGAAGAATGTTGCTGCGAGAGCGTGAAAGTTTCCAATCGACTGTATCTTTCAAGTCAAATTCATTGGCGATTTGTCTGTCTGTAAAACTTGGGTTGCGAAATTTCTCGATTCGTTTCTCAATGGTTTTACGCTCAAAGTCAATCGCAAACTGTTTCCTGCCTGTTACAATGCTCATGCTGTTGATGAGGAAAATATCCTTAATGCTCCAAAACTGCTCATACTGCTTGATGTTTTTCTCGCTTCTGGGAATGAAGAAATAGTTTGGCGAGGTGGGTGAAAGTTGTGTCCATTTGATTGTTTGAATATCTGCTTCTGAAAGGGTTTTGTATTTGGCTTTGCGCGTTCCGTAGAGGTCGGCGTGGAAAACGGTTGCAGGGGCAGTGTGCGGCTGTTTGCGTTTGATAAAAATGTTGATGGATACCCCTTGCTGAATCGGGAACACATTTTCGTCTTTGCTTCCGCCTTTGGCTTTCTCTTTTTTCTTCGCGCTACCGTGCAAGTCCAAAATGTAGATTTCATCAAAGGTATTCATCAACGATTGCCGCATGCCGCGAAAGGTTGGGTTGTCAATGAAGCTATTGTTGGTAATGAACGCCAAAATGCCGTAGCCTGTATCTGCAATGCGTTTTTGACCGATGCGAATGAATTTGACGTAGTCATCTTGTAGCCATTTGGGATTGCGCTCTCCCAAACTCTTGCCATCAACTTTTTTGTAATCTTCAATCAACTTTCCGATGTAGGTTTTTTCTTTGCGCTTCTTTTGTGTTTTGCTATCCACGACGGTGATTTCACTGGGGTTGAGCGAGGAGCCTTTGTAAGGTGGATTTCCCAGCACAACCATGACTTTCTTTTCCTTTTTGACTTCGGCGGCTTTTTCGGCTTCGTCAACGATGAACTTTCCAAGTCCTAATGTGTCTTTGGTGCGTGTGCCAGGGTCAAGGGCGTTCGTGAGATAGATGCCAATAGGCTGTTCTTCCTTGGGGCGATAGCCTAATTCTTTCAGATGCAATGCGAGTTTTAAGTGAGCAATCGTGTAAGGTGCCATCATTAACTCGAAGCCAAAGAGTCGCGGCAGAAGATTCTCCTCAACATATTCACTCCAAAATGTGCCTTGTTTGGTCTCGTGAATTTGGGAAACCACTGCATAAAGAAATGTGCCTGTACCTGTTGCGGGGTCAAGAATAATGGCATCTTTATCAGCAAGTCCGTCAGGCTTATTGAAATGCGACTGTAAGAGTTTATCAATGGAACGAACCATGAAACTGACAATCGGTTCGGGCGTGTAAAAAACGCCTCTGTCTTTTTTGGTTTCTCGGTCGTAAGCGGCAAGGAAGGTTTCGTAGAAATGAACCACAGGGTCGCGCTGCAGAGTGCCTTTGCCAAAATCTTGTAAGATGCTATGCAAGTTTGCGGCTTTATAGAGCCGCACAAGGTCATCGACAAGCCATTGAATCGTCTCCAATCTTTCAACCGTTGACAGAAACGTGAAAAACTTTTTGAGAAACGGGCTGGTAGCAGGAATAGATTTGAAGGCAAGTTCAGACGAAAAGTTAGGCTGATTGTTTGAGTTGAGCCACGCGGCAAAAAGTCCATAGACAATTGTTTGCGCATACATATCGGCAAATTCTTCCGCATCAAGATTGGGAACGAGCGTTTCGCGCATATCGGCAAGCATGGCGTTGAGTGGCGAATCGGGGTCATCTTGAACGGTTTTGAATGTGGCTTGCTTAATCAGTTTTGCTAATGATGCCATCCGCTCAGCAAGCATTCTTGGCGAATCAATCGTAAGTTCTTCGGCATTGATAAAATTCTCAAAGAGCGCAATCGCAGGCTCAATGTTTTCTTCAATCAGATACAGCTCGTCTTGCCTCTGCTCAATCAGCCTGACGCGCAGTTTTTCTTCGCCTGCCCTGAACCACCAAAACTCCAAGTAATCGGTCAGAATGACATTTGAGAGTTGTTTTTTGTAGATGATGAGTTGGTCGGTTTTTACGATTTTATCCAAAGCACTGCCAATATCTTTGGTTTCAATCCAGCCGATAGGAATATCATTTTCCTCAATCGTCAAATCAGGTGCAATGTTGCCTTTGAGTCTTGCCAATTCATTTTTTGCGGCGAGTTTTTTGCCAAGCGCAGTACCGAGAGATTCAACAAATTCTTGAAGTGCGTTTCGATAGGTGTGTTCGCGGGCATCTTGTCGAAAGTCAGAGTTCAGGTTTGAAAGGTATGTTTGAGCAAGCACTTTCAGCGTTGAGATTTTCATGAAGAATCTTTTTTCGTTTTCAAGAAGATAGCGATAGTTCTGAAATGCGTTCAATCATACCAAATGAGGTTATGAAGTATGCAGACCGCTTACCCCTTTTTCGTCAAGCCGCTCATGCACGCTCTCTATTCTAGGTCGTGTTGACAATTATTTTACAGTAACAGAATCAGAGACGATGCCAGAAAAATAAACGCCAAGAAATTGCGCGCGGTCTTGTCATATCGCGTTGCAATTCTTCTGTAATGCTTCAAGCAATTGAAAAACCGTTCTATCTTATTTCGGTCTTTGTAGAGTTCTTTGTTGAGTGTTCTCGGAAACCGCCGATTGCGCTTGGACGGAATTACAATGGTCATGTCGGGATTGAGTTTTAACAACTCGGCGATAAAGGCATTGCAATCATAGGCTTTGTCCGCCACAATCGCCTTGCACTTCAAGCCGTGCATCAGGGTTGAGGCAAGACAAATATCGGCGGTCTGTCCCGATGAAAGTCCGAAGCGAATCGAGTTGCCCAGTGCATCGACGACCGCGTGAATCTTGGTGGTCAGACCGCCACGACTTCTGCCGATGCACGCTTCGGGACACGGCGTATGGTCGGAGGCTTTTTTTCTGCCCTGCCGCCTGTTGATGAACACGAATGCTGGTGGTGTCCAGCATTGCCCAGTCTAAATCAGCGCGTCGTTCTGGCGCAAGTTTGAAAATCGCTTCCCAGCGTCCTTGCTCGCCATCGGTGAAGCGTTGATAGACAGAGTTCCACTTGCCGTA
>PHFL01000025.1:0-1508 GCA_002794105.1 Candidatus Thermochlorobacter aerophilus | reverse complement strand
CTCGATATCAACCCTGCCAATACTGATGACATTATCGGCGCGTTTCCTGAATCCAATGCGGACGATGTGAAAGAAGCGGCAGAAGCGGCACGCAAGGCTTACAAAACATGGCGACTTGTTCCCGCGCCAAAGCGTGGCGACATCATGCGCAAAGCAGGCATGATTTTAGAATCGCGCAAAGATGAAATCGCTCGCGAAATGACGCGCGAAATGGGCAAAGTCTTTACCGAAACCAAAGGCGACGTGCAAGAAGGCATCGACACGGCTTATTACGCCGCTACCGAAGGCAGACGACTGTTCGGACACACCGTTCCCTCTGAACTCTCGAACAAATTTGCGATGAGTGTTCGCCAACCGATTGGCGTTGCAGGGTGCATTACGCCCTGGAACTTTCCGCTTGCAATTCCCACATGGAAAATTTTTCCTGCTCTTTTGTGCGGCAACACTGTTGTTTTCAAACCCGCAATGGAAACGCCAAAAACGGCACACACCTTCGTCGAAGTGTTGATTGAAGCTGGCGTTCCCGAAGGTGTTATCAATTTAGTTCACGGCGGCGATGAAGCCGGCAAAGCCGTTGTTGCGGACACCAACATCAACCTGATTTCCTTTACAGGTTCATCACAAACTGGCGCAATCGTTGCGCAAAACTGTGCCAAAGCACATAAGCGTGTCTCGCTTGAAATGGGCGGCAAAAATGCCGTTGTGCTTATGGACGATGCTGACTTAACCCTCGCGCTCGACGGCGTGCTGTGGGGCGCATTCGGCACAACCGGACAACGATGCACCGCCACCAGTCGCTTACTCTTGCATGAGAAAATTCACGATACGTTCATTGAAATGCTCCTTAAACGAGTCGAAAAACTCAAACTCGGCGATGGGAATTGCGAAAGCGTTGATGTCGGTCCTGTTATCAACGAAGCGCAACTCGAGCGAATTTTGAACTACATTGAAATTGGCAAACAAGAAGGCGCAACGTGCCTTATCGGCGGAAAACGTGCGTCAGGCAAGGGATTAGAGAAAGGCTACTTTGTTGAGCCAACGGTTTTTACCAACGTCAACCCTGAACATCGCATTGCGCAAGAAGAAATTTTCGGACCTGTGCTTGCGGTCATAAAGTTCAAAACGTTTGATGAGGCTGTCGAGATTCTCAACGGTGTGCGCTATGGGCTGTCGTCATCGCTTTACACGCAAAATGTTAATCTTGCCTTCCGTGCGATGCGCGATTTTGAGGCAGGCATTACTTACATCAACGCACCAACGATTGGCGCAGAAGCCCATTTGCCTTTCGGCGGAATCAAAGAAACAGGGAACGGACATCGTGAAGGTGGCTGGCAGGTCTATGAATTTTTCAGCGAGACGAAAACGATTTACGTCGATTTCAGCGGCACACTTCAACGCGCACAAATCGATAACTACGATACCTAACGCACTTACTTGATTAGCATCAATTTGCGCGTCTCTGAAAACTCGCCCGCTGTGAGTTTGTAAAAATAGACGCCACTTGAAAG
>PHFL01000024.1:7029-8495 GCA_002794105.1 Candidatus Thermochlorobacter aerophilus | reverse complement strand
CTCACAATACAGCAACCAATCCCAAATCCGCACTCCCCAATCCGCAAATCCTTAACTCAACCTTAACGGCTCTTTAACAATTACGTAACCTACCTCGTCTATCTTTGCGCCCGTTCAAAACAAAAAGTTGTAGTCAAACAAACTTGTCTCAAATGAAACTTGGCGCACTACGCTTGAAGTCCTCAAAAATCTTAAAGTCCTTGAAGCATTCCATTGCACTTGCTCTTACACTTTTGGCGGGTATTTCTCTCTCTGCACAGGAAAATGTCAAATTGATTGGCAAGGTAACGGATAAAGACAGCGGTGAAGAGCTGATTGGAGCAAGCGTCGTGATTGTCGGTACGACCTTCGGCACGAAAACCAACATCGACGGCGAGTTTACCCTGAATGTGAAGCCGGGAAAAGTTGATTTGCGTGTCTCGTATGTCGGCTACCAAACGCGCACGGTCAAGGGAATTGAGGTCAAGGCAGGGCAAGTCAACCGCGTGGATATTCAGCTGAAAGCCGAAGCGGCACAAGCTGAAGAAATCGTTGTGCAAGCCGAAATCAGCAATGCGACCGAAAACGCACTGCTCACCCAGCAAAGAAAATCACTTGTGGTTCAAGATGCCATCAGCGCGGAACTCATCAAGAAAACACCCGATAGCGACGCAGGCGAAACCATCAAGCGTGTTACAGGTGTCTCACTCGTCGGCGGCAAATATGTATTCGTAAGAGGCTTGGGAGAACGATACAGCAACGCACGGCTCAACGGCTCAACCATTCCAAGCCCTGAACCTGAAAAGAAAATTGTGCCCTTTGACCTTATCCCCGCCAATATGATTGAAAACATCATCACGATTAAAACCTTCATGCCCGACCAGCCCGGCACCTTCGGCGGCGGATTGGTGGACATCAAAACCAAAGAATTTCCTGACCAATTTGTGTTGAGTTTTACGGTAGGTTCAGGCTTTAACACGCAAACGCACTTTAAGAGCAATATCCCAAATTACCCCGGTGGTCGCCTTGATTTTCTGGGGATTGATGACGGAACACGCAATCTGCCGAGCGGTCTTCCCAATTTGAGATTGGCAACATCTACGGTTGAAGACCAAGTAACTGTCGCCCGCAAACTCGGAAATAACTTTCAACCAGGAAGAGGATCCTATTTTCCGAATACCAGCTTCAGCATTGCCGCCGCTGACCAAATCAAAGTCGCAGGCTTGCCAATTGGCTACATCGCCAGTTTAGGCTATGGAAGTGATGCAACCTTCAAAGAAGTCAATTTTTTCTTCCCAAGTTTAGAGACCATTCAACAAGGCGGAGAGCCGCTTTACAGCTACCCTAATGCAAAAATTGCGTCTTACAATGTCAGTTGGGGAACGCTTTTCAACCTATCAGCACGGCTGAACGAGAACAATAAAATTGGGTTGAAAACCACCTACAATCGCACAATGGAAGATGAAACCTTCGAAGCGATTGGGACT
>PHFL01000024.1:0-1396 GCA_002794105.1 Candidatus Thermochlorobacter aerophilus | reverse complement strand
AGAAAAACATGGCTTCGTATTGTGCAGGTGCAAGGTAAATGCCACGTTCGAGCATGGCGTGAAAATAGGCCGCATATTTTTTTGTGTCGGAAGTAGTTGCGCTTTTGAAATCAACCACATCTTGCTCGGTCATAAAGAGGCACATCATTGAGCCAACACGTTTCAAGCATAGATTGAGGTCAAGTTTTTTCAAGTTCTCTCTGAATCCTTCTTCTAACAGGTTGCCTTTGGCTTCGAGGTCGGGGTAAGGATTTTCATCGCGTAAAATTTTAAGCGTGGCAAGACCTGCGCTCACGGCAAGTGGGTTGCCTGACAGCGTGCCGGCTTGGTAGATGTCGCCTGCGGGAGCGACGCGGTTCATAATGTCTTTTCGTCCGCCATAAGCACCGACAGGCAAGCCGCCACCGAGAATTTTGCCAATCGTGGTCATATCGGGCGTAATGCCGTAAAGCGATTGCGCGCCGCCAAGTGCCACGCGAAAGCCTGTCATCACTTCATCAAAAATCAAAATGATGTTTTCGCGCGTGCAAAGGTCGCGCAAGGCTTGGAGAAAGTCTTTGTGAGCAGGCACAACGCCCATGTTGCCGCCAATTGGCTCAATGATGATGGCGGCGATTTGATTGGGATATTCTCGAACAAGTTGTCTAACAGATTCAATATCGTTGAAGGTGGCGTTGAGCGTGTCTTGTGCTGTGCCTTTCGTAACGCCAGGGCTATCAGGAACGCCAAGCGTCAGCGCGCCTGACCCAGCTTTGATGAGAAACGAATCGCCATGTCCGTGATAACAGCCTTCAAACTTGATGATTTTCTCTCTACCTGTAAAACCGCGTGCGACGCGAATTGCCGACATCGTTGCCTCTGTGCCTGAACTCACTAAACGCACCAGTTGCATTGAGGGCATAAGCGAAGAGATGAGTTCGGCAAATTCAACTTCTAATTCAGTTGGCGCACCGAAACTGGTGCCAATGTTGCGAAGCGTATGCTCAATCGCTTCAACAACTTTGGGGTGATTGTGCCCAAGAATGAATGGTCCCCAAGAGCCAATGTAATCAATGTATCGATTGCCATCGACATCCATGAGATATGCGCCATCGCCTTTTTGCATAAAGACGGGTGTGCCACCAACGGATTTGAAAGCGCGAACAGGAGAATTAACGCCGCCAGGAATCACCGATTTGGCGCGTTCAAACAATGCGTGAGATTTGGTGTGATTAAGCATCTGCAAAAAAATTAAATCAATAGACTTACTACATTGAAAACAGTTCAAAAAAAGCAAAAGGAGAGAATGTAACCTCACCCTGTCGCTCTGCGACGTCCCTCTCCTTTCGCAAGGAGAGGGACGTTTTGGCAACGCCAAAACAGGGTGAGGTCAAAGGATAAGGCTTGCGGTCAATGT
>PHFL01000023.1:6640-8948 GCA_002794105.1 Candidatus Thermochlorobacter aerophilus | reverse complement strand
GGCATCAACAAAAGCAATTTTAATGTTGATGTGTGGGTGACGTGCTACGGCTGGGGCAATAAGTGGCTCCGCGACATCACGGGCAACGCCGGAAATTGGAACGGCGCAAATGGCGATTCAACCTTCGTCTCTCCGGCAAGCGGCGGCGCAGGTCCGAGAGTGCGACTGCGCGTGCCTGCCAATAGTTACGCCGTTTATGTTCCGACTTACTTTCAGTCCCCGTATCAAATTGATTTCCGTGTCGATTCCATCTTCGTTGCCGATACGCTCATCACAACGGAATGGACGCCACGAGTGCAATTCCGCAATTTGAGCACACTTAGCCAAACAGGCATGCAATGTCGCATCACGATTGCACCTGAATCTAATCCGCAAAATGTGATTTATGCCGATACGCTCACGGTTGGAAGAATCCAAGCGGGCGAAGCCTTCACACGAAGTTTCAATCCGTTTCAAGGCTCAAACGACACGCGCTATATCGCAACCGCTATCATCACGGGCGCAGGCGATAACAACCGAACCAACGATACCTTGCGCCGAAGTTTTCTCATGCGTATTCCGCCTGTTGTGCCACAATTCACGCTCGACGGCAACTTGAACGAAACAGGATACATTTTATTGGCGACGAATCCCGATAGCAGTTTAGGCTTCGGACCGAACATTGACATTCGCCGAGTGTGGTTTGGGCGAGATGATTCGCTCCTTTACATCGGCATCGAAGGCAAACTGAATGTGCTGTCAAGTGATGGATTTGGATTGTGGCTCGACTTCGGCAACATCGACGGCAGAGATGAAAATCGAGACTTGGGCAATGTGCCTAATGCGGCGCACTTCATTAACACAGGCGATACAACACAAGGACGCTATCGCTCTCGATTTGAGACTGATTACGCCTTCTCGCTTTCGCCAGTGAGCAACCGCGGCTTTATGACACTGGGACGCTACGAAGAAAATCTATTGTCGCGCGGTTCAATTGTGGCAGTAGCACCCAACTTAGCCCAGTTGAACGGCTCAAATGTGATTGTCGGACCACCGACAAACGGCGCAGTGCCTGCAAACACCATTGCGTATTCGGTCAACAATTCAGGGCAAGCGCGACACGGGTGGGAGTTCTCAATTCCGCTTTCACTTGTAGGCGGCAGAACAGGCAACACGATTCGCGGCTTTGCGTTTGTGGTGAGCACCTCAGCATATTTCTCAAACGTGCTTGTGCCTGGCACGCGCACAGGACAAGCAGACCCCTTCGGCAACTTAGGCTTCAATCCAAACTTCGCCGCCGACTCAATGGCAACAGGCGGTCCCTACATGTCGCCTACATTCAGCCTTGAAACAGGACAAATGATTTCTGTTCGCGAATCCAACAGAGCCGAAAAGCCAACCTCATATCAACTCTTTCAAAACTATCCGAATCCATTTAATCCAACAACAATCATTACGTATCAAGTGCCACGTTCAAGTGAAGTGAAGTTGGAAGTCTTTGATGTGCTTGGCAGAAAGGTCGCAACGCTTGTAGATAAGAAACAAGAAGCAGGTGTATATTCAGTTTCGTTTGGCGCGACATCGCTGGCATCAGGCGTGTATTTTTATCGTTTGCAAGCCGGCGAGTTTACGCAAACCAAAAAAATGTTGCTGGTGAAATAAGAGGTTAGAGGTTGAAGGTTGAAGATATAAAGGGCGGGTTTCCAATCCGCCCTTTTTTGAATCTGTGTTCTTGCTTAATGATTGCTTAATGATTGTGTGAAAGAATCAATATGTTGGCAAGGAAGGGTCAATTTGTGTTGCCCAAGCGTTGATTCCTCCAACAACATTTTTCACATGCTTAAAGCCATGTTGCCGAAGAATCTCGCAGGCTTGTGCAGAGCGTCCGCCCATCTTGCAATGAACGAGAATTTCGGTTTCTTCTTTGCCTTTAAGTTCGTGCAGTCGGTTTGGAAGTTCAGGCAAAGGAATCAGCACTGCGCCGTTTAGGCGAACAATCTCCCATTCGTTTGGGTTGCGCACATCGAGAATAAACGGCTTTTCGCCTGCGTCTAAACGCGCTTTCAATTCCTGCACAGTAATTTCGTTTGGATTGCTGTTCGCCGTTATGTTCTCTGGTTTGGATTGAAGTTCAGCGTTGTGACTATGGTCGTGGGCAGGCATTCCGCAGAAGGCTTCGTAGTCAATAAGTTCTTTGATAGTGGGGTGGTCGGAGCAAACAACGCAATCAGGATTTTTCTTCAATTTCAGTTCTCGGAATTTCATTTTAAGTGCGTCAAATAAAAGCAAACGGTTAATCATCGGTTCGCCAATGCCTGTGATGAGCTTG
>PHFL01000023.1:0-1404 GCA_002794105.1 Candidatus Thermochlorobacter aerophilus | reverse complement strand
GAAGAAATTTTCGGTCCTGTTTTGGCGTGTATCAAAGCGGCAAATTTTGATGAAGCCTTGCAAATCGCTAACGATACGGAATACGGCTTAACGGGTGGCATTTTCACGAAAAACAGAAAGAAGTTGGAACGCGCCAAAGCAGATTTTTTTGTCGGCAATTTGTATCTCAATCGCAAAATCACGGGCGCGCTCGTGGGCGTGCATCCCTTCGGTGGATTTAATTTATCAGGAACAGATAGCAAAGCCGGCGGTCGCGATTACCTCTTGAATTTCTTGCAAGGAAAATCTATCGCCGAGCGTCTTGCTTGAAGAGAAACGATAAGGAATGGCGAAGACTCATACAATAAGACTAACGCTCCTTGCGCTCTTATTCCCCCTGCTTTCATTTTCACAAGAACGCTTGTGGAAATCATACAGCACGTCGGATGGATTGCCCAGCCGCTACATCAACACCATCTTTCAAGACCGAGACGGTGCCATGTGGTTTGGCACCGATAAAGGCGTTGCTCGCTTCGACGGCGTAACCTTCACCACCTTTGACCGCGAAGGCGGTTTGCCCGAAGATTTCATCATACACATCGCCCAAGATTCAAACGGCACGATGTTTTTCAAAACCTTCGAGAAAGGGTGGGCAAAACTTGAAGGAAATACCGTTCAGCCCGTTTCTGAACGCGAAGAGAAACGGCTCTCATCACTTCAAATCGAAAGTTCTCATCGCTTCTACCACAAACAACTGAACCGACTTGTGATGCCTAACGCTAATTCCGAAGAGTTGTTTTTATGCACCGATGGCGAAGAGCCCTTCGCAGTGAATTACACTTTCGAAGATAAAGAAGGCTCATTATGGGTTGGCACTTTTGGACAAGGTGTAAAGAAAATGCGCTCGAGCAGAGTAACGCGCTACTCCAAAGCAAGCGGCTTGCCAAGCAATGAAACCAATACGGTCTTCAAAGATTCACGCGGGCGCGTGTGGATTGGAACCACGCAAGGTGCCGCATTCATTCATGAAGCACAAGTCGCGACATTGCCTGCGCCTATCAACGACCCCGAAAAAATCAACACCGTCGGCTTCGCTGAACAAGGCGATACGCTCATCGTGGCAGGATTGCATTACCTTTTTCGATTGCACATGGATTTGACAAACCAACATCGTCTTTACAAGCAGACATCGCAACGTATTACCGACGGCATTTCCGCCATACGATATTCCGACAAAGGTTTCACAAGCGAAAAGCGTCATGCGCTTTGGATTGCAACCTACGGTTCAGGCGTGTGTTGCGTCGAGGAGCAATCGCGAAAAACTCTTCGCCTTGATAACGGTCTGGCAAGCAATATGATTGAAACGATTGATGAAGGCGTGGCTTCAATATGGTTTTCATCGCGCAATGCAGGTGTCTCAAAACT
>PHFL01000022.1:15395-17485 GCA_002794105.1 Candidatus Thermochlorobacter aerophilus | reverse complement strand
GTTCCGACTTCCACGCATACACATACTCGCCTAATTCAACGCCCTTGACGCTTGAGCCGACTTCAATCACCTCGCCAATGCACTCGCTTCCGGGAACAACAGGAAATTTCAGTTCCTTGCGCGTAATGGATTTGCCTGTGAGCAAAAACCGCTCCATGCCCGCAGAAATGCTTGTGGCAATCGTGCGAATCCGAATATCATACTCGCAAAGCGGCGCAGAAACAATCGGAAGAAAGTCAAGTTTGCTCTGTTTGGTATAAACAATCGCATTCGACGGCATGATGATAATGAGTAACGAGTAATGAGTAATGAAGAAAACAAGATACATTATTCACTATTTATTACTCATTACTCATTAACAAGCATTTACGCAATTTCAAAGGCGACATTCGGCGAAGCGGCTTTAATCTCGTCAGTCGCAAAGGCTTCATACTTCTTAAAGTTTTTCACGAACTCTTTGGCAAGCCACAAGGCTTTTTGGTCGTAGGCGTCCTTATCTGCCCAAGTGTTTTTGGGAATGAGGATTTCATTCGGAACGTTAGGGCAAGTTGTTGGAACGAAGACTTTGAAAATGGGGTCTTCGGTATACTCAACGTGGTCGAGTTCACCTGCTAGTGCGGCATTAACCATTGCACGTGTGTAGGCAAGTTTCATACGCTTGCCAGTGCCAATACCGCCGCCCGACCAGCCTGTATTTACAAGCCAGACGCGCACGTTTTCTTTGGCAATTTTTTCACCCAAGAACTTGGCGTATTCCGTTGGGTGAAGCGGTAAGAACGGCGCGCCGAAGCATGCGCTAAACGTCATTGTTGGCTCTTTAATGCCGATTTCAGTTCCCGCAACTTTTGCCGTGTAGCCTAAAAGAAAGTGATACATCGCTTGCGCAGGCGAAAGGCGAGAAATCGGCGGCAAAACGCCAAAGGCATCGCAAGTGAGAAACACAATGTTTTTCGGCTTCGGACCAACACTCGGCAGAACAGCATTCGGAATGTAATCAATCGGATAGGCGCACCGAGTATTTTCGGTCAGTGAGTCATCAGCGAAATTGATAGCGCGTGTTTGCTCGTCCATCACCACGTTTTCAACAATCGCACCGTAACGAATGGCATCGTAGATTAGAGGTTCATTTTCGCGCGAAAGGTTGATGCACTTCGCATAGCAACCGCCTTCAATGTTGAAGATGCTTGTTTCAGACCAGCAATGTTCATCATCGCCAATCAAGCCGCGTGTGGGGTCAGCGGAAAGCGTTGTTTTGCCTGTGCCTGAAAGCCCGAAGAAAATTGCAGTGTCACCATCTTTACCAATGTTTGCCGAGCAGTGCATCGAAAGCACATCGCGCAACGGCATAAGGTAATTCATAATCGTAAAGACAGATTTCTTGATTTCGCCCGCGTAGCCTGTGCCACCAATCAAAACCACTTTCTTCTCGAAGTTGAGAATGATGAACGTTTCAGAAAGCGTATGGTCTTCGGCAGGAGTGGCTGTGAAGTTCGGAACATCAATCACAGTGAAATCAGGCGAGAAACCTACGAGTTCTTCGGGCGTTGGGCGAATGAAGAGGGCTTTTGCAAACGCGCTGTGCCAAGCAAATTCGGTTATCACGCGCACTTTCAAGCCGTAGGTTTTATCGGCACCGACAAAAACATCTTGCACATACACCTCGCGTTCAGAAAGGTATTGAAGCACTTTTTGATGAAGCGCGTCGAAGTGCGTAGGCTCGAAGGACTTGTTGTTTTCCCACCAAATTCTGTCTTGACTTGAAGGTTCTTTAACGATGAATTTATCGTTGGCAGAGCGACCCGTTTTTTTGCCTGTTCTAACAACAAGCGCACCTGTGTTGGATAAATACCCTTCACCGTTTTTAATCGCATATTCAATCAGATGAGGAATACTTAGGTTATGCTGAACAGGCTTTCTATGTGTAAAACCGGAGTGAGTTGTCATAGTTTGGAATGTGTTATTGATTGAACAATTTGTTTGAGCGTAACTTAATAACTTTCGCTTTCATTTGGAAGTCTTTGCGTTTGACGTCGGCAACGTAGTTTCTAACTGCATCGCTGATAATTTGTTCCAAATTTGCGTAGCGGCGC
>PHFL01000022.1:7077-9147 GCA_002794105.1 Candidatus Thermochlorobacter aerophilus | reverse complement strand
GTGTCAGGCGAACTGCGTTCAGTCGCACACTTGGAACGCAGAATTGTAGAAGCCAAAAATTGGGCTTCGAAAAAGTCGTTGTCCCAAAGCAAAGCAAAGATGCCGTTCAATCCATCACTAAAAAACACGAAATAGAACTTCGATTCTGCTCAAAGTTGCACGATGCACTGAACGCTTTTTTAGCCTAATCAATAACTCCAAACTGAATAATGTTATGAACAAAACTGCTATTGTTATCCGAAAAGAATACTTGGAGCGTGTCAAAAGCAAAGGCTTCATCATTTCAACTATTCTCATTCCTGTTTTGATGTCAAGCTTCATCGTGATTCCGATTTTAATCACATTTCTTTCGCGCGATTCCAAAACTGTTATTGCTATTCACGATGCAACAGGCAAGTATCAATCAGCGATTGAATCGGCACTTGAAAAACAAGAGACATTTTCAATACTTTGGGTAGATTGGCAGAAAGAATCGGAACGCGAAGCCACACTCAAAGGCATTGAGACAGGCAAAATCACAGGATACCTCTTGCTCAAGGAAGTTGATGGAAAATTAGAAGCCGTTTATACCGCAAAGAACATTGTCGATTTCGGCATCAATCGGAAAATTGAAAACACCATTCAAAAAGCCGTAAGCCGTCTTTTCTTGAAAAATAAAGGCTTCACGGACGATGACATCGCCACGCTTGAAAAACCGATTGAGTTGAAGACACAAAAAATTTCAGGCAGTTCGCAAGGCGATAAGGGCGCGCTCTCGGAATTTCTCCTTGCCTACGTAATGGTGATGCTGATTTATGGCACACTGCTTTCTTACGGCATTGCAGTAATGAGTTCGGTTATGGAAGAAAAATCCAGCAAGGTCATGGAAGTTTTGATTGCGTCGGTGAAGCCGTTTGAACTGATGGTGGGCAAGTTGGTAGGCATTGGGCTTGTGGCGTTCACGCAGTATCTCATTTGGGCAGTGGTTGCGTTTGCGCTTTCTGCGGTGTCGCTTCAATACAATCCAAAGTTTCAAATTGACCTTTCGCCAATCCTACTGATGTATTTCGTGCTGTATTTTATGTTGGGCTATTTGATTTATGCGACGCTATATGCGGCGGTTGGTTCAGCGTTTGAAAATCCGGAAGATGCACAATCGCTTACTGCGCCAATAACCTTTCTCGTTATTGTTCCAATTGTTGCAATGAGCTACGTGATTTCAAAGCCAGATTCCGTTGCATCGGTCATCTTATCGCTAATTCCATTTTTCTCGCCGATATTGATGATGGGGCGATTGGCGGTAACTGATGTGCCGTTTTGGCAAGTGTTGCTCTCGATTGCGTTGATGATTGGCACTTTTTACGGAGTGATGTTTGTATCGGCGAAAATTTATCGAATTGGTGTGTTGATGTATGGCAAGAAGCCAACGCTTGCCGAAATTCTCAAATGGGTCAGATATGCGTAAAGCGTTTGGCAACGAGGGCAAGCGGTGGTGCCGCATTGAAGCAGTGAGTTACAGTGATGGATTGACTTGTGTGGCAAGGTTTTTCAATCGGTCTTCTTCGCGGCGGTCTTCCTGTCGGCGTTCAGTGTGTCGGCGTTCTTCGGCGGGCATTTTTTCGCGTGCGCGTTTTTCGTAGGCATCAATAATATCGCGCACCAAACGATGGCGCACGACATCAGATTTATCAAGATAAACAAAAGAGATTCCCGGAATATCTGCTAAAAGTTTTGGGGCTTCGGCTAAACCTGAGTCAGATTTTCTTGGCAAATCAATTTGGGTGGTATCACCGGTGATGATGGCTTTGGAATGTGTGCCAAGTCGCGTCAGGCACATTTTCATTTGCATGCTTGTTGCATTTTGTGCTTCATCAAGGATGATGAACGCATTGTTGAGTGTGCGACCGCGCATATAAGCAAGTGGCACAACTTCAATGACTTTTTTCTCCATATACTCTTTGAGTTTATCGGGCGTGAGCATGTCGCAAAGTGCGTCGTAGAGCGGGCGCAAGTAGGGGTCAATTTTCTGCTGTAAATCGCCGGGCAAGAAGCCTAAACTTTCGCCAGCTTCAACAGCGGGGCGAGCAAGCA
>PHFL01000022.1:0-1098 GCA_002794105.1 Candidatus Thermochlorobacter aerophilus | reverse complement strand
GTGTCGATTTCTTCTTGGAAAAAGAGACAAATCAAATTTTCATCAACGAAATCAATACGATTCCTGGCTTTACTTCAATCAGCATGTATCCGAAAATGTTTTTAGCGGCGGGCGTGTCGTATCCTGAACTCGTTTCGCGACTTATCGAACTTGCCTTTGAACGCTTCAAAGAGAGAAGTCGAAATCGAGTGGTGTGATTCTTAAACAATGTGGGCAGGTGTCAACCCTGCCCAATGCACTTATGCTAATGCAGAATTGATTAGAGCCGAAGCGTTCATGCGCCGCTTTCAAAAGCATTTCACGGTGATTTGGGTGAGCGATAGAGGCTAAGAGTTCGGCGCGTTGTCGCAAACTTTTTCCGTAGAGATTCACGACGCCATATTCGGTAACGATGTAATGCACGTGAGCGCGCGTAGTTACGACGCCTGCACCAGGCTTTAAGAGTGGCACAATGCGCGATTCGCCTCTTGATGTTACAGACGGCAACGCAAAGATGGCTTTTCCGCCTTCTGACAGTGAAGCCCCGCGCACAAAATCCATTTGTCCGCCCACACCTGAATACATTTTCGTTCCGATAGAGTCGGCGCAGATTTGTCCTGTCATATCGATTTCAACAGCACTATTGATGGCTGTGACTTTCGGATTGCGGCGAATGACCGCAGTATCATTAACATATTGAACATCAATCATAGCGATTTCGGGATTGTCATCGATGAAATCGTAGAGTTTGCGGGTGCCTATTGCGAAAGTTGCTACGATTTTATGCGGGTGAACGCGCTTTTCTTCGCCTGTAATGACACCGCTCTCGACCAAAGGAATCACGCCGTCGGAGAACATTTCCGTGTGAATGCCTAATCGCTTGTGCTGACCGAGCGAGGCAAGCACGGCGTTTGGAATTGTGCCAATTCCTATTTGAAGCGTTGCGCCGTCGTCAATGATGCCGGCCACATGTTTTCCAATCGCAATCGCAATCTCGTCTAACGGTTCGGGGGCGACTTCAAAAATTGGCATATTGACTTCAACGCCGTAGTGGATTTGGCGATGATGAATCAAACTTCCGCCGTGCGAGCGCGGCATTTGCGGGTTGATTTGAGCAAT
>PHFL01000021.1:7001-8552 GCA_002794105.1 Candidatus Thermochlorobacter aerophilus | reverse complement strand
GTCGTCATCGCCAATCACGCCGAAAAGCAGTGCGGTTGCGCCAAGCGAGCGAAGGTTGGTTGCCACATTTGCCGCACCACCTAAACGATAACTTTGCGAAGAAACATCAATCACAGGCACAGGGGCTTCAGGCGAAATACGCTCAACTTTGCCAAAGATGTATTTATCCAACATCACATCGCCAACAACCGCAACGCGCTTTTTTTCAAAACTTTGGAAAAGATGTTCAAGATGTTTTTTAGTCATGATTGATAGTTTTGTTTTTTGCAGAGAAGTTGCAAATATAAGTTTGCCGTTCTATATTTGAGCCATTAAAATCACAACAAACCTAATCGAAAGCGGAGAACATCGCATCAAACAGTGATAATGACTTTGAACATTTGGCGAACTACCATACTTGCGCCGATTCTTTAACAATCATTATCAACTGAAACTTAACCGAAGAAAAAGATGCGAAACCCAATCCGTGATTTTGTTTCAGACGAAGTTCTCTCAAAGCTGCGTGCTCACCGATTGCTTGATGAAAAGCAACTTCGCGACTATCACATTCGGCAAATTTTCAAAAATGCGCGCGCACAACGGCTTTCCGCCGCTGACGCCATCGAACACGTGCAACGCGAGTATCCTTACTTGCAGTTCGACACGATTCGCAAAATTGTCTACAAAAAGTGATTGAAACTCGTGTGAAAGGTCTGCATGGCGGGTCAAAGTTAGGCGTGCAGACCTTAAAACACGCGCACGTTGATATATCGGCTGGGGTTTGCTTTTAAGTCGCGCAAAAGCGAATCAAGTGCAAGGGAAGAACGATTCAGATTATGATACAGCAGAGAATCTGTTGTTAATTTGCCGATTGTGCCTGATGGATTTTGCAACCTAGAGATAAGCGAATCAAGGCGTTTTGTTGTGGTGTTTAGGGTGTTGTAGAACGAGTCATCGACCAAGAGTTTTCCTATTGAGCCTTTGCCCTCACGAAGTGATGCTGTGATGGCTTCCAAATCCTTCATAATGTTAGCAAAGCGATTAGCGAGTTCGGAGTCGTTCATCAAGCGTCCTGCTAACCCTTGATTAGAAGCAAGCAAGGCAGAAACGCGCTCTAAATTATCTGCGGTGCGCGTAAGTTTATCGACAAGTTCCGATGAAGTAATCAATTTGCCGAGCGTGCCTTCCCCGCGATTGATTTTTTCTAACACATCGTTCAAGTTGCGAATCAGTTTAACGCCTTCGGTGGTAAGGTCGGCAAGTCCCAAATCTTTTTCAACGAGTAAGAAGTCGCCATCGGAGACAGGTTCACCACTGCCAAGCGTGATGTCGACATACTTATCGCCCAACACGCCCAGTGGCTTGATTTTCGCTTTTGAATCTTTGGTAATAACAGGCTGAAATTCAGCACGCACGCTCATCAGCACTTCAACGCCGATAGTGTCGTTACGCTCTTTAATTGTCATAGCTTGAACAGTGCCAACCTTCTTGCCTGAAATCGCCACGAAGTTGTTTTCAGCAAGCCCTTCAATATCTTGAACGAAAATTTTGAGGTCAATAAACCTATTGACA
>PHFL01000021.1:0-1429 GCA_002794105.1 Candidatus Thermochlorobacter aerophilus | reverse complement strand
GTGCGACGTCCCTCTCCTTTCATAAGGAGAGGGACGTTTTGGCGAAGCCAAAACAGGTGAGTCAAAGGATAGGGCAATGTTGCTTTAATTAAGCGTTCTTGTGATGTAGTAAGTCTTATCTCAACACCCTTTCCAAACTGGTTTTCGTTTTTCAATAAACGCTTTCATGCCTTCGCGCATATCTTCGGTTGCGAAGAGAAGGGCGAAAAGTCGGCGTTCAAATTCCACATCTTCATTGAGGTTCGTTGAAGCGGCGCGAAGCACGGCTTCTTTGGCAAGCCGAACCGCAATCGGTGGTTTCGAAGCAATTTCAATCGCAAGTTTTTTGGCTTCATCAAGGTAAGATGCCACAGGTGCGATTTTGTTAATCAATCCCATTGATAAGGCTTCTTCGGCGGTGAATTGTCGCCCAGTCAAAATCAGTTCCATCGCTTTGACTTTGCCGACAAGGCGCGTGAGGCGTTGCGTGCCACCTGCACCGGGAATCACGCCGATATTGATTTCAGGCTGACCAAACTTCGCCGTTTCCGAAGCAACAATCATATCGCAGACCATTGCCAGTTCTGCGCCGCCGCCAAGACAGTAGCCCGAAACCGCCGCCACAATCGGCTTCTTGAACGTGTGCAGTTCGTCCCACAGTTCCAAGTATCCGTTGGTGAGCATTTCGGCACTTGTTGCGGTTGCCATTTCTTTGATGTCGGCACCGGCGGCGAAGGCTTTATCGTTCCCCGTTAAGACAACGGCGTTGAGAGAAGGCTCTTTCGCAAAGGCTCTGAACGCCGAAAGCAGTTCGTTCATCAACTCAAAGTTTAGCGCATTGAGGGCGTGTGGGCGATTGAGTTGCACAATAGCAATTTTGGTGTCGGGTTCTTGGGTTACGAGAATGTGTTGGTAAGACATCTTGTTGGATTTTTTAAGGTTTGAAAAAGTTACCAGAAACGCTTGCTTAAATCCACATTTCCGCCTGAAAAGATAATGCCGATTCGTTTGCCTGAAAAGAAATCGGCGTGTTCAAGCACAACGGCAAGCGGCACAGCGGCAGAAGGCTCAATGATGAGTTTCATGCGTTCCCAAACGAGTTTCATCGCTTGAATAATGCTTTCTTCTTTGGCGGTGAAAATGCGAGAGACATGACGCTGAATGATGGAAAAGGTAATGTTGCCAAGCGAGGTGAGCAGACCGTCGGCAATCGTATTTGGCGCGGTTTGTGGAAGTAGCGTGTGCGCGTTGAATGAACGGAATGCGTCGTCAGCATTTGCGGGTTCTGCGCCAATGACTTGGGTTGTTGGACTTTTTCCGATGGTTGCGAGAGCTGTGCCTGAAATCAATCCGCCGCCGCCAATCGGTGCAATGAGCATATCGAGAGAGGGCGTGTCTTCGAGAAGTTCAAGTGCCGCTGTGCCTTGTCCTGCAATCACGGGGCAGTAGT
>PHFL01000020.1:7316-8896 GCA_002794105.1 Candidatus Thermochlorobacter aerophilus | reverse complement strand
AACTCGTGATGATTGGCGTAACAGGCACAAACGGCAAAACCACAACAACGATGCTCATTCACAGCATCTTGACACATGCAGGCGTTAAGGCAGGACTGATTGGAACGATTGCTTACAAAAGCGGTGACGAAACGATTGACGCTGAAAGAACAACACCCGAAGCAGTGGAATTGCATACGCTCTTTGACAAAATGATAAAAGCAGGTTGTAAGGCTTGCGTGATGGAAGTGTCATCGCACGCGCTCGCACTGCATCGAGTCTATGGGATTCGTTACGACATCGCTCTCTTTACCAATCTCACTCGAGACCACTTGGATTTTCACGGCACAATGGAAAACTATTTCCGCGCCAAAAAAATCCTCTTTGATTCGCTTGATGAAAAAGCCGTTGCGATTACCAATCAAGATGACTTGTATGGCGAAAGCATGGTTGCCGATACAAAAGCGAAGGTTGTGAGATACGGCATTGATGAAGCAAGCGAAAAACGCGCCGATGTTCGCGCAAAGGTTCACAGTTTCCAACTCTTTGGAACGTCAGTAACGATTTGCGCTAATGGTGATGAGCATTTACAGACGATTAAGCATATCGGCAAGTTCAATCTTTACAATGTGCTTGCGGCGTATGCAGTAGGAAGAGTAATGAAATTTTCGCACCAAGAAGTGATGCAAGGCATTTCGCGCTGTGAAGGCGTTGCGGGCAGAATGGAGCAAGTGTGGTCAAAAGACCATCGTTGCGCGATTGTCGATTATGCGCATACGCCTGATGCGTTGCTGAATGTGATTCGTGCTATCAAAGAAGTCAAATCGCCCGAAGCAAAACTCGTAACGGTGTTTGGCTGTGGCGGTGATAGAGATAAAGGCAAGCGTCCCTTGATGGGCGAAATCGCCGAGCGCGAAAGCGACATCGTCATTCTCACCAGCGACAATCCACGCACCGAAAATCCTGAAACGATTTTAGATGAAATTGAAGCAGGCATGACAAAAACAAAACGCTACTACCGCATCGCCGACCGCGAAGCCGCAATCCGCAAAGGCATTTCGCTTATCGGACATGGCGACGTGCTTCTCGTTGCGGGCAAAGGACACGAGACCTATCAAGAAATTCAAGGCGTGAAATATCCTTTTGATGATAGAGCCGTGATAAGAAAAATTTTTGATGAAGTGAACGCATGAAACTGACCAAAAACGATTTAGAGCGCGTCGGAACTCTGCAAGCCAAAGGCTTCACGGAGGTTGAAGCCATGAAGGTTACGACCGATTCGCGCACCGTTCAAGGCGGAGAACTATTCGTTGCGCTCAAAGGCGAAACGCACGATGGACATGAGTTTGTCAAATCCGCATTAGAAAAAGGCGCATCGCTTTGTGTGGTGAGCAAATCGTGGCGAGAAGCAAACCCAACAGTTGAAGGAAATTTTTTGGTCGTTCCTGATACGCTTCTCGCCTTGCAAGAATTGGCAAGGAGTTATAGGCGAAAGATGTTGATTCCGATTGTTGCGATTGGCGGCAATAGCGGCAAAACCACGACAAAAGAAATGACGGCGCACGTCTTGCGCTCAACCTTTAAGACGCATGCCACAGAGG
>PHFL01000020.1:0-1894 GCA_002794105.1 Candidatus Thermochlorobacter aerophilus | reverse complement strand
AGAAAGGCGCGGCAGAGTTGATTGACAATGCAGACATCGCAAGCGACGCGGCATATCAAAAAATTGTGTCGCTACTTGCAGACGATAAAAAACGACACGCCATGAAAGACGCGGCGAAAAAACTCGGCAAGCCTGATGCCACAAAGAAAATCGCTGAAAGTGCTATCAGACTTGCAACTCAAAAATCGTTGGAGCAGCCATGAAACGATTGAAGCAAGGATTGCTCGGCAGAATCAGGCACATTCACCTTGTTGGCATTGGTGGTGCAGGCATGAGCGCGATTGCTGAAGTCTTGCTCAACAACGGCTTGAAAGTCAGCGGCTCGGATTTAAGTGCAAGTGATGTAACCAAGCGGCTCAAAGAACGCGGCGCAATTATCTCGATTGGACACGATGCGAAAAACATTGATGGCGCAGAAGTCGTGGCACACTCTTCTGCCGTGCGCGTCGGTGAAAATCCTGAAACGCTTGCGGCAATGGAGATGGGCTTGCCCGTTGTCAAACGCGATGAGCTCTTGGGCGAAATCATGCGGCGCAAAGCAGGAATCTGCGTTGCAGGCACGCACGGAAAGACAACAACGACCACGATGATTGCAACCATGCTTGCCGAGTGCAATCTCGAACCAACGGCTCTTATCGGCGGCGTTTCCGATTACTTTTTAAGCATGGGTTCAGGCGGAAGCGCACTCGTGGGCGACGGCGATTTGATGGTGATTGAAGCCGATGAATACGACCGAACATTCTTGAAATTAACGCCAACGATTGCAGTGATGACAACGCTCGAAGCCGAACACTTGGACATTTACAAAGACCTTGATGACTTGAAACAAGCATTCACGGAGTTTGGAAATAAAGTGCCGTTTTACGGTGCAGTCGTTCTTTGCAATGATGAAGAAAATTTGCGTGCGATTCGCCCGAACTTGAAACGCAAGGTGATAACCTACGGAATCAATGCTGATGCGGAGTTTCAGGCGATTGATATTGAACAATCAGAAGCGTCGCTGAAATTCAAAGTGATGCGGCGAAATCAATCGGTTGGAATTTTGAGAATTGAAGCGGCAGGATTGCACAATGTGAAAAACGTACTTGCGGCAATCGCAGTCGGCTTTGAAATCGGATTGTCGTTTGAGGACATTCGGCGCGGGCTCTCGAAGTTCAGAAGCGTGCGCAGGCGATTTCAAATTCGCTTTCAACACGGAGACCATGCGCCAATAGTTGTCGATGATTATGCACATCACCCGACCGAAGTTCGCGCCACACTTGAAGCGGCAAAGCACGGATTTAAGTCGAGAAAAGTGGTTGCGGTTTTTCAGCCGCATCTTTACTCGCGCACAAGAGATTTCGCACACGACTTTGCAAACGCTTTGTGCATTGCTGATAGAGTAATCATCACCGACATCTATCCGTCGCGCGAAAGAGCCGAAGACTTTGAAGGCGTTACAAGCCACTTGATTGCAAACGAAATGGCGAATGTGAAAGTCGTTGAAACATCAACCTTGATTGAAGTCTTGACCGATGAAGTGAAATCAAATGAACTCGTGGTGATGATGGGCGCGGGCGACATTACAAAATGGGCGGAAAAATTCGCTCAAACATTGGAGAAAAAATATGGCAGTTAAGTTTCAATTAGCATCGGCGCAGTTGCCCTTGATTCTCGTCAAGGTAGCAGTTTCAGGCAAGAACGCCCAGCGCGTGGTTACAGCAATTCTCGACACAGGCGCAACAGGGTGTGTGATTGCACAAAGTTTGGCGACCGAGTTAGAACTGCCGCATCTCGATGTGCCGAAAAGTGAAAAGTCAGCGCACGGAATCGGCGGCGAAATTAAAATTGAGATTGTCAAAGTCCACGCGATTGCGCTTGATGGCATTACAATCAAAAATTTGAAAACCGCCGT
>PHFL01000019.1:7710-9334 GCA_002794105.1 Candidatus Thermochlorobacter aerophilus | reverse complement strand
AATTTGCTTGCTCCTTAAAACGCGGCGACTGCATTGCCTTAATTGGCGGACTTGGCGCAGGCAAGACCGAATTCACACGAGGTATCGCTGATGTATTTAACTGTTCGGAACAACTGACCAGCCCCACTTTTACCATTCTCAACATTTACGACGGCTCACGAAGCGGCGAACACTTCGCACTGCATCACTTCGATTGGTATCGGCTCACTTCGCCCGAAGAACTCTACAACATCGGCTTTGAAGAATACCTTTACGGCAACGGTATCTCAATGATTGAATGGGCAGATAAATTCCCTGACCTTGTACCCAAAACCGCAAAGCGCATTGAACTACAACGCGCAACCGACACAGAGCGACTGATTACCTTTGAACAAAATTTTCCGCTACGATGAACTTGCTCTCAATTGACTGCACAGAGTTTCCGCTCACAGTGGCATCGACAAACGCGCATCGCACGGTTGTAAAGTGTGGGACTCATTGGCAAAAGAGCGGTGAGCAGATTGTTGCACTCATTCAAGAAACCTTGCAAGACTTGCTATTAAAGCCAAGCGACCTTCATGCTGTTGCGCTCTCATCTGGACCCGGTTCATTCACCGCCTTGCGCATTGGCATCGCAACCGCAAAAGGACTTTGTTTCGCTCACGACCTACCACTCGTAATGATTCCAACCTTTGAAGCCCTTGCGCAGGCGACCTTCACGAGAAGCGAAGCAAAAACACTCTTCACCCTGTCGTATTCAAAAGCCGATGAATTTTATGTAGGGATTGCTTCACGCAAAACGCCGATTGAATACGATTACCTGACGCTGACACAACTCAATCACAGACTTAAATTCTTCGAGCGCGTTGCAGTGGTTGGTCGGAATCTCTCTCGATGGGCATCGCTCTTTGAAACAGCGGAAGTAATTGAGGCTAATTTTTTCACAGCAGAATCACTCTTGCCGATTGCCAAAGAAAAGATGGCGCGCGGGGAAATCGCCGACCTTGCCACAGCCTCGCCGCTCTATCTCAAAAATTTTGAAGCAAAGAAAAAATCTAACAGCGATTAAGCCACTTTCTCCAAAAAGGCTTGGGGCGGGCGAGAAGGCTTGCCGTTTTTATTCACAAAGGCGTGAATCGTGTAGCCTGAAAAGAGTTTCTGACGGGAAGATTTTTCAAAGGCAGTATAAGCAATCGTTACACGCACGTGTTCAAGTTTTTCAATATGCGTGTGAATTTCAATTTCATCATCGTAGCGTGCAGGGGCAAAGTAATCTAAATGGGCGGAAACAACAGGGAGCATAATCCCAAGCGATTCAAGTTCTTTGTAGGTGAATCCGCATTCGCGCAAAAGTTCGTTACGAGCGGCTTCAATGAACTCGAAATAGCGACCGTAATAAACAACGCTCATTTGGTCGGTATGTGCATAGATGACGCGAACCGTGTGCGTAAAAGTGCGGGCAGGCATTGGTTAGCGCGTTAAGTAGACGAGCATTTCTTTCACTACGCGGTCAGCATCTTCGGCTTTAACCTTTGTGCTTCCAACGGTTTTATGACCCCCACCGCCGTATTTTTTCATCAATTCACCGACATTAATGTTTGCCGTTCTATTAAAGATATTGTAACCAACACCGATAGAAACATAG
>PHFL01000019.1:0-1794 GCA_002794105.1 Candidatus Thermochlorobacter aerophilus | reverse complement strand
CCGATTTCATTGGCTTTCTTGCCTTCAAATGCATCGACTTCGCTGAGGCGTGTGGTGTGGTAAGTATATTCGTTGGAATCGTAATCGCCCGGAATCCAAAACGCGGTGTGGTCGCCTGTGAGATTAAATTCGGTCAGTTCATCAATCAGCGTGAAGTATTTGAGGTCGGGCTGTTCGGGAAATTCGTATCGGAAGCCAAGCCCATCGTTGAAAAGGCGGAATCGCAACTGTAAGGTGCGACGTTTTTCGGCAGGTTGTTCGAGCGTCAAAAGCAGTTCATTGCAGTAATTTCGGATAGATTTTTCTTCGCCAAGCACGGGCGACCAAGTCTCATCAATCGTGCGCGTTCTTGCATCAGCAATTCGGAAGCCGCGTTCAAAGTGCGGAAGGTCTTTAAGTTTAACGCCTAACTTACTCGGTTTGATAACGGCTTTTTCGTTGAAAGTCAGGGCATAGCGCAGTTCGCCCTGTTCGGTAAGTTCAAACGTCAGCGTGAGTTTTCCGTTAGGTGATTTGAGCGTTTGTGAGCGTTGTTGTGCAAAGGTAGAAGGGTGTGAAAGCAGGGTGAAAACGAGAAGCAAAGCGAAAATTCTCATTGTTGAATAAGCGTTGAATTGAAATGTAAATTGAAAATACAGTTTTGTTTGAAAAGCCAAACCGAGAAACCAAAATACAACAACAATGCTCACTTACCTTTATTGCGTGGCAGAATTAGGTGCGAAATCGCTTCCTGAAAAAGTAAGTGAAATCAGGGTAAATGAGTTGGCGGCGATTGTGTCCGAAGTGTCCGAAGCAGAGTTCGGCGAAGAAAATTTGAAGAAAAATCTTTCGCGATTGGCGTGGGTGGAATCGGTCGTGCGTCATCACGAAGCGGTGATGGAAGAACTGCGGGCGCAAACAACCATTGTGCCGTTCCGATTCCCAACGATTTTCCATTCGCAAAATTCCTTACAAGAATTCTTACAAGCAAAAAATGAAGCGTTATTACTCTTGTTGGAAAATTTGAAAGGCAAAGAAGAGTGGGGCGTGAAAGTCTACATCGGCTCTGAACAGTTGCAAGCGTTTCTTTCCGAGAGCAAAGAAATTCAGGAAATTGACGAGGCACTCAAAACAGCATCGGCGGGCAAAGCCTATCTGCTCAAAAAGCGGCGCGAATCGCTTTTGGCGGGAAACATCACCACATCGTTGCAAGCGGCATTAGACGCGCTGTTTGAACGCTTGCGCCAAGCCTCTGTTCAGTCAAAACTCAATCCTGTTCTGCCCAAGGCCGTTACCGAGCGCGAAGATGAGATGATTTTGAACGGCGCATTTTTAATCGACTCCAAAAAGCGCAAGCCATTTCTCGAAGAATTAGAATCAGCAAAAAAAGCCTTTCCCTTTTTCACGATTGAACCTTCGGGCGCGTGGGCGGCATATAACTTTTGCAATCTCCAACAACCTCTCAAACAAGCAACCTAATGGAACACGAACAAGACCGAGAAGCACTGCTTCGCCGATACATCGAACTCAAAGAAAAAGCAAAGCAACTCGAAGCGGAAATTGAATCGCTCAAAAGCAATCTCTTCTTCACAATTAGCCAGATTCAAGATGAAACAGGGGAAACAGAGGTTGTTTTTGAAGACTATGTTTTCACCATAAGTTATCGTAAGTCCTACGACTATCCACCACACATCAAGAAAATGGAAGAGAAATTAAAGTCGCTCAAAAAGGAAGCGGAAGCGTCGGGCGAGGCAATCTTGAAATCCGATAGCGGCTATGTGGTATTGAAAAAAGTAGCAGGGAATCGAGATTTGG
>PHFL01000018.1:7114-9492 GCA_002794105.1 Candidatus Thermochlorobacter aerophilus | reverse complement strand
CTCGGCGCAGAAACTTCAAACACGCCCACCAAGTTCAGCCCGAACACAAACATCACCACCGACATTACGACAACAAACGCCGGCGATTGAAATTGAAAGCCCCACCCAATTTGCTCACCCGCTTGTTGAAGCAACACTGCAACCAACGCCAACGCCCAAAACGACAACAGCACCCCCAGCGTGAACATCAAGCCATGCTGAATGCTCTTCGACGCGCCGCTTCCTGCTTGCTCGACAAAGCCCATCACTTTGAGCGAAATCACCGGCAGAACGCACGGCATCACATTCAAAATCACCCCGCCAATAAAGGCAAAAAGAAGTGCAAGCCAAATGGAGAGCGATTCACCGCCACCTGTTTTGAATTCTTGATTGAGCAAACCGCCGCCCATTTCCACCGATTTCACTGTTGCCGAAAGTTCGTAGCCTTTTTCGCCTATCACAACCAATCCTTTGACTTCGGTCAGTTTCGAGTCTTTACTGCTTGGCGTGAGCGTCATAGTTACTGTGCCGTTTGTTACTCTAATGCTCGTGTGATTGATGATGAAGCCTGAAAGTTCTTCGGGAAAGAAGTCCGTGATTTTTTTTGCGTTATCGCCTGAAAAACGCAGTGTTAATAAGGCTTTTCCGTCTTTTTGGGTTGCGGTTGCAGATTCAAGTGTGAGCGTTGCGTTTGCAAGTGGTTCAGGCAGTTTCTTGCGTGTTTGCTCAATGAGCGCGTTAGCTTCGGCGAGTGCTTTTTGGGTGAGCGAGGCAGTGTTCAGTTCGAGTGTGGCATCGCCGGGAATGCACGATTCACGGCAGACAAGCCAAGTGAGGTCGGCTTTGAGCGTAAAGTTTTTTGACGTGAAATTTCTTGTTGGAGGTTTCGGCGGCGTGATGGTGGCAAGCAACACGAGTTCACGGTCGTAGCCGTAGTCAACGGCACTTTCGGTCGCGATTTTGTGCGGCGTTGGAAATTGAAAATCGGAAACGCTGAACCCTTCGGGAAGTGTCCATTCTGCCTTTGGCGCAAGTCCTGCATCGCCCGGATTTTTCCAATACAAGTGCCACTCAGGCGCGATTTGAAAGCGAATCGCAACTGTAAAGGGCTTGCTGAAGTCAGTGGTGCCGATGTGAAGCGACGGCGTTACGAGTGGCTTTCCATCAACGAGTTGCGCCATACTGAACACAGGCATAAGCGTTAAAAAAAGTGCAAACGTGAGTTTCATTGTTGGAAAATGTTATGAGACTAAAACAGATTCTTCGGCGTAATCGTAATCGGCTTCGGCGCGTCGGCGCGTCAGTGCGATAACGACGGTTAAAAATCCCACGCGCCCAATCAGCATTGAAAGAATGATAACGATTTTCCCTGCATCGCTTAACTGTGGCGTAATGCCCGTGCTTAACCCTACGGTGCTGACTGCCGAAACGACTTCAAAGAGCATGGCTTCAAACGAAAAGCCTTTCTCTTGCTCTGTAATCAGCAACGCAAACAGAGCCGTTGCGATGTAAAGTAGCGACAAAAGTGCCGTGCTGAACGCACGTGTAATGGCAAGTTCGGAAATTCGGCGATAAAAGAGCTCAATTTTATTTCGCCCCGATGCAATCGCATAAATGTTCAGTAGTGCAAGCGTGGCGGTTGTGGTTTTAATGCCGCCGCCAGTTGAACTTGGCGATGCGCCAATCCACATCAAGACAATCGTAAAAAAAGTGTTGCCGTTGAAAACGATGCAATATCCAACGTGTTAAAGCCCGCCGTGCGCGAGACTGCCGAATGAAACAAGGCTTGTGTCAGTTGCTCAAACGGCGTGAAGGGATACAAATTTCTCGGTCCTTCCAACGCCCAAAATCCCACTGTGCCAATGATTAAGAGTGCGACCGATGCAATCAGCACGATGCGAGCGTGAACCGTTAGGCGCACATTCGGTTTGCGCAACGCTTTTCCAACAATCCAAGTCGTGCAACTTGATAGCACCGGAAAGCCAAGCCCACCAATAACCAGCAACACGATGATGATGTATAAAAAGGGCGTGTGATTGTAAAAATAAATGTTGGAAAGATTTTCAGCGAGAAGCGAAAAGCCTGCGTTGCAAAATGCAGAGACGGAATGAAAGAGCGAAAAGAAAAACGGCGATGTGCCTTTCGGTAAATGCGTTGGCGTGAGCGTGTAGTAGATGAGCACCGCGCCAATGGCTTCAATCAAAAACGTTAGGACTTACACAAAAAGGTTAAAAGTCAGTAGATTTCAAGAAAAATGGGATACAAGATGACCCGCTGAATTATGGACAATTTCTGCTCTCCTCGCAGGTCAATGACACCTAACCACTTCGCCCACCATTCCGAAACATACACCCACGATGTTCTCAACTGCTACCTGCGCCAAGACCAAATTACGCCCG
>PHFL01000018.1:0-3473 GCA_002794105.1 Candidatus Thermochlorobacter aerophilus | reverse complement strand
GCAGGCGTAGCGCGCGATGCGCTCGCCGATGTGTTCAGCAAGATTACAAAAATCAGTGTGTATGTGCCGGGCGGCGAAAGCGCACTCTTTGCAACGCTCTTCGGTCCGCCAACTGTAAGCGTGCAAGTGGCAGGCAACATCGACATCAAAGCCTCTTATCAGATTGAAGAATCCGAAGACCCTGTGCGACGCGCCAGCGGAACAGCATCGACCGCCGTACCGAACTTCGACCAACAAGTGCAAATGAACCTCACTGGCACGATTGGCGATAAACTCACCATCACAGCAGATTGGAACACCCAGCGACCGTTTCAATACGAAAATCAATTAGCCATTCGATACAAAGGCTACGAAGATGATTTAGTGCAATCGATTGAAGCAGGTAATGTTGCGCTCACATTGCCGACATCGCTCATCAGTAGCAGTCAAGCCTTGTTCGGAATTAAAGCCCAGTTTCAAATTGCAGGGTTGAATTTGACGGCAGTTGCTTCACAACAGCGTGGTCGAACGGAATCATTCAGCGTGCAAAGCGGCGCAAGCATGACCGAACAAACCATTCAAGCATGGGATTATGATGAGAATCGACACTTTTTCGTGAGCAATTTTTTCGTAACGAATTGGGAGAATGCCTTTGCACGCAACGCACCGCAATTAGTGCTGACACCAGCTATGGGCGGGAGACAAATCAACCGCCTTGAAGTCTGGCGCCGCCCTGCTAACCAATTAGGTGGTGTGGGTGGGCAGAATCCGGGCAGTGTGCCATTGCAAGAAAATCAGCGTCCCGCAGTTGCCTTGCTGAACTTAGGCGATGTGCCGTATTCCTTCGAGCAATTACAGCAAGGCTTTCCATTTCCAAATAACGCTTACAACGACCTTGCCGACACCTCGCAAACGCAAGCGTTCTTACAACAACTTCGCACTGCCGACCCGCTTCCGCCAATTCCCGGTCCGTTTCAAGAAGGCGTCTTTACGCTCATGCGAGAAGGACAAGATTATGTGTATAACCCGATACTCGGCTACATTACTTTCACTGCGCCGTTAGACCCGCGCGATGTGATTGCCGTCTCTTACGATTTTACGCCTGCACCAGGCGTGCCAAACATTCGAGTTGGCGATTTTAGCAATGATTCGTTACAACGGCGAGCCGTGTTCAAACTCATCAAGCCTGACCAATTCACGCCGTCAGATACAGCGACGTGGATTTTGATGCTGAAAAACATTTACGCGCTCAACGGACGCGACATTCAGCGCGACCAATTCAACGCACAAGTGGTCTATCAAAATCCGGGCAATAATCCGCCGGAAAACGAAGTGTTGCCTATTTCGGGGTTCGTCAATACGCTCAATCAAGTAACAGGCTTTGACCGCTTCGATGTGAATGGCGCGTCAGGCTCTGACCGAACATTTGACTTTCTGCCCGGCATTACGATTGACGCGCAACGCGGCTTACTCATTTTTCCATTTCAGCGTCCCTTTGAGCGTCCAATTCGTGAAGAAATTGAGCGCATTACAGGTCAGCCAATCAACGAGCAGAACGCACGATTTATTTACAACGAAATTTATGAGCGCACACAATTCGATGCACAAAACACAAGTGCGAAAAATTTTTACGCCATTAAAGTTCGATACAAAAGCACAATTCAAAATCCGATTTCTATCGGCTTCAATGTGGCGCAAGGAAGTGTGCGCGTAACAAGTCGCGGCGTGCCGCTACGCGAAGGCATTGACTACACAGTGGATTATCAATTAGGACAAGTAACGATTCTAAAAGACGACGCGCTTCAACAAGGCGCAAATCTGACGATTGATTTTGAAAAGAACGACCTCTTTCTCTTGGCTTCACGCACGATTGTCGGCTTGCGCGGCGAGTATGCGTTCAGCGATGATTTCAAATTGGGCGCAACATTTTTGCAATACTCTGAGCGACCGCTCACGGATAAAGTGCGTGTAGGCGATGAGCCGATTGTCAATCGCATTTTCGGCATGGATTTGCAATACGCAACACAGATGCGTTGGCTAACAAAGTGGATTGACCGACTGCCACTGATTAGCACAAAAGAGCCATCGCGGTTTTCAATCAATGCGGAATATGCGCAAGTCATGCCAGGCGTGCCTGATGAATTGCGCACAGAGTTAGACCCTGACGGCGTGAGTTACATTGATGATTTTGAAGGCTCACGCCAAATTATCTCGCTTGGCTTGAACGGCAATAACTGGGCGTTAGGCTCGCCGCCGCATCGAACCCTTGAAAGTCCAACGATTTTAGAAGATTCAATTCGTGGTAGGTATCGAGCGTCATTGGGTTGGTATCGCTTGCCTGTGGGAGACCCAAGAAACGTGCCGACACGAGAAATTTTCCCGAATCGTGTAGCGGCACGCGAGGATTTTCAAGTGCGCCCGCTCTACTTGAGTTATGACCCAACGCGTCGCGGACCTTATAACTTCAATCCTGACTTCGTGATTCGGCGCGGCGTTCCCGATAGCAGTTACGGTGCCATCACGCAACTCTTACCATCGTTTGCTAATAACCTCACGCAATCCAACATTCAGTTCATTGAATTTTGGTTCAAGTATCAACCACTCATTGATACCGCCGGCGCGCCACCTGACAGCGGAAAACTGCACATCGACATCGGTATCATATCCGAAGATATTATTCCCAACCGAAGACTTAACACCGAAGACGGTATGCCAATCAACCCCGAAGACTTCAATCCCGACCAAATCGCTTTTGGTGAAGACAGTTACGGACGATACAACACGCGCGTCGCCAAAATTGACCGACAACTGCTCACCGGCTCTATCGGCACGGAAGATGTTGGGCTGGACGGCATCAACGACCAATTAGAGCGACAATTTCATCAGCAGTATTTAGAAACCTTGCGCAACGCCTTAGGCGAGAACAATCCTGAATATCAACGCATTCTGAACGACCCCGCCGGCGATAACTTCTCGCTCGATGTAACCAACGTCAGCGGCACAGAAGGCAACGCCAGTCAAGCACAAGCAGGACCGTTCGTGAACATCTTTCCCGATACCGAAGATTTAGATGGCTCATCGACCGTGCAGACACAGAATCGATTTTTCCGATATACGATTTCGGTCAATCCGCAAGAACTCAATCAACCAACGCCACGCGGCAGGTTTGTGGTCGGCGGCGGACAAGCGAATGCAGGCTGGGTGCAGTTTCGAATTCCGTTAGATGAATACACAAGAAAATTTGGCGCGATTGATTTTACGACCATTCAATATGCGCGCGTTTGGGTTGAGCAGTTTCGGAGACCGGCGCAGTTGGGATTTGCGACCTTCGACTTTGTTGGCTCACAATGGCAACTGATTGGACGCGATACGCTGGTCTCCGTTGCCGCCGTCAATATCGAAGAGAACGGGTCGTTTTATGCCTTACCACCGGGGATTCGGCGTGCCAGAGATAGACAGCGCGTCGACCAAAACATTCAAGCCAATGAGCAAGC
>PHFL01000017.1:8229-10540 GCA_002794105.1 Candidatus Thermochlorobacter aerophilus | reverse complement strand
TCGCGTGATTGAAATCAACGAAAAGGGCACCGTCATTATCACACGAAAACTCTCTGCCGAAGAGCGCAAAAAGCGCATTAAGGAATTTTTAGAATGGACAGAGACAAATCGTGTCAAAATTGATGGTCCCATAGAAATTCCTTCGCGAGAAGAGCGCAATGCACGATAGAGTTTTTGTTGATTCAATTTCATCTAAATTGTGAACACTACCGAACTCAATTCCCACTATAAAACCTACCTGCGCGACTTTCTCAACTTCACCAAACTTGAACGCAATCTTTCCGACAACACGCGCGATGCCTATAAGCGCGACCTAACCCGATATTTGCTTTTCGCACAAGAAAACTGTGCCTCGCTGAACGACCTGACCTGCGAACATATTCGGCTCTATCTCAAAGACCTTGCAGAATTAGGATTGGAATCTACTTCTGTTTCGCGAAATATCTCGGCAATTCGTTCACTTCATCGATTTTTATTATCCGAGAAAATTCTCTCTAAAAATGTTGCCGAAGAAATTTCACTTCCGAAATCGAGCCGATATTTGCCTACTGTTCTCACGCTTGATGAAGTCTTTAGATTATTGGATATGCCGATGAGCGAAAAAAATCCGTCGCCGAAATTCGCTTTGCGTGATAAAGCGATTTTAGAACTGATGTATGCAACTGGTATTCGCGTCAGTGAAGCGGTTGAACTCAAACAACAAAGCCTATATTTTGAGGCAGGATTTATTCGCGTGTTTGGGAAAGGCGCAAAAGAGAGGCTTGTGCCTGTCGGTCGCTCGGCGATAGAGTGGGTAAGGCGTTATCAAACTGAACTGCGCGTGCGCCTTATGCGCAATTATTCCGAAGACTATCTTTTTCTTAACGCACGCGGTAAGAAATTAACGCGCATGAGTTTCTATAATATCATTGTGGAAAATGCTGTGCGTGCAGAAATTACAAAGGAAATTAGTCCGCATACGCTTCGCCATACCTTTGCGACACACTTGCTCGAAGGCGGTGCGGATTTACGCGCTGTGCAAGAAATGCTCGGACACAGCACCATTAAAGCCACACAAATTTACACACATATTGATAGGCAGTTTTTGAAAGAAGTGCATACGAGTTTTCATCCGAGAGGGTAGAATTCTGTGTTGTGAAATGCTTGGCATATAAGCATGAGGTATTTTAGGGTGTCCTTCGAAGATGTTCAATTTCTTGCATAATTTGCTCAATTACTTCTTCATTAGGTTGCCACCTTGTAAAAAAACACTCAAAAAGGTCACTATGGTCAATTCAGGACTCTTCAACACGATTTCAAAGAAAGAATACTCAACATGGCAAGCATTTACACGAATCTGCGCATTCAGCGTCGCACTAAGGTAGGGTTGTGCGCATCAGATAGAGTGAGACAAGCAATTTATGTCTTTCCCGTTCGTATTATTAGAAACTGTTCAAGAATGAAAAGGGGTATTGAAAAATAAGGGGAATCGGGGATAAGTTGCATTTTTTAATTCTTAGCGAGAAATGAAAAAGCACTCTTATCCGAGCGATTTGACCGATTCCCAATGGGAAAAGATAGCACAATTTTTTGACACGAAACGCTCACGCAAATATCCAATGCGTCAGGTGTGCAATGCGATAATTTATGTGGTGAAAACGGGGTGTCAATGGCGGCAGTTGCCGAAGGAGTTCGGTGCGTGGTCGTCTATCTACTACTACTTTGATAAGTGGCGACACAACGGGCTGTGGGAGCGACTCAACGATGCCCTGCGTGAAGCGGTGCGGGTAAAGATGGGACGAGAGGCTACGCCGAGTGCGATGGTCGTTCGGCACTTTGTCCCGATTCCAAAACGCTGGGTTGTTGAACGAACTTTCGCTTGGTTTGAATCCTATCGGCGGTTGAGCAAAGACTTTGAATTTCATCCGAAAACCAGTCAGACCATGATTTACATTGCTTCGGTTCGCTTGATGCTCAATCGCTTAACTTGATTCTCGAACAGTTTCTCAGTCCGATTACGACCGAGGCTTGCGTCAACGAGCGCAATGAACCGCTTTTGAGCAGTCGGAGTAAGCGCACTCGGTCGCGCAGTTTGCTCCGACTTTGTCGCCGTTCCACCGCCAACAACTCCGCTTCGCTTTCCTTGATTTCTTCGTGATACTTTATCATCTCCCTTTCTCCTTTTTCTTGAACTTACTCATTCCTACTCAATTTTGGTATTAAGAGTCCTATACCGCTTATTGCAATAGAGAAATTCTGTTGGCAAGCTGGAGTTAGTAAAATTTCTGAAGCATTAGAAATGGCAAATCAAGCAAAAGTTCAAAATATCAGT
>PHFL01000017.1:6448-8209 GCA_002794105.1 Candidatus Thermochlorobacter aerophilus | reverse complement strand
ATTGACAGCCAAAGCGTGCGGACAACGCGCCGTGGCGGAACGGAACGCGGGTTTGATTTTGCCAAAAAGGTCAAAGGACGCAAACGCCATATCGCGGTCGATACACAAGGCTTGCTACTCGGGGTGTTGGTCGCATCCGCCACGCCGCATGATAGTCAGTCGCTTTTCTCATTAGTTGACAATGTGCGTCAGCGCATCAGAACCGTCAAAACCGTATTTGCCGACGGTGCGTATCGCGGCTTTGAGGAGATGCTTGATGCCGCCTTTGCTATGGTCTTGTGTGTCGTCTTGCGTTCCAAGACCGTTCGGCACTTTGTCCCGATTCCAAAACGCTGGGTTGTTGAACGAACTTTCGCTTGGTTTGAATCCTATCGGCGGTTGAGCAAAGACTTTGAATTTCATCCGAAAACCAGTCAGACCATGATTTACATTGCTTCGGTTCGCTTGATGCTCAATCGCTTAACTTGATTCTCGAACAGTTTCTCAGTCCGATTACGACCGAGGCTTGCGTCAACGAGCGCAATGAACCGCTTTTGAGCAGTCGGAGTAAGCGCACTCGGTCGCGCAGTTTGCTCCGACTTTGTCGCCGTTCCACCGCTAACAACTCCGCTTCGCTTTCCTTGATTTCTTCGTGATACTTTATCATTGCCCTTTCTCCTTTTTCTCAAACTTACTCATTCCTACTCAATTTTGGTATTAAGAGTCCTATACCGCTTATTGCAATAGAGAAATTCTGTTGGCAAGCTGGAGTTAGTAAAATTTCTGAAGCATTAGAAATGGCAAATCAAGCAAAAGTTCAAAATATCAGTGAGATTAGTTGCCCTGTATTGTGTATGGTTGGTGAAGGTGAGTCGGAGGAGCAAATGGCGCAAGCACGTGAATTTTATGATTCACTGAAATCTCCGAAAGAATTTCGGATTTTTACGGCTGCTGATGGTGCCGATGCACACTGCCAAATCAACAATCTCTTTTTGCTTCATCAAGTTTTGTTTGACTGGTTAGATAGGATTTTTTATCAGGACGCAAAACACCCTAAAACACCTCTCGCACGGCTTTGTAAGTGCCGATATGCGCCTCGACCGTCAGGTCAATCGGTTTGGCATAGCCGCCGCCCAGTGCCAGCGACACAGGAATCCCATGCTTGCGACATTCCTTCAAGACAAGTCTATCGCGCTCTTGCAACCCTTCGTGCGTGAGCGAGAGCCGTCCAAGTGCATCTTCTTTCAGCGGGTCAACGCCGGCTTGATAAAGCACCATATCAGGCTTAAAGGCAAAGACTTTCGGAAGATAGTCTTTCAAAATGGCGAGATAGTCTTTATCACCAGTGCCGTCGGGCAGGTCAATATCAATCGTAGAAGGCGGTTTTCGGAAAGGATAATTTTTCGCGCCGTGCATACTGAAAATGAAGACATCATCTCGTCCGCCCAAAATTGCCGCATTGCCGTTGCCTTGATGCACATCTAAATCCACAATCGCCACGCGCCGCACTTTCTCTATGGTGAGCAAGTATTTCGTTACGACGGCTAAATCATTAAACACACAATAACCTTCGCCTGAATCGGCAAACGCATGGTGCGTGCCGCCCGCCAAGTTACCCGAAATCCCGCTTCGCAACGCCTCTTCTGCCGCCGCCAATGCCCCGCCAACCGTCGCCAGCGACCGCTTCACCAACGCCTCGCTGTATGGAAAGCCAATTTTGCGAATCTGAAATTCGCTCAATGTGCCGTTGAGAACCGCTTCCACATATTCACGCGTGTGCGC
>PHFL01000017.1:0-2136 GCA_002794105.1 Candidatus Thermochlorobacter aerophilus | reverse complement strand
ATCAGATGCGCCAGTTCCGTGTTGAAGCCAATGTATGTCCAAACTTTATGTGGGAATTCATGAGCCAGCCATGTAAAGAAATTTTCAAAACGGTCTTCGCCACTGCCTAAAATGACCCAATGTGCTTTCTTCTGCATGAGCCAGTAGTATTCTTTCTCGATGAGGTCTAAGCCTTTTTGTGCAACCATTCGTGAGATGATACCGATGAGCGGAATATCGGGATTGTAATTGATGTGGGTTTGGTCAAGCAGGAAACGTTTGTTTTTCTCTTTGCCGTCCATATTGGTTAGTGAGAAGTGAAAGGGAATATACTTATCGGTTTGTGGGTTCCAGAGTTCGTCGTCGATGCCGTTGAGAATGCCGTAGAGGTCGTTTTTTCGCCAGTGAAGTACGATGTCCATGCCGTTGCTGTATTGCGGCGTGAGGATTTCGCGAGCGTAAGTTTCGCTGACGGTTGTGAGCAGGTCAGCGGTTGCTAAGCCTGTTTTGAGGAAGTTGGTGCCGCCGCCCCATTCGGCAAGTCCGCCTTTGTCAAGGTGTTCTTGTCGGAGTTCAGCACGGATTCCGGCTTCGCGAGAAAACCAGCCTTGATAGGCGATGTTATGAATTGTGAGAACAGTTGCGGTTTTATCAAAGAGCCTATCCCAGCCGTAGTTGTCGCGCAAAAGAAGTGGCAGCAATCCTGTTTGCCAATCGTTGCAATGAATCACATCAGGTGCCCATTGCAGGCGTTGCAAAGATTCAATAATAGCTTTTTGGAACAAGATAAACCGTTCATCTTCGTCCCAATCCGATGTATAAATGCGTGCGCGATGAAAATAGTGAGGACAATCAATAAAGTAGACATCGACATCAGAGCCAGGGAGTTTCGATTTAAGCACGCGCACGGTTCTCGGGAATCCGCCCACGCGTACTTGCATTTCACCAATCGTGAGATCGAGTCGCATCGGGTATTCCGATTCATTGATAACCGAGTATTTGGGGAGAAAGACTTTCACATGGCAACCCAACTTGGCAAGGGCTTTTGGTAGAGCACCAATCACGTCAGAGAGCCCACCAGTCTTGGCAAACGGCGCACATTCAGAAGCGGCTATCGCAATGTTCATTGAAAAATGGTTTTGGTGAAAACTACGAAATGAGCGTCTTTAAGAAAGGTATGATGAAAGGTGCTTGATAAGGTCTAAAACGCCTTCGCCGCGCGGTGCGGAGACAGAGTGAATAAACTCATAATTCGAAAAGAACGACGCGCACACTGTTAGAGAGTTCTTGCGCTCTGCTTGTTTTTTAAGTTTATCCATTTTTGTAAGCACAAGTGCAAATCGTCGCCCATAAAAATATAGAAACTCTGCCATTTGTTTGTCATTTTCCATTGTTGGGTGGCGAGCGTCGATAAGAAGCAAACACAATTTCAACTGCGGGCGGTTTTGCAAATAGGCTTCCAATAATTCTTTCCATCGCGCTTGCTCTGCTTTCGAGACTTTGGCGTAGCCGTAGCCAGGCAAGTCCACGAAATAAAATTTTTGATTGATGCGAAAGTAGTTGATTTCACGTGTCTTGCCCGGCGTTGCGCTTGTGTAAGCCAGTTTCTTTTTCATCAGCGCATTCAGAAGCGACGACTTGCCTACATTAGAACGTCCAACAAACGCAATTTCAGGAAAATTGTCTTTTGGCAAGTCTTCAACCTTGACAACGCTCCTAACAAATTCGGCTGATGTAATCATCATCAAAACCTTAAATGATTCTCTTTCAATGAGCGCGGGCTTGCTCTTCGCCGAAGAGTTCAGAGAGCGACAGTTTTTGCACAGGACCGAGTTTTTCCAAGACACTCATATCCAAAGTGCTTTCTTTGCCAATGACTAAAAAGGCGTATTTGCGATTTTGGAAATACTTGGCGTGAAAGGCTTTGAGGTCATCAAGTGTGAGCGTTTTGGATTTTTCGTAAATGTCGCGGCGAAGGTCGTAATCAAGACCAAGTTTTTTTGCCGCTTCATATTGATACAGCACATCAACTTTTGTGATACGTTCGGTCTGAATTTGAGACACCACCGCATCGCGTGCTGAATTAAAGAGCAATTCAGCCTCAGGCATTTTATTGTTGAGTTCCATCATGCCCTCAATAGCTTCTTTGAGTTTATC
>PHFL01000016.1:7538-9396 GCA_002794105.1 Candidatus Thermochlorobacter aerophilus | reverse complement strand
TTGACGGATTAACTTTTAACGAAGCCTTCGAGAAAATCTGCAATTACCTTGAAGCGAAAGGTATCGGCAAGCGCAAGGTGAATTACAAACTGCGTGATTGGGTGTTTTCGCGTCAGCGATATTGGGGCGAACCAATTCCGATTAAGCACTACGAAGATGGCACCATGCGCCCTGAAACGAACTTGCCACTCACGCTCCCCGATGTTGAACGATATGAGCCGTCAGGCACAGGTGAGTCGCCCTTGGCAAACATTCCTGAATGGCTTTATGGCGAAGATGAATACGGCAAATTCCGTCGCGAAACGAACACGATGCCGCAGTGGGCAGGCAGTTGTTGGTATTACTTGCGTTTCAAAGATGCGCGCAATCCGAGTGCGTTTTGTTCGCCTGAAAAAGAAAAGTATTGGGGAATGGTTGACCTGTATGTTGGCGGCGCAGAGCATGCGGTGTTGCATTTGCTTTATGCACGCTTCTGGCACAAGGTGCTTTACGATTGCGGATTGGTTGCGCACAAAGAGCCGTTCAAAAAACTTTTTAATCAAGGCATGATTTTGGGCGAAGATGGCGAGAAGATGTCCAAATCGCGTGGCAATGTGGTGAGTGTTGATTCGCTCTTGCAGGAATATGGTGCCGATGTGGCGCGACTGTATGTGATGTTTCTCGGTCCGCTTGAACAAACAAAGCCTTGGAACACAAAGGGAATTGAAGGAGTTGTGCGTTTCTTGGGGCGTGTGTGGCGGTTAGTGTATTCGCACGATGGAAAGCCCGAACCCGATGGCGATATTGTGATTGACAATGCGCCGATGTCGTTAGAACTTCAAAAAGTGATGCACAAGACTATCAAAAAAGTCGAGGAAGATTGCGAAAACTTACGCTTCAACACGGCGATTGCGGCGATGATGGAGTTCGTGAACGCGCTCACCAAAGAAAATTGCCACAATAAAACCGCGATTGAACATTTGCTTGTAATGCTTTCGCCCTTTGCGCCGCACATTGCCGAAGAACTTTGGGAAGCGATTGGTAATTCGCCTTCGATTGCGGACGCGCCGTATCCGAAGTATGACGAAGCCTTGACGAAAGACGATACGGTAACGATTGCCGTGCAAGTCAGCGGCAAATTACGCGGCACATTTGAAGCAGTAATTGGCATGAGCAATGAAGATTTAATTAAACGTGCCAAAGAAGTCGACTCGGTCGCAAAGTTCATTAGCGGAAAAGAAATCATCAAGCAAATTGTAGTGCCAAATAAACTGGTCAATTTGGTGGTGAAGTAAGATGCTCGTGCGCTTCCTGAAGCAACTTCGGCAAATCGCACTGTTGATTGCGCTTGCGATAGGATTGCCTGCCTACTTTTGGGAAGTGTGGTCATCGTGGCAACTGCTTGCGCTGTATTTTGCTTACGCGCTCTTCTTGCTTGGCTCGGTGTGGAACACGATTGCAACCGGACAAGTCTCGCAAAAGGTTGAAAGCAAATCCGTTCAGAAAGAATTAGGCGTTTCTACTTCACTTGCGACCGTAGGCTTGTGGCTTCTGCATCCGCTTGCGATTTACGATTTCGCCCATCAACAATCGTTGAAGATGATTCTGACTGAATCTATCGCCACTGTAATTGCCGCGCTTTTGTTGATTGGTGCGATTTTGTTAGTGCATCATGCCACGCGCACACTCGGAAAATTCTTTGACCGACTGGTGATTAAAGACGACCACGTGCTTATCACTAACGGCATCTACGGCGTGATTCGTCACCCAGTCTATCTTGCCTATCTCATGCTCTTTTCAGGGTTCGCCGTGTTCATGCAAAGCCTTTACGCCTTGATATTGCTTGCTTTGGCGGGCGGTGTGGTGTTTGGCAATCATA
>PHFL01000016.1:0-2154 GCA_002794105.1 Candidatus Thermochlorobacter aerophilus | reverse complement strand
AAAATATGGTCACAATCTTAAAAAAGTTAAGATGCGCCATGAAATCGCATCGCTTGTTTTAACAAAAAATAAAAACTTTTCCGAGCCTGTTCAAGTTGCAATAGCGGCTCATCACCAAAGACTATCATTTAAGCATGAGAAGCGATGGTCAGATAAAGAAGTAAAAGGAGCACAAGAATTTTGGGATAAGTTTGTGAAAATCAGTCAAGATGCTTTTCCGATTCTTGATGGGAGAAAATTTGAAATGGCTATAAGGAAGCATTACGAATATGCAGGAGTTCGTGCATACACCCAATTAGCTGACCATCGTGCAAGTATTAAAGAAAATCATGAATATGAGTTTCAGTTTGTTCCAGATATTGTTCAATTCTATTACGAGTTTCCATATAATTCGAAACGTCTCGTTCAAGAATTAGCAGAAAAATATGCCGATGAACCTCTCCTTCTGCTTCGTGCACCAACTGGTGCTGGAAAGACAGACGCGGCTCTGCTTTGGGCAAAAAAACAGATTGATGCAAAGCGTGCAGACAGATTGGTGATTGCAATGCCAACACGATTTACATCTAATGCACTTGCTATCAACTTATGTAGTCGTGTTACAGAAACGGGCTTATATCACTCGAGTGCTTGGTATGTACGCCATAGTGAAAAAGCAAGTCAAAACAAAGAAAACGAACATAAAGAAAGATTAATTCACGAATTTGCCCGCTTACTTGAATCGCCTGTAACTGTTTGCACAATTGACCACCTTTTGGCATCTTTGACATTATCACGTGAAGATCACCATGCTATTATGTTTAATTTTGCCCACTCTTGTCTTGTAATTGATGAAGCAGATTTTTATGACGATTTTACGCAAGCAAATATCCAAAAACTGTTGATAGCAGCAAGGGTTTTGGAAGTTCCTGTTATGGTTATGAGCGCGTCCTTGCCAGATACATCGCTCAAAATTTACAATGATGCGGGCTACCAAAATGTAGTCATCAGAGAAGATAAATCTGATTTAGAACGACCTCGCTGCCGAATAAACTCGATTAGTGAATATACTGAGATTGAGCAAATTGCAGAACTTTTAGAAAATTGTAAATCCCGCACTACAATTATTTATGCAAATACTATTTCAAAAGCAACCGAGATAAAGCGTTGGTGCAGTAAAAGAGAAATTAGTGCAGTTTTATACCATAGTCGTTTTATTGAAAAAGATAAAAAGAAAAAAGAAGATATTTTGCTTGAAATGCTTGGTTTAGAGGCTTGGAAAAAACAAAGTGCAAAAGGAATTGCTATTTTGACTCAGATTGGTGAAATTAGTGTTAATATCAGTGCGGATTTTATGATTTCAGAAATTTGCCCAATTGACAGGTTAGTTCAGAGAATTGGTCGTTTATCTCGGTTTAGTCAAAACATTGGACAACTTGATATTTTAATTCCGATGAAAAATGGATTTCTTTACCCAGCACCATATGGTTCTTTCTCTCGAAACACAGGGTGGAAGCCTAATGTAGCATTAGAGCAAACGATAAAATTGCTATCGGAGAAAACTTACTCTGCCTCTGATTTCGTAAATCTCGTGAACAAAGTCTATTCAGATGCATTCAAGTTTTCAAATGAAGCAATAATTAATGCAAGAAAATTAGAAGAGAGTTTTGTATCAAATTGGCTCATTTTACCTGCCGAAGAAATGGAGGAAGATAAAGAAGAAACAAAATCTTGGAAAAGTCGAGATATTGACCCACAAGTAACTGTTTTTGTAGAAATACCAGAGACCTACTTCAAAAATTACATGGAGTTCCAAGAATTTAAAAATGAATATGGTGTTCCAGTTCAGGCTTATTTGGTCGATCAGGGGTTAAAGAAGGGGAGTTTATCACACTATCAAATTGGTGTCCGCGATGAAGAGCGAACAGTTATTGTAGCAAATCCTGCTGCTTACAGTTTCGAAGAAGGTTTACAAATTGACTATAATTTTGAAAATCAATCTTGTTAAAAAATAAGATATTTCTGGTTTACACTTTCACCATACCAAAGCCCATGGCGTTTTTTTCGCCGAACCCGCAGTCGTAGCCGATTTTAATGAGTTCTATCGGAGCGGTAATAGTGAAAGGACAAAGGATTGCCTTGATATTGGTTTCTTCAGCGCGACCTTCGCGGATTTTA
>PHFL01000015.1:8465-10954 GCA_002794105.1 Candidatus Thermochlorobacter aerophilus | reverse complement strand
GCGTTGCACCATCTTCGTCGTCGGGGTGTGCGGCAAGCCCCATCAAAACGAGTGGATGCTCTTGTGCGAAAAGTGAAATCGGAACGAAGAGGAACGCCAGCAGAAGTTTCATGATTGATGAAGGATTCAATGCGCGATTTCTTTTAGAAGAAAGAACATCAGAAAGCACAGTAAGCAAAAAGATGACCGCGTATCGCATCAGTGATTATTAAATGCCGCGCAATTCTTCGGCGCGATAAACCCGCGAGATACCTAAAATATACGCCGCCGTGCGCATCGAAACCTTGCGTTCTTTCATGACAGCGGTAATGTCGTGATACGATTGCAAGAGTTGTTTTTCAAGGCGAAGATTGATTTCCGCTTCGTCCCATGAAAGTTGCTGTAAGTTTTGAACCCACTCGAAGTAAGAAACCGTAACGCCGCCTGCATTGGCGAGCACATCAGGAACGAGATGAACGCCGTTCTTTTCAAAGATAGCATCGGCTTCGGGTGTGGTCGGAGGGTTTGCGCCTTCGATAATGAACTTGGCTTTCACACGGGGCGCATTTTCTTCGGTCAGAACGCCCTCGATAGCGGCAGGCACAAGCACATCACAAGGCTTTTCCAAAATCGATTCGCCGCTCACCGATTCAGCATCAGGAAAGCCAACAACGGAGCGTGTTTTCTTGACGTGTTCAAAAACCGCATCAAGATTAAGCCCTTTGTCGCTATAAATCGCGCCATCAATATCGGAAAGTCCAACAATCGTTGCGCCTTCTTGGGCAAGCAGTTTTGCGGCATTCGAGCCGACGTTGCCAAAGCCTTGAACAATCACTTTGAGTTCGCGCAAATCGGTTTGATAGTCTTTGGCAAGGGCTTTGGCGAGAATCATAATACCGCGCCCTGTGGCTTGTTCGCGACCTTTTGAGCCTCCGAGTTCAACGGGTTTGCCAGTAATGACGGCGGGCGTGTAGCCGTTGCGTTTGCTGTATTCGTCCATAATCCAAGTCATCACTTGCGCGTTGGTGCCCATATCGGGCGCGGGAATGTCGCGATACGCGCCGAGAATGTGATGAATCCGAGAAGCGTAAGTTCGAGCGATGGCTTGCAGTTCGCGCGGTGAAAGCAGGCGAGGGTCGCAGTTGACGCCGCCCTTGCCGCCGCCAAACGGCACATTGACAATCGCTGTTTTCCACGACATCGCTTCCGCAAGCGCACGCACCTCATCTAAATCCACAATCGGACTGAACCGAATCCCACCTTTGAACGGACCGCGTGCGCCATTGTGCTGAACACGATAGCCTGTAAAAACTTTGAGTTTGCCGTTATCGAGTCGAACAGGAAAATTCACTTGCATTTCGCGAAAGGGCGTTTGAAGCAAGAGAGCCGTTTCTTCGTCGTAGCCCAAATGCTTGATAGCCGTGTTGAAATTATGCCGAATGATGTTGTAAGCACTGAGTTTGGGTTGCATTGTTAGATGTGGTTTGGTTTTGAAAGAAGAAAAGCCGTTTTTTGCGCTTCTTGTTTCCAACAAAATAAGGTTTAATTCAACTCTAATGCAATACGACCCAATCAAACGAAGCATCGGCAATGTGGTGCGGAGCCACGTAGTGCTTCGCAAACTCTTCTATGTTCTTTTGGGCTTGCTCTTTCTTCGCGAGTGGTATGTCAAGTCTGAATTGAGAAAAATCCTATCAAAATTTTCCAACAAGAAAATTCAAGTGTATGATGCGGGAAGCGGGTTTGGGCAATATGCGTATTTCATCGCAAAGAATTTTAAGAACGCAAGCGTATATGGCGTTGATGTGAAAGAAGAACAAATCAACGATTGCAATCACTTTTTCAAAAAAGCCAAGTTGCCCAACGCTACATTTGCGATTGAAGACCTCACCAAAATCACGCACGAAAACAGGTTTGATGTGGTTCTCTCGGTTGATGTGATGGAACACATTTTAGAAGATGTGGCAGTGTTCAAGAATTTTTATCGGGCGATGAAATCGGGCGGGACGCTCATCATCAATACGCCTTCCGACCTTGCCGAAGACCACGACGACCACCACGAAGGAAGCACGGCGTTTGTCGACGAACACGTGCGCGACGGTTACAGCGCAGAGGACATGACACAAAAACTCACCGAAGCAGGCTTTACCAACATTCGCACCACTTACACCTACGGCTTTTGGGGAAACCTTTATTGGCATTTAGCCTTGAAGTATCCAATGCAACTGCTTGGCGTGTCAAAAGCATTTTTTGCCTTTCTACCGATTTATTACTTATTCACCTTTCCGATTGCCTTGCTCTTTATGCTACTCGATTTTAGCGTGAAAAATGAAACAGGAACAGGGTTAATGGCAGTCGCTGAAAAGCCATAAAAGTAACTGAAAATTTGTGCAACATCTGTTCAATCCGTGTATTCCGTGTGCGATTGAAGAAAGACACAACGATAGACGGATTCAACGGATAAACACGGAAACAACTTTCACTCCCGGCTCTGTAAGGCGAAACATTTT
>PHFL01000015.1:0-3016 GCA_002794105.1 Candidatus Thermochlorobacter aerophilus | reverse complement strand
GCACACAACTGAACACGCACATCACTCACATCACCACATCGTGCCGTTCAAAGTCAATATGGCAGTAGGCATTACATTGCTCATTTTAACTGCGGTTACGGTTTGGGTCGTCCAGTTTGATTTTGGGTCAATGAATATGATTGTCGCTATGACAGTCGCAACGGTGAAAGCCGGGCTGGTTGTCGCTTATTTCATGCACTTGCGCTACGACAATCGATTTTTCCTTGCAATGCTTCTGGTTTGCTTGATTGCGCTGACGGTGTTTATTGTTTTCACGATGATTGACCAAAAGAGCAGAGCCGCGATTTATGAGTATGAGATGCAGGAAATCCGCAAGAACGCGAAGATGTATGAAAAGAAGGGACTTGTGCCGCCAAAAGATGCACCGCCCGCGAAGCATTGATTTATCGTTGAAAGAGAGAACACGGGTTAGACAGATTAACAGAACGCTCACAGAAGAAACCGTTCTATCCGTCCAATCCGTGTTCCAATGTTTTGCTATAAATCTCCTACCTCCCGATTTCAAATCACAACATGAATATGTCGCTCCTCAAAGCGTTTGAGCAGGGTTTGCTCGGTCAGGGTTTGTTTTTCTTCGCCTTGAATATCGCAAGCGACTTCGCCCAAGTTCATCATGATAAGTCGGTTGCCGAAGCGCGTAGCGTAAGACATCGAGTGTGTGACCATCAAAGCGGTGAGATGATATTTGGAAATAATTTCTTGGGTGATGGATAAGATGAGTTCGGCGGAGATAGGGTCTAAGGCGGCGGTATGTTCATCAAGCAAGAGGATTTCAGGCTTTTTGAGTGCCGCCATCAGAAGCGTTAGGGCTTGACGCTGACCGCCTGAAAGAAGTCCAATCGGTGTATCCATGCGGTTTTCAAGTCCCATGCGTAATTCGGCGACGCGCTCGCGTAGAAGTTTTTTTTGAGCGGAAGTCATTGCAATCGTGAGCGATTTTTTTTCGCCGCGCAGATAAGCAAGTTGGAGATTTTCAGCGACGGTCATAGTTGGAGCAGTGCCGCTGAACGGGTTTTGGAACACGCGCCCAATGTATTTGGCACGCTTAAAGTCAGGCAGTTTGGTAACGTCTTCATGGTTGATTTTTACTCGCCCTTCATCGAGCGTGAGCGTTCCCGCAATCGCATTCAGTAAAGTAGATTTTCCACTTCCGTTTGTGCCGATAACCGTAACGAAGTCGCCTTTTGCAATCGTGAGTGTTACGTTTTTAAGTGCATAGACCTCATTCGGCGTGCCTTTGGCGAAAGTTTTTGATGCGTTCTCAATTTTAATCATTTCAGGTGAAAGGGTTGGCGTTTGAATCGTTCGGAAATTAAAAACTGTTCGGCTTCTTCGTAAGAAGAAAAGGTTTTGTAATGAAATTCGGAACTGCAATAGATGCGATTGCCTGAAAAATGAAGTTCGTAGGAAAGTTGCGCCGCAAGTGTCTGCAAGGCGATTTCTTTTGACTGTGCGGGCGTTAAGCGATGAGTGAATCGAGATGTTGGCATGTGCGGTTAAAGTTTAGTTGAAGATTGACGGCGGTCTTTTCCCTCTCTCAAATCCAACCCACCTAACCAATAAGAAGGTTTGCGCCGTTCTCCACGGCGTCGTTCGCCTGCTTGTGAATCAGGCTGATAGACGATGTCGTTTTTGTGGAGCGATTCTAATTCACAGCGGAGTTTATGCTCAAAAGCAATGAATTGGGGGAGCGGCACTTCGGGAGCCGACATGATTTTCACAGAGCGGTCGCTACTGGCGAGGGCAAGTTTGCGGGCATCAGGACTGAACACGGCATTGTAAAAACGACCGTAAGTCGACTCCAATACTCGCCCTGTGCGCACGTCTTTCGATGCATCGAGAAAGTCAGGGTGGTAGAGATATAGCATACCAATGCGTTGCATTAAGGCGTAGTTGCCATAGTCATGCTTTGAAGCACTGACGAGATTGAGCAAAATTTGAAGGGATTTCTGAAAAAAGTCGTTGTAGGTAGTCGCATCTTTGTAATAATGAAAGGCTTTGTCAAGTTGTGAGAGCCAGCTCGATTCAGAGTCGCCTACGCGCATCAACATCTGCAGGTCATCTTCCAAAATTTGTACAACAACTTTTTGGTCAAGCGGAAGCCAAAATCCCCAATCAAGCATTGAAGCGATATAGGCTAAGGTTTCATCATCGGTTTTATCCAACTCTTTGGCAATGTTTTGGGCGAGCATCACGCCGCCGAGAAACGACCCGGTGAGAATCTGTGCCACTTGATACATTTCACGCGCCGCCTTTGAATTTGGGTCGCTGAGCGGAGCTTGTGCGTATTGGGTTTGCTTGCGGGTTTCTCGTTCAATCATTTGACAAATCGCCGCAAGTGCTTCTTTTGAAACAGTTTCTTTTTGATGCGCGACCAGAAACGCCCGATACTGTGAGAGCGCATCACGGTTGAGTCTTGGATTTACTTGAAACGATAGCATATCTTACGCATTGATTAGGAATTAACTGACAAGTGAACGGACGACGGGAAACTATCCGTTGCGCTTGTCGCTGATGAAAAATTCAAGTGTTCTGAATGTGTTTGTTTGAGGCGTAAGAGTTGCTGGCGCAAATCGCGACGCGAAAGCCCATACATTTGAATATAGGCTAAATTGAACATTAAAATTGCGTGCGGAATGGCAGGCGCATTTAAGGTGCGCTTCAAAGCTTGTTGGAGTGTAAATAATCGCGCCGTTAAATCGCAATAACTTTCAATGAAATCTTCAACTGAAATTTGCTTCGGCTTGCAGAGCAGTTCTTGTCCCCAACTGTAACGAAACGCATAAATATCCTCTTTCGGAAACATCAATCTGCCTTCCGATGCCAAACGTTCAAACAAGGCTGTTCCCGGAATTGGGCGCAAGATGTTGATGCCGGGAACATCAATGCCGGTTTCTTCAATGAAGTCATAAAGAAGATTTGGTGTGTCGAGCGTGTCGCCGTCAAGTCCGTAAATGAAACTGCCATAAACGCAAATCCCAGCTTCGCGAATTGC
>PHFL01000014.1:77706-115309 GCA_002794105.1 Candidatus Thermochlorobacter aerophilus | reverse complement strand
GCCTCAATGTTGAAAAGGTAGGTGAGAATCGGCACAGTAAGAATGGCACCACCGCCGCCCATGATGCCAAGTACGACGCCCATCAAAAATGCGCCGAAGTAACCAAGAAACTCCATTTACTTTATAGTTATGTAGAAATATAGTTACGCAAAAATATAAGAAAGTGTAAGCAAAGCTAAAACACTAATCGCATTGGCAAATTAAAATGACGAGAGAAAGCGGGGGAAAGGTTCAGAAAAAGTTTACTTCACACGTCTTATGCTTGAAAGTAGGGATGAAGGTATCTGAGGCGAAAAGCCTTGCTCTCGGTAGCTATCCATCACCAGTTTGTAGGAATCAATCATCTTGAGAAAATCTTCGCACTGCTTATCAAATTCATCTAACATCTGTTTCAAATGTTCTTTTTCACCGAGTCTGGCTAATTCATAGATTTGTCCAACGAAGTGATGCAAATGCGCATGCATTTGTTTGAATTCTTGATAGACGGGCTCTTGGCTATAGAGCTTATCGCCCACGTTTTGAATCCATCGTCCAATCTGGCTCTTTTCAGGTTCATTGGGAAAGACATCCTCCCAACTGCCGATTCCGTTGGCGGCTGAACGCACTTTCATTTTCCAAGTAAGGAAATTTGTGCGAACAATCGCCATATCAACTGGTGCAGTGCGCAAAATTTTTGATTTGTCCTCCACTTTTCCTGTCCTTTCTTTGCTTTTTGGGTTGATAATTGTCAGAGAGGTGATGAGGTTGGGCGCAAAGGTACAAAAACAGGTAAGAGAGTTCCAAATTTGCCTTGTAGGCATGCGCGTAAACATGGAAAGCCGTGTATGAAAAGCAAAGTCAAGCAAGACTGATAGGTGAGCGAGTTAGGTGCTCGGGGATGAACATGCGGCGGCAATCGCTTCAGCTAAAGATTGACTCGATGGTGCTGGTGCAAGAATATCAACGCGTCCATAGAGTTGCTCAATTGCTTGAGCCGTAGTATGACCGATAGCGGCAAGCTGGATGGAACTTGGGAGGCTGATGTGTTCAAAAAGTTGATGAAAATTTTTTACTGCTGAAGGACTCATAAAGGCAATAACATGAATGCCTTGAGTAACAAGCAGTCTCTCGATATGAGAAAGGTCGGTGTGCGAAGGCAGGCGAGTATCATAGACTTCGCATTCGTCGCATATTGCGCCAGCGGCACGCACAGCTTCAGGCAAAGTGCGACGAGCAAGTTTGCCACGCACAAATAAAAATCTTTGACCAGCTAAGTTCTGCTGGGTAAGTATGGCGCTGAGCGCCTCAGCATGATGGGCGTCAGGAACAACCGATGGCTTCAAACCAAACTTAGAAAGGGCATCGGCAGTTTTTGGACCGACCGCATAAATAGTCAGACGATTAAGATGCAAGAGCAAATCAGGGGCATGCTGACGAAGCGGCGCAAGAAAATGCTCCACGCCATTTGCACTTGTAAAAAAAATCCCATGGTAAGTGTAGAGCGGTGGAATGGAGCTGAGCCAATCGGTTAGAGCACAAATTTCAATCGTAGGGCATAGCTCGCAGTGAAACCCGTATTGCTCAAGTAACCGAATGAGTTCGTGAGCCTGTGCTTTTGGACGCGTAATTAACACAGTGCGTGGCATGAGCGTGTGCAAATTTCGTTAGCTTCCTGCGTTTTTAAGCAATTTAAGTTTCCTAGCGTTATCTGCGCACCTTTCGAAAGAAAGGTCAATATCAACTTGCAAAACACAATGAGCACTGCAAAGGAGACAACGCAGCCAAGCGCGGCAGAGCCAGCAAGAGCAGAGACAAGCACAACGCAACCGACCGCAGGACGGCTAATCTCGCTTGATGTCTTTCGAGGGCTAACGATGGTGATGATGACGATTGTCAATAACCCAGGTAGTTGGAATCATGTGTATCCGCCTTTGCGGCATGCCGAGTGGAACGGCTGGACTGTTACCGACCTTGTGTTTCCATTTTTCATTTTCATTGTGGGAGTAGCAATTCCATACTCCTTAAGTAAGTATTGCAATGCGCAAGTGAAAAAGGCTGCATATCTTAGGATTTTCAAACGAGCGGCGGTCTTGTTTGTGCTGGGTTTGATTCTATCAGGGTTTCCATACTTTGACCTCTCCTCGCTGCGAATCATGGGAGTGCTGCAGCGTTTGGCGATTTGCTATCTGGCAGGAGCTTTAATTTACTTGCATCTGCGCCCACAGCATCAGGTTGGCATTGCGGTAGTATGTGTTATTGGCTACTGGCTCTTGATGCTAATCCCGCCGCCTGACCGTGAGACGCTACTCCAAACGAAAGATGACAATCTTGGAGCATGGCTCGACCGAACAATTTTTGGAACGGCACATCTCTGGAAAGCCGCAAAAACTTGGGACCCAGAAGGACTGCTCTCGACCCTACCGGCACTATTCAACACGCTGACTGGCACGCTAACGGGGAGCTATTTGCGCTCACAAGCTCAACCGATTGAAAAAGCCGCTGGAATGTTTTTCGCTGGGAGCATCTTGCTGGGCATCGGTGGAGCTTTGGATTGGGCGTTTCCGATAAATAAGAACATCTGGTCGCCATCATATGCGGTCTTTACAAGCGGATATGCGATGGTGGTGCTGGCAATGTGTTACTATGCAATTGATGTCAGAGGCTGGAGCAGGTGGAGCAAGCCGCTGGTGGTGTTCGGGGTCAATGCGCTACTACTGTTTTTTGCATCCGGTATTTTAGCACGTGTGATGGGCACGCTCATCAAGTTTTCAGTGGATACAGAAGTGCTCTCGTTGCAGCAGTGGATTTACAGGTATTTGCTGGCGTCTTGGGCAGGCGAAATGTTGGGCTCGCTTCTGTACCCACTTCTGCTGGTGATGGCTTGGTATGTGGTGTTGCGCGCCCTTTATGAGCGTAACTGGGTCTGGAAAGTATAGGCAGCACTTCAAGTCTGCAGGTGTTGTGAAGCGCTGCGGAACTTGCGCTTAAAATCGCCAGCGCACGAAGGCTTCGATAGCTTCATACTCGGCTAAGCCAAGTTTGTCGTAGAGTTTGGCAGTGTGGCGATTGCGGTCTTCGGCACGTTGCCAAAACTCACGGCTGTCGGCGCCGGGAAAACGAGCGCTATCTTTTTGCGATTGATGTTTGAAAATGGCGCGGCGCTTGCGCAAAAGCTCATCGGGACTGAGCGGCACAGCCATTTCAATTTCAGACAAATCCCACTCTTGCCATGCTCCACGGTAGAGCCACACGTAGCAATCTTTCATCCACTCTTCATGCTTGAGTCGCTCAATAGCTTTGAACAAAGCATCCAAGCAGACGCGGTGGGTGCCATGCGGGTCGGAAAGGTCGCCTGCGGCATAGACCTGATGCGGTTTTATGCGCTCTAAAATATCCACCATGATGTTGATGTCTTCTTCGCTCAACGGCTTTTTCTTAACGCGCCCGGTCTGGTAGAAGGGCAGGTCGAGAAAGAAGATGCGCTCTTCAGGAATGCCGCAGTAACGGCAAGCGGCTTTGGCTTCGCCGCGACGAATTAGGGCTTTAATTTTCTGCACAGCTTCTGAATCGACATCGGTTGGGGCTTTTTTGCGCAGTTCATCTGAGACCTCTTGGTAGATTTTTTGCGCTTCTTTGCTGCCTTGTAAGCCAAACACCTCGTTGAAATCGCGCACGAAGTCGGCGAAGCGGATGGCATCTTCATCAAAGACGGCGATGTTGCCCGAAGTTTGATAAGCCACATAGACCTCATGTTTCTGCTCGACTAAACGAATCAATGTGCCACCCATGGAGATGACATCGTCGTCAGGATGTGGGCTAAAGACAAGCACACGTTTGGGGAAGGGCTTAGCGCGTTCGGGGCGGTTGCTGTCGTCAGCATTAGGTTTGCCACCGGGCCAGCCTGTAATGGTGCGCTGCATCTGATTGAAGACATCGATGTTGATGGAGTAGGCGTGTCCGCGCTCAGCCAGTAAATCATCCATGCCGTGTGCGCGGTAATCTTCATCGGTGAGCTTGAGAATCGGCTTATCAAGGGTTTGTGAGAGCCAGACCACTGCAGAGCGGATGAGTTTGTCGGTCCATTGTACTTCGCCAAGCAACCATGGGGTTTTAACGCGTGTTAGTTCTGCCGCTGAAGCAGTGTCGAGCACAAACGTGGTGTTAGGATGTTCCTGCAAAAATGAGGCAGTTACACTTTCAGTGACAGGACCTTCGACGGCTTTGCGGACGATACTGGCTTTGCCTTCGCCCCAAGCCATGATAATGATACGCTTTGCCTGTAAGATGGTGCCCACACCCATCGTGATGGCTTTGCGTGGCACGTTTTCTTCGCCGAAGAAATCGCTGGCGGCATCTAAGCGCGTGATGCGGTCCAGCGTAACTAAGCGTGTGCGTGAATCTTTCTTTGAACCCGGTTCATTAAACCCAATGTGTCCCGTGCGACCGATGCCAAGAATTTGCAAATCAATTCCGCCAGCGGCTTGAATTTTGCCTTCATACATGGCGCAGTAGTCCGCTACTTTCTCGCGTGGGACGGTGCCATCAGGAATGTGAATGTTTTCAGGAAGAATATCAATGTGGTCGAAGAGGTGTTCGTGCATGAAGCGCACATAGCTTTGCAGCGAATCAGGCTTCATGGGGTAGTATTCGTCCAAGTTGAACGTGATAACGTTCCTGAACGAAAGGCCCTCCTCACGATGCAGGCGTACCAATTCTTCATAGACACTTGTTGGCGTGGAGCCAGTTGCCAGACCTAATACAGCTGGCTTGCCCGATGCCGCCTTTTGACGAATCAGGTCAGCAATTTCGTTGGCAACGGCACGCGACGCTGATTTAGCATCAGGATAGATGACTGTGAAGATTTTCTCAAGTCGCCGTTGCTCTTTGCTGGCACTGAACGGCGGAGCATATGTAGGTTCAGCAGTTTGGAGCATTTGGATACACCTGTCAATTTTAAGGTTGAAATACAATGCTTTGATTTTTTGAAATTAGTGTTATTTTCGCCGCAATTCAAAAACATGAAGCAATGAAGTGTTAAGCTACGGTTGTATCAGTCCTATCGTATTGAGTTTTGCCTCATGCCTTACGTCTGCGGTGCTTAGCAGTGCATATCAGTTTCTACATTAAGCACATTTTCATTCCAATTTCTATGCAATTAAAAAGAGGAGAAACCGCTTTATGAGGCAACACAACAAACTTATTCGAGAAACTGCATCAATGTGGGGCAAAATCACACTGCCCTGTATGCTTGCGCTGGCGACGATGCTGTGGCTTTTGCCACCGTCTTTGCTGGCACAACAACTTCGATACACCATCAGCGGCAAGGTATTGGAAAGCGCCACACGACAGCCTGTTGCTGGCGCAACTGTGCGCATAGACAATACCGTGCTGGGCACACCCACAGACCCGAATGGTAACTTTACACTGACAGCAACCTTACAGCCGGGTAACTACACGCTAAGTGTCAGTTACATCGGCTACAAGCCTAAGCAAGTGCGTTTTACGCTCGGGGATAACAATCAGGTGCGTGTGGAAGACATTTTGCTCGAAGAAGATGCAGCGCGTGCGGCAGAAGTGGTGGTAACAGGAACTGCAGGATTGACAAGCAAACGAGAGCTGGCAAATGCCATAACGACAGTAACCAGCAGAGAAATTCAAAACGGAGCGGCACAGCAAATTGACCAAGCCCTGCAAGGCAAAATTCCCGGCGCGATGATTAACCAAAATTCAGGCAATCCGGGCGGAAGCATCTCAATTCAATTGCGCGGTCCTAACACCATCTTGGGCAATACCGACCCGCTCTATATCATTGATGGTGTCATTGTCAACAATGACCGTAATGTGCTGCTCAACTTGGGGGGATATGTACAAAATCGCTTGGTAGATATAAACCCGAACGATATTGAGCGCATTGAGGTCGTCAAAGGTGCAGCCGCTGCCGCCATCTACGGCTCTCGTGCAAACAATGGCGTCATACAAATTTTTACAAAGCGTGGGTCAGCAGGTGAGCCAAAAATCGAATACAGCACGCGCTTCAATTTTGACCAAGTGCGCAAACGACTTGCCATCAACGATTTCCCGTTTCTTGATGCCGCAAGAACCATTCCAACACAGCGCTTCGACTATCAAGATTTCTTCTTCCAAAATGCGTTCGGAACCGAACAATACCTATCGGTGTCAGGCGGGTCTGGCAACACCAACTACTTTCTCTCTGGCTCCTACCTTGGCAATCAAGGAATTATCAAAGGCATGGCGATTCAGCGCACCAGCGCGCGTGCCAATCTCGACCAAATTTTAACCAGTTGGGCACGGGTCTCGCTCAATCTGAACTACAACTACACGGAAACACAAGACAAAGCTAACAATGCCACTTCAGGAAATGACGGCGTGCTGGTCGGATTTGTGTTTGGCAATACGGCAATTGACCCACGTCCTAATGCGTTAGGAGAGTATCCTGTTACACGCAGCGCCACGGGCATCGCCTTAGCCAATCCACTTGAAGTAATTGACCGATTCCGCTACACGCAAGCCACAAACCGTTTTGTGGGCAGTGCAAGGTTAGACATTGCTCCATTTGAAGGATTCAGCGCCGATGCAACCTTCGGCTATGACACCTACACGCAAAATGGCACGATTTCAATTCCGCCCGGCAACACCTCGTTCGATTTCCGAAATGGTTTTCAGCGCTTTGCGACACAGAGCGTCAGACAGGTCAATATAGATGTCAATGCGCGCTATTTCCGAGAGCTTAGTGATTGGCTCAAATCCACAACCCTTATTGGCGGTACACTCCAATACGATGAGACCGACATTCTCGGCGCGCAGACCATCAATACGACGCCGAATGTGGAGATTGTCGGTGGAGGCGTAACCACTATTGCAAACGAGACACGCGATGTGATGCGCACCATTTACGGTGCCTTCATTCAGCAGACCTTTGGGCTATACGACCGCTTCTATCTTACAGGTGCGATTCGCATGGATGTCTCGTCAGTGTTTGGTAAGGATGAACGCTTCCAGTTTTTCCCAAAAGTCAGCGCCTCATATGTGCTCTCTGATGAAGCCTTCTGGAAAGAATCTGCCCTTGGCAACACCATCAACAATTTGAAGTTACGCGCTGCGCTGGGCTACTCGGGAGGACTGACCGTCATAGGTGCCTTCGACCGCTTCACCAACTATGCACCAACCAACTACGATGGCAAGGCGGCAATTCTGCCAAGCGCACTGCTGGGCTCGCCGAACATTCGTCCCGAACGTCAGCGTGAAGTAGAAGTCGGCATTGATGCAACCTTTCTGGGCGACCGAATTGGCATTGAGCTCACTTACTACGACAAGCTCTTGACCGATTTGCTCATTCGGCGCAATGTAGCTGCTTCAACAGGATTCAGCCAACAACTGGATAACGTAGGCACCGTCTCGAACAGGGGATTAGAAGTACTGCTGCGCACAACACCAGTGCAGACCAATGACTTGCGCTGGGATGCCACAGTCAATTTCTTCTTCAACCGCAATGAAGTGGTCGATACCAAAGGTGGTATCATTGCCATAGGAGTTTATGGTTTTGCTTCGGCTATCAATGGTCAGCCGCTGGGAGTATTCTATTCCAGTGCCTACAAGCGCGATGCCAATGGCAACATTCAATTCAGCCCCGATGGTGTGCCCTTGCGTCAGCTCAATCCTGATGGAAGTGTGCAGCTCAAAGTGATTGGTGACCCCAATCCCGATTGGCAGGCGACCGTCATCAACGAGCTTTCGTGGCGGGAGTTTTCATTCCGCTTGCAAATCGATATTCTGCAAGGCAGGCAAGTGCTCAACTTTACCAACCGTAACGGCGAGCAAAATCAAGTCTTGGCAGGCTATCGTGAGGTTTTGGAAGGTCGGCGTGCGCCGGGCTACTACACCAACCCACGTTTTGCCGTGGAGCCTGAAAATCCGGGCGTCTTTCGCATCATTGAGCACTGGATAGAAGATGGCTCGTATGTCAAGATTCGTGAAGCCTCGCTCTTCTACAACTTCAGCAACATCTTCGGTATCCGCAGCGGACAAATTGGGCTCATTGGTCGAAACCTGTTTTCATTTGACCGCTACAATGGCTACGACCCCGAGCTCAATGCCTTTGCACGCCAAGGTGTGCCGACTGGTGCAGATGATACCGAAACGCCAATTCCACGCAGTCTCTCACTTGCACTTCGCATCAACTTCTAAAAAGAGATGGACGGAGGAATTCAAATGAGAAAAAATTGCATTCGACACATCATCTTCTCTGTAGCTATTGCCGTCAGCATTTTTTCAGTAGCTCTATTTTCCAGCTGCACGCTAGACCCAGTTAATCCAAATGCCGTAACTGAAGATAAGGCACTGACTACCCGTGATGGTATTTTCAATCTGGCTGTGGGGCTGCAACGCTTCTTTGCGGTCGACTTAATGTCAGCCATTATCCGCACACCGGGCACAACCAGCCGAGAGCTTGCCATTACGCGCACATTTATCAACCTCACGGATTTGGAAGCGGGCGGACAAACTTTATCGAACGAAAACATTGACATTTTGGTGCTATTTCAAAATCTCTGTCGAGTCATTGAGATAAGCAATCGGCTGATTGAAGCAACACCAAGCGTAACGGCAATTCCAGATAGCACTCGCGATGGAATCATTGCTATTGCGCATTTGCACAAAGCCATGGCGCTTAGCTACTTCATTCAGTATTTTGAGCAAGCGCCAATTAACACCGACCGTGGAGAACGGGCTGTCTATGCGCCACGAGCACAAGTCTTGGCAGAAGCGCTAAGGTCTTTGGATGAGGCAGAACGGCGCTTTGCGAGGGGAAATACAGCGCAGTTGCGGGCTAATGTGCTCAGTTCAGGCTTGAATATGATTAATACCATTCGCGCATTTCGGGCGCGCTGTCATCTTATGGCAGGAAACTATCAAGCCGCAATTGATGCCGCCAATAGCGTAGACCTCTCCGTGCGTTCACAATTTGTCTATGATGCTGTTAGTCCACAGAACATCATGTGGACAAACATCCTGACACTGGGCGCTGGTGCCAATACAGCGGCAACATCCTATGCCTGTCGCGATAGCCTTGGCTTGCCCCCTCAATTTTATGAACCAGCAGATAGTGTGCGGCGCAATTTCTTCTTGGGCTCAACCCTACGTCCGCCTGCAGTAGGTGCTGCCGCTCCACAGTTTCATCACCGCAATCATCTTGGCTTCGGAGCACTGAACAATGCGCCCATACCAATTTATCGTCCAATTGAAATGATTCTTATTCGCGCTGAAGCAAATGTGCGACTGGGAAGACTTGCTGAGGCGGTAGCAGACATCAATCGAGTGCGCCAAAAGACAGGCTTAACCAACCTTGCCTTCAACATTGGTGCAAATCCTAACCCCTACACAGGACCGCAGACTGAGCGCGCCCTGTTAGACGAAATCTACAAGCAACGCGCAATCGAGCTGTATCTGACGGGTTTGCGAATGGAGGATGCTCGGCGACTGGGTATTCCCGGACCGCAGCCTGGGCAGCCAATCCCTTCTACCACACGCACACGTAACTATTACCCATACCCACGGCGTGAGCGCGACAACAATCCAAATACACCACCTGACCCGACCATTTGAAAAATCTTTATCTCTTTATCTTTGTGACGAGGGGATGGCCGCTAAGCCCATCCCCTTGCTGTTTTGCTCAACCCTTGTTGGATTCAACGAGGAAGGATGTTATCTTGACCGAATAGTTATACGGTTTTTAGAAACCCAAAGCAAAACATTATGCCACGCAAATTAATCAAGCGAATCAGTCATGTTGAAGAAATGACTGATGAGAAATTAAAGCAAGTAGCGGCTCAGTTTCGCATCTTGGGCGAACCTGCACGCCTAAAAATCCTAAGAACAATATGCAGCCAAGAAAAAAATGTGCAGCAGATTGTAGAAGAAACAAAAATGGGACAAGCCAATGTCTCTAAGCACCTGTCGCTGATGTATGAACATGGTATCGTAAAGCGGCGTAAAGAAGGTATAAATTGCTACTACCGGCTTGCTGACGACAGCATCCTCGAAATCTGTAAAATTGCATCAAAGGGCGTGGAAAGAAATCTGCTGACAAAATTGCGTCAGATGCAGGGCTCGGTTTGAACACTGCCATAAGCAGCGTAGGTCAAGATAATGCTCGGTGCAGAACACTAAGAGCGAATACTGGAGAGGATATCACGACCGCCATTGGCAAGAAGCGTCTCTCCTAACTCCATACCAAGTTGCTCGGCACGCTTGAGTCGGGCAGGAAAGTCACCAGCAAGAATGCAAGATAGGCTACTGCGAAGATAACGCTTGCCATCGACCGTGCCGATAAATGCCGAAAGTGTAAGATGCTCGTCAATCAGTGAGGCGTATGCGCCGATGGGAATTTGGCAACCGCCCTCCAAGTGTCGTAGCAGGCTACGCTCGGCTTTGGTGCAAAGTTCAGTGTCTGGGTCGTTCAGCGATGCAACCAGTGCACGCATGGCATCGTCATCAATGCGTATTTCAATCGCTAATGCACCTTGCCCAACCGCAGGCAAAATCTCGTCGTGAGAAATCACTTGTGAGATACGCTCGTCTAATCCAAGTCGATGCACGCCAGCAAAGGCAAGGAGCATGCCATCTAAATGCTCTGGGTGTTCGTGTGAGAGAGCATGGCGCTCATCAAACTTTTTGAAGCGCGTGTGGAGGTTGCCACGCATGTCGCAAGTCTCTAAATCGGGACGCAGTGCCAAAAGCTGCGCACGTCGACGCAAGCTACCTGTGGCAATGCGTGCCCCAACTGGCAGTGTGCGGAGCGTATAGCCATCGTTGGAAATCAGCACATCGCGTGTATCCTCTCGTGCGGTGATGGCAGCAATCATTAAGCCCTCAGGAACTTGTGTCGGCAAGTCTTTCAGGCTATGCACTGCAAGGTCAATCTCGCCAGCAAGCAAAGCCTGCTCAATTTCGCGTGTGAAAAGTCCTTTATCGCCAATTTTCGACAGCGGCGAATCCAAAATTTTGTCGCCCTTTGTTTTAATGGTGCGAATCTCAAACCGTAGATGCGGAAACTGACGCAGCAAAGCAGACCGAACAAATTCAGTTTGCCAAAGTGCAAGCGGACTGGAACGCGTGCCAATAACAATGGAAGGCTTCACAGGCAGGGAGCTTACTCTTTGTGATGCGCCGAGCAAGAAGCACAATAACCGCGAAAGACAACTTGATGCTCAATATGCGTAAAGCCTGTAGAGCGTGAAATATCACCAACAAGCGAATCCAAATTGCATAGTTCAATTTCCTTGACTGTGCCGCAATCTATGCACACAATGTGATGATGATGCGCAGGAGGACGAGCAAATTCAAAGCGCGTAAATTCATCGCCTAACTCTACACGCGACACCACGCCTGCATCTGCAAGTTTATTGAGCACGCGATAAACGGTAGCAAGGTCAATGCCATAGCGAGAAAGGTGTGCATGAACTTCGGCAGCAGTAAGCGGCGTCTTTGAGCGGTCAAGAATTTCCAAAATACGGATGCGCTGCATGGTGACCTTAAAGTCATTTTGCCGCAAAAGCGTCGCATACTTCGCAGATGCAGAGCTATTCATCTTAGACATTGTCATCAAAGTGTTGTTTGTGGCAAAATTAGTTTGCCTTTGTGAATAATTCCAACCGATTTGCCGCGTAAGATGTAGTTCTGAAACGGTGAATTACGAGATTTTGATGCAAATTGTGTGGTATCGACCATCCACTCTAAGTCGGGTGCAATGAGCGTGGCGTTGAGCGGTTTGCCTATCTCAAAGTGAATGGGAGGCAAGTTCAAAATGCGGCGCGGATTGGTTGAAAGCAGTTCAACGGCGCGGTAGGCAGAGATGTAGCCAGTATGAACAAGCTGCTTGAAAGTAAGTCCCACAGCCGTTTCAAGTCCCACGATACCGAACGCCGCGTGTGAAATGCCGCAATCTTTTTCGTGACAAGCGTGCGGGGCATGGTCGGTGGCGATGGCATCAATGGTGCCGTCTGCAATGGCTTCTATGATGGCGGCGCGGTCCTGCTCGCTGCGAAGTGGCGGATTCATGCGCAGGTTGCCATCATAGCCCGACTCAAAGACATCCTTATCGGTCAGCGTAAAGTGATGCGGGGTCACTTCAGCGGTAACAGGCAATCCTTCACGCTTGGCGGCACGCACGAGTTCGACTGCTTCTTTCGTGCTGATGTGAGCCACGTGGTAGCGCGGCGGATGCGGCAATGCGCCTTGCTTAGATTGCAACAGGTAACGCAGCAGACTTAAATCACGCGAGAGCACAATCGATTCCGAAATGGAAGGAATGCCGCGTAGCCCCAGAAGCGATGAATACACACTTTCGTTCATCACGCCGCCGAAAGAAAGTGCCGTGTCTTCACAGTGCTGAATAAGCAGCAGATTGAATTGAGAAGCATACTCAAATGCCAGACGCATGACACGTGAATTCATCACGGGCGCTCCATCGTCAGAGAGCGCTTTGACCCCAGCGGCGGCAAGTTCGCCAAATGGCGCAATGCGCTCGCCCTTTCGTCCAACCGTGATGGCACCAATCACCTCAAGGTCAATCGGCAAGCGAGCCGCACGCTCACGAACGAAGGCGACCAGAGCGGCATTGTCAATTGGCGGTTCAGTGTTAGGCATCACCGCCACGCCTGTGTACCCACCCGCCAGCGCCGAGCGAACGCCAGTCTCTATGGTCTCTTTATACTCAAATCCGGGCTCGCGAAAATGGCAGTGCATGTCAAACAAACCCGACGCCAAAATGCCATCCGAAAAATCAATAACCGTGTGCGACGAGGTGAGAAGGTCAGCCAAAATCGGCGGCGCATCAGAGAACCAGATGTGCTCCAGAATACCATCTTCAGAAACTTGAACCGAACCAATTTTGTCCAGCGAGTCGGCAGGATTGATAAGACGTGCATTGCGAATGATGATGCTCATGGCTACAAATTTTTGCGAATATACAGAAGAAACGCCGTGAGCATGAAGAGAAAACCATTCCAGTGCCGCTACACGCCTTCAAGCGGTTGCAGGTGATGCAAACTTATGGCGCCGACCCAAACTGTCCGAGCTCGCTGGTGTGGCGCCGAGCGCTCCTACGCCCACTAAGCACTTGCGACACCTGTGCGGCGTAGCAAAATTTCTTCTTTTTGTCTGCGAAGCGAGAGCAAGAGCTGATGCAGATAGGCTTCATCAGAGACTTGCTCGACAACAAAAATCATCTGATGCTTTTTCAGTTGCGAGGAAAAATCTGAGCCGTATCCCTTGAGTAGCCAGAGTTCATGGATGAGGGAGCAGATTTCGGAACGAACAGCGTGCAGGTCCATAGCTATACTCCTTTTACTACAGTTGACAACTTCGGAGAAGAGGGTACGGCAGGAAGCTAAAAAAAATGTTGAAAAAAGCAAGTGAAACCGAGCACAAGGCTAAGCAGGGCAAAGACGATGAGAAGTGTGAGTTGGAAGGAGACGCTTGTGGGCGGTCTCAAGCAAAGAAGGCGTTGAGTGCGGCATGAAGAGAGGCACAAGGTTGAATGTCCATGCCAAAATTTTTTTCTAACAGTTTCCCATTTTCGTGAGAGATTTTGGGCACAAGGGCGCGCTCAAACCCAAGTTTTTTGGCTTCCATCAGTCGTCTTTCCAAGTGAGAGACGGCACGCAGTTCGCCTGAAAGCCCAATTTCACCGATAACCACGGTATTTGAATCGGCGGGAATATCACGCAAGCTGGAGACGATGGCGAGTGCGACAGCAAGGTCAGCGGCAGGTTCTGTAAGGCGCATTCCGCCAGCGATGTTGAGAAAGACATCATGCGACCACGTCGCTAACCCGACACGTTTTTCCAACACGGCAAGTAACAAAGCCAAACGACGAATGTCGAAACCGCTACTGACGCGCTGCGGCGCCGCATAGTTGGTTTTTGAAACCAGCGCTTGCACTTCAACCAAAATAGGACGAGTGCCTTCAATTGAGGCCGTAACACATGAGCCAGAGACACCAAAGCTACGCTCTCTCAAAAAAAGTTCAGAAGGATTTTGAACTTCACGTAGCCCTTCCTGCGTCATCTCGAAGACGCCGATTTCGTTCGTGGAGCCAAAGCGATTTTTGAGCGCACGCAAAATGCGGTAGTGATAATTGCTCTCGCCCTCAAATTGCAAGACGGTATCGACGATATGTTCCAGCACTTTGGGTCCTGCAATTGCCCCATCTTTGGTGATGTGCCCAATGATGAAGGCGCTGGCGCCAAGGCGTTTGCAGACATGCATCAGGCGCGAGGTGCACTCACGCACTTGGCTAACACTGCCCGGAGAACTTTCAAACAAGTTGGAAAAAATCGTCTGAATAGAATCAATGACGATAATATCAGGCTTCATGGAAGAGATGCTCTCGAGAATAAGCTCCAATTGAGTTTCAGAGAGCAGGAAGAGATTGTCGCCGCCAAGTCCCATGCGTTCCGCACGACTTTTGATTTGATGCACCGATTCTTCGGCAGAGACATACAGAATGGTGCGCTCAGGCATGCTGGGCGCAATTTGTAGCATCAAGGTCGATTTGCCAATGCCCGGTTCGCCGCCGATGAGCACAACGGAGGCTGGCATCAGGCCGCCGCCCAGAACACGGTTAAACTCTTCAATGCCTGTTGAAATGCGTGTTTCTGGCAGGGCTTCAAGCTCGCTAAGTCGCTTGGGAAGAGCGCTGGGGGTAGAGTGAGCCTGCAGAGCACGGGCGCGCAAGGAGAGTTTTTCAGGTTCGGCAATAGTCTCTTCAACCATGGTGCCCCAGCTGCCGCATTCATAGCACTTGCCGCTGTAGCGTAGGGAGATGGCACCACAATGCGAACAGCGATAGCGCGTTTTGACCTTCGACATACAAGTTCGTCATACAAGTTGTGCCTTCGCAGAAACGAGAGCATCAAAACTTCAGTAGAAAGGTAGGTTCAAAAACTTTGCGTTGCAAACATCAAACAAAGTGCCCACAGCACCCGTGGCAAAACGCGCCATCTGGTGAAGCGACAATCAGGGCGGAACTTACTTTGCATCTTCAATTGAGGCCACCGCAAAGACATCGCCTTGCATTTCGCCCTTTACCTTTACCTTCAAATTCTTTTCTCGCTTTGTGGCTTGCAGGTATGCTTTGGCTTTTTCACTGCCAGCGGCATCGAACTTGATGAGCTTTTTCTTTGTGTAAAGCCCAAACCCAGAGGCGGCACATGCTGGCATCAGGCAGCACTCTTTGGTATGCCCCGCTGCCATCTTGTCGCTCTCGAAACTTTCGCCGCACTGCACATCGGTCAGAAAGCCAACGAGGGTTTGTTGCTTAGATGCACTTTTCGTGCTCTTAGCTGGCTCTTGTGCCAAAGCAAATGCGCTGCAAAGCAGCAGGATGACCGCAGAAAAAATCAGTGATTTTCTTAGCATGTGAGTTGTTGAAGTTTGTGTTGCTTAGCTAAAGCAGGAAACATGATAAGTGGGCTTATCGTTTCTTGGGGCAAATTCTGGCAAGCGTATTTTTGTGCAAACTTGGAGACATGTATCAGCGAGGGCAATTGATTGAAGCCACCATTTCCGACCGTGCAGAAGATGACAGATGCTTTGCACGCTTAGGCGATGGCATCTGTGTCTTCGTGCAAGGCTATCTGGCGGTCGGCGATGTGGTGGAAGCTGAAATCCTTAAGGTCAAGAAAAACTATCTGGAAGCCAAAGCCAAACGGGTGCTTCAGCCGTCAGCGCAGCGCACGGCGCCGCGTTGCACACACTTCGGAGTCTGTGGCGGTTGCAAATGGCAACACTTGAACTACGACGCACAACTTGCACAAAAAGTCAAGCACGTTCAAGATGCGCTCGAGCATATCGGCAATTTTACAGCCATACCGATGCACCCGCCGATTGGCGCCGAGCTGATTTTTCACTACCGCAATAAAATCGAGTTTTCCTTCTCAAATGAGCGATTCCTGCTCGAAGAAGAGCGGCACACGCAACCGCTCAATAAACCAGCAGACTTTGCCTTGGGCTTCCACGCCCCACACCGCTACGACAAAGTGGTCGACATAGACCTCTGCTACATTGCCCCACCAGAAGTGAACACGGCGCTAAATGTAGTAAAAGCATTTGCAATGCGTTCAACACTGGCGCCATACTCGCCCCGAACAAACGAAGGATTTTGGCGACACCTTTCAATCCGCAAAGCCTTCCGCACCGGTGAAGTGATGGTAAACCTTGTTACCTCGTGGTATGAGGAAGCGCTGATGCAAGCCGCGGCGGCGGAACTTCAACAGGCGCTGGGCACGGCGCTGGTCTCAGTGGTCAATAACATTACGACGCACAAAGGCGGCGTCTCCATCGGAGAGGAAGAAAAAATCATCTTTGGCAAAGGCTTTATCACCGAAAAGTTAGGGAAGTGGCAGTTTGAAATTTCAGCCAATTCATTTTTTCAAACCAATACTCTGCAAGCTGAAAGGCTCTATGAAACGGTGCTCAAAATGGCGCAACTGACGCCAAACGACACAGTCTATGACCTATACTGCGGCACAGGCTCAATTGCGATATTTGTCTCGCCATATTGCAAAAAGGTCTTGGGCATAGAAGTTGTCGAGAGCGCCGTTCGAGACGCCATGCGTAATGCGGCGCGCAATGCCGTGCAAAATTGTGTGTTTCATCAACTTGATTTAAAAGACTTTGGCAAGCTCGAGCCAGAGCTAAATGCCTTTGGCATGCCAGATGTAGTTATCACTGACCCACCGCGAGCTGGCATGCACCCCGATGCTGTAAAGACACTGCTCAAGCTGGCGCCGAAGCGCATTATCTATGTCAGTTGCAACCCCGCAAGTCTAGCGCGCGATGCCAAACTGCTCTGTGAGCACGGTAAGTATAGCTTGTGCGAAGTGCAAGCAATTGATATGTTTCCACACACCAACCACATTGAAAGTGTGGCACGTTTAGAAAAAAATCTTTGAACATTTAATTCCAACCAAAACTATGAGGGGCTTTATCAAAATCCTTTTTCTTGTCTTCATTGGGCTCTTCATCTACTTCGTTTGGATTAGAAAGGAAGAGCCAGTGCCTGATAAGCTCATGGAGAAAACCGAGCAGATAAAGCGCAAAGCCGAAGAGCTCACAAAAGGCATAGGGAACTGGCAAAAGGAAAAAGATGAGCTGGTCAAAAAAGCAACAGATGAAATCACCAATGCGGCACAAAACATAGACTCGCTCAAGCGGGCACTAGAAGTGGCGGCAGAGGAGAAAAAAGAAATCATCAGGAAGCAAATTGAGGAGCTTGAAGAAAAAAAGAAGGCACTAGAGACCAGCATGGAAACCATAAAGGGAGCAAGTGAAGAAGCGTGGGGAAGTGTCCGTCAAGGTTTTGAAGCGGCGTTTCAAAGTTTGAAGAAAGCCAAAGAAAAAATAGAGCAAGAAAAATAGCCGCTGTGTCGTGCTTGACCCCATTAGCCGCGCCGCCTGTTGCTTGTCGCTAAGCTGTGGGCGGTAAGTCAGGCTTTGCTTTCTCGAGTAGCTCAACCAAAACGCCGTGCAAATCTTTTGGATGTAGAAAACTCACCAGCGCTTGTTCAGCACCACGCATCGGTGCAGAAAGAGCTTGAAAGCCATGCTTTTGGGCAGCGTGGAGGTCTTGCTCAAGGTTGGTGCTGGCAAAAGCAAGATGATGCAACCCTTCGCCGTGCTTGTCCAAAAACTTGGCAACAGGACTTTGTGCCGAAAGTGGCTCCAAAAATTCAATGCGCGTCTCTCCAAGCGAGAGGAATGCAACCCGAACATGATGTTGAGGCAGTTCTTCAATGGTGATGCGGAGAACCTCGGTGCCAAGGAGTTGCGAAAAAGTTGCAAGTGCCGCATCGATGCTGCGAACAGCAATCGCCACGTGGTCGATTCGCACGAGCATAAATTTTTGTGTTAGCGCGCCGCTTGAGAAAGTGCCCAGCGGTAGCAAAGTTCAAACATAAGCAAGGTCCAGAGAATAAACATGATGATGGCAAGCGCCCATTTGAACAAGGCAGTCAGGTCGAGCAAAGCGGGCACAAGCCGAAAGCCTATCAAGTAGCCAAAAATCATGCCGAAAGGGTAAAGAGTGCTGAGCACAAGCGCAATAAACAAGCCGCCAAGTCCGAGCGAAAAAATGCGTAAGCCAAATGCCGGGGTGGCCAGTAAAGACAAGTTGAACGAAAGCAATCGCAAGGCTTATTGCGCTAATTATCAGCAGTTCTTTGAAAAACTCACTCATGAAGGCGTTGCGTTTGGCAGCAATTTAGCGAAAGGATGTGAGACTTTCTCAAAAATAGCCGTTGCTGTATCGGTGCTGGCGGTGGCATTAGATTCTTCGCTCACTTTGAAGTAATTTTTCGGGCTAATTTTTCAAGATTTCAAGTAAAATCGGGCGGTCGCATCTGAAGCGGCTGGCTGTATCTGAAAACATATCACGACGATGAACACATTTACACTGGTGCTGAGAAATATCTCTCAACGCGCGCTGTCGGTGGTGCTCACGGGGATTTCAGTAGCGTTGGGCGTGGCGCTCATCAGCGCGACCGTAGAAATTCGGCGGCAGGTGGAGGAAAACTTCAATCAAACCAGTGTCGGTTATGAAATGATTGTCGGCGCAAAGGGCAGTGCGTTACAGTTGGTGCTCAACACGGTCTATCAGCTCGGAGACCCCGTTGGCAACATCCCTTATGCCGTTTATGCGCGCTATCGCAATCATCCGATGGTCAGCTATGCGATTCCCTACGGTTTGGGTGACAATTACAAAGGCTTTCGCATCATTGGCACCACGGAGGAGATTTTCACGAAGTTTAACTACAAGCCAAATCAGACCTTTGAGCTGGCGGAAGGAAGGGCGTTCAAGGATGGCGAGCTCTATGCCGCTGTATTAGGAAGCGAAGTGGCGCGGGTGCTGGGGCTGAAAATTGGCGACAAGTTTATCGCCACGCACGGCTTGCAAGATGTTGCTGAAGATGTAGCCATGAAGCATGAACATGACCCAATGACCGTTGTGGGGATTCTTAAACCAACCTACACGGTCAGCGACAAGGTCATCTACATCTCTTTGCCAACCGTATGGGCAATTCATGAAGAGGGGCGCGAGCACGAACAGCCCGAAGTGAAAAATGATGAACAGGCACAAATCCGAAAAGACGCCCAAACTGAAACCCAACTGGTGCATGCTGAACCGAAAGCCGAAGCACATCATCATCATGAGGCACAGCCAAAAAGCGCTAACAAAGCCGCAAGTGAGGGCAGAACGCACCGCAATGACGAAACCGCACTCATCAAGCATGACGAGATGGCGCACAAAGAACACGATGCGCATAAACATGACTCGCACAAGGAAACTACCGAAGCAAAACATTCCGACGGAACGCCCCACCACGAAGGGGACGACCACCCTGACCACCATGAGCATAAAAAAGTGCCCACAGAGGGAGATGTTACGGCAATAATTATCAAGACCAAAGCGCCGATTTTTGCCTTGCAGCTCTACAAAATTATCAACAGTGAGCCACTGGCGCAGGCAGCCATTCCCACGCGAGAAATCAAAAATTTATTTGACATTGTTGGCAATATCAATTGGGCATTTCTTTTCATCACTTTGCTGGTAATTGTGGTGGCGCTCATCGGGGTAATGGTGGCTATTTACAATTCGCTCAATGAGCGGCGTCGGGATATTGCCATCATGCGGGCGCTGGGGGCGCATCGGACACGAATTTTTGGGATGATTACACTGGAAGCAATGCTCATTGCGCTGTTGGGTGCAGTCGGTGGAGTGGTGTTGAGCAAAATACTTCTGTTATTACTCAAAGGTGTGGTATTGGAGCGCACGGGCGTAGAACTTTCCGTGCCGATTTTTAATTCAGGGGAAATGGCTCTAATTTTAGCGGTCGGTGCGGTTGGGGCACTGGTCGGAATCATCCCAGCCATCAATGCGTATCGAACAGATGTGGCAAGAAATTTGAGCCCAATCAGTTAAACCGATTAACAAGGGTAACATGAATTTGAACACTCAAAAAATGAAAAAAATCGTAGCGATTTTGGTCATCGGTGCTGGTCTGATTTTGACCAACATGATGGTGACGGCAAATACTACAAAGAAGGTTGCTTTTCAAGAAGCACTCTACAAATTGCGAGAGGAGCGCAAAGCGCAGGCGAAGTTGGAAACGGAGGAGTACATTCAAACTGCAGCAGCGCCCATGCAGTCTGGGGGCGTGCGCATCACATTCAATGACCTACGTGAATATCGCTATAGCAAACGAGACCGCTACCCGCTGCCTGAAAAGCTTAAGGCATTGAAAGGTCAGGAGGTCAATATCGCTGGCTATATGATTCCCATGAGTGAAGCACTGGATGTAACCGAGTTTATGCTCGTGCAAATCCCCTTCTTTGGTTGCTGTTATTCTGTCCCGCCAGAGCCCAATGAGACCGTGATGGTCAAAATGGCAAAAGGCAAAAAAACCGAGTATGTCTATACGCCAATTCGCGTCACTGGAAAGTTTGATATTCAGGAAACCAAGATCGATGGATTTGTGGTCAGTCTGTATCAGATTGAAGCCACTTCTGTGGTGCCAGCGCCAAACGACCGAGATGTAATTCAGCATCAGAGCGGTACCGCCTTACCTGGGCAGAATTAAAACCGAAACATGCGACACGAATGCTACGGATAGTTTTTTGTTGCTTGGTCTATGTTGTAGGGGCAAGTTTGGCAAATGCGCAAACGATTCCTGTGCCAGTGCTGCCGACTGAAAGCTCATCGAATGTGACGCTGCAGAGCATGATAACCTGCTCTTGTCCAAGGCATAGCGGCAGCACCTTGACTGCCGACCCTATGCAGCAGTTGCAGACGGGCAGAAAACTTGGTGTGGCTGGTATAAGATTGCTTGATGAATTGCCCGAGGGAGCAGTTGTGCTTGCAGACCTTATGCTGGAAAGTCCAGCATCGGCAGATAGTTCGGAAAACTATGGCTACAAGCGATTTTATGCCCTCTTGCAGCTTAAAGCTCAAGCGGCGATGCATGGGGCAAATGCGCTTTTGGACTTCAAGCAAACGCTGAATGATGAAAAAAGCAAAATTATTTTCTCGGCAAAAGCTGTAAAGGTAGAGCCGTAAAAAGAGTTGAAAAACAAAACAAAGCTATGGGACGCGGAAATCGACCAACTAACGACAATAACAACGACTTGACAGTGCATTGCTCCTTTTGCGGAAGGTCAAGTGATGAGGTAACAAGTTTGGTGGCTGGTCAGGAAGCCTACATCTGTGACCGCTGCATTCAAAGTTCTATGGAAATTATTCGTAACGATTTAGCATCTATCCAAGCCCGACGCCGAGCGTCACGCAAATCTAAACTGCTCACGCCGGCTTCCATCAAGCAAGAGCTCGATAGCTTCGTAGTAGGGCAGGAGCGTGCCAAAAAGGTGTTGGCCGTCTCAGTCTATAATCACTACAAGCGCATTGAAACGGAGGATTGGCTTTTTGACGACAGCGATGTGGTGCTGGAAAAGAGTAACATTTTGCTAATTGGACCTACAGGTACAGGCAAAACCTTGTTGGCACAAACACTGGCAAGAATCATTGATGTGCCCTTTACGATTGCCGATGCCACAACTCTGACAGAAGCTGGCTATGTAGGCGATGATGTCGAGAGCATTTTAGCGCATCTGTTGCAAGCGGCAGATTACAATTTGGAGCGAGCTGAGCGCGGTATTGTCTACATCGACGAGATTGATAAAATTGCGCGCAAAAGTGCTAATGTCTCCATCACGCGTGATGTCTCAGGTGAAGGCGTGCAGCAAGCCTTACTGAAAATTTTGGAAGGCACTATTGCGGGCGTACCGCCAAAAGGCGGGCGTAAGCATCCAGAGCAACATCTGATAAATGTCAACACGAAGAACATTCTCTTTATTTGCGGCGGCGCATTTGAAGGATTGGATAGAATTATTGCACGCCGACTCTCAAAATCCGCAATGGGCTTTTCAGCAACACCTGTGACGAAAGCAGAACGCGAAAGCCCTGAATTGCTTAGCAAAGTTACCCCTGAAGACCTCTTAGAGTTTGGTCTCATTCCAGAGTTCATCGGTCGGTTGCCTGTGATTGCAACCTTGGAACCACTCGATAGAGCGGCGCTAAGAAGCATTCTCGTAGAGCCAAAAAATGCTATCACCAAACAGTATCGCAAGCTCTTCGAGATGGAAAATGTCGAACTTATCTTCGACCCTGACGCTCTCGATGCTATCGTAGATGAAGCTATAAAGCGAGGCACAGGAGCGCGGGCACTGCGCGCCATTTTGGAAAATGTCATGCTGGACATCATGTTCGATTTGCCCTCTATGCGCGGACTGAAGACCTGTGTGATTACGCGTGAGTGCATCACCGATAAAATGCCACCTATCTACCTCTACGACGAGGGACGAGAAGGTGGAAGGAAAAAAATCCCAGCCTAAGGCGCATACTTTATAGGCTGCGTGCAACAGTAGCAAGCTACAACTAAACATGCAACAAGCGGCATAAATGCCAAGCGGGTAGCTCTTCCCCTCGTTAATGTAACTTGACAAACACAGTTGCATTGAGCAAGTGTCATGCAAATCAAAGATGTCATCAGACGGTTCAAGGGCGGAATTTTTGTAACCACATTGCTTGTAATGGTGGAAAACCTTGCATGGATTGTGGAGCCGAGCGTATTTGGTGCCGTGATTGATGCATTTATCAACACTGTAAGTGGCAATGAATCCTCTAGCATACAAGAGCGGTTGACGGCGCTGGCAATTTGGATTAGCATCTATGCCCTCAATTCCGGCAGTGGAGCGGTGCGACGCATCCTTGACCAAAAATTTTCTGGAACATGTATGTGCAGATTGCAGCTGATGTGTCGTATCTGTCAAAATTGCAAGGGCATACTACATCAAAAATTTGCAGCACGCGCACAGCTTTCAAAAGAGTGTATCGACTTTTTGCAGCATCGCCTGCCTGAAATTATTGAACAGTGCCTGACGATTGCTGGGGCAGTTGTAGCACTCTACCTCTTTGATTGGCGAATTTCTGTAGCCTGTTTTGCTATCGTGGTGCCGCTTACGCTTGTCAATCGCATTTATAACAAGCACGTTATTCGCTACCAAAAAGAATTGCACGACCGCTTCGAAAGCCTCTACGATGTCTTTGAAACTAAGGACATAGAATTCATTCGGTCATATTTTCAGAGCACGGCAAAAGCACATCAAAAAATTGCAAACTGGGGCGCTGTGAACTTTAGCGCAATGGACTTGTATTGCTGGGCGTATTTCTGATGGTGCTCCATATCTCAATAGACCTCAATGAGTTTACTACTGGGAGATATTTACGCTATTGTGGCATACCTGTGGACTTTTGTGGGCTCGTCAGAGTATCTGCCCGATTTGCTTGAGAGTTGGACCTCCATCAAGGAAGTTTCCATGCGCATGAAAGTGAGCGATGAAGAAGTGCAAGCTCTGGTAGGTATGCAGTCAAGGAGTAGTCTAAACTGCTTTGTCGGTGAAAGCGTGAAGAATCATGCATGAAGTATGTATGAGTAAGCTCAATTTCACCGTTGGGCGTATTGCATTTCGTAATACTTTTGGTAATCGCCTGAAAGAATGCGTTCCCACCACATGCGGTTATTGAGATACCACTGAATCGTTTTGGGCAAAGCTGAGTCAAAGGTTTCTTTGGGTGCCCAGCCAAGCTCGCGTTGAATTTTTGAAGAATCAATAGCATAGCGACGGTCGTGCCCAGGACGGTCTTTGACAAAAGTAATCAAGCTTTCGGGTTTTTGTAGATAAGCCAAAATCCGCTTGACAACCTCAAGATTAGGCAATTCATTCCTGCCCCCAATGTTATAGATTTCGCCAACCTTGCCCTTGTGCAGAACTACATCGATTGCGCTGCAATGGTCTTCAACATATAGCCAATCTCTGACATGCATGCCATCGCCATAGATAGGAATAGGCTTGTCGGTCAGTGCATTAGCAATAACAAGGGGAATCAATTTTTCGGGAAATTGGTAGGGACCGTAGTTGTTTGAGCAGCGCGTAATGATGCATGGTAGCTTGAAGGTTTCAATGTAGGCGCGTACCATTAAATCAGCGCTGGCTTTGCTTGCCGAGTACGGTGAATTAGGTCGAAGAGGTGTCTCTTCTGTAAAATAACCTGTCTCGCCCAGCGTGCCATAAACTTCATCGGTGGAAATCTGAATGAAGCGCTTTACGCCGAATTCCTTGGACACTTCCAAGAGGGTTTGTGTGCCTAAGACATTGGTTTCAACGAACACTCGCGCCCCGAGAATGCTTCTATCAACATGCGATTCAGCAGCAAAGTTGATGACGATATTGACCTGATATTTCTCGAAAGTTTCTTTGAGTTTATCGGCGTCGCAGATGTCGCCTTTGACAAATGTATATCTGGGATTGCGCTCCACAGATTTGAGATTTTCTAAATTCCCAGCATATGTGAGCTTATCGTAGTTGATGATGTTATATGTGGGGCGTTTGGCAAGCATGTATCGCACAAAGTTTGAGCCAATGAAACCAGCGCCGCCAGTAACCAAGATGTTAAGTATTGGTACAGGCATGTGTATCTGAAGAATGGTTTTAAATCGCTTGTGTAACAAAACTTAGGGTATCACTGCAGAGTGACTTTGCCAAGAGCCATTAGGGAGCTCTATGGCAAAGTGGCGCCATCTGAAAGAATTCATCTGGCGTGTAAAGAAACTGCCAGCCTGCAATGCAGCATGCTAAAACAAGCCAGACCATCAGTGGTATAAGTAAAAGCGCATACTTTGTCTGGCTTGCCTTAAAGCCAAAATATAGGTTCAGCGCGTTGGCAACAAACATGCCTACAGTTGTTAAAAAACCCAAAATTGGGCTATGCAGTCCAAAATAGAACCAGCTGAACATTGAAAAAAATGCCCACAGTGAGGCATAACTTCCAAGCAGTAAAGGAGATAGCGACTTAGACCGAACAAGTTGAAAGCCTGCTATTACCATCAAGATTTGCATCCCAATCCAAATGGGTGCAAATGCTCCATCAGGCGGCATAAAAGGCGGTCGCCCAACGCTGTCAAGATAGGAGCGAGTGGATAGCCAGCCACCAGAGAGCAAATTCATCACAAGTAAGAACAGGACCCCATGGTACCAGCGCAAGTGCGACCAAAACGAAGCATTTGCAAGACGATGCCACATCATGAGCGAATCACCAAATGAGGATGAGCGTCAATAAATTTTTTCCAACTACTACGCTGATGCTGCCGCGTCGGTATACGACTGCTGTGAAGTATAGTTGGCAAGTTTGCGCAGCTGTGCTTGAACGCATCACAGAGAGCAAGTCCCAGCGCATCGGTTGCATCAAGAAACTTGACCGTATCAGAAAGCTGAAGAAGTTTTTTGACCATGAAAGCCACTTGTTCTTTTGCCGCGTTGCCCTTGCCCGTGAGCGCTTGTTTGACTTCACGCGGCGAATACTCCGCAATCTCTAACCCGAAGTTAAGTGCCAGCACCATCACTGCGCCACGCACCTGCCCCAGCTTCAAAGCTGATTGGGCGTTTTTGCCATGAAAAGCCGTCTCTAAGGATAAACGTTCAGGGCGATAGCGTTCAATTAGAGTGTGAAGTTCATCATAAATTTTTTTGAGACGAGACGCAAACGCACATTGCGCATCAGTATGAACCGTACCAAAGGTTAGGGCAGAGAGTTTCTCCTGCTCTGCTTCAATGACTCCGTACCCTGTAGTCAGTGAACCCGGATCAACGCCAAGGATGCGCACGAATAGTTTTGAAAGAAGTTTTTCAAAAATAAATCAAGACTCATGTTTCTTGCAAAAGAAGTGTCAGCGAGGTCTATCAAAGATGAAGAGAAGCGGACGTCGGTCGCCTGAGGAAAGGTTACGCACTTCGCCATTCGTGTCATAGACAATGTAGATGGAAGTGCTATCCATGGTCAGCCCTTCTGCCAAACCGAAGCGCATTTCTCCGTAGCGTAAGCTATCGTGAGCGACTGCCTGCTGATACGACCAGCATGTTTTTTCAAACACACTATCTTGTTCAATAGAAAGCTCAACGACGGCTTCAGCGTTGCGTGCCAGGGCAAACAGGCGACCGCTTTCATAATACAAATCGGCAAAGTCGGGCACACGTTTGCCGCGCAAAGGAATGGCAGTGTAATCACAAACATAAAACCGGGTGTGTGGAGGCGGGTCAAGTTTGAGGTCAATCAAGCCACGCGGTGAGTGTTCAGCAGCAATGAAAAAATGCGTGGGCGAAATCAGGGCAAGACCTTCGGGGTAGGCATTAAAGCGCTGAAATAATCCAGCCGCCTTACCTTGCTCTTCAAGGCTGGGCATAAGCCACTTGGTAACTTTGCCATCATGACTGACAAAAAAAATGCGGCACTCTGACTCACTAATGATGTAGAAATTGCCAGCACTATCGCAAGCTAAGCCCTCGAAATCGGGACGAAGCGAAGGCGGGTCGAAACGCAAAAACGGCTCTGCAAGCACTTTATCGGAATAAAGGGTTAGTTTGAAAATCATATCGCCGTGGTCGTCGCAAACGCCGTAGAGCGTATTCTGATGCAACGCTAGCCCAGAGAGTTCAAGGTCGCCGGCAGTGGATTCAATTGGCAAAACAGCTTTGAGCGTAAGCGGCAGTGTAGGTACCGAACGAGAAAGATAGCGGACTGGCTTCTGAGGCGAGCAGCTGAAGAAAAGCAAAACAAGAAAAGAAAAGCCGAAAAAGAGATACGAACGCACTTGAATGAGTTGGCTGAAAGTTTTTGTCAAAGATAACTGATTTCAGGAAAATTGCAGAAAACAAAAGTCAAGGCCCTATATTTGCTCAACAGCACAACTGTATTTTTAGCAAAATCAAAGGAATCACTTCAAAGAAATCACTTCAAAAATGGCAGTTGAGACATCATTTACTCTGGAACATTCCCCTGAATTTTATGTGCGTGAAGATCATCTCAAAACTAAGTTGCAACGCATAGCGGCAATTGCTGAGAAAATCAAGCAAGGCGGCGGCAAGGCAGCAATGGAAAAGCACCGTGCCAAGGGCAAATTACCTGCACGAGAGCGCATCAAACTGCTGTTGGATGAAGGGTCACCATTTTTAGAGATTGGTCTGTTTGCAGCGCATGAGATGTATCAAGCCGAGGGTGGTTGTCCTGCCGCAGGGGTGATTGTGGGTATTGGCAAAGTCAAGGGACGCAACTGTGTAATTGTCGCAAATGATGCTACTGTCAAGGCTGGGGCATGGTTTCCGATGACTGCCAAAAAAAATGTCCGAGCGCAAGAAATCGCCATGGACAATTACTTGCCTGTGATTTATCTGGTCGATTCAGCAGGGGTGTATTTGCCCATGCAAGATGAAGTGTTCCCTGACAAAGAGCACTTCGGACGACAGTTTAGGAACAATGCCGTGATGAGTGCAATGGGAATTCCACAAATTGCTGCTGTTATGGGACCCTGTGTGGCAGGCGGAGCATATTTGCCCCTGATGTGCGATGAGTCGCTGATTGTGGAGGGAACAGGCAGTGTGTTTTTGGCTGGTGCACACTTGGTCAAAGCCGCTATCGGGGAGGTAATCGATAACGAGACCTTAGGCGGTGCAACGACGCAGACATCTATTTCTGGCAACATTGACCATAAAATGCCCAATGATGAAGCCTGTTTGCAGCGCATTCGTGAGCTTGTCTCACATTTTGCTGAAAAACCGAAAGCTGGATTTAATCGCATCGAGCCGCGCAAGCCAAAATACCCACCCTCAGAAATCTTGGGGCTCGTGCCAGAAGACCACACGAAGCCATACGATGTCATGCCGATTATTGAGCGCATCGTTGATGCCGACTCTTTTGTGCCTTACAAGGAAAACTATGGTAAGACGATTATCTGTGGCTATGCTCGCCTTGATGGTTGGGCAGTGGGAATTGTGGCAAATCAGCGGCTCATGGTGAAAAATGCAAAAGGCGAGGTTCAAATCGGGGGCGTGATTTATTCCGACAGTGCTGACAAAGCCGCGCGCTTTATCATGAATTGTAACCAGCGCAAAATTCCATTGCTCTTTTTGCAAGATGTCACGGGCTTTATGGTAGGCAGTCGTGCTGAGCATGGCGGCATTATCAAAGATGGAGCGAAGATGGTGAATGCGGTTTCAAATTCTGTAGTGCCAAAAATTACAATCATCATGGGCAATAGTTTTGGAGCAGGCAATTATGCCATGTGTGGCAAGGCGTATGACCCACGCTTTATCTTTGCATGGCCCACGGCACAAATTGCCGTAATGGGTGGCAAACAAGCCTCAGAGACTTTGCTATCGATTAAACTTAGCCAGCTCGAAAAAGAAGGGCGAACAATCAATCAGGAAGAAAAAGAAAAGTTTTTGAAAGAAATTGTAGAGCAATACAACATGCAAATGAATCCGCTGTATGCGGCAGCACGGCTGTGGATAGACGACATCATTGACCCAAGAGAGACGCGCAACATCGTTGCCTACTGCCTCGAGCTCGTCAACGAAAATCCACACATTCCGCCTTTCAATCCCGGTGTCATACAAACATAGTTAGCTTATAGCCAGATAGCAGGGACGCGACCAGCAAGCGGGAGCTTTCACCGCGCAGCAAAAATGCGAGGCGAGGGAACAAGTAAGGCACATAAAGAAACCCGTACACCGGAGAGGACTCGAACCTCCAACCGCCAGAGTCGAAGTCTGGTGCTCTATCCAATTGAGCTACCGGTGCAAGTGTTGGTGTAAACTTACGACAAATCCGCAAAAAATTAATCGCCAAATTCCATCAAGTACCGTTCAATGAAGTCGTCAATGTCGCCATCCATGACGTTTTCAATGTCGTAGCGTTCGTAATTGGTGCGGTGGTCTTTGATGCGGCGGTCGTCGAAGACGTAGCTACGGATTTGTGACCCCCATTCAATCTTTTTTTTCTTGCCTTCTAATTCACGGCGTTTGGCTTCTTCTTCTTCTCGCTTGAGCTGATAGAGGCGCGATTTGAGCATTTTCAGGGCGCGCTCGCGATTTTGCAGCTGCGAGCGTTCTTGCTGGCAAGTAACAACGATTCCCGTAGGCAAATGTGTGATGCGAACAGCGGTTTCAACTTTGTTGACATTCTGTCCGCCTTTGCCGCCACTGCGGAATGTATCGATCTGCAAGTCCTCACGGCGAATTTCTATTGGAGCATCTTCTGGAGCTTCAGGGTAGGCGAAGACACTAGCAAAGGAAGTGTGTCGGCGAGCGTTTGCATCAAATGGTGAAACGCGCACCAGACGATGCACACCATTTTCAGCTTTGAGATAGCCATAGGCGTAATCGCCAATAATTTCCAGTGTTGCAGTTTTGATGCCAGCACCTTCACCTTCTTGGTAGTCATCGGTATAGACCTTGTAACCGCGCCGTTCAGCCCAGCGCATATACATGCGATAGAGCATCTCAGCCCAGTCTTGAGCCTCGGTGCCACCAGCTCCAGCATGAATGGTCAAAATAGCGTTGCGCTTGTCATCTTCGCCCGACAGCATGTTGCGTAGTTCTAAAGCGCGAATGTCAGATTCGAGCTTGGCAAGATGCTGTTGGGCTTGTGACTGATAGCTTTCTTCTTTGAGTGCAGCGGCAATTTCAAGCGACTCTGCTTCAGAGCGCAGAGCAGATTCGAGCTGTAAAATGGGCTCGGTCCAAGACTTATGCTCTGAAATTTCTTTGAGAACCTTTTGTGCGGCGATATTATCTTTCCAAAACGTGTCGGTTGCAGTTTGAGCTTCCAGTTGTGCGATTTTCTCAAGGCGCGTATCAATATCAAAGAAACCTCCGGAGCGAACGAAGTCGCTCATCGAGCGCCTTGATGCGCTCAAATTCAGTTTCAAACATAGGCGATTGATAAGCTAAATTTGGCGCAAATTAGCAAACTTTGCATCAACTGCAAAAGAAGCGATGGCGCTTTGGCTGATAAAAAGCTTTGACTGAGCGAAAGGTCAAGTACGACCACTGCAAAGAAGACTGGCTTTGGTTTCTTGACTCCTGCGCCCTTAACTTTGCCCCAAAGTTGTAAAGCTATGGCACAGCCTGCCGTGATGCCTTAACATTTCAAAAAGCGGCAATATGAAACATTTGACAAGTTCAATGCTTGAAAAAACATTCTCTGCACTGCGCTCACCCTTTGCCATAAAGCTATACTTGCTGTTTGCAACACTGATGGTCTTGTTTCTTTTGCTGGATAAAGTGGTCATGCCGCTCTATGTAAGGGGTGGAAAAGTGGTAGTTGTGCCAGATGTCAGCGGCAAGTCGTTCGAGGAAGCAGAGCAGCAACTAAGAGAGCTCGGGCTTGTGGCAAAACGCGGCTACGAAATCTACGACCCAAAGAAAAAACTGGGCACTGTGCTCTCACAAAATCCCTTACCGCAATCCAAAGTGAAGCAAGGACGAAGTGTTTATCTTTCATCAACACGGCACAGCGCGAAATGACCGCTTCCTGTTTCAAGGCAGACCATAACTGATGCAAAACTGACCTTAGAGCGGCTGAACCTGCGCTTGGGAAAGGTCGAGGAAGTTACCACTACAAAAAAAGAAGAAGATGGAGTAATTCTCTCGCAGAGCATTGCGCCGGGCACAAATGTCGGTGTGGAGACCGTGGTGAGTTTCAAGGTAGGCAGATTGCCACTGCAAGATGGCAAATTGCAAGGTGTTTTGCCTGATGTGTTGCAGAAAACGCTTAGCGAAGCAGAAGCCATGATTGTAACCGCAGGCTTTACTATAGGGCGTGTGCAGTATCGGTATTCTACTTCACTAGTGCCTAATACTGTAATTGCACAATCGCCAAAGCAGGGCGAACTGGCACCTTTAGGAAAACCAGTTGACCTTGTTGTGTCCACAAACGACAAAGAAAAGGAAAAAGAACAGCCTTGGACTGAAGTGGAAGATGATACGGTAAGTGTGCCGTGATGCTACTGGAAAGCTATGCATCGTTTTCTTCAAAATCGTCGGAAGTAGACAAAAAGTTCGGCGGCAGGAGCGGCTCGCCACGAAAATCCAAAAGCAAGTTCAAGTAGCGCTCAATTAGAGCCATCTTATGGCGAAGACCTAACTCGCGATAGCTATTGTGTAAGTTTTTGAAAGTGCGTTCCAGAATATCCAACGCAGAGGCTTTAGCAAAATACTGGTCGACCATGCTGTAGCCTTGATTATGCAGAAAACGAATGCAATCTTGCTTGTCTAAAATTCGTCCTTGATTAAATGGGTCAATGAAGCGTTCTTCGCCGCCGGGCGTTTCGTATTTGAGCAAAAAATGTCCGGGCATATTGACGCCATAGATGGGCAGGTGGAATCGCTCGGCAAGAATGAGGTAGATGGTGCCCAGCGAAATAGGAATGCCAAGTTTACGGTCAATGACGCGATTGAGATAGCTGTTGTCAGGCTCATAGTAGCCCGCCGAGTTGCCACGATAGCCTTCTTTTTCAAATAAAATCACGCTCATCATGAAAATTTTGTCGATGTCGCTCATCGTAGAAGTAAAGTACTCGAGCCGCAACAGCGATTCCAGACGCTGGAGTTCTCGACGATATTTTTCCAAACTGACATCTGGGTAGCCAATTCGCATGACAAGAAAGGCATACGTCTCAAGCGTGGCATTGTCCATAAACCCGCGCAGAAATTGCGGCGAAAGCACTTGAAATTGAATGTCATCGATGAGTTCTTCAATGCGAAGGGCAAGATGAGCAGGCATTGTGTTCTTTTTTTCCACCATGACCTGCAGAATCTGCGCAGATTCAGGATGATTGGACTGGAAGATGTTTAGAAGCTCTGAGCGAGCCGCTTTGAAGACAGTTTCATCTTCATCATCGAGAAGCGAGAGAATCGCATTGATTTTAGAGTCGGAAATCAATTTGCTCATAGCACAAGCCGTTTGTCTAAGAACTGCTCAAGGATTTCGAATTTAAGCATGAATATAATACGCCAAAAAGAGACGCTTGTAAAAAAAGCTAACACACTTCAACCCGTAAAGCATTTTAATCATTCAAATTTGAAATGAAACTGGCGCTGATTGCTTTGTTGCTCTGCGGCAGTGCGGCTCAAGGTGTGGCGCAAATTGGCGGCACGGCAGCACCCTTTGCAAGAATGGGCTTTGCGGCACGTGGCGTTGGATTGGGAAATGCGGGCGCCGCCGTCATCGCCGCAGTGAACTTCACCCTTACTACAACCCTGCACTTGTCAGCTTTGCTGATTACTACGACCTCACACTCACATACACCTTCCTGCCATGGGAGCGTAGCTTGAACTTTGCGTCGTTCTTGGGCAAAATCGGTCCCACCGCTGGCATTGGCGCCGCATGGATTAACGCTGGGGTCGATAACATCGATGCCCGCAACCGCGATGGCGAGTCCACAGGCACACTGCGCACATCAGAAAATCTCTTCATGCTCTCATTTGCTAATCGATTCACAGAAGATTTTTCGGTAGGACTCACCTTGCGTGGCTACTTGGCGTCGTTTGCCAAAGAAATCCGAAATTCCTTTACAATCGGTCTGGATGTAGGCGTGCTCTACCGTCTTGCACTCGATTCGCTCTCTAAGCTATCGTTTGCCGTCAGTGTAGCAGACCTCTTTTCGCAATACCGATGGGATACGACGCCCATCTATGAATTGCAAGGCGCGACGACTACAGACCCCATGCCACTGTCGGTGCGCATCAGTCTGGCGTGGCAGCGCGACAATCTCTTTGGCTTGCACAGCATTGTGTTGGCGGCTGATGTGCAGCTCCTAACCGTTATGCTCGAAGGACGACGAGCGGTGTTCATCACTGAAGGTGGTGCACTGCGCCAAAGTGTAGAAAGCCAACAAGTGCGCCGCTCTGAAGTGCAGTTGCGACTTGGCGCTATGGTGCAACCCGTGCGCGTGCTGAAATTTCGCATTGGCATAGACCGCATCGGCGTGCAAGGGCTACCGCTTCTCGAGTCAGCAAAGCCAGCGGCTGGATTTTCCATAGAGTATCCAATTGAATCGGTCTTCGCTGTGCTCGATTATGCCTTCGTCTTGGAGCCTTTTGCACCAATCGGCATGAGCCTAATTTCTTTGGGTGTGAAATTTTAGCTGCATAGCACAGCGTTTTGACAAAGAGCTTCAACGAAAATTGCAACGAAAACATGCAGCGAACGGTAATTTTGCTGCACGGCATATTCGATAGCGGACGAGTGTTTGCAACGCTGCAACAATTGCTGCACAAACATGGCTTTCGCACACTGGCGCCAGACCTTGTGCCAAACGACGGCAGTGCCTCAATGGCAACACTGGCAGAGCAAGTCAGAAGGATTATCGAGCAGGAGCGCAGGGAAACTGAGTGGTTAGGGCTGATTGGCTTTAGCATGGGAGGGATTGTGGCACGCTACTATTTGCAAAACCTTGGAGGCTATCGCCATGTAAAGCGTGTGGTCACGATTTCCAGTCCACACCGTGGCTCGGCTTTGGCATATCTGGCAAGTGGCAAAGGCGCGCAAGAACTGCGACCCAATAGTCCTTTGCTTCAGAGCTAAGTGAAGATGAACAGCAACTTTTGCCATTAAAGCCACTTTCGCTCTGGACACCATTAGATTTGATGATTGTGCCTGCAAAAAATTCGATATGGAAAATTGCGAAAAATGTCGCATTCAATGTCGTAGCGCATCGGCTCATGCTCAGCTCAAAAGCTGTGCATCAAACAATTTTGAAATCACTTTTGGATGATGAAGATGGAAAACATGCCGCCTGCTAAATCGTCTTATCAGCACATCTGGCAAGGCGTCAAATGCCGCATCATTGCTGTGGTGTGCAGTACAATTGCCATAAGTGTAAATCTGGCCTGTAGCGATAGCGCCAATACACTCGAGGTGCAAGATGAACCGCCAACGGTCTCATTTTTGAGCGTTCAGCCCTCACAAATTGATTTGGACACGGTACGCTTTGAAGCTAATGGACAAGCCAGCGTGCGTTTTCGCGTGGAGACAACGGTTCAATTTCGCAACACGGCAATTCGCAATGTGCGTGCCATGCTGATGCCCCCAACTGGCACTGAACCTGTGGCGACAGCAGAGCTACGTCCGCGCGCAGGCAATATGGTCAGTGCGCAGTATGCAGGAGATTTAGACGCACGGCTGACGCGCTCAAGTGTGGGTACATTTACGCTTGTCGTGATTCCCTTTGATGTGTTTGGGCAAAGTGGTGGTGATGCGCGTCAGAGCATTCGCATTAGTGATTCCAGAGCCAGCGCCCCAGTCTTGCTCAGCGTCGATGCGCCCGATACGGTGCGCATTCCTGAAACAGGCACGAGGATTATTCAAATCACGGCAAGAGCCACGCACCCCAATGGCGTCAGCTTCATTCGAGAAGTCTTGGCAACACGCACCGATAATCGAGCTATCACATTTCGACTGCTTGATGATGGCGACCGCAACGGACTAAGTGGCGACCAAACCGCAGGCGATGGCATCTTTACTGCCACCTTACAAGTGCCCTCGACCAACACCCCTGCCGTGCGCACCTTTGAATATCAAGCCATAGACCGCGCCGAACGGCGCAGCAATGTTATTTCAAAAAATATCGTATTTTTACGCTAACCCTTTTCATAAGCAAAACAAACAAGAGCACGGCTGTACCAACATAAACTAAACACGCATGTCAGGACTATGAAACTTCGTTTGCTTACGCTACTCTTGCTCTCGCTGGGTATATGGAGCTGCGAATCGACACAGCAAGCATATGTGATTGTCAATGAAGCAGGCACCACGCCGAGGCTACTTTACAAGGATGTGCAAAACAATGTCGGCATTGCCATCAGCGGCACATACAAGCTTATTGGGCCCAGTTTGCGTGGAGACCGTGTTCGCCTTGAAGCCGTGCAGTCGCTCATACAAATCGAGATTGAAAATAAAGGCACAAAAAAAATAGAGTTTAACCCGCGCAAATTGCAGTTTATTTCTACTAACTACCTCTATACAGAGTTCAATGAGTTTGTTGAAAAAAACAAAATCAATGTGAAAGTCAAGCAAAGCTATTTTGAGATTCCTGCCAGGTCAAGGAGAAAAGTGCTTTGTGTCATTTGTAGCTGACTTTGGAGATTCTTCAGCGGTCATCCCATCCGATTATCTACCGCAAGCACGCTTACCAAAGTCCGAACAGGTTGTCTTGGTCTGGAACGATGCCATCAAGTATGGCGGTGAAAAGCTCAATCTCCCGCTGGTGCGATTCAAGCCGCAAGAATAGCTTGCAGGCATTGTGCATTGCGCCTTCCATACTTCTCTTTTTTCGTTGTCGCAGAGCATGGCTGTTCAACCTGTTATGGTCATCAGGCGCATGTCTTTTTGTCATTCCGAGCACTTCTTTTTTGTCATTCCGAACGCCAGTGAGGAATCCAGTATGGATGCTTCACTTCGTTCAGCATGACAGGTTGGGGATGGCGAACCTCACCCTCTTGTCCCTCTCCTTTGAAAGGAGAGGGACGTTTCGGCATCGCCGAAACAGGGTGAGGTGAATCTAGCGCGTGGATGCTTCACTGCGCTACGCTGCGTTCAGCATGACAGGCGATGTCATTCCGAGCGTAGCGAGGAATCCAGTATGGATGCTTCACTTCGTTCAGCATGACAGGTTGGGGATGGCAAACCTCACCCTGTTGTCCCTCTCCTTCAAAAAGGAGAGGGACGTTTCGGCATCGCCGAAACAGGGTGAGGTGAATCCAGCGCGTGAATGCTTCACTGCGCTCATGCTTCGTTCAGCATGACAGGTTGGGGATGGCGAACCTCACCCTCTTGTCCCTCTCCTTCAAAAGGAGAGGGACGTTTCGGCATCGCCGAAACAGGGTGAGGTAGATGCTTCCTGCGCTTGAAGTGCAGACAATTTTACTCCAACACCAAAATTTTGCCGCGTAGAGGTGCTTCGCCTGCAATTTCAATGCTGTAAAAGTAGACCCCGTTGGCAACCCGCACGCCTGTGTCGCTCTGACCGTTCCAGACATCTTCGTCTTCGCCAGCCGGTCGCAATTGGCTTTGGATGAGGGTGCGCACGGGGTTCATGGCAAAATCAAAGATGCGAATGGTTACGCTGGCAGGGCGCGAAAGCTGATAGCGAATGCGTACCACGCCATCAATGCGTGGCGCAAAAGGATTCGGATAAGCATAAGTTTTTGTTTTCTCGTCGGTGGCAAGGTCAGCACGAAAAATTTTCCAGCTATTGCCGCCGTCGGTAGAAAGTGCTGTGCCATCTTCGCTGCCTAACCAGAGCCGACCGCTGGCGCCAAACGGTTCAAAACACAAGGCATAAAATTCAGCTTGAGCACGAATAAACTTACGTGGATTCAAGGCATCGCGTATCGAGCGCTGGTTGAGCCATGTCTCGCCGCCATCTGGTGAGATGAAGAGCCCGTTGGTGCCGACAGCATAGACCGTGTCGCCACGAAAGGCAAAGTCGTAGATGCGCTCGCCCAAGAGGGCGGTGCGCCAAGTTTCGCCATTGTCGCGTGTCCAAGAGACGCCAAAATTTTCCTGATTGGATTCAGCGCGCCACGATGCTGCCCAAATTGCCCGAGCTCGCCGAGCCGTTGCCGCTTGCTCACGAATAGCAATCACCCAATTGCCTGATAAACCGCCAAACGTGCGATTGTATTTGACCCAAGAAGGATACAGCGCCTCCGGCTCATCGGTGCGACAGATGCCATCGACGGTGCCAACCCAGACGGCGCCATCGGAGGCTTGCAAGACGGAAAAGCCTAAGAACACCAAATCGCCTTGCGCGCCGCGTCGAGGCTCTAAGCGAAAATTAAGCGTATCGGTCGGAGCGATGCGCTGCCTACCCGTGGGCGGAAGCACCATGCGTTGCCACGATTGACCGTTATTCTGTGTGCGCCGAATCCCGCCCGACCATGTAGCAACCCACACGCTACTGTCGCGAGTGCCAAGAGCAATATCGTAGATGACATTTTGCTGAGGCACTGTAATCGGCAAGGCGCGCAGCACATTGATGCCGTATCGCTCTGCTGAATCGCTGGGCTGGTCAAGCGGTTGGGGAAGCTCTTTCCAAGTGCGTCCGCCATCGCTCGAGAACATCAAGCCGTCGCCAGTGGGAAAACGCCGCCCATCGCGTTCGGTCAGGCGCGAGCTCGATGCCCAAATCCGCTGACCACGCACATCCAGCGCCTGAATGCCATTCTCGTTAAAGCGCCGAATTGCCGTGATGGTGTTGAACGTGGCGCCACCATCATCCGTATAGACCAGCCCATTGCGCCCAGCCAGCCAAATGCGACGCGCCGACTCACTGTAGCGAATATGATTGACCACATTGGTGCCAAGCGACGACGCAGGCTGGTTCTGCAGCGCATATTTGGCAAAACCATATTCAGGCACAGGCTGCGCAACGGCGGCATATCGTGGCATTGCCACCAGCCAAATGGCAAAGAAAAGTAGTAATTGCATGAAGTGGCGTTGATGATTAGAGTTAAGTAAATGCACGCTCCGAAATAGGATTCGAGTTGAACCAATTTACTCTACTCTCCTGCAAGATGCACCGTCATGCTGAACGGAGCAAAGCAGAGTGAAGCATCCACCATCTTGTCATGCTGAGCGCAGTGAAGCATCCATACT
>PHFL01000014.1:37102-77686 GCA_002794105.1 Candidatus Thermochlorobacter aerophilus | reverse complement strand
ATCCAGTGTGGGAGTGTCACGGAGTTCAACAGGGCAGGGATGGCGAACCTCACCCTACTATTTCCAAAAGGAGAGGGACGTTTCGGCATCGCCGAAACAGGGTGAGGTGAATCTAGCGCGTGGATGCTCACTTTGTTCAGCATGATAGGGCGATGTTATGCCAAGCACTTTTGTGGTTTTCACTTAATTTGTCAAGAATTGTCAAACAACCTAAAGCAAACTGACCATGATGAAATTTTACTTGAGTGGGCGCACCATGCGCATCTGGCTGAAAGCCTTTATGGCACTGGGAGTATGGACTGCGTTAGCCAGCAGTTTCTTCACGCAAGAAGCATCAGGGCAAATGACGCGGACATGGGCTTTGACGACAGGCGGGGATTGGAATGTGGCATCAAACTGGGTTGGCAATCAGGTGCCAATTAACGGTGATGATGTGGTGTTTAACAACGTCGATGGCACGATTATGAACATTCCTGCAGGAACATTTGTGCGGGATTTTATTAAGACGGGCACAGGTACGGTTACAATTGAGAATGACATACAAATTCAGCGTAACCTTTCCGTAGGAGCAGGCGGCGGCTTTATCAGCACTGCAACCGTGACGCTCAATGGCACAGGACCGCAGAATGTGGGCGGCGCCGGCACCACCCAATTCAATAACCTGACTGTCAACAATGCGGGTACTTTTGTAACTACTTTGTTCCCAACTGCTTTCACGGTCAATAACATCACCAACATTGTGGGCAATATCACGGTAACAGGCACCATGGAGGTGCAGCTCGGCGTCGTGTCGTTCTGCTCCGACAACAATGTAACCCGAGAACACACCATCGGCAGGCTCTCTTTAGGCAGTGCATCAAGTACAATTATCCAAGTGCCCTCTTACAGTTACAGTCAACACTGCCATCGCGATAAACAATGCCACCAATTCCAACTGCAAAGTGACGGTTACAGGAGATTTTGAGGCAAATGCGAATTACTCTAATATAAATGGAGGCGTGTCGTTGGGACTGGCGTCTCCAAATTGCAATGGCGGCAGTGCCACGCTCGATGTGCAAGGCAATTTTATCGCGACCTCACGCATCGGCATTGTGTGCAATGGACGGCTGGCGGGCTATTCTCAAGGGTCTGTGGGCAGCATGACGCTTTCTGTTGGGACGCTCAACACAGCGAACACAGGAAATTTCATCATCTCTAATACGGACAGTCGATTTAATGGCAATGGTCCGGGAACCACGACTCCAAGATTGATTCTGAGGGGTGGCACATTAGCAAACCCGGCAACTTACAATGTGCCATATGTGGTATTTACAGACGCCCCGCTGGCAAATGCCAGCACCGTCATGGATATTGATGGGGTCTATAACGTAGTAAATGGATCGAGTGTAACGATTGCGGCAGTGCCAGCGCGGCGGCTGCTTATCAATGGCACGCTAATTGTAGAAGATGATGGAGAGATAGCGGGTGCAAATGTAGGCACAGGGTCAACAAGTCCGCGTCTGGAAATGGGTCCAAATGGACGGTTAGTGGTGAGAGACCCAAATGGCTTAGGCAATGGCAGTTCTGCAACACCATTTGCATTTTGTATCACGCGCCGGGGAGCGCCACAGAACTGGAACCTTACAGGCTTAGCCAGCGCCGGTACCGTCGAGTATAATGGTGCAGGTCCAAGTAACACGCAGCGTATTACTGACCTTTCCACAGCAACGCCAGCCACATCGTATAACAATCTCGAAATCAATAACCCCAATGGCAGTCTGACTATAGGTTCACCACCCAGCAATCCCTGCATTGCGGATGGCGTGGTCGCGGCAAATTCGCTCATCATTCGCCGCGGTGTATGCGTGCTCACGCCAACGACAGGGTCAGGCACGCTCACTCATCCTATTGGCAACATTGTAATGGGCAGCGCGACCAGCTCGACGAACTTTTCAACTCTAACGAGTAATACAGCGCTGGTGGTCAATAACCGCGCCAACACGACCGTAAATCTCAATGTGACAGGCAATGTAACGGGTGACCCAAGTGCCACAGGCGGCGTATTGCTTATCATGGGCGGTCAGAGCTGTAATGCGGCATGCGTAACCAACTTCAACATCAGTGGCAACTTTAACTTCAGTATCCCGCTCTTTTTTGCTGGCAACACCAGCATAACCACGTCAGGCAGTCACACGCTAAACTTGGGCGGAAATTTCATCATCTCGTCGCCAAACTCTCGCTTTAATGCCTATCGCTTTACTGCTACGCCGGGCAATTTTCAGGTAAACTTTACAGGAACATCAGCGACCTACACAGTGCCACCAGAAGTGCTACTGGGAACTGCAGGAAACCAAAGCAATGTGCTATGCAATTGGCAAGTTAATGCAGGCGCAAGCCTGACCATGACATCAGGTTCTGTATTGGCGTGCAACAACGGGCGTTCGCTTAGTGTGCAGGGCGTGCTGACATGCCAAGACGGCGCAGAACTAATTGCTACCACGACGGGAACACCGACAGGCAGTTCCATCCTCACGATGGGAAGCAATGGTCGAATCCGATTAGCAGACCCACAAGGGCTCGGCGATGGTACGGTCTTAAACCCCGTGAGCAATTTCCCGCTCTTTATCCGAAGAACGGCAGCGGGCTTCGCTCCGCCAGCTTCGAACTGGGACCTGACGAGCATTTCCAGCAACGGCACGATTGAGTATAACGGCATCGTGACCCAAGCCGTGACCGCCCGCACCTACAACAACTTGGTCATCAACAACACCGGCGGCATCGTAGTCTCAAACCCCTCACCACCACCATTTTTCCTCTTCAACAACCCAAACATTGTAGAAGGCAACATCACGGCAAACAGCGTGGAGCTCTGGCGTGGGGTCTTCATCCTGACGCCAGTAGGCAGCGGCGGTTCATTTGCCCATACCTTCGGCACCCTCTCCATCGGCAGTGCCACCAGCTCAACCACCTTTCCATCAAGTAGCAACACAGTGTTGGTAATCAACAACCGTCCAAGCTCCACCGTGACGCTGACCGTGACGGGCAATGTCTCAGGGGCAAGCTCAGCCACAGGCGGCGTGGGCATGGTGATGGGCGGAATCAACTGTAACAACTTGTGCAACACCACACTGACCGTCAATGGAAATTTCACGTTTTCTGTGCCCCTATTCTTAGCGGGCAACTTGTCGTTTCCCGCAGGTTCAGGCACCAACACTTTGCAGTTTGGTGGGAATGTCACGCTGGCAAACACTTGTCGCTTCAGTGGCGACCGCTTCGGCGTCGGTGCCGACCCCACGATTCGGCTGACGGGAGCATCGGCCACCTTCACGGTGCCGAGCGTGGTGTGGCTGGGCACAGGCGGCGAGACCAACATTTTGGCAAAGTGGGAGATTCCTACGGGGGCGAGCATTACCTTGCCCAGCGGCTCATCGATTGCATGCAGCAACGGCCGCAATTTTACGCTCAATGGCACGCTCATTGCACAAGATGGTGCTGAGATGATTGCCACACAGACTGGACCAACCCCGCCTGGTGCGACCTCTAACTTGATTATGGGCACAAATGCCACACTGCGCATCGGGGATGTGCATGGTATGGGAACAGGCGCGCTGATTGGCTCAAATCCGCTGCTGCCGCCGCCAAATGCGCCGACCTTTTTTAGGCAACAATCGCCTGCTTCAGGCATCCCCAATAGCTGGAATTTGACCAGCATTAACACCAATGGCACGGTGGATTACAACGGCACGGCGCTGCAGACCATCACAGCACGCAACGCGAGCACAGCGCCCAACACACAATACCACCGCCTGACCATCTCGGGCAGCGACAAAACACTGGAAAGCACCAACGGTAGCGTCTTTGTTAATGACCAACTCACCCTGCAAGGCGGCATTGTTAGCAGCGTCAATGCCAGCGATGTGGTGCGCGTGCTGAACACTGCAACGGGCGCTGTCACACGCACTTCAGGACACATCAACGCCCGCCTTGAACGCACCCTGACGGGCACGGGCAGCGAAGACTACTTCTACCCCATCGGCGATGCCGACGACTACCGACCACTAACGCTCAACGATGTGACGGCAAGCAGCGCCATCATCGGCTTTCGGGAGATTCGTCAAAGTCCGCGTGCGGCGGGCGGCACCTTTCCACCGCCACCGGGAGAAGTATCAAATGTGCGCTACTGGCTGGGCTCACGGGTAAGTGGAACATGGACGGGCGCACAGTCTATTTCGTTAGACTATGGTCCGAATGATGGCGTGGATGCAGGGGGCACGAGTGTGGTCATGGCACATCGGTCTAACACGATTAACGGACCGTATGACAACTACGGTCAATCGGCGCCTGTGCCAGCAAATGCTGGGACGCTGACTTCGGCGTCGTTTCCGGCTGGGGCGTTTAGCACGGTAGGGCAGTTGGAATACTTTACTTTGGGCACATTGAATCCAACGGATAACCCCTTGCCGGTGGAGTTAGTAGGGTTCAAGGGAGAGGCGACGGTGCTGGGCGTGATGTTGGAGTGGCAGACGGCCTCGGAGCGAGACAATGCGGGTTTTATGCTGGTGCGCAACGGCGAAGTCATTGCTGACTACCGAGAGCATGCGGCGTTGCGTGGCGCGGGCACAAGTGCCGTGGGTCGGCGGTATCGGTTCATAGATGAGCGGGTGCGCGAGGGCGAGCGCTATGTGTATGCGTTGCGGTCGGTGGATTTTGATGGGACGGTTCATGATTATGCGGTTCGGGTGGAGGTAGAGGGCAAGCGCGTGAGTCGGGAGTATGAGTTGATGCAGAACTATCCGAATCCGTTCAATCCTGTGACGACGATACGGTATGTGTTGCCGGAGGAGAGTGCGGTTTGGGTGCGGGTGTATGATATGTTAGGTCGGATGGTGAAGGAGGTGGTTGGTGGGGTGCGTCAGGGTGCAGGGGTGTATGAGGTGCGGTTTGAGGGGAGTGGATTGGGCAGTGGGGTGTATGTGTATCGGTTGGAGGCGGTGTCGGCGAGGGGTCGGTATGTGGCGAGCAAGAAAATGGTGCTCATGAAGTGAGGATGAAATTTCAAGCATGCTTTTTCTCTTTTTTGTCGTGGCAAGTCACTTTTTGGTCATAGCGAGCACTTTTTGTCATGGTGGATGCTCGCTTTTGTCATTTCCGAGCAAAGCGAGGAATCCAGTGCGATGTGGATGCTTCGCTTTGCTCAGCAATGACAAAGTGAGGATAGCAAACCCTATTGTCCCTCTCCTTCAACAAGGACTTCTTGCTTGAGAAGCAGAAAAGTGCTATATTTCAGCATCAGTTTCGTTCTTTCTGCAAAGCAGTTTCAAAAAGTTCCCTCTCTCTCCCAAAACTGCAGTTTCAATATTCCCAGTGAGTTATCACGCAATAGACATCACGCAATAGACCGGGTCCGTTGCTTCGATTTTGACGATAATCTTTTAATCAATCAAAAACGCATGAGACAGCATGCAAGACAAAGGAGCGTTAAAATGAGAAAGCACTTACATCTTGGGACAACAGGGAAAAAAGCATGGCTCTTGGCACTGAGCCTACTCTGCTTCTGCACCACTGCTGTAGCGCAAATCACTTACACCAGTGTTCAGAGCGGATCGTGGAGCAACCCATTAACTTGGTTGCCTAATGGTGTACCGGGCACTGTGGAGGGAGATGAAGCAATTATCAGTACAGGAGACATTGTCACGCTGGACGTCTCGCCGCCGAACACGCTGGCTTCGGTGACGGTGGATGATGGCGGCACCCTCGAGTATGACAATGTGGCGGCGCGCACGCTTAAAGCCCGCGATGTAACCGTGAACTCTTTAGGAAAAATAACCCTACAACCCAGCGCGATTACGACACACCAGCTGCTGCTTGAACCGCTCTCGACCGACCCAGCAAACATGGCAACAACATTCCAAAATAACGGAACAGTCGATTTAGTGGTAGGCACTGCCGTTTGTACCACGAGATTTTCACGCAGCACATATGGACCGCAATCCCTGATAGGCACAGGAACTTTTGACTTAGGTCCTGTCATCATGGAAAACTTTTCAGCAACACTGCTGCCAAACGAGCTGGATGATCCCGCAGAGACTGATGCGACACAAACTATCGGGCAGTCGGGCGGCAGCTCGATAGAAATAGAAATGCAATCGCTTGAGATTAACAATCAGGTTGGGCAGGTGAGGTTCGCTGTAACGATAGATTATCTCAATGAAACACCTCGCTATCGTGAGGATAATCCCACCGTCGTGCTCGCCCAATTGAAGATTTCAGGAAACCTAATACTTAAGAGAGGCATACTCATTCTCAACAGGGCGGATAATACATCACTCACCCACTCGGTGGGGAGCATTCAAATTGGCAGTAATACCAGCACCTCTGTGTATGGTCCCGATCCTAATGGCGAAAATGGCGTTCTGCACAATACGGGCATTGCTGTGGTCAGCGCCACCAATGCCACCACCAATCTCACGGTGACAGGAGATGTCACGGCACCGAGCTTGTCGCATGCAAATGAGGGCGTGACGATTATGCTGGTTTCGCCAGCGTCGGGAACAGGGTTGAACATTGGTAGCACCTCTGGTGCCATCAATGACCGTGGATGGAAATTTTGACCTCTCAGGCGCACGCTTGGACTTAGTGGGCAATGGGACAATATTTTCCTCATGGGCAGGAGATATACGAGGAGGAAGTACAGGAAATATTGCGAAAGGTGGGTTTGCAAACGGAACCATGGAGTTCAACTTTAAGGGAGATTTTAAGCTCAAAAATGGCAGTCGTTACAACGGGCGGCGTAGTGGCGGCGGGTCTGTGCCAACCATCCGCTTCATTGGCACAACTTTGCAGACCTTTACAGTGCATCCCAATGTGTGGGTTGGTACATCAAGCTTAGATGGCGAGACCAATGCCATCACCAACTGGGAGATTGCGGCAGGCTCACAAGTTACCATGACCCCCACTTCTGGCATTGCGATTCATGGCGGGTTTGGGCTAACGGTATATGGCACGCTCGTTGCGCAAGATGGCGCCGAACTTATTTCAACCTTTACGGGCGATGGCTCAGGACAAACACTATTGACCATGGGACTTAACGGCATCATCCGTGTGGCAGACCCACAGGGGCTCGGCGATGGTACGGTCTTAAACCCCGTGAGCAATTTCCCGCTCTTCATCCGAAGAACATCACCGGGCTCACCAACACCACCAACCTGGGATTTGACCAGCATTTCCAGCAACGGCACGATTGAGTATAACGGCACCGTGACGCAAGCCGTGACCGCCCGCACCTACAACAACTTGGTCATCAACAACACCGGCGGCATCGTAGTCTCAAACCCCTCCACCACCATTTTTCCTCTTCAACAACCCAAACATTGTAGAAGGCAACATCACGGCAAACAGCGTGGAGCTCTGGCGTGGGGTCTTCATCCTGACGCCAGTAGGCAGCGGCGGTTCATTTGCCCATACCTTCGGCACCCTCTCCATCGGCAGTGCCACCAGCTCAACCACCTTTCCATCAAGTAGCAACACAGTGTTGGTAATCAACAACCGCCCAAGTTCCACCGTGACGCTGACCGTAACGGGCGATGTGTCAGGAGCAACATCAGCCACAGGCGGCTCGGGATTGGTCATGGGCGGAGTGGATTGCAACAATGCGTGCAACACCACACTGACCGTCAATGGAAATTTCACGTTTTCTGTGCCCCTATTCTTAGCGGGCAACTTGTCGTTTCCCGCAGGTTCAGGCACCAACATCTTAGAGTTTGGTGGAAATGTGTCGCTGGCAAACACTTGTCGCTTCAGCGGCGACCGCTTCGGCGTCGGTGCCGACCCTACGATTCGGCTGACGGGAGCATCGGCGACCTTCACGGTGCCGAGCGTGGTGTGGCTGGGCACAGGCGGCGAGACCAACATTTTGGCAAAGTGGGAGATTCCACTGGGTGCGAGCATTACCTTGCCGAGTGGGTCAGCGATTGCATGCAGCAACGGCCGCAACTTTACGCTCAATGGCACGCTCATTGCACAAGATGGTGCTGAGATGATTGCCACACAGACTGGACCAACCCCGCCTGGTGCGACCTCTAACTTGATTATGGGCACAAATGCCACACTGCGCATCGGGGATGTGCATGGTATGGGAACAGGCGCGCTGATTGGCTCAAATCCGCTGCTGCCGCCACCAAATGCGCCGACCTTTTTTAGGCAGCAATCGCCGAGTTCAGGCATCCCCAATAGCTGGAATTTGACCAGCATTAACACCAATGGCACGGTGGATTACAACGGCACGGCGCTACAGACCATCACGGCACGCAACCCAAGCACTGCCCCTAACACACAATACCACCGCCTGACCATCTCGGGCGCCAACAAAACGCTGGAGAGCACCAACGGTAGCGTCTTCGTTAATGACCAGCTCACCCTGCAAGGCGGTATCGTGAGCAGCGTCAATGCCAGCGATGTGGTGCGCGTGCTGAACAGTGCCACAGGTGCTGTCACTCCTCCCACCTCTGGACACATCAACGCCCGCCTTGAACGCGCCGTCACAGGCGTCTCACAAACCTACCTCTTCCCCATCGGCGATAACACCACCTATCGTCAAATCTCACTCACGGCTCACCTCTTTTAGGCACCTCGCTGCGGGCAGAACTCATTGACGGCAATGCAAATAGCTTAGCAGGCGTCAATTCCCCCTTGGAGAAAGTCTCCGACCTGCGCTACTACAGCTTTCTCAATACGGGCAGCAACAATGTAACGATATCACAAGTCCAGGACATGGCAATCAACGCCGATGATGCCGTCAATCAGGTGCCGAGCAACACAACGCTCAAGATTGCCACACGCGTCAGTGGAAACTGGCAAAGTCGGGGACCGTTGTCAGTCAACACGAGCACTCTGCCCACGACCTTTAGTTCAGACACATTCTCGGAATCGGTAGTTGCGAACAGCACCTTCTTTGTGTCATTAGGCACGACGAATCCGACGGACGACCCGTTGCCAGTGGAGTTAGTGGGGTTCAAGGGAGAGGCGACGGTGCTGGGCGTGGTGCTGGAGTGGCAGACGGCCTCGGAGCGAGACAATGCGGGCTTTATGCTCATGCGCAACGGCGAAGTCATTGCTGACTACCGAGAGCATGCGGCGTTGCGTGGCGCGGGCACAAGTGCCGTGGGTCGGCGGTATCGGTTCATAGATGAGCGGGTGCGAGAGGGCGAGCGCTATGTGTATGCGTTGCGGTCGGTGGATTTTGATGGGACGGTTCATGATTATGCGGTTCGGGTGGAGGTAGAGGGCAAGCGCGTGAGTCGGGACTATGAGTTGATGCAGAACTATCCGAATCCGTTCAATCCTGTGACGACGATACGGTATGTGTTGCCGGAGGAGAGTGAGGTGCGGGTGCGGGTGTATGACATGTTAGGGCGGCTGGTGAAGGAGGTGGTAGGAGGGGTGCGTCAGGGGGTTGGGGTGTATGAGGTGCGGTTTGAGGGGAGTGGATTGGGCAGTGGGGTGTATGTGTATCGGTTGGAGGCGGTTGGGAGTCGTGGTCGGTATGTGGCGAGCAAAAAAATGGTGCTCATGAAGTGAGGATGAGGGTGCATCGCGGAAGCCTGTTCAAGGTGGCGCGCTTTTTTAGCCAGTGCTGAAATTCTCAAACCGTTCTTGATGTTAGAGGCAGAAGTGGTAAAAAATCAATCACTTCGCTAACACTTAAACTTTGGAGGAAAAATGGACGAAGTCCGCGGAGGTGTCATTACGCAGGTGCTAGTCAGCATCGGCAGAGCTGCTGACATGGGTGCAAGCAATGCTTGGAAAGTCGTTGAAGGCGCATTTGAAGCAGGAGGTAAGACAGCAACCACACTGGCTGAAGCGTTCAGCAAAGCCATCAACCGCACCGTCGATTCTCTAACGGGTGGCAACAAGAAGTAAATTTTAGTGGTGTGTGCCCTCATCATCGTGATGAGGGCAAATTTTTTTAAGGATTTGGAAAATTTCTCTTTGTTTATTAAGCAATGCCAAATATATTTGCACACTTTGTAAGCCGTGCAAGAGCACGAGTGCTACCAAGCCAAGTTAGCGTGAAGAGATACGGTAATGCGTAAGTTCAAAGAACTTCCTCCTGACCTGACATACAGCGCTCTTGAAGCTGAGATTCTCAATTTCTGGAAAGAGCATCGCATTTTTGAAAAGAGCATTTCCACGCGTCAGCATCAGCCAAGGTTTACCTTCTACGAAGGACCGCCTACAGTCAATGGCAAGCCGGGTGTGCATCATGTCTTGAGTCGAACGACCAAAGACCTCATTTGCCGATATAAAACACTCAAAGGTTTCTGTGTGCCTCGCAAAGCTGGCTGGGATACGCATGGCTTGCCCGTAGAGATTGCCGTTGAAAAAAAATTAGGTCTGAAAAATAAATCGGCTGTAGAAGCCTACGGTATTGAAGAATTCAACCGAGAAGCACGGCGCTTGGTTTATTTCCACATTCAAGATAACAAAGAAGGCTGGGGCAAGCTCACCGACCGAATCGCATACTGGTGCGATATGGAAAACGCCTACATCACATGCGACAATGCCTACATTGAGTCAGTGTGGTGGGGCTTGAAGCAAATCTTTGACAAAGGACTAATTTACAAAGACTACAAAATTGTTCCACAAGACCCAAGGTCGGAGACCGTACTAAGTTCACACGAATTGGCGCTGGGTTATAGGGAAGTCAAAGACCCAAGTATCTATGTCAAGTTCAAACTCAAGCATCGTGAAAATGAGTACTTCTTGGCATGGACGACAACGCCATGGACACTCATTTCAAATGTTTGTCTGGCGGTCAATCCCGAGGTCGATTATGTGCGCGCAAGGGTAGAAGATGAAATTTACATACTGGCTAAGGCACGGCTAAATGTGCTCGCCGAGTCTGCAGGAGAAAGTCCAATTGAAGTGCTTGAAGAGTTCAAGGGCAGAGCGTTAGAGTTTATGGAGTATGAGCAGCTCTTGCCACACTTGAAGGTCAAAGAAAAGGCTTTTTTTGTAACGCTGGGAGATTTTGTGTCCATAGAAGATGGTACAGGCATTGTGCACTGTGCGCCAGCGTTTGGAGCCGATGACTATGAAATTTCCAAGAAGTATGGGCTGCCGATGTATCAGCCAATTGCACGCAATGGCGTGTTTACCGACGAAGTGCCGCGCTACGCAGGAAAATTCTTCAAAGATGCAGACCCTGAAATCATTGCCGAGCTAAAGCAGGCAGGCAAGTTGTTCCGCAAGGAAACCATTACGCATAGCTATCCTTTTTCGTGGCGATACGATGTACCTGTCATTTACTATGCACGCGAGTCGTGGTATATCCGCACCACGGCGGTAGCAAAGCGTATGGTAGAACTCAACAAAACAATCAATTGGCATCCGCCAGAAATTGGCACAGGGCGTTTTGGCAATTGGTTAGAAGAAAACAAAGACTGGGCACTGTCGCGCGAGCGTTTCTGGGGCACACCGCTACCTATTTGGGTATCTGAGGATTTCAAAATCGGAGATGACCACACATCAGGCAATCTCTTCTGCATTGGCTCCATTGCAGAACTGCGTGAAGGCTTTATCGACATTGACGGCAAAACATACAAACTGGGCGATGCCTTAGACCAAGGTCTTGTAGAGCTCGATTTGCACAAACCATTTGTCGATAGAATTTACTTCATCAAGAATGGCAAAAAATTCACTCGCACGCCTGAACTCATTGACGTGTGGTTCGACTCAGGCGCTATGCCGTTTGCACAGTGGCACTATCCCTTCGAAAATCGTGAAGAATTTGAGCGCAGTTTTCCTGCCGACTACATCTGCGAAGCCGTCGACCAAACACGCGGATGGTTCTATACACTGCATGCAATTGCTACACTGATTTTTGACAAACCAGCGTTTAAGAACCTCATTGTCAATGGACACATCTTGGATAAACACAAGCAGAAAATGTCCAAGTCCAAGGGCAATGTGGTCGATCCATTTGTGATAATAGAAAAGTATGGTGCAGATTCATTGCGGTGGTACTTAGTAAATTCAAGCCCAGTATGGTTACCAAAAGCATTTGATGAGGAAGAAATTGTTGAAGAGCAGCGTAAGTTTTTCCGCAGTTTTATTGAAAGTTACAGATTCTTTGCCTTGTATGCCAATGTCGATGGCTTTGAGTATAAAGAAGAGCGTTTGCCCCTTGCAGAGCGCACCGAGCTCGATAGGTGGATTCTCTCATCGCTGAACACGCTCATCAAAGCCGTCGATGAGGCGATGTCGAATTATGACCCGACCAGCGCCACGCGCCTGATTGAAGAATTTACCGTCAACAATCTTTCAAATTGGTACATTCGTCGCTCTCGCCGCCGCTTCTGGAAAGGTGAGATGGGCTTAGATAAACTGGCAGCTTATCAAACGCTCTACGAATGCTTGATAACAGTAGCAAAGCTGGTCTCGCCCTTCTGCCCATTTATTGCAGAAGAAATTTATCGTAATCTCAATACGGTTACAGGCAAAGAGCCGTATGAGTCTGTGCATCTGTCGTATTTCCCAGAAGTTGAAGAAGCGGCAATTGACAAAGCACTCGAGATGCGCATGAAAAAAGCACAGAGCATCTGTTCGCTGGCGCTGTCGCTACGCAAAAAAGCTGAGCTAAAAGTGCGTCAACCGCTTCGCCGAATGCTCTTACCCGTGTTAGAAAAACAGACACGTGAGGAGTTAGAAAAAGTAAAAGATATTATCCTCGATGAAGTCAATATCAAAGCTATAGAATTTGTAGATGATGAGACAGGCATCATCAGCAAAAAGGCAAAACCAAACTTCAAGACACTGGGCAAAAAGTTTGGTAAGGATGTGAATGCTGTGGCAAATCGTGTGCGAGCTTTCTCAGCGCAGGAAATTGCAGAATTAGAAAAAGCTGGTGAATACGAATTTGAAGTGGCAGGTCGACGCGTCAAGGTGGAAAGAGGAGATGTCGAAATTTTGTCAGAAGATTTAGAAGGTTGGCTGGTTGCTTCAGATGAAGCACTCAAGCTCACAGTAGCGTTAGACACAGAACTCAATGAAGAGCTCATTCACGAAGGACTGGCACGTGAGTTTGTCAGTCGCGTGCAGGCCTGTCGTAAAGAAATGGGCTTAGACATTACCGATAGAATTTTCTTGCGTGTCAATACTACAAAGACTTTGCAGGCTGCACTGGAGCGCAATAAAGAATACATCCAAAACGAGACACTAGCCGTAGCGCTAGATTTTGCGCTCAACAAAGGTACACGCTTTGTAGAGGATATCAACGGTGAGCCATGCACCATTGAGTTGGAGAAAAAATAGTTTTTTGTATAACCTAATTCTGTAGTAGAGTATGGCAGCAAAAAGAAAGAAGAGCTCAAAGGCAAAGAAGCCGACAGCAAAGTCATCGAAGGCAAGAGCTGCGGCAAAGTCTACAAAACTGACTGGTGAGAAGGCAGTAACGAAAAAAGCTGCTACCAAATCTAAGCCTGAAACGGTCGCAAAACCGCAAGACATTGAGCCGCAGCCAGTGGCAGAATCTCAAGTCCAACCCCAGACCACTACTGGGTCAAGTGGAGGGGTGCCTGAACAGCGCTTGACCAAAACCTACCTGACACCTGAAGAGCTCAAGCACTTTGAAAACATCTTGCTACAGAAGCGTGCAGAAGTCCTGCGTGACCTAGAAATCATGCGCAACGCTTATAGCGAAGATGGCGACCGCGAAGAACATAACTCCAGCTACTCTATGCACATGGCTGACCATGGCACAGAGACTATGGATAGAGAGCAGCACTTTATGTTCATTGCTCGCGACGAACGCTACTTGAGCTACATCGACAAAGCCTTAGAGCGCATCAAAAATGGCACGTATGGAATTTGTGCAGTCTCAGGCTTACCGATTCCAAAAGAACGTCTGGAAGCAGTGCCCCATACAGCTGTGCGCATTGAGTATAAAAATCGTGGGAAGTGAATGGAAATTCTAAGACTTTGCGTAGATTAAGCAAACAAAGCATAGGAGAAAAAAATGTTTGGGTTAGGCGGACAAGAACTGCTTCTTATCTTTCTCATCGTTCTAATTTTCTTTGGTGCAAAGAGACTGCCTGAGCTAGCACGAGGATTGGGCAAAAGCATTAACGAATTTAGACGCGCGCAAGCTGGCATCGAAGAAGAAATCAACAAGGTAACAGAAATACCAAAGAACGATAAAGACTTGATTGAAAAAATTAGTCAGATGAGCGAGGAAGAAAAAGCCAAGTTGGCTGAACTGCTGAACAGCACAAAGAAATAATTGTGCCTTTTGAAAAGCCACGGCTAATAGAAAGAGCGCAAAGACTTGACCGTCTTGCGCTCTTTTTGTTGTGTAAGGGGCACTGCCAACTTAGCGTGCGTATGCAACGGCACGTGTCTCTCGCACTACAGTAACCTTGATTTGACCAGAGTACTGTACGGAAGACATGATTTTGTTAGCAATCTCATGTGCAAGTAGGCTAGCTTGCTGGTCGCTGACGCGGTCACCTTCAACAATGACACGGATTTCACGTCCGGCTTGGAGCGCATAACTGCGGGCTACACCTGGGAAACTGCGGGCGATTTCTTCTAGGCTTTCCAGACGCTTGATGTAACCCTCTGGCGTAATTGCGCCGCGTGCGCCAGGGCGCGAGCCAGACATCACATTAGCCACATCAACCAATTCAGCAATCGGATGTTCCTTGGGCACATCGCCATGATGCGCAGCAATAGCGTTGAGTACGATTGGCGGCTCTTTATACTTTTTCAAAAATTCTGCAGCGGCAACACCATGCGGAGCATCTTGCATATCGAGCACTTTGCCCAAATCATGTAAAAGTCCAGCTCGTTTGGCGAGCTTAACGTCGAGCTTGAGCTCGGCAGCCATGTATCCAGCAAGCATAGCTACCTCAAGCGAATGCTTGAGCAAGTTTTGTCCATAATTCGAGCGGAACTTCATCTTGCCAATAAGGCGCACAATATCAGGATGAAAATTAGGAATACCAAGCTGTACAATAGCATCTTCTCCAGCACTCATGATGAGTTCTTCAAGTTCCTTTTGCGCTGCCTGATGAGCTTTCTCAATCGTCCCTGGATGAATTATCCCATCGACAAGCAGTTTCTGCAGAGTAATTTTGGCTAGTTCGCGCCGAATGGGGTCAAAGCAAGAAAGGATAACTACTTCGGGTGTGTCATCGACAATAATTTCTGCGCCAGTAATGTTCTCAAAAGCTTTGATGTTGCGACCCTCACGACCAATGATGCGTCCTTTGAGTTCATCGCTTTGCAAGTGAACAGCTGTGATGGTGTTTTCGATGGCAAGCGTTGGAGCAGTGCGTTCAAGTGCAGACATGATAATCTTTTCGGCGATTTTTTCGGCATTAGCCATTGTCTCTTCTTGAATGGCTTTGAGTGTATCGGCTGCCGCAGCCTTTGCCTCTGTAATAAGATTTTCCATAAGCATAGCTTTTGCATCTTCAGCATTCAGACCGCTGATGTTCTCAAGCTTAAGATTCTGTTCAGCAATAAGGTGTTGGAGTTCTGCTTGGCGCTGCTCTACAAATTGCAGTTTTTGCTGAAGATCTTTTTGAGCCTCTTCGAGGGCTTTTTCGCGTTTTTGAAGCTGTTCAGCGCGACGGTTGAGTGCTTCTTCTTTCGCCTTAGCTTGCTTCTGAGCTTGAGCAAACTTGTTGTTCTTGATGCTGACCTCTTGCTCAAACTCGCGTTTTTTGCGTCTCCATTCTTCATTGACTTCTTCCATCTTGGCTTCTTTTTGTGCTTGTGCCTCACGTAGCGCATCTTGAATAATCTGCACAGCTCGTTCTTCGGCTTCAAGCACTTTAGTTGTGCCAACGCGATCGAGCAAATAGCGACTGACAAAAAAGCCAACGACAAAGAAGAAGATAGCAGTAAAGACAATGAGGCTAAAATTGATAGAGATATTGATAACGCTTTCCATTCTTGCCAATTTTAGAGTTACATAAATACACCAGCATAAAAGTGTAATCGAAATAAAAAATCCGCACGAATCTTCGGGCTGTGTTCGGTCCAAAGAATCCAGACCGTCATAGTGGGTGCGTCCTCCACGTCTCATGCTTCCACCGTGCTGCCCAGACAATGTCTGGGGTCAGCATCCTACCTTTGAAGGGTAGGTGAGGCCTGCGTTCGACGTCGAGAGATGGGCTCCCTATTGTGTAAGCAACGATTCTTTGGTTTTCAAGTACACAACCCCAAGCGTTGGTGCGGATTTTAAACCCTAAGTGCTCGCTGGAGTGGCCAATCTAGACAACATGAGAAAGAACATGTTAGAAGAAACTTACTGGTAATAAGTTATTCAGAAGTATTAGAACTTCGTGTAGAGAGAAGACGAGTAAGATTTGTAATTTTACCAGTAAGTTGGTCAAGACGTTGCTCTAATTCGATAACCTTTTCTGCAAATGTTATTGCTGTTAAAATTGCGATTTTAGTGGTGCTCAAATCTATTCCCTTGCGACGATACTCATACATCTGAAGATCTACTTGCTTGGCAGCAGACTCCGTAAGCTCGCGATTTTCAACTAAAAGCGGATAGTCCTCGCCGAATACACGCACCTTAATAGGTTCCATTTGGCAGAAAATAAAGTGAAAAAATTACTCATGGTCTAGACGGTTCCACCTGTGCACTGAGACGGTGCAATTCAAGATCGACTAGCTCCAGAAGGCGCTGGAGTCGCTCCTTGAAATACAACCGTTCTACAGCTGAAAGCACTAATGCGCCAGAGTCGTGCAAGTCAGTTTTCGCAAGCGTAGCCGCTGATGTAGAAGATGTATGAGCCGCATGTGTGCGTGCATACTCTTCTAATTGTCGCTGAAGTGCTGCTTTTTCAAGCTTTAGGGTGATGTTTTCTGACATCAACTGTTGTACTGCTTGCTCCAACTCGGCAAGCGCAGCTTCAGGACTAAGGTTTGTCTCTTTTGACATCATCTGCAGCTTAAGCGCTTTATTCGCTTTCAAGGCGAAAAACAGTACGTTGCAACAACTCAAGGCACAATGCGAACGCAATCCAACTTGCAACTTGCCGCACCGTTAGGCTTGGCGAAGTTCCGCACCATACTTGGATTGAATGCGTTCAATCACTTTTGTCAGCAGTGCGCTAATTTCATCTTCGGTGAAAGTGCGCTCATGACTGACAAGTCTAAGTGAGAATGCAAGACTGCGTCGGCTCGCTACGGCACTCGTTGAACGACCTGCCGATGACACGGGCTCATAGACATCAAACACTTGCACTTGCTCAATAGATGGATGCACTTGAATAATCTCATCTACCATATCAGCAGACGCAACATCAATCGGTACATAAAAAGCAAGGTCGCGAGTAACCGCAGGAAACTTCGCTGGAGCATGATATTCGTAATCAAATTCTGCGAAGTTGCGCAGCACCTCTACATCTAACTCAGCTAAGAACACAGGCTTATCAATATCGTAACGCATCAACCACTCCTTGGGCACAATCTGTAAAACCCCAGCAAAGATTCTGCCGAGCGACGTATTGCGCGTTGCATCTATTTCTAAATGCAACTTATTATGAGTATAAGGAATAAACTTTGATTTTTCAAGTAGATGCAAACCATCAAGCAGTTCTTCTACAGCACCCTTGAGGTCAAAAAAATCTGCAGGCTGATTAGCATGTGCCCAGCTGCGCGGGGCACGCCGACCTGTGATAGCAATTCCAAGCATCTCACGCTCACGATAACCTGAGACCAGTGTCGGCTCATCGGGCGAGGCTAACTCAAAGACTCTAGCAACCTCAAAGAGACGCAAATCGAAATTGCTAAGGTTATGATTGTGTGCCACAACTTTCAAAAGAGAAGGCATTAGACTGGGGCGTAGCGCCGCCATATCTTCAGAAATAGGATTGAGCGTGCGAACCACACGCTCCGAAAACACCTGTGCTTCAGAAAGACTTAAAAGCGGGTTAGTGAGAATTTCCTTGAACCCCATGCCTATCATGAAACGACGCAAGCGATCATTGAAGTGAGCTTTATCGGCACGACCGACAGGATAGGCGGCATTCATTTTTTCAGCCGGGGCGAAATTATCGTATCCATACACACGCGCAATTTCTTCAATAAGGTCAACTTCAGCGCTAACATCGACGCGCCAGCTGGGAACTGCAAAAGAAATTTGCTCTGGCGTTTGCTCAATTTTCTCAAAACCCAATCCTACGAGAATTGAAACCATGCGCGAAGGCTCCAACGACGCCCCCAAGAATGAATTTACACGGCGAGGTGAAAGTGAAACATGGATGCGCTGGCGCTCTTGAGCAACATTCTCTGTGGTCTCAATGACACGACCGCCTGCAAGCTCTAAAATCATGGCAGTGGCCATAGCTGCTGCACCTCTGATGTTCCCCCAATCTACGCCGCGCTCAAAACGGTATGAAGCATCAGTAGATAAGCCCAGTTTTTTCGAAGCACGCCGAATCTGACTCGGATTAAAATACGCCGATTCCAAAAGCACGTTGGTCGTGCGGTCTGAAATTTCAGAATGCAAACCGCCCATAATGCCACCGATTGCGACAGGACGCTGGGCATCGCAAATCATAATCATGCCGGGCTCAATAAGACGGGTTTTGCCATCGAGCGTAACAAACTCACCGCAAATATCGGTGCGCACACGAATGCGCTGCTCAAGAAGCTGGTCTAAATCAAAAGCATGCAGGGGCTGACCCACAGAATGGAGCACATAGTTCGTGATATCTACAACATTATTGATAGGACGCAACCCTATTGCTTTAAGCCGATTTTGCAACCACAAAGGAGAAGGGGCGATTTTGACACCTTCAATTAAAACGGCGGCATAATGCGGGCAAGCCGCAGTATCTTCAAGCTGAATGCGAGAACTAGATTGAACAAAGGGAAGCGCATGATAACTAGGCAAAGCCACACCAGTCACGCCAACCAACTCACGTGCAATGCCAAGATGTGAGAGTGCGTCAGGACGGTTAGGCGTAATTGCAAGATCGAAGACAGTATCGCGTGGAACATAGGTGTCAAGTGGTGCGCCTACTGCGAAAGAGTCTGCCTCAGTGCCCAAAACCATGATGCCATCATGATTATCCGACAACCCCAGTTCATCTTCTGCACAAATCATACCCATAGACTCGACGCCACGAATCTTGGATTTCTTGATGGTGAGCGTCTCGCCACTATACCGATGCAATTCAGCACCTACTAGCGCCACAGGTACAAACTGACCAGCAGCAACATTCGGCGCACCACAAACAATCTGCAAGGCTTCTGACTGACCCACATCAACTGTGCAAACTGAAAGCCTATCGGCATTAGGGTGTTTTTGGCAGGCGAGGACTTTGCCAACTACAACATTGTGAAATCTTCCACCAAGATGCTGAATGTTTTCAACCTCAAAGCCAAGCGAAGTAAGCCGCGCTGCAATTTCGCTTTCGGTAAGGACCAAAGACGGTGCAAAAGCTTTAAGCCAATTCAGAGAAATTTTCATATCTAGAGCATCGTTTTGAAGCGACAAACGCTAAAGATACATAACTTCATGCAATCATGATTAAAGCAAACTTTCAGGTATGGATGTAAGGTTTTCACGGCGGTGCTGCAAACGCATGTTGTGGGTGTGGTTGGCACTGACACTGGTGTGCAATATCCCCGACGGCGCAGCATTAGACCCGAAGAAAAAAATCACGCAGTATGTCTATGATGTGTGGCAAAAAAAGGATGGTTTGCCGCATCAGTCTGTGCTCACCATTTTGCAGACCAAGCATGCTGAAAATGAAGGATACATCTGGTTGGGCTCCTATGCTGGACTCATACGCTTCGATGGAGTAAAGTTCGTCATTTTTGACCATCGCAACACACCTGAATTTCAAAACAGTACAGTACTTGCACTTTGCGAAACCCCTGATGGAACAATTTGGATTGGAACAAACGGTGGCGGATTGCTCTCGCTCAAATCTGGAAAATTTCAACGCTATCAAGCGCCCGAACACTTACCAAGCAACATCATCACAAGCCTTGCCTGCGATACCGCATTAGGCAGACTCTGGATAGGCACGCAAAAAGGGCTCTGCAAGCTGGAGTTGCAAACTGGCAAATTTACAACCTACACCATAAGCAATGGCTTACCAAGCAACAGCATCAATGCTGTGACTATTGACTCGAGAGGTGCAGTATGGGCAGGCACCGACTTAGGGCTGTGGCAATTGCAAAACGAGGTAGTAAGTGTCTACAGGCACAATACAGGACCAGCGCCGATTCCAGATAATTTCGTGCGCACAATTTGTGAGGATAAAGACGGTCGAATTTGGATTGGTACAAACTCGGGAATCTCTTGCTTTGAGCATACGCACTGGCGCACCTACACCACAAAAGATGGGCTGGCAAGTGAAGCAGTGTATTCAATCTTTCAGGACTCAGATGGAGTATTCTGGATTGGCACAATTCGTGGGCTCTCGCGCTTCTACGATGGCAAGTTTGAGAACTTCACGGAAAAAGAAGGTTTTGAAGGCATGCAAGTCTATGCCTTCATTGAAGACCATGAAAGGAACCTATGGTTCGGAACCGCGCGCATGGGATTGAACCGATTTCAGGATGGCACATTTCTGACCTTTTCTAAAGCAGAAGGCTTGGTGGCAGATGTCATCTACTCAATCTACCAAGATACAGATAGCTCAATGTGGTTTGGCTCGTCTGAAGGTATCACGCACTGGACCAAGGATGGGTTGAAAAATTACACAACTGACAACGGTCTGCCTGTCAATACGATTCGGGCATTTCTGCGTGCAAAAGATGGAAAATTTTGGATGGCTTCGTTTGGTGCAGGTCTTATCAATTACGACGGCAAGAGGTTTCGAGCCTTAACTGAAAAAGACGGATTGCCAAGCAATGAGCTCTGCACGCTCTGTGAAACGCAAGATGGAACACTATGGATTGGTACAAATGTGCATGGCTGTGCGGCTTATAAAGATGGCAGATTTACAAAGTTTAGCACAGTTGATGGCTTAACAAGCAACTCGATTGTTGCGCTCTATTGCAGTAGCGATAGCACAGTTTGGATAGCCACGGATGGCGGCGGGTTGAACGCCTACAAAAATAGCAAGTTCTCTGCCTACACCTCAAAAGAAGGGCTGTCGGGCGATGTGGTCTTCTGCTTATACGAAGATGCAGAACACACGCTGTGGGTGGGCACTTCGGGCGGTCTATCGCGCCTCAAAGAAGGAAAGATTACAGCCTACACTTCGCGCAATGGGCTGTATGGCAATGATGTGTTTCAGATTTTGGAAGACGATGATGGTTACCTTTGGATGAACTGCAACACAGGAATTTTCTGCGTCAGCAAAGCCGAGCTGAACGAATTTGCAGAGGGAAAGCGCTCAGAGGTAAGCTCTCGTGCATTTGGCGTGGAAAGTGGCATGAAAACCAACGAAGGTATTGCGCTAGCAAAAGCCTGCAAGACCAAAGACGGCATGCTATGGTTTCCAACGGCGAAAGGTGCTGTGAAAATCAATCCAAAAGTGTTGCCAAAAAATCTGACGCCGCCGCCCGTGCACATCGAAGAAGTCTATGTAGATAACGAGCGCTGGACAAAGACGAAAGACATTGTGCTGGAGGCAGGTGTGAAGAGACTGGAATTTCACTATACAGGGTTATCGCTACTAGCGCCAAAGAAGGTTCGGTTTCGCTACTGGCTGGAGGGCTTTGACAAAACTTGGAATGAAGCAGAAACGCCACGCATTGCCGCCTATACCAACCTACCGCCCAACACCTACACATTTCACGTGACCGCATGTAATAACGATGGCATTTGGAACGAGAAAGGCGATAGCATCAAGCTGACCATAAAACCATTTTTTTATCAAACAGGGTGGTTTATGATGACGGTGGTGATTGGGTTAGGACTTGCAACGGTAGGAGTTTTCCGCTGGCGTGTAGCTAGCATTATTCGCAGAGAAAAGGAGCTGGCAGATCTTGTCGAGAAGCGCTCACGCGATCTAGCCACAACGAAAGAGCGCTTGGAAATTGCCTTGCAAGAAGCACAACTGGCACGTGAAGAAATAGAAATCAAGCGCTATGAAGCCGAGAAGTTGCGGCAGAAAGCTGAAGAAGCCAGCCGAATGAAAACAGAACTTTTGGGCATTGTGGCGCATGACCTCAAAAATCCTTTGCAATCGATATTAGGCTTTGCTTTGCTCATACGCGAAAAATTGGAGCCCAACTCGGATGTTTATTTGATGACGCAAACCATTCTCAATGCCGCCGAGCGAATGATGCGTATCATTGATGGGCTGCTGAAAACAGCGGCGCTGGAAGAAGGCAAAGTCGAGCTCAACAAGACGCTCTACGATATGTCGCGCTTGGTCGAGGAAGTAGTCAGTTGCAATCAAATGCAAGCGCAAAACAAACGCCAAACACTCTCTTTTCAGGCAGAGCCAAACTGCATGGTGCTTGTCGACACCGACAGAATGCGTGAAGTCATAGACAATCTCATCTCTAATGCCATCAAATACAGTCCTGAAGGAAAAACCATCGCAGTAAGGGTGCAGCATAGCAAAGATGACAATGACGGCGGTGCGCCCAGTGTGCTCGTTAGCGTCAGAGACGAAGGACAAGGCTTGACAGAAGAGGACATGAAAAAATTATTTGGCAAGTTTCAGCGTCTTTCTGCACAACCGACAGCTGGAGAGAGCTCGACAGGATTAGGGCTTGCAATTGTCAAACAACTGGTCGAGTTGCATGGCGGTAAGGTATGGGCAGAATCGGAAGGAAAAAATAAAGGTAGTATATTTTGCGTGAAGCTACCGTCAGCAAGCAAAACAAAGAGGAGTAACAGTCATGAGTGAAAAGACAATCGCTTCAGACTGGCTGCTGCAACATGCGACAGATAAGTCTGGAGAGGTTGACCGACTCAATGCAGAGAGTGTGAGGCTGTGGCGTCAGGACACACTGCGTGCGCTGGCGGCAGCAAAAGAAGCATACAAGTTAGCCAAAACGCAAGGCTACATCTCTGGCTTTGCTTACAGCCTGAGAAATATTGGGGTCTGTCACTGGCGTTTAGCAAATTATGACAAAGCACTCAAGGCGCTCAAAGAAGCGTTAGCGTTGTTCAAAAAGTTGGAAGATTACGAAGGTTGCATCACAGCATGGCATAACCTTAGCATTGTGTATCGACAGCTTGGCGATTATCCTCAAGCTCTTGAGTGTGCTCTCAACAGCATGAAGCTAAGTCAGCAAATCAATAACCCATCTAGTGAAGCGGCATCACTGGCAGCAGTTGGTGCCGTCTATTTTTTGTTAGAAGATTATCCACGAGCCCTGCAGTATTATCAGGAAAGTCTCGAGCTGCGGCAACGTGCGCATGATAAGTTAGGCGAAGGACAACTATACAACAGCATAGGTTGTGTTTATGGAAAAATGGGCGAGTATCAAAAAGCGCTCGAGTGCTTTGAAAAGAGTTTTGAGATTGCCCATGAGCTCAACGATGAGGCAAGCAAAGCCTTTGTGCTGCAAAGCAAAGGAGAGGTCTATGGACAAATGGGCAATTTTCAGCAAGCCTTTGACATGCTCAATCAGAGTCTGGCTATCAGAGAAAAATTGCATGACAGAGCCAGCATGGCAGAGGTGCTTATCGCTATTGGCAAATTGCATGCAAGGCAGCAGCAGTATGAACAAGCCATCTCGGTGCTGTATCGTGCTCTAAGTTTGGCGGAAGCGGCAAACTGTAAGTCGCAACTGCTTGCAGCTCATTATGCTTTGGCAATTGTGCATAAGCAGAAGGGCGATTTTAAGATGGCGCTTCAGCACTATGAGAGTTTTCACAGAATGGAACGCTCATTGCTGAACGAAGAAAATCATCGACGGCTGATAAGCTTGCAAGTGCAGTATGAGCTGGAAAGTAAGCAGCGCGAAGCCGAGGAATATCGCCGAAAGACGATGGAGCTTGCCGAAATCAATGCCATGCTGCGCAAGCAAGCCGAGCAACTTTTTCTGCAAGCCACAACGGATGGACTGACAGGCGTCTATAATCGTCGATTTTTTGATGAGACTTTGCAGAGAGAATTTGAGCGCGTGCGCCGCTATGGCAGTGTCATGACATTAGCTATAGCAGATGTAGATTTCTTCAAGCGGGTTAATGATACCTACTCACATCAGGTAGGTGATGAGGTCTTAAAAATTATTGCGCATATTCTGCGTCAGAGCTCACGTGTCTCTGATATTGTTGCCCGTTATGGTGGCGAAGAATTTGCGTTGATTTTCCCTGAAACTCCACTTCACAGTGCTGCAGTGGCATGCGAAAAGATGCGCAACGCTGTGGCAACCCACTATTGGGAAAGCCTTGCAGAAGGCTTGCATGTAACGATTAGCTTCGGCATTGCTGACAGTTGCGCTAAGAAAAGTGCTGCACACTTGCTTGCCAGCGCCGATGCAAAACTCTACGAAGCCAAAGCTGCAGGAAGAAACTGTGTCGCTTGCTAAGCACAGAGTGCTATGCCAGAGCCAATCTACGCTTTAGCTTTTGGGGCACATCCTGATGATGTAGAAATCAGCTGTTCAGCCACTTTGCTGAAACTCCAGCGTGAAGGCAAGCATGTGGTCGTCTGCGACCTCACCGAAGGAGAAATGGGCACACGTGGCACACGTCGGGTGCGGCGTCAGGAAGCCCTAGAAGCAGCACGACACTTAGGATATGCCGAACGCATCAATCTCAATTTAGGCGATACTCGATTCGAGCACTCGCGCGAAAATTTATTGAAAATCATCACCGTCATTCGGCACTATCGACCTACGGTGGTCTTTGCACCGCAGCCGATTGAACGGCATCCTGACCACGAACGTGCAGCCAAACTTATTGCCGATGCCTGCTTCTACTCAGGTCTTATCAAAATCAAAACCAAAGAAAAAAAACATCTTCAAGAACGGCATAGACCGAAATTCTTGCTCTACTACCTTCAAGACCGATTCGCCGTGCCAAGTTTCATTGTAGACGTCTCGGATACATTTGAGGCATCTCGGCAAGGGCTGATGGCATTCAAATCACAGTTCTACAATCCACAGTCTAAGGAGCCAGAATCATACATTTCGCGTAAGGAATTTTTAGAAGCAATTGAAGCGCGTGCCAAGTATTTTGGCGAGCTCATCGGGGTGCGTTACGGCGAAGGATTTCTTTATCCGAACATCATGCCCGTCAAAACATTTTCAAGCGTCTTTTGTTAGCAAAGCATTGCACATTCATGCCAAGCACTCCTTTTTGCGGCATGCCAAGCGTTTTTCCTGTCATACTGAATTTTTCTGTCATTCCGAGCGGTAGCGAGGAATCCACTCATGGATGCTTCACCACGCTTGCGCTTCGTTCAGCATGACACAGTGGCGTTATTCCGAGCGATTAACGAGAAATCCAGTGCGTGGATGTTTCACAGCGCTTAGGCTTCGTTCAGCATGACATGGTGGCATCATTCCGAACAATAGCAAGGAATCTGGTGCATGGATGCTTCACTATGCTGCGCTTTGTTCAGCATGACCGAGAGGGAATGTAGATGCCCTGCATGGCAAGTGATGCTAACCGCATGCAGTCGCAAACAATTCGTATCTTTGTCTTTTCCTTGCATCAAAACAACAGTGTATGAAAACACTCATCTTAGACAACATTGAAAAAACTTGCGGTGAACTTTTGCGCCAAAACGGTTTCGAGGTTGTCGAGAAGCAGAAGCTATCGAAGGAAGAGCTCAAGGCGGAGATTGGACACTATGAAGTGGTGCTGGTCAGAAGCGCCACGAAGCTAACCAGCGACATTTTAGACTGCGCTCACAAGCTCAAGCTAATTGGCAGAGCAGGGGCAGGTGTAGATAACATTGATATCGATGCGGCAACGCGCAAAGGCATCATTGTCATGAATACGCCGGGCGGCAACACCATTTCAGCCGCTGAACACACTTGCGCGATGATTTTGGCAGTGGCGCGCATGTTGCCGCAAGCTCATGCTGAACTCAAGCAAAATATCTGGAATAAAAAGAAATGGTTGGGTCGAGAGTTAGATGGCAAGACACTTGGCGTCATTGGGCTGGGCAAAATCGGTCGTGAAGTTGCCTTGCGTATGCAAGCCTTTGGCATGCACATCATTGCCTTTGACCCAATGGTCTCTGAAGAAGTCGCAAGCAAGCTCGACATTCGACTGGTGTCATTAGAAGAGCTGTTCCGAGAAGCGGACTTCATCACGGTGCATACGCCCTATAGCGAAACAACACGCAACTTAATTCGTGCCGAGACCATTGCGCTGATGAAGCCGGGAGTGCGCATCGTCAATTGCGCACGTGGCGGTATTGTCAATGAAGCAGACCTTGCCGAAGCGATTGCATCAGGCAAAGTCGCTGCAGCAGCATTGGATGTGTTTGAAGTAGAACCCATCTTGCCTGATAATCCTTTGCTCAAGCTCGAAAATGTTATCATGACGCCGCACATTGCTGCCTCGACAGTAGAGGCACAAGAAAAAGTTGCTCTGCAAATTGCCCAGCAAGTAATTGACTGGAAAAAGACAGGGGCACTGGTCGGCGCAGTGAATGCTACAACGGTCGAGCTGGCGCAAAAGACTGAAGTCAAAGTCTACTTGGCACTGGCTGAAAAGCTCGGGTCAATGTGTGCACAACTGTTAGATGGCACACCGCAATCCATAACGATTGTCAGTTACGGCGAATTTCTACGCAAATTTTCACAAGCCATTTCTGCAGCAGCGCTCAAGGGATTGCTCGATGAAGTGCAACATCAAGAAATTAACTACATCAATGTGTTTGCAAAAGCCAGCGAACTCAACATCAATGTTCAATCTCAACACGAAAAAGAACACCCTGACTACCAGAACTTAATTGTGGTCAACTACGAAACCAGCGAGGGCAAAAAGCGGCTCGGTGGTATAGTGTTGGGGGCAAAAGATATGCGCGTTGTCATCTATGACCACTTTATTTGTGAGTTCAAACCTGAAGGGTACATCCTGATTTACACCAATGACGATAAGCCCGGAGTGATGGCACGCGTGGGAGCACGGTTGCTTCGGGCAAGCATCAACATTGCCAACATCTCGCTTTCGCGCAACGAAGAAAAGACAAAAGCGCTGACCGTCATCTGCCTCGATGAAGCTCTCTCGCCAGCAACCTTGAAGCGCGTCAGCGAAGTAGAAGGCGTCTATTCCCCACGTCTGGTGAAGGTCTGAAAAATCCAAAGCAAAGGCTTTTGTAGGCTGAACAGACCGTGTTATCTTAAGCACTAGAGCAGACAAAAAGTAATTTTTAGTGTATGGCGTGGTATAAGCGAGCAAAACCGGCGATTCTTACCGAACAGAAGCGAGATATTCCAGAGGGCTTATGGACGAAATGCGACCGCTGCGGTGCAATGATTCACCGTAAGCAACTTGAAGACAATATCTACACCTGCCCTGAATGCGGTTATCACTTCCGAATTTCGCCACAAAAGTACTTTGAGATTCTCTTCGATAGGGAAAAGTTCGAAGAACTTGATGCTAATTTGAAATCTGCCGACCCACTGAACTTTGTCGATACCAAGCGTTACATTGACCGCATTGAAGCGACTATCAAGAAGATGAAGATAATGGATGCGTGTCGCACCGCTATAGGGACGATTGGGAGCAGGGAATGTGTGGTCTCGGCAATGGATTTCGGCTTTATTGGAGGCTCAATGGGGTCGGTGGTCGGAGAAAAAATCTCACGAGCGATTGATAAAAGTTGCGAGCGACATGCGCCGCTAATTATCATTTCGCAGTCAGGTGGCGCAAGAATGATGGAATCGGCACTTTCACTCATGCAAATGGCAAAGACGGCGGCTAAACTGACGCGCTTGCATGAAAAAGGCATCCCTTACATTTCGCTGATGACCGACCCGACCACAGGCGGCGTTACTGCCTCATTTGCCATGCTGGGAGATTTCAATCTTGCTGAACCGGGGGCACTGATTGGTTTTGCTGGACCACGGGTCATCAAAGAGACCATCAAGCGCGAGTTGCCTGAAGGTTTTCAAACCGCAGAATTTGTTCGAGAACATGGCTTTATTGATTTCATTGTGCCGCGCAAAGAGTTAAAACACAAAATTGAACAGCTGCTCAGCTTGGTGTGCGACTGAGTAGTGCTGACAACTGCTAAACGAAGCGTATCGTAGTGAAGCATCCATGAGCATTCATGAATGGGTTCCTCGCTGGCGTTCGGAATGACAGAAAAAAGTGCTCGGCATGGCATCAGGTCTGCCCTGCTGAATGAAGCGTAAGCATGTGAAGCATCCATGAAAGTCAGTGCGCAACAGTTTCAAAACAGCATTTTTACTTTTAATTTTCGCAAAAAATAAATCCTGCCAGCTTTTCAAACCAGAAGGAGTACAACATGGCCTTCGATATTGAAATCATCCGAGGAAAATATCGCGAGATTCCAGAGCGTGTGGCTGCAGCACGCAGTGTCTTAAAGCGCCCGATGACGCTAATTGAGAAAATCTTGTATTCGCATTTGGCGCAAGGCAACGCCACCGTGGAATACGAGCGTGGAAAGTCATACGTAGAGTTTATGCCTGACCGCGTGGCAATGCAAGATGCAACGGCACAAATGGCACTACTGCAATTTGCTCAAGCTGGAATTCCAAAAGTTGCAGTGCCTACCACTGTGCATTGCGATCACCTCATCGTGGCAAAATCAGGTTCAGCTGAGGATTTGGAAGCGGCTTTAGAAGCTAACAGAGAAGTGTATGACTTTTTAGCATCGGCATCAAGCAAATACGGCATTGGGTTTTGGAAGCCCGGCGCAGGCATCATTCATCAAGTGATTTTGGAAAACTATGCCTTCCCGGGCGGCATGATGATTGGCGCAGATTCACACACTGTAAATGCAGGTGGTTTAGGCATGATTGCCATTGGCGTTGGTGGCGCCGATTGTGTTGATGTCATGGCAGGAATGCCATGGGAATTGCGCTTCCCGAAGTTTATCGGCGTCAAACTCACGGGCAAACTTAGTGGCTGGACATCTGCCAAGGATGTCATTCTTAAAGTGGCCGGTATTCTGACCGTGAAAGGCGGCACAGGATACATTCTAGAGTATTTCGGTGAAGGAGCACAGGCAATTTCGTGCACAGGCAAAGCTACGATTGCTAACATGGGCGCAGAAGTTGGTGCTACTACATCCGTTTTCGGCTACGATGAGGCTATGCGGCGCTATCTGATTGCAACAGGACGCGCCGATGTAGCAGAAGCAGCTGACAAAATTGCCGAGCATCTTACAGGTGACCCAGAAGTGTATGCACAGCCTGAAAAATTCTTCGACCAAGTAATTGAAATCAACCTTTCAGAATTGGAGCCACATATCAATGGACCCTTTACGCCTGACCGTGCCATACCGCTCTCACGATTTGCTGAAGAAGTAAGAAAAAACGGTTGGCCTGAAAAGTTGGATGTCGGACTGATTGGGTCTTGCACAAACTCGTCATACGAAGACCTCACACGTGCGGCATCGGTGGCGCGCCAAGCCGTCGAGAAAAAGCTGAAAGTTAAATCTGAATTTACCATCACGCCCGGCTCTGAGCAGATTCGCTACACTACCGAGCGCGACGGCGTGCTACAGGATTTTGAAAAAATTGGGGGAGTTGTGCTTGCTAATGCCTGCGGTCCTTGCATTGGTCAGTGGGCGCGGCACGGTGCAGAAAAGCAAGAGAAAAATTCTATCATCACCTCGTTTAATCGCAACTTTTCTGCACGCAACGATGGCAATCCTAACACACATGCGTTTGTAGCCTCACCAGAAATCGTAACGGCGCTGGCAATTGCTGGACGATTAACCTTTAACCCAATGACTGACACGCTCATCAACGAAGAGGGCGTAGAAGTCAAACTCGATGAACCAAAGGGATTAGAACTGCCACCACGAGGATTTGCTGTTCAAGACTCGGGCTATGTGCCACCAGCTGTAGATGGCTCAAGCATCAAAATTATTGTCGACCCGAAATCCGAACGCTTGCAACTCTTGGAGCCATTTCCAGCATGGGAGGGCACTGACCTGAAAGGGCTAAAGCTGCTCATCAAAGTCAAGGGCAAATGCACCACCGACCACATTTCTATGGCAGGACCGTGGCTAAAATATCGCGGGCACTTGGATAACATTTCCAACAACTTGCTCATCGGTGCCACAAATTTCTTCAACAACAAAACCAATTTGGTCAAAAATCAGCTCACGGGCGAGTATGAGCCTGTGCCGAAAGTGCAGCGTCAATACAAAGCCAAAGGTATCGGCTCAATTGTGGTCGGCGACGAAAACTATGGCGAAGGCTCTTCTCGTGAACATGCTGCCATGGAACCGCGATACTTAGGCGTGCGTGCCGTGCTGGCCAAATCGTTTGCGCGCATTCACGAGACCAATCTCAAAAAGCAAGGCATGTTGGCGCTGACCTTTGCCAACAAAGCCGATTATGACAAAATCCAAGAAGATGACACCATCGACATTCTTGGACTGACCAGCTTTGCGCCAAATAAACCGCTGACAATTGTGCTGCATCACAAAGATGGAACAACCGAAGAAATTTTGGCAACGCATAGCTACAACGAGGTGCAAATCGAGTGGTTCAAAGCAGGCTCTGCACTAAACTTAATGAAACAGCGCCTGCATCAGCAACAAGAAGCCTAAACACGTCTAAGTGAGCCACCCTGCAAGGTGGCTCTTACTGTTACATCAATACACATCGTATCATCAACATTGGGCAAAACAACAAAACACAAAGGAGTCAAAGGACATGTCAAAGACAGCTGTCTTTAGAGCATTCTTTTTGGGATGGCTCTTCGTGTATGCTGCTGCCGCAGAAGCACAGACGCAATTTGATGAAAAACTCTACAACGGCCTGAAGTGGCGCTCGATTGGACCTTATCGTGGCGGGCGCTCGTGCGCTGTAACGGGCGTGGTCGGTCAGCCAAATGTGTTTTACTTCGGTAGTACGGGCGGCGGCGTGTGGAAATCAACCGATGCGGGTGCCAGTTGGACCAATGTATCTGACGGATTTTTCGGCGGCTCGATTGGTGCCGTGGCAGTGAGTGAATCTGACCCAAATGTGATTTATGTCGGCGGCGGCGAAAAAACCCTGCGCGGCAATCTCTCACATGGATACGGTGTCTGGAAATCGCTCGATGCGGGCAAGACTTGGAAATCCATGGGGCTCATGGAGACGCGACACATTTCTCGCATTCGCATTCACCCGAAAAATCCTGACTTGGTGTATGTAGCGGCAATTGGACATGCCTTCGGTCCGAATCCAGAACGCGGAGTGTTTCGCTCTAAAGACGGCGGCAAAACTTGGGAAAAGGTCTTATTTGTCAGCAACGATGTCGGTGCAGTGGACTTGGTGTTAGACCCCTCGAACCCGCGCATCATCTATGCCAGCACGTGGCGTGTGCGCCGCACACCCTACAGCTTCGAAAGCGGTGGAGAAGGCTCAGGGCTGTGGAAGTCCACAGACGGTGGCGACACATGGCAAAACATCTCTCAAAACGAAGGCTTGCCAAAAGGCACTTTGGGCATTATTGGCGTGACGGTCTCGCCAGTCAATCCAGAACGCGTATGGGCTATCATTGAAGCAGAAGATGGCGGAGTGTTTCGCTCCGATGACGGCGGCAAAAAATGGATAAAGCTCAATAGCGACCGTAGCTTGCGCCAGCGTGCGTGGTATTACACCCGCATCTATGCCGATACAAAAAACCCAGACATGGTCTATGTGCTCAATGTAGAATTTCATCGCTCTAAGGATGGCGGCAGGACCTTTACCACGATTCCAACCCCGCACGGCGACCACCACGACCTGTGGATTGACCCCAACGACCCAAACCGAATGATTATCGGCGATGACGGCGGTGCTCAGGTAACGCTCGACGGCGGGGAAAGTTGGAGCACCTATCACAATCAACCGACAGCACAATTCTATCGCGTAACTACTGACAACAGTTTCCCATACAGAATTTATGTTGCTCAGCAAGACAACACCACTTTGCGCATCCGACATCGCTCTGAAGGCTATGCCATCACTGAAGCCGATTGGGAAGAGACTGCAGGCGGTGAGTCAGGACACATTGCTGTCGATCCAAGAGATAATGACATCGTCTATGGTGGCAGTTATGGCGGGCTGCTCGAGCGCTTCAATCATCGCACCAAAGAACGGCGGCTTATCAATGTCTATCCCGACAACCCCATGGGGCATGGCGCAGAGGGCATGAAGTATCGCTTTCAGTGGAACTTCCCCATTTTCTTTTCACCGCATGACCCGCGCACGCTCTATGCTGCAGCAAATGTGCTCTTCAAAACAACCAACGAAGGGCAATCATGGGAAGCCATCAGTCCCGACCTGACGCGCAACGACAAATCCAAACTCGGACCATCTGGTGGTCCTATCACCAAGGATAACACTGGTGTGGAGTATTACTGCACCATCTTTGCTGCTGCCGAATCCCCGATTGAAAAAGGCGTAATCTGGTGCGGTTCCGACGACGGATTGATTCATGTCACACGCGACGGCGGAAAGACTTGGACCAACGTAACCCCAAAGGATTTGCCCGAGTGGACAATGATCAACTCAATTGAAATCAATCCGCATGAAAAAGGCAGTGTCTATGTTGCTGCCACACGCTATAAGCTCGATGATTTTTCGCCATACATCTACAAGACTACAGACTACGGCAAAACTTGGAAACGCATTGTCAAGGGCATTAACAAAGAACACTTCACACGCGTGGTGCGGTGCGACCCTGTACGCAAAGGCTTACTCTTTGCAGGCACAGAAAGCGGTGTTTATATCTCATTTGACGACGGTGAGAATTGGAAACCTTTCCAACTCAATCTGCCTATTGTGCCGATTACCGACATGACCATAAAAGATTCGGACCTGATTGTCTCAACACAAGGGCGCTCAATATGGCTGATTGATGATATTTCACCGCTGCGCGAGCTCACGCCAGAGATTGCAAAAAAAGACCTGCATCTCTACACGCCACGCCCAACTGTGCGCATGGAGGGTTCAAGACCAGAAAAACAGCCCAAAGGCATGGGCGAAAACTTGCAAGCAGGTGTGCTCTTTACATTCTACCTCAAAGATGAGCCTGACTCGACTAAGCCCGTCAAACTCGAAATCTTTGAGGCAAATGGTAGACTAATTCGCTCATTTTCAAGTGTGGCAAAAGAAAAAAGCGATAAGCTCGAAGCAAAAGCTGGCTCAAATCGATTTACATGGAATATGCGCTACCCTGATGCAGAACGCTTCGAGGGCTTGGTGCTCTGGGGTGGCGGCACGCAAGGACCTAAAGCCGTGCCGGGCAAGTATGAAGCTCGACTCTCATTTGCAGGCAAAACGGAAAAAGTTACATTCGAAATCATCAAAGACCCACGCGTAAGTGCAACACAAAAAGACTTGGAGGAACAGTTCGAATTTCTCATCGGTATTCGCGATAAACTCTCAGAGACACATGTTGCCATCAAGCAAATTCGCGACATTCGCGAGCAAATCAATGCGCTAACCAAACGCCTCCCGAAAGATGAAGCCAAAGAGATTCATGCCGCTGCAGCAGAGTTGACAAAAAAACTCACCAAAATAGAGGAGACACTCTACCAAACAAAAAACCGTAGCAGTCAAGACCCGCTGAACTTTCCCATTCGGTTAAATAACAAGCTAAGTTCGCTAGCATCCGTGGCAGGCTGGGGAGATAATAAACCAACTGACCAGATGATTGTGGTGCGTAACGAACTTGTGCGCCAAATCGATGAGGAACTAGCATCACTCAAAATACTGCTGGAAAAAGATGTGCCTGCCTTCAACGAACTGATGCGACAAAAGGCAATACCAAGCGTCATCATTAAGCAGAAACTAGAAAGCGCTGTAGGCAGCAATTAAGGTAAGCAAAAAACCGACAGGGACATAGCCAGTGTTAGTAGGAGCGCCAGTCTGGCAGCAGAGTTGATACGGTGAAATAATACAATGAAAGCAAAGGCTATCATGTCGATACTGTCGTCCATTATTGCAGCGTTGAAACTGCCAACGAAGCGTCCTGCAGAAGATGAGCGCAAGCCAATGTCGCTCAAAGAAAGTTTTGCGGCGCTAAAGTATTTGCCGAAGTTTTTGCGACTTGTCTGGCAGGTGAGCCCTGCCATGATGTCAGCAGATATTTTAATTCGCGTGATGCGAGCGGCAATCCCGCTGATGATGCTCTACACAGCCAAACTCATTACCGATGAAATTGTGCGCTTGATTCAAGCGCCGGGCGAAAAAGAGTTTGGCATGCTGGCAGTGTGGATTGGCGCGCAGTTTTTCTTAACCGTGCTGAATGATGCATTAGGACGCGCCAATGCTTGGGTGAATAGTCTGTTGGGCGATAAGGTGGCTAACGAGACCTCGCTCAAAATTATGCGCCATGCGGCATCGCTCGACCTTGAAAAATTCGAAGAATCAGAATTCTACAACAAGCTTGAGCGCGCACGTCAGCAAACCGGTAACCGAATTGTGCTGATGTCGGAAGTATTGGGACAAGCGCAGCAAGCGGTAACGATTCTTGTTTTGGCCGCAGGATTGGTGGCGTTCAAGCCCTACTTGATACTGCTACTGGCGTTGGCACTTGTTCCAGCATTCTTGGGCGAATCGCATTTCAATGGGCAAAGCTACTCGCTGATGCATTCGCGCACGCCCGAACGGCGCGAGCTGGATTACCTGCGCTATATCGGTGCAAGTGATGAGACTGCAAAAGAAGTCAAAGCCTTTGGACTATCTGAATTTTTCATCTCGAGGTTTAAGGAGCTATCGGAAAAATTTTATCGTGAAAATAAGTCGCTGGCAACTCGCCGAGCAGTGTGGGGAAGCGTGTTTGCAGCCCTTGGTAGCGGCGCATACTTTTTGGCGTATGCCCTGATGGCGGCAGATTGTGTAAGCGGCGCCATCACGCTGGGTGACCTGGTCTACTTTTCAGGCGCATTTGCAAACGTGCGTGCCCTACTAGAAGGTATCTTCCTGCGCTTTCCAGCCATCGTAGAAGGTGCACTCTATCTCAAGGACCTCTTCGACTTTTTTGAACTGCGCCCAAAAATCGTTGCTCCAAAGCATCCAAGACCTGTACCAAAGCCAATCCAAAAAGGTTTTGTGTTTGAAAATGTTGGCTTTAAGTATCCGAACTCAGAGCGGTGGGCAGTGCGACATGTATCTTTCACACTGCATGCTGGTGAAAAACTGGCGCTGGTCGGCGAAAACGGTGCAGGCAAAACCACACTGACCAAACTGCTGGCTCGGCTCTATGACCCAACAGAAGGGCGAATTTTGCTCGATGGCTATGACTTGCGTGAGTATGACCCTGAAGAACTTCGTCGGCGCATCGGTATAATTTTCCAAGATTTCATTCGCTACCAGATGACTGCGGCAATCAATATCGCTATCGGTGAAATTCAGGCGCGGGACGACCTCGTGCGCATTGATGCAGCAGCTGAGCGAAGTTTGGCAAAATCCGTCATTGAAAAACTGCCCCATCGATATGCACAGATGATTGGCAGAAAATTTGCCAATGGCGTTGAACTCTCTGGCGGAGAGTGGCAAAAAATTGCACTGGCACGTGCCTACATGCGCGAAGCCGATTTGCTCATCTTAGATGAACCAACTGCCGCACTCGATGCGCGAGCTGAATATGAAATCTTTCAACACTTCGCTGAACTGACCAAAGGCAAAACGGCTGTGCTTATTTCGCACCGCTTCTCAACCGTGCGCATGGCAGATAGAATCTTGGTTATGGAGAAAGGGGAACTCTTGGAAATCGGCTCGCATCAAGAGCTCTTGCGTAAAAACGGTCGATACGCTGAACTCTTCATGTTGCAAGCCAGAGGCTATTTGCAAACCTAAACCAACTTCAGGTTGTAAGACATGGCAGAGACGATGATGCCTGCGGCTACAGCGGCATTGAGCGACTCGACCGCTTTGGAATTGCCCTGAATGCAAATCGTTGTGTCGGCAAGTGCCATAACACTTGGCGAAACCCCAGCACCTTCGCTACCAATTATCAAAAGGCTTCTGGGGGCAAACTCCACTGACTCGAGCGAAGTGCCAGTTGGTGCGCTGGCATAGCATGTAAATCCTGTAGCTTTTAGCGTCTCAAGGTCGTGCAAAAAGTTGGAGCTACGCACAAGAAGCAGTGAAAATATGCTTCCTGCACTTGAGCGCACAACTTTTGGATTGAAAAAATCGGCAGTGCGTGTATCGCTTATAACAGCACTGACATTGAACCAAGCGGCAGTGCGCAGCACAGTGCCCACATTGCCTGCATCTTGCAAGCCATCGAGAGCAAGAATCAGTGACAGTGGAGTATGCTGTTGCCGATGTAGGATGTCAGCGAAAGTATGTTGCGGTTGCTTAAAGATTGCCATGAGACTTTGCGGCTCTTCAACATCGGCAATGCGTGCAAACTCTCTGGGTGAGAGAAAAAAATGTTTGTCGTGATAGAGTGTTACGGGCTGGCGTGGCGGTATGTGGCTATTGAAGAGCAAAGCAACCAGCATATCAGGGTGTGGAAGGGTGCGAAGCAGTTGATGAACCACACGTTCGCCCTCGGCTAAAAAAAGTTGCTCAGCATCGCGGATTTTTTTCTCACGAAGCCGAGCATAGAGTTTGAGTTGTGCCTTGCTAAGAGAACGGGATGAACGCACTGTTTAGCGACGAATTTCAAATTCCTGATAGGCAGGACTTGCTGTCCAGTTGTCACATACATCGGTGGGCTCAACAGGCAAGGCGATGGCATTGCAAATTGAGTTCGTGGCATCATAAAATTGGCAGCGCTGACATTTTTTAACCCCACCGCCATGACGCACGCCGCGCATTCTGGCTAAAGTGCGTGCCGAGATTTCGCCATTCGACGAAGAAATCTGAGAAAGAATTTCCATGCCCATAATTGGCGGCGGTCCCTGACGAAGAGATTCTTGGTCGTTGCCACTCATGCAACGCTTGATGTAGTTGTAAAAATCGACTGGGTCTAATGAAATCTTGGGACGATAGTTTTCAACTGGCTGAACCCCAGATGTACTGGGTGTATTAGCTTGTGCAACAAGTTTTTCAATTGAGAGGCGAACTTGTTGCACAGTAATTCCCTTATAGCCCATGCGCTTAAGCATAAACTCAATGCGACTATCTTCCATGGTATTTATCACTTCACGCATTTTTTCTAACCCACCAAACATAGGAGCTTGACCGAGCAAATCCTTTTCAAATTTCTCAATCGGTGAGACTTCAACGATAGGTGGCGATGTCTGCGGAGTCTCCACTGGAGCAATAGGTGGTTTCAAGGTCGGCTTGCTACGAAGCGTAAAACGCTTCATGTGAAGAAACTCTTCATCGATTTTGTATCCATCTCTGAGCATCTGCTCGCGCACTTCCTTAGGTTGTCGGGCTCGGCGCATGGAGACACTTTCCACAATAGGGCGCCCAATTTGAATAGCTGAAAAATCAATGGCAAAGACGCTAATGACTGAAGCAAGAAAAATACCAAGTGAAAGCAGAATCAGCTCAAGGTCTTTGCCAACGCTTAGAAAAAGCACAACCTGCGAAAGGATATAGACGAGAGCAATAATCAGCAGAATCTTTGACTTCTTAGCGTCCATGGTAAAACTCCTTTGTGTTTAGTTCTAGTTAAACTGTTTTTGCTTCATGAACACAAAGTGTAGTTCAACGTTCCAATGCCAGCGCAAGAAAGCAGCAGCTCTTTACGATGAAGAAGAAGGTCGGCGTGGCTGATCGCTGCGACTTCCAACCTGCGACCGAAGTGGCGGTGGAGTCTTAATCAGTGAAGGCTGAACTTCTTTCATGAACTCATCAGCAGACATGCCAATCGCATGAGCAAGTGCTACTGCTTCTTTAACCGTCAGGCTTGCTGTAGAACGATTGACTAACTCATCCAAATATGCTTCCGACAAGCCAGTTAGCTCACTTACCTGTGAAATCTTCAGCTTGCGTGAGCGTAAAAGGTCGCCAAGCTTTGTCATGGTCATAAAAAGTTGAAAAGTTCTAAAGTATCAAATCACATTGCTACTCAAAGATAAGAGACGATGTATGCAAAAATGGCAATGAAATTGGCGTATGGTAGATAGAAAAGGACGATTTGGCTGATTGGCTCGTGCAATAGTAGCAAGGAGAAGAACTTAGAACCTATCGCCAAACTGCGTGGGCGTAACATACGCCGACTCAAAGCGAACGCTGAAATGATACCCATATACTTTAACATGCGGAATCTCCTGTGCAAGATCTTCCAAATCTTCCAAGTCTGTATGGACTGGGTCACGTGAGAGCGTCGTATCGTGAAGCAAAATCTCACAGTCGCTAAACCACTCTGGAGAGAGCTTATCATATTGTGCCTTGTCAATCGAGCCATTTTGCAAGCGCGCATCAATCAGGCGGCGAGAGTAGAGAATATCGCCCGAGATGCCAATTGTGCGATTGTTGTAAGAAAATTTCAGCCCAAAAGTAGGAATAGGATGATAGTTTTCACGAATATCTATTCGGCAGCCATGAAAGTTTTCGAACTCGGCGCGATTGTTAAGGTCATGAAAATCAATGTATGCACTAATATCCCCAAAAAAAGGGTTGAAGATGCTCTTAAGCTGTTCATAAACAGGAGGGGTACTAAGCAGAGAAAGTCGCTCTTTGCGGTCGATTTTGCGCTGCATTAGCCCGCTAAATCCCTCAATGTGGTCTTCATGACAATGTGTAATAATGATGTCCGTTAAGTAGTCCGTATTGATGCCAAGTTGGGCGGCTTTTTCATAGCAGCGAGCTGGCGGGTCTATCCAAATTAGGCGATCTGCAAAGGAGACGATAAAATTGCTAGTAACACCGGGCTTTGTGCCAACACCATTCCCGCCAACGATAAGTCCTAACCTATCAGGATTGAACTTATATGGCTCAACCTGTGCTAAGAGCATATCGACATAGAGAGCACCTGTCAAAGCGCCAGAGCTAACAGGATACTGCTCGCTATCGAAGACAAGCTTGTTTTTATCAAAAATTCTAACACTATGCGGATTTGAAATCTCAATGGTAACATTACCAATGCTGTAACTATTGGTCGTAGGCTGCCAGTCGAAGACTTCGTCGACCCAACGGCGTGCAACAAACTTTGCTTGTTTATTGCCGAATTCGTCATGAACAAAATCTCCATTCATAGTCAGTTCAAGACGATGATAGAGCGTCTTTAGATGTGCCTCATTGCCAACAAATTTCAGCCGATGGGGCTTAGCAAAATCAAGAAAGCGTGCCGTCCATAACTCGAATTCATAGCCAGTTTGCGTATCACCCAGTTGAGTAACAACTGGAGCAGTGACAACAGAGGCAACTGGAAGGGTTTTCAGGTGAGGAAAGTAGGTCTTAAAGAGCTCAGGGACAGCGTTGACTTGAATAAGTCCTGATGAAGTCTCCACCATATATGCGCAGAGTGAGAGCTCAGAGCCCCCTATTCGATACACGCCGTTTCCAAAGGAGAAAAAGTTACTAGAAACTCGTCGTGGCGCCTTAACAACTTGGTTCATGGAAGTAGTCCTTTCATGAGATAACTGAAAACCTTCAAGTTGAGTTGCTAAGTTAAGTTGCTAATAGGAAACGATACATTGCTTTGTCGATAAGTTTGAACATAGCGTAAATAATTCTTGGGCGATTCCAAGAGTTGTTGTCGCTCTTCGTCAGTAAGCGGGCGAACCACTCTGGCGGGTACACCTGCAACCAACATTCCAGAAGGGACAACAAAGTTTGGTCGAACTACGGCGCCAGCGGCAACCATGCTATAGGATTCTACAATGCAACCATCCAGCAACACAGCGCCCATGCCAATTAAAGCAAAATCGTGAACAGTGCAGGCATGCAAGACTGCATGATGCCCAATCGTCACATCGTTCCCAATGTAGAGCGGGCCGGTGTCGTGAGTAACGTGTAGCGTGGAATTGTCCTGAATATTTGTGCGTTCTCCAATCCGAATTGCGCACACATCGCCGCGCACCACGGAATTAAACCAGACACTGCTGTCGCGACCAATGACGACATTGCCTACAATTACGACACCTTCGCAAAGAAAGACGCTTTCATCCACTATGGGAAAATATCCATTATACGGTATTAACTTCGGCATACGACCTTCAAAGTAAAACAAATCTACATGCGCTCTTGCTTCTGTGCTGTGATTTAAAGCAAAAGAGAATAGATGACAAGTATAAAAAAACATTCTAAGCATTTCATTTCAAAAAAGCAAGTAACTGAATAAAACAAGTCAGCGTAAAGAAGAAACTCACAGAGAACAAAGAGCATGCAAAAGGTTTTCAAGGCAAAGTTGAGTCCAGAAGGCGCCAACACTTAAAAACTCTTCAAAACGCATGTCAAAGCTAAGCTCATTGCATCTAAGGAAAGTCTATAAAGGTCGCGCAGTGGTGAAGGATTCATCGCTGGAAGTCAATCAGGGCGAGATTGTGGGGCTATTGGGACCAAATGGTGCAGGTAAAACGACTACGTTTTACATGTTTGTAGGCTTCATCAAGCCAGATGGCGGAAAAGTGTTTTTAGATGACATAGAGATTACTAAGGAGCCTATGTATA
>PHFL01000014.1:0-36894 GCA_002794105.1 Candidatus Thermochlorobacter aerophilus | reverse complement strand
GAATTTTCCTCTCTGACGAAAAAGGAGCAGAAAGAGCGCACAGAAAGGCTCCTGGAGGAATTTAATATCACACATATCCGCAAAAGCCCGGGCTATGCACTATCGGGTGGGGAACGCAGAAGAACAGAAATTGCCCGCGCACTAGCCGTAGAACCCAAATTTATCCTATTAGACGAGCCCTTTGCTGGCATTGACCCAATTGCAGTAGAAGACATACAACGCATAGTAGCAGACCTCAAGCAGCGAAACATTGGGGTCCTGATTACTGACCACAATGTGCATGAGACCCTCTCAATCACTGACCGTGCCTACCTCATGTATGATGGCGCTATTCTCAAGCAAGGTACAGCTCAAGAACTGGCCGCCGACGAAGAAGCGCGAAGACTTTACCTTGGAGAAAAATTCTCACTCGATAGATACTGATATACCCCCCAAGAAATCCTTTACACTAACTTAATGCAGAATGTCCAGAAAAAGCCTCAATTTTGCATTATACTTGTGCAAATAGCTACTGAGCAGGTTTTCAGTAAAAGTAGAGTGTGACCTGAAGACCAGATATCTGCGCCGCAGCCCAAGAAAAGGATGGCGCATAGTACAAAATCATCGCCCAAAACAAAACAGCACAGATAACTATGCACATCATCGCTCAATATGCACTGCTTGGAGCAGGACTGTTGCTTGTTGCCAGTGGCATAGCTCAAGCGCAAGAACTAAAGCTCAAGTTCGAACAATTCACCACAGAGCGAGGACTTTCACAGAGCCGTGTCAATTGCATCGTTCAGGATAGACGTGGCTTTATCTGGATAGGTACAAACGATGGACTTAATCGTTTCGATGGCTATACTTTTACCGTCTACCGCTACAATGCTCAAGACCCGAACACAATTCCTAGCGATATTATTCAAGCCCTGTATTGCGACCGTAACGGAGTATTATGGATAGGAACACCAAGCGGTCTGTGTAAAAGTGAAGACGGTGGTAGAACATTTGAGACATTTATTCCAGACCCGCAGCGTCAGAATAGCATCGCAAACGAACAGATTAATGTAATCAGCGAAGACCGTTGGGGAGCGATTTGGGTCGGTACACAAGATGGCTTGTGCAAGACTATCGACGGCGGCCGGTCGTTTCTGACCTTCAGACATGAAGAGCGCAACAGCAAATCGTTGAGCAATAATGAAGTTACAGCGTTATGCTTCGATAGCGCTGGCACAATGTGGGTCGGTACACGAGGAGGCTTGTGCAAGTCTGACGACGGAGGCATATCTTTCAAAACCTACAAGCACGATAGCAACAACAAGAATTCCATAAGCAGCGATACCATACTGTCTATCTCAATTGATAGAAACAAAAATGTATGGATAGGTACGGTCAACGGACTGTGCTATTTGAATCCGAAGACGGAACAGTTTATGACATTTTTCCCAACTTTGGGTGAGCGAATAAGAGTCTTCCCAGCATTGATTTGCGAACAGACATCTTATCGGCTCTGGATTGGGAGCGAAAATGGGGGATTGTGGTTATTTAACTCAAATACGAGAGACAAAAAGGATTGGAGAAATTACGGTCTGACATCAGGGCTAACAGATAATCAGGTTATTTCTCTCTACCAAGACCAAGCGGGACTATTGTGGGTTGGAACTGTCAGTGGAGGAGTATATCTCTGCAACCCAAGTAGTGCGAAGTTTGAAATCATCCCTGTAAATCCTCGCCGAGGCGATAGACTCGTCGTCCGAAAAGTCTCAGCAATTTGGGAAGAAAGTGACGGAACGCTACTTGTTGGCACAACTGATGCAGGATTATATCGCTATCTGCCAAGTGGAAGAGCATACCGACGCTTACAGGTTGGCAAAGAAGACACTGACGAAGAGAAACCAGAAGGCGGTATAGCTAAGAAAAAGAAACCAAAGCCGAAAAAATTAGCCAAAAAATACAAAGGCAAGCGTGAAGTTAAACCAGCAACAATAGATTTAGAAAATGCCTACATAACTGCATTACTAAGAGATAGGTCAGGGATGCTATGGATTGGCACAAACAGTGGTTTATGTGTGCAAGCCAAGGAAAAAGGAGCCTTACGCTATTTTTTCCACTACCCTGAAAATCCAAAGGGATTGTGTAGCAACGAAATTACTGCACTCTACGAGGACAAAAAAGAAAATATATGGATTGGCACAAAAAACGGACTGTGCTATCTAAGCAAAGCCAACAAACTGGATACTGCCAAAGGTGGAAAAATGACCGTCTTCAAAAATGAGGTAGCAAAACCGCAGACGCTATCGAGCAACTATATTACAACCATTTTTCAAGACCAGAGCGGTGCTATTTGGGTTGGCACAAATGGCGGAGGATTATGCAAGACTACCGACGGCGGTAGCACTTTCAAGAGAATACTTAGCGACCCTCAAAACCCAAAGAGTCTTTCTGCCAATACTGTCTGGGCAATATGTGAAGATGCTAACAAAGCCGTTTGGGTAGCCACAGATGGTGGCGGGCTGTGCAAGACAACTGATGGTGGTGAGACCTTCACTGTATTTCGCGAGCGAGATGGACTCAGCAGCGATATTGTCTACAGTGTCTTTGAGGATAGTGAAGGCTTCATTTGGCTCAAGACCAGAAAAAGTATCACGAAAGTTACTCAGAACTTACAGAGTGAAGTTACAGCCACCAGTACAAAACAGGTAATATTTAGAAATTATGACGGCTTAAGTGGTGTGCAGTTCGAGCTAAGAAATTCGCAGTTGCAACAGTTTGATTTACCAGCAAGTCACAAAGGCAAAAGCGGATATCTATACTTTGGAGGCAACGGAGTTATCAATAGTTTTTCACCAGAATCATTTCGTGAGAAATCTTACAAACCGCCGGTTATCATTACAGGTGTTACCGTCAAAGAAACAGTCGGTGATACCGAACGCGATAGCACAATTGCTGTAGACAAAAAGGTTATTCTGCCTTACAAATACAACAAGTTTTCAATTGGGTATTCGGCGCTGGCATATTACGAGCAAAATAAAAATCAGTACACCTATAAGCTTGAAAACTTCGAGAAAAATTGGAACTACGCAGGACCAAGACGCGAAGCCACTTACACCAACCTTGAGCCCGGAGAATACACATTTTATGTCAAGGCTGCAGGTCCCGACGGAATATGGAACGAGGAAGAAGCAAAGCTTGAATTAGAAATTGTTCCGCCATTTTGGAAAACATGGTGGTTTCGCTCCTTGGCTACACTGTTTGGAGTGTTCAGTGTGGGCGCATTAGGCTACGTGGGTTATAAGCAGCGCATAAAGGCAATTGAAGCGCGCAATCGTGAGCTGGAAGCTAAAGTCAGAGAAGCAACACTGGAACTGCGCGAGAAAAACAAAGAGATTCAAAGACAGAAAGATGAGCTTGAAGAAAAAAATCGCAACATTACTGCAAGCATTGAGTACGCCAAGACTATTCAGATGGCTATCTTGCCTGACAAAGAGCGCCTAAAGCAACACTTGCCTGAACACTTTATTCTCTATAAACCTAGAGATATTGTATCTGGTGATTTTTACTGGTTTCATGAGGAGCAAGGTAAAATTATTTTTGTGGTTGCCGATTGCACAGGGCATGGTGTGCCCGGCGCATTTATGTCTGCAATTGGCGAGTCGCTCTTGGGGCAAATTGTAATTGAAAAAAATGTGATGAACCCTGCCAAAATTTTGGAAGAACTGCATCGCCTAGTGCGACGTGCCCTAAATCAGAGTGATGAAATCGGCGGTAGTCAAGATGGAATGGATGTCGGTATCATTGTGATGGAAAAATCAGCAGACCCTAACATGCGAACAATATACTTTGCAGGGGCACGCCGACCGCTATACTACACCAAAGAAGGAGAACTATGCGAAATTAAGCCCGATAGGTCTTCAATAGGAGGATGGCAACAAGAAGCAGAACGACACTATACTGAACACTGCATTGAGCTTGCTGTCGGTGAAATGATTTATATGACCACAGACGGATATGCAGACCAACCAGATTCTCAGATGCGCGTCTTTGCTGCAAAACGGCTGCGAGAACTTCTAAAATCCATTGCTGACAAGCCTGTCGATACACAACTGAAGATTTTGGAAGAAGAGCTAAAACGCCATCAGGGCACAGAACCGCAGCGAGATGACATCACAGTGGTGGGGATAAGAATAACCTAAAAATGCATACAAAAGCTATATCTTGGAGCGGCCCTCTAAACCCAAAACATTACATGCCGCCATGAGTCCACCGCATTTTGATATTCATGATATCTTTGATTTCTATCAGCGCATCTCAAATGCGCGTGTGCTGATGACATTCAAAGGTGCCTTCTCACAGGAACTTCTGGTTCAAATTGGTGAGCTGGTCAAATTACAGCAAGGCAATAATAGCAAGGTTCAAAAAATGTTTGCAGTCTTCGTAGAGATGGCACAGAATATTCTTCACTACTCTGCAGAAAAGGAAATTTGCAGCGATGGTAAAGAGGTTGGGGTGGGGATGATTATCATCCGAGAAAACGAGAAAAGTTTTGCCATCACATCTGCAAATGCTATTGAGAAAGAGAAAGCTGAAGAAATTGAAAGGTATTGCAGCCAGCTGATAGCCATGACGCCTGAAGAGCTTAAAGCCTTTCATCAAAAGAAGCGCCTTGAAGAACCGCCAAAAGGCAGTAAAGGCGCAGGGCTGGGACTGATAGAAATGATACGCAAATCTGATGAAAAAGCCGAATTTTTAATCACTCAACTCGATGAGCGTCGCTCCTTTTTTATTCTCAACATCATTATTCATAAAAGCCTATGAAAAACTTAGTTATTGCGGGCACAAAAACAACACCTAGTGTCATGTTCGATGCTGAAACTGGCAAACTTGAAATCTCTGGACAATCTTACCCAGAGTCAGCCCTTGAGTTTTACCAACCTATTATGGACTGGCTGAATGAATATTTCAAATTGCGGCAACAAGCATCGCTCTCATTTCGCCTGCAGTACTTTAACACAAGCTCTTCAAAGTGCATCTTGAATATCCTGCGCGTCTTTGAAAAAGCCTACAGTGAAGGCAAAAAAGTGGAAGTGAATTGGTATCACAATGAAGCCGATGAACAAATGCAGGAGACTGGTGAAGAATTTGCCGAGCACCTAACACTACCTTTCAAAGTTATTTCATACAAATAACTAGCTAACTTACAGGAACATGCAGGAGAGGTCTAAAGCCAGAGATATTGAGGAAATTTTTAAAGCTGAGCTTGAAATCTCAAAGCACACTGAAGCGGTACTGGCAAATGAGGATATTTCAAAGGAGCAACTGTTTGAAGAATACCAGCGACTAGCGGATGAATACCGACATTTGCTTCGCCAAGCTATGAAAATTACTCGCATTGGCGATAGCACGCAAGAAAAACTACTTCGCACGCAAGAAGAACTTTCAGCGGCAAACGAAAAATTAGAGCGCCAAGCCAAAACCGATGGGCTGACTGGTCTCTACAACCGACGCTACTTAGATAAAACCCTCGAAAGCATCTTTGACGATGCACGCCGGCACAATAAGGCACTGGCTGTAGCAATCAGCGACATTGACTTTTTTAAGAAAATCAACGACCGCTTTTCGCACCAAGTCGGAGATGAAGTGCTCAAAGCAGTAGCGAAAATTTTTCAATCCTCAGTCAGAGCAAAAGACATTGTAGCTCGATACGGCGGAGAAGAATTCGTCTGCGTATTTCCTGAAACAACACTGGACGAGGCAAGAGCTCTGGCAGAACAAGTGCGGCATAATGTCGAGCATTACAATTGGCGTGAAATTCATCCAGAGCTGAAAGTAACCTTGAGCATTGGCTTATGTGCAGACATCAACTACCCCAATCATGAAAAAATGCTGTCTGCAGCAGACGAAAAACTCTATGAAGCCAAGCATAATGGACGTAACCAAGTACGCTGCTAAAAAACTTCCAATGCCAAGCTCAGAAAAGTGCAAAATTTTTTCCACATGCTTTTTTTCTAATTGCAAAAATCTATTATTTTGGCTGGGAGCAGAAATAACTGCAACACGACTTTTTTCAAAACAAAAGCATTTTAACGATGAAAGACTACACAAAACTTCTTACGCTCATTGAAGATATTAAGCGCATTGGAGCAGAGTGCACAGATAACGAGCGTGAATTTGTCTACAAAATGATAGGGGATGTGCTTAAAAGCGCATTGAACGGTGAGAAAGCATCAATGAGTGTGGCATCAAGCAGTGGAAGCGAAGTAATGGTGCGACGCAGGGGGCGGCCAAAAAAAAATGAAAGTGTAGCCGAACCACCAAAGGTCAAAGGCAAAAGAGGACGCAAAAAGAAATCACTAGCTGAAGATAGCACATTGGCTAGCTTGCTGGCAGGCAAGCCTAATATGGAAAATATCCGCGGTTTCTTAGAAACAACGGGACTATCGGAGTCAGCAATCCATAGCCTCTTTGCTATTAGCGACGAAAAAGTTGAAAGGCGCTACACATCTCTTGGTACCGATAAAAAAGCTCAGGCGCAAGTCAATGCTGTGATGCTTAGCAGCTTAGCAGGTGCAATTGTGTGCGGCAGATTTATTGCCGACTTAAGGCAAGTGCGCGAAGACTGCCGAGCCTTGGAGGCATACGACAATAATTTCACAAACAACATCAAGCGCCATAGTGAGCAAGTGCAATTTCTTACTCAAGATTTCGTGGAACTGACAGACGCAGGGAAAAACGAACTTGCACAACTGGTAAGGACACTTTCTCAAACTGGAGCATAACCAGCATACGTGCCACTCGACCAGCATTTCTTTTACAAGAACGGCATTTTGCACTGCGATGGCGTGTCGCTAAACGTCTTAGCTAAAAAGTTTGGAACGCCGCTTTTTGTAACAAGTAAAGCCGCAATTCTGGAAAACTTTGAACGATTTGAAGCGGCATTTCAACCGCTGAACCATCTGACATGTTATTCAGTCAAAGCGAACTATACGCTCGAGGTTATCCGCACGCTCGTAGAAGCTGGGAGTGGACTGGATGTCAATTCAGGCGGGGAACTCTTTCGCGCCCTGAAAGTGGGAGCCCCGCCTGAAAAAATTATTATGGCTGGCGTTGGCAAAACCGCACAAGAAATCGAATACGCCCTCCAAAGCAAAATCTTAATGCTCAAAGCCGAATCACTATCTGAACTTAAGCTGATTGACCGCATCGCATGCAAACTAAAATGCAAAGCCCCTGTCGGCATACGAATTACTCCAAATGTAACCGCTGAAACCCATCCATACATCACCACCGGCAATCATGAGCAAAAGTTCGGTATTGACGAGGTACTGGCTGAAAAGACGTTGCAAGAAACTAAGCACTTGAAACACTTGCATATTTTAGGCTTGGAAATGCACATCGGCTCACAAATCTATGACCCGAAGTATTACTGCGACGCAACACTCAAGCTCTTGGAAGTAAAATCACTATGCGAAAAATTAGGCTTCGAAATCGAGCATCTCGATATTGGTGGCGGATTCCCAGTAACCTACACTTCCGAAAAAAAAGCAACCCCAATTGAAAAATTTGCTCGCGCCCTCATTCCACTGCTCAAACCTACAGGACTGAAAATTCTCTTTGAACCCGGTCGCTACATGGTAGCTAACGCAAGTGTGCTACTTTCTAAGGTGCTCTACATCAAAGAAAATCATAACAAGAAAAAGTTTGTCATCGTCGATGCAGCTATGAACGACTTAATTCGCCCTGCACTCTATGGTGCCTATCATGAGATTTTGCCAGTGAGACAAACAACGAAAAAAATGATAGCCGATGTGGTGGGTCCCGTCTGCGAAACAGGAGATTTCTTTGCACGAGAAAGAGTAATAGCTGAAGTTAAAGAAGGAGATACCGTAGCACTTCTTTCCGCAGGTGCGTACGGTATTGTGATGGCAAGCAACTATAATGCACGCCCACGCGCCGCCGATGTCATGATAGACCAAGGCAAGGCAAAAATCATACGCAAGCGAGAAACATTTGAGCAGATGATTGAAAATGAAGTCTAAGAATGAAACTGATTTTTATTTTTCTCGATGGTGTCGGGTTGGCATCAAAAAGTGATAAAAATCCCTTCTCACTTACTCCTCAAAAGTGCATCAAGAAAAGTCTGACAAAAGAATGCTTGCTGGAAGAAGCTACGCTACGCGAACCTAAAAGAGTCTTTCTGCCAATTTCAGCGTCACTGGGCATAAGCGGTGCAGGACAAAGCGGAACTGGGCAATTTTCCATCTACACCTCGCAAAACGGCGCAAAACTTTTTGGCAAACACTTCGGACCCTACCTGCCAACACCACTTCGCGCCTTGCTCATAGAGAACAATATCTTCAAAATGCTTAAAGCAATCGGCAAAAAAATCTGCTACGCAAATGCCTATCCTGAATCATTTATTCAAAGGTGTTTGAGCTTGAGAACCGTGGGGAAAATTCGCAGTTCTGTTCTGTTTGAAATTGCGGTGTTAGAAAAAGTGGAGCTGCGTAGCCTAACGCATCTGCAAAAAAACAAGGCTGTATCGGGCGACATCACAAATGAATGGTGGCAAAGAAATGTAGGACATCACGGTCTGAACATCATTCCGCCAGAAGTTGCCGCAGAACATCTCTTGGCGCTGACAGAAGAATATGATGCGGTGTTTTATGAATTTTTCCTAACTGATTTGGTCGGACACCAGCGCCTCTTAATTGAACCTGCACGAATTGTAGAATGCCTTGACCGCTTCTTAGGAAAAATCTTTGAATGCCTGCACGACAACATGCTCTTTGTTATGACAAGCGACCACGGCAATTTTGAAGACCTTTCCACAACCCAGCATACCCAAAATGCAGTCCCACTCTTAGTGCTCGGAAAAGGTGCAGAGTTTTTCTATACTACAAAGTCGATTGATGAAGTGGCAAAAACGACACTGCAAGCCTTGCAAGCTGTTGAGAGCAAAAGTTGAGTTGATGATAAAAAACTTTATTCCCCATGCCATATCCAGCGCTGCGCTTGTTAGTTCAAGTTGCACTCGGAATTCTCATCGGGTATGCGTATCGGCAGAATGTTGAAGTGTGGTTCTGGCTGGCACTAAGCCTGACAGCAATTACCCTGATAGCCTTAGCCTTAGAGCATTACAGACCCAGCCAAGCGCTTCATGCGATTTGGCTGATAGGATACCTCGTAAGCGTTCCTGCAGGATTTGCCGCCTACACTGCCGCTCTGTATGAAATTTTGCCTGAAGAAACAGTCTTAAAATTTGCAAATGAAGAAGTCATCGTGTTTGCAAAAGCTGAAACGGATGCAAGCACGAAAAATAGAGTTACGCAGTGGACCGCAAGCGTTGAGAAAGTCATTCTCCTACGCACCGCAGATACTTTGACTGCGTCAGGAAAAGTGAGAGTAAGACAATACCGGCGCGACACAAGCACAATATCACTCCGCATCGGCGAAAAATTTTGGCTGCAAGGTCGGTTCGAGCTGCCAAAGCCAGCGATGAACCAAGGCGAATTTGACTACCGAGCATTTTTAGCAGAACAGGAGATTTACTTGCTACTTGTGAGTTCAGAAAAGAGCGTGTTTATCAAAACAGACCAAGTTGGCGTAGGCAGTTTCAATCAAAAAATCATACTGCCTGCGTATCGAGCAATTTCAGCAAGTTTGGAACGCTTATTTCCCAGCGGAGATGAGCGCGCATTTATCAGAGGGATGATTCTCGGCGAGCGAAGTGGAATTTCGGATGAAGTGCGTGCCGCATTTCAGAAAACGGGCACCATTCATGTGCTGGCAATTTCAGGACTGCATGTCGGGCTGATTGCGCTAACGCTCAACATTTTTCTGAAACGGCTCAAAACCACAAAACCGGGAAAATGGAGTGCGTTGCTGGTCTATGCCGCAGTGTTGGTCTGTTACAGCAACATCACTGGCAATAGTCCGCCTGTCAAGCGTGCTGTCTTGATGGCGATTTTGTTCGAAGTCGGTGCCATACTGGAGCGGAAGTCGTATTCGCTCAATACGTTGGCGGCGGCAGCGGTGCTCATGCTGGCGTGGAATCCAAGAGAGCTATTCAGCCCAAGTTTTCATTTGACAAATAGTGCGGTGGCTGCCATCATCCTGATTTATCCGAGACTATCGGGGCGATATGTGCCTGAAAGAGAGACCTTGCTCTCGAAAATCTTGAAGTATTTCTGGGATGCGGGTGCAATGACCGTTGCCGCAAGTCTTGGCACGGCGCCGTTCATTGCGTATTACTTTGGCAGTGTGCCGCTATTGGGATTGCTGGCTAATCTGGTTGTAACAGACATGGTGAGTCTGGCGCTGATGGCAAGCATTCCAGCGCTCATCTTGGATAGTCTCGGGCTCGGGATTGCAGAGTACTATGCAGTATGTGCTTACTACTTGATACGCGGGGCAATTTTCGTGGCAGAGCGCTTTAGCCAAATTCCCTTTGTGAATCTGCAACTTCGCATCACGCCGGCGCTAATCATTTTGTTTTTCTTAATTCTTGCCACACTGCTTACGCTCGAACAGCGGCGATGGATGGTGCGTTTAGCCAGTGCTTCACTGCTGCTGGCAACTGTGCTCATCGTGCAGAGCGAATTGGAGAAATTGCCAGAACCAGCGATTGTGTTTAATGCGCTTGGACGAGGCAGTGCAGTCATCTTCAAAACAAGCACGGAAAGCATTTTGATTGATGCGGGTGTGTCGCCAAAGCAGTGGAACCGCATTGAAAAACAAGTGCAAACAGTGTGTGGTGGCGTGCTTACGGCATTTGTGCAGGCGCACTCTCCGCCAAAAGTCGCTCACGCCATAGGCTTGAACAAAAAAATGCTGTGGGGCGATAGCGTCCTGAAGCTCAATACTATTGTGGCATATCGTCCAGCAAGAGCACTCATGAAAGTCTTTTCCAAAGAATGCAACTTGCTTATTGCTTCCAGTGCTTGGGTGCTCAAGCCGAGTGAATTTTTCAAAGCTGATGTGGCGCTAATTCGTCTGAAAAAGTTTAAGCAAAAAGACGCAGAGGTGTTCAAGCAGTGGTGGCACTATGCGCAGCCGAAATTAACTGTTGTGGAACTAAGTGGTGCACTGAGCAACTTTGAAAGGAAAAGATTTTATCGCTTTGCACAAACCATACCTCACGTAAAAACAACAGAGCGAGATGGACAAATTTTCTTCTCAACTGTTCACGGTTATAGCACGCTACGGGCGCAGTAGCAGAATACTCCAGCTGTTCATCCTCCTCTCTCTGGTGATAGGGTTAGGAAGTTGCGATGGGAAGCCGCCAAAATTTGTGGAGCAGAAAATCACTTCGCCAGTGCAAAGTGTCAGTGCAGCCGAAACCGACAAAGGATTTGGGCTGATAAATACCGATTGGGCAAAAGATTCGCTGTGGAATCATGCTGTTGAGGTGGCAGAGTATCTGAACGAAGAAGTAACTGAAAATGGAACAAAGAGTTTTACAGAAATTCGCTTGACAAGACGCTATTGGTTCTCAAAAGAATTTCACACGATTAGTGAAGATACCGCACGCAAAGACCTGTATCCCGTAATAGCGCAACAAGCTATAGCAAGCGATGCGGCATATCCCTGTCCAACGCAAACTTCTACATGGGTTGGGGTGTTGCCACATGAGCCTTTCAAGGTGGTGCGCTACATTGCCTCGTGGCAAGGCGAAGGTGGCATTTCCAACAAAGCGTTGCTGCGTTTGGTCGGGAAATCAAAATTGGTGTGCCAGAACTCGTTTGGAGCAAATGGCGAAGGAGAATACGATTTGCAGTATGATACGTTTTTTGAAGACCAAATTCCACTCTCGTTGCGGAGTTTGAATTTTCAAGAAAACTTGGAATTTGTTCGCCCAACTTTGGTCTCCCAACTCTTCAGAGGTGCAGACTTGCCAAAATACTTTCAGGGCGATTACAAAGTAGAAGGGCGCGATACGGTGGAAACCAAACTGGGGCGCATAGCGTGCTGGAAGGTGAGTGTCGAGCGCGGCATGAAAAAAGATTACTACTGGTTTGAAGAGGCATTGCCACACATTTTGGTCAAGGCAGAATTGGCAAGTGGCATAAGCAAGCTCTTGCAGAAAAAAACTTACCAACGCCTCGTGCCTTAGCGGCGCAAGGCAAGGTTGCGTAGTTGTGGCAGAGCTACAGAGAGAAGCACGAAGAATGCGGTTACAATTTTGAAATCCGTAGGTGCCAGTCCAAGTGAGAGCGCCACGCCAACGAGCACGCGAAACACAATTGCTCCAAGAACGACACTGGCAAGTTGTGTCCCTACCGAAAACCGGTAGCGAAAAATACTAAGAAAGGACTCGCCAATGATGACGCTTGCAAGTCCGAAAACGATGATACCTATGCCCATACTAATGTCAGCAAAGCCCTGATATTGACAGACAAGCGAGCCAGAGAGTGCAATCATAGCGTTAGAAAGACCGATGCCGATAATTTTCATGGTATCGGTATTGACCCCTTGTGCAGCAATCATGATTTCATTGTCGCCCGTGGCACGCATAGCTAAACCGAAATCTGTTTTGAAAAGCCAGCTAAGCAGTGCAAGAACGGCTACACTGAACAGCAAAAAAACAGCGAAGTCAACAGCCCAGCGCGGCGCATCAGAAAAAGTGTTCTCAAACGGAGTCAGCACCGTTTGAACAGTCAGCAACGGGATGTTGGAGCGACCCATGATGCGCAGGTTGATGGAGTAAAGTGCTGTAGTTACCAAAATACCCGACAGCAGACCATTGACCTTGAGCTTGGTATGAACGATGCCAGTGACCGAGCCCGCCAAAAACCCAAAAATCATGGCGACAAAAATAGCGTAGAAAGGATTGGCGCCAAGTGTAAGCAAGGATGCCGTGATGCTTGCACCTAAGGTCAGACTGCCATCGGCGGTAATATCGGGGAAATTGTAAATGCGCATGGTGATATAGACACCAATAGCAAGAAATCCGTAGCACAGCCCTAATACTGCTGCGCCAAGCCAGAGCTCCATTTGAGTGCCGGTTTTTGTTAAAAGCAAAGATACAAACTTCGGGCGTATTTAGGTCTGTGTCTGCCAGTCATGGCTGCAAGAGAGATACCTGTGTAAGCGCTGAAATTATGAGTAACATGCACTTAAAGTGGCGTAAAATTCTGTGGAATGGAAAGGCCCATAGCTTCTAAGGCTTTGGCATTACAGATACGCTTGCGAACCTGTACTTCTTCGGGCTTGAGATTCGTCTCTCCGCGCAAGAGCCTGACAGCAATGCGTCCAGCTTGTCTGCCCCATTCATAAAAATCTGCGCCATATGCCAGAAGTGCCCCACGCTGCACCAAACCAACTTCCGAAGTAACAATTGGCACCTGCTTTGCATCCAGAGTTTGTTTGATGGTCTCAAAACTGGAAAAAATGATGTTGTCAGGAAGAGCAAAGAAGACATCAATTTTTTTTAGGAGCAGTGTCTGTGCAGCTTGCTGTGATTCATTAGAGTTGGTGATACCGGCTTCGATGAGTTCATAGCCTAAGCGTTGGCAAACGGTGCGCAGTTGCCGAAGGGCATTGACCGAATTCGGCTCACTGGTGTTGAAAATAGTACCAATGCGCTTGGCTTTGGGAAAAATTTCTTTGATGAGTGTAACGCTGGTGTCAATGTAGCCAAGCGTTTCATAGACGCCAAACAAATTCTTAGGTGCCTCATCGGGCGATTTTGAAAGCCCAACCAAGTCAGGGCGCGGCGAGACCATCATACACACTGGTACCGTCTGAGTTTTGCTTACCGCCGCAATGGTCACCACAGTAGGATTGGTCGCAATCAGTGAGACTTTTTGCGAAAGGCAGTAGTCCAAAATTTGATTGAGGTTGCTGATGTCGCCTTCAGCATTTTGGTCAATGACATCCAGCGTTTTACCCACTTCATAGCCAGAATCTTTGAGGGCATCAAAAAAGCCACGGCGTGCCTCTTCCAAGGTGGCATCGCGCACCATGAGGACATAGCCAATTTTGGGACGAGAAGGCGTACTGGAAGGTGACCCGCAACCAAAGCCGCAAAAGCAGGTTACGAGCAACAGCAACACAGCAGTCGCCCAATTCATCTGAAAATACCGAAACATGTGCTTTTCAAAGTTATATGGAAAAAGCATAACGAAAGTGGATGTGTGTAAAACAAATGTTGTAACAAGAAAATTTTCAGCTTGCAAGATGACGCTTAAAGGACTTAACTGTGTTACTAAGTAGCATGGCAATAGTCATCGGACCGACGCCGCCCGGCACAGGTGTGATAGCTGAAGCAACTTTTGAGACGCCCTCGAAGTCCACATCGCCAACAATGCGCGAGCCAGATTTGGCAGAAGCATCAGCAATACGGTTAATCCCAACATCAATGACCACTGCATTAGGCTTGACCATATCGGCAGTAACAAAATGTGCTTTGCCAATTGCCGCGATGAGAATATCGGCTTGCCGTGTAAAGCTAGCGATGTTGTGCGAGGCAGAGTGGCAGACGGTAACCGTGGCGTTCATGCCAGCTAATTTTTGTAGCATCAAGTTTGCCATGGGTTTGCCGACAATGTTGCTTCGCCCCAACACTACGCAGTGCTTGCCAGCAGGGTCAATCCCATAGCGCCGCAGCAGTTCCAGCACACCGTAAGGCGTGCAACTGACAAAACACTCTTCGAGCCGACCAAGCACCAAGCGCCCTACATTTTCAGGATGGAAGCCATCGACATCCTTGTCAGGTGAAATAGCAAGCGTGACGGCAAATTCATCAATGTGTTTTGGCAACGGCTGCTGAACCAAAATGCCATGCACAGACCGGTCTTGATTGAGCGCATGAATGCGAGCCAGTAACTCATCTTGAGAAACATGCTCTGGCAGCTCAATAACTGCAGAACGAATGCCAACTTCTGTGCAGGCTTTAGCTTTATTGCGCACATAGATTTGTGAGGCCGGATTTTCTCCAACGATGATGACCGTCAGTCCCGGAGATTGACCAGTTTTTGCATGAAGCTCGGCGAGAGTAAGTTTAAGTTCCTGTTTGATGTCTTCTGAGATTTTTTTGCCGTCGATAATTAACATACTAGAAAGAAAATGCGATTCGAAAGACTGCTAAAGTTAGAGCTGCCCAGCTTGTTGAAGGAAATAGCGAATGGTTTTGCGCAAGCCTTCGGCGCGTTCAACCTTCGGTTCCCAGCCTAAGAGTTCTTTGGCGCGTGTAATGTCAGGGCGTCGCTGTTTTGGGTCATCGGCAGGAAGCGGTTTATGCACAATAGGAATTTCTTTGCCAGTAAGCTCACGCACAATAGCTTGCACTTCTTTTGCAAAGTCCAAAATCGTGATTTCACTGGGATTGCCAAGGTTGACAGGTTCATGGAAGTCGACATGCAAAAGGCGCCAGATGCCTTCAATGAGGTCGGAGACGTAGCAAAAGCTACGGGTCTGTGACCCATCGCCGAAGACAGTCATAGCTTCGCCCTTAATAGCCGAGCTCACAAAGGAAGGCAAGGCACGTCCGTCGTCGAGGCGCATGCGTTCTCCGTAAGTATTGAAGATGCGTAAGATGCGCGTGTTCAGACCGTGATAGCGGTGATATGCCATCGTCATGGCTTCAGCAAATCGTTTGGCTTCATCGTAACAGCCACGCAACCCCACGGGATTGACATGCCCCCAGTAGGTTTCTTTTTGTGGATGCTCGAGCGGGTCGCCATAGACTTCCGATGTAGAGGCAATCATGAAGCGAGCGCCCTTTGCCTTAGCTAACCCTAACGCATTGTGTGTGCCAAGTGAGCCAACCTTAAGCGTCTGAATAGGAATTTTCAGATAATCGGCTGGACTGGCAGGAGAAGCAAAGTGTAACACATTATCGACATGCCCGTCAATGTAGATATAGTTTGAGACATCATGGCGGATAAACTTAAAGTCAGGGTTACCGAAAAGATGAGCGATATTTCGAGGATGACCAGTGATGAAATTATCAATACCAATAACTTTATGTCCTTCTTGCAAAAAGCGATCACAGAGATGAGAGCCCAGAAATCCAGCCGCCCCTGTGATAACCGTAACAGGTTTTGCTGACATGAATCGCGTTTGAAGTTTGAAAGAGCATTGCTAAGAATCAGTGGTGCAAATATAAAATAACTGCGATAATCTCTGATACATGCTATCTGTGTGCCTTGTAGCAAGAGAAGTCAGCAAGCAGCATGTAGTTTGCAAATTTTGTATTAGATTTTACGAAAGCAAACGCAATGAAAACATCTTGCCAGCAAGACATAGCGCTCGTCGCAATTGGTCATGTGCTCATTGAGCCTGATGTGCTCTCAGCAATGTTTCGCTGCAATGTCAAGCGCTGTAAAGGAATGTGCTGTGTTGCAGGTGAAAAAGGTGCGCCAGTGCTGTCGAAAGAAGTCGAGCAAATTGAAAAAAATTTGGAGGCAGTAAAAAAATACTTGCCCGAAAAAAATCGGCAGGTTATAGAAAAAGAAGGCATTTATGAAGCCTACCGTGGTGATTTGTATCTGATGACGGTGGAAGGACGAGAGTGTGTGTTTGCAAAAATCAACGAAGAGGGTGTGGCAGAGTGTATGCTGGAGCGCGCCTTTGAAAATGGGGAGACAGATTTTCAAAAGCCAATTTCGTGTCATCTCTATCCTATTCGCGTGCGAGCGCACTTGGGTACAGATTACTTGGTGTATTCGCAGATTCCTGAGTGTGAGAGCGGACGAGAGTGCGGTGCCACTCAAAATGTAGCAATGGTAGAATTCCTCAAACCCGCGCTGGAGCGCAAATACGGAAAGAAGTGGACCGAACAGCTCTTGCATTATGCTCGCTCTCGGCGCCTTGCTCAGCATTGACTTAAACTCGAGTTCAAGTCTATGAGCACGCAAAGCCTGTCGCAACGACAAATCCAAACGCTGCGCCTAAGTCCGCAGCAAATTCTTTACACAAAACTCTTGCAGTTACCAGTATTGCAGTTGGAACAGCGCATCAAACAAGAATTAGAAGAAAATCCAGTGCTCGAAGAAGTAACCGATGAAGAGAAAAATGAGGAACTGCAAGAACAAAGCGACGACTTGCCAACACCTGAACCGCCTACAGAACTGACTCCAATTGAGCTCCTTCGTGAAAGTGGTAATGACGATGAAGAGCTACAGGCTCTACCAGGTGAAAAAGAACATGACGATACAGACTTTGAAAGTGAAATTGAAGAAATGCTCCGCGAGCAAGATGAGGAAGGCTATAACACATTGTCATCCGCGCCTGATGAATCGCATGGCGAACTGCAACCTATCTTTGAAGAAAGTTGGCGTGATGACTTGCTGACGCAGTTGCGTCTGCTCAAGATTGATGAAAAAGAATACGCAATTGCTGAAGAAATTATCGGCAATCTCGATGAAGACGGCTACTTACGCTGCTCATTCGACATCATTCGAGAAGGACTTTTGATGCAAGGCATTGAAGCAAGCGAGAAGGAAATAGAAACCGTCTTGGAAAAAATCTGGCAACTTGAGCCAGCAGGTGTGGGCGCACGAAATTTACAAGAATGCCTACTCATTCAATTGCATGCCTTAGCTGATGAGCTTGATGACGAGCACGAAGAAGACCGGCAACTGGCACAAAAAATTTTGGTGCATCACTTCAATGAATTTAGCATGATGCACTACCAAAAGCTGATGCAAGTGCTGGGCATCTCACAAGCTCAACTGCGGCGCGCCGTGCAACTTATCCAAAGACTCAATCCTAAACCCATTCGCAGTTCAAGCGAGAGTGCCAAGTATATTGTGCCCGACTTCATCGTTACCTTCAACGGCGAAGAGTTGGTGGTAACAGCAAACGAACGCAACATTCCGCAAATTCGCATCTCACGCCGATACAAAGAGATTTTGGAAGATAAGCGTCAAGAGCGAAGCACAAGAGAATTTATTCGGCAAAAAATTGAGGCGGCAAAAGGCTTTATGAGCGCTATAGAAATGCGCCGCCACACTATGCAAAAAATCATGAATGCAATTGTGCGCCGCCAGTATGAATTTTTTGCCGTAGGTCCAGAAAAATTAAAACCAATGATTCTCAAAGATATTGCCGAAGACGCTGGCGTGGATATTTCAACTGTCAGCCGTGTGGTCAATGGCAAGTATGTGCAGACCGATAAAGGTATCTGGGAACTCAAATATCTTTTCAGCACTGCGGTAGAAACCGAATCGGGCGATGAGATTTCTAACCGCGTTATCAAGCAGTTTATCAAAGATTTCATTGAAAAAGAAGAGTCAGGCAAGCCGCTATCCGATGATAAACTGGCTGAACTGTTAGCTCAACATGGCTATAAGGTGGCGCGCCGCACCGTTACAAAATATCGTGAGCAACTTAATATCCCGGTAGCGCGCCTACGCAAGAAGATTCAAGCAACAGATTGAGCCCGCAAGGGCTACTACTTATGAACCATGCCGAACCCCCGTGTAGCCGTTCCAAGGATGCAAGTATGCTACTCGCCATACACAATGATAGCGGCAGTACCGGGACCACCGTAGGTGCCTAGTACGGGCGAAATTTGTGCTATCTCGATGGGCACATCGGGAAAGCGCGCAGAGAGTTGCTCTTTGGCGTAAAGTGCGCGAGCAATTTTGTCAGAATAGACGACCGAAATCTGGAGATTGGTCTTACCCTCAAGGTAGCGCGTGGCATATTCAATTGCCTTATCGAGCGAACCTTTACTTCCAACCCCTTTGTCGAGCGGCACAATCTTGCCTTTATCATCGAAAGTGAGTACAGGATTGATGTGCAGAAGTTTGGCAAAGAGACCTTTTGACTTCGAGAGCCGACCGCCGCGCACAAGGTTGTCAATAGTCTCAAGGCTAAGGTAAGCTCGAATACGGGTGCTCATGTCGTTAAGTCGTGCTTCAATCTCGCTGAGGCTCTTGCCTTCATCACGCATCTTGACCGCTTCTTTGATGAGAATCCCCATGCCAAGCGAGGTGATTTTGCTATCGATGATGGCAAACTTTCTATCCTTGAAGAATTTGCTAGTCGTGCGGGCATTTTGGAAAGTGCCTGAAATGCCAGACGAGATGAAGATGCCGACGATGCTATCATATATGCGCAGCATATCTTCATAGACCTGCTTAAATGCAGCTGTAGCAGGCTGGGAGGTCTTCGGAAGTATGTCACTTGCGCTAAGACGCTGGTAAAACTCTTGTGCAGAAATGGTGACACGGTCTAGATACTCATCATCACCAAAGCGCACTTGCAGGGGCACGATTCGAACATCATGCTTTTCGAGGTAGTCATCAGGTAAGTCGCAGGTAGAATCGGTGACAATACCGATGGACTTTTTGCCGAAAGCAGCCTGATGCTGAGCTATCATATCCTCGAACTTCTTTTTCTGCACAATACCGAAGCGAGAGGCAAGCTCGAAGATTTTTTCAGGCTCGTTGGTATGAATGTGCACCTTGGTTTTCGTGGCAGAACCACCAATGATGAGCGAATCGCCGTGCTCAATTAGCGTCTTGCGTAGTGCGCTCTTGTCGTAGTTTGGACCATTTTCTAAAATAAACTCCGTACAGTACCGAAAAGTAATGGTGGCATTACTGACTTCAGCAATGGTGCTGTCGCTGCTACTGGTGCTGACAAAGGAGAAAAACTTACGTTTGAGATACTCGCGAAGATTGCCCTTGTGCATGAAATCATAGATGCCTTGTAGCATATCAACAAAGCCTTGAGCACCTGAGTCAACCACGCCAGCTTTTTTCAGCACAGGTACGCCATTGACGATAAGCTGGTCTGGGGTTCTTGCCAGAGATTCTTTGGCTGTTTTGATAGATTCAGCGACAATTTCTTTGAAATCCGTTGTGCGTTGAACAAGCTGTAGAATGCTGTTTGTCCAATCGCGAATGACAGTGAGAATTGTGCCTTCCTTAGGCTCGAGCATAGCCTCGTATGCATAGGCTTTAGCAACGAGCAAAGATTGACCAAACTCTGGTGCAGTGACGCGCTCTTTGCCAGCTAGTCCAGCCGCCATGCCTTGATAGAATTGTGCAAGAATTGAGCCAGAGTTGCCACGAGAGCCAATCAAAGCGGCGTCTGCGGCGCATGTTACCACAGCATCGACCGTAGAATCATCACACTCATAGAGCCCGTCGACGACGGACTTGAGTGTCAGAGCCATATTCGTGCCTGTGTCTCCATCTGCTACTGGGAAAACATTAATCTTGTTAAGATATTCCTTGCGCATGATAACAGACTCTGCGCCGGCAATGATGGCATTTTTGAGACGCCTTCCGTTCAGATATTCTATCGACATAGAGTATTTGGGTTGAGAGTTTATAGCATGTCAGGGTTATACTTCCATAATCTCTTTTTCCTTCTTGGCAACGGAGTCATCAATTAGGCGCTCAAACTTCTGAATGAGAGCATCAGCTTCTTTTTTACCACGGTTTTTATCGTCTTCAGAAATGAGTTTTTCTTTTTCGGCTCGCTCAATAGCCTGAATAGCATCGCGACGGACATTGCGCAGAGCAATCTTGCTTTCTTCAGCAAGTCGGCGAACCAGTTTGACATACTCTTTGCGGCGCTCTTCCGTCAGCGGCGGAATAGGCACACGGATAGATTGACCATCCAACGCAGGATTCAAGCCCATGCCCGACTCTCGAATGGCTTTCTCGATAGTCGGCGCCAGAGACTTATCCCACACTTGAACCGAGAGAGTTCTAGTATCCAAAACAGAAATACTGGCAACTTGCTTAAGCGGCGAAAGTTGTCCGTAAGCCTCTACCTTGATACCATCAAGCAGAGCAGTTGTAGCTTTGCCAGTACGAATAGAAGCTAGCTCGTGCTGAAACGCCTCGAGCGATTTTTTCATGCGCTGTTCAGCTGAACTTAGTATCTCCTTAGTTGAACTCATATTAGTGAAACTCATAGGCAAAGACTATGCAGGCTAAAGTTAAACAAAAGAAAAACGCTCAAACGCTAACTTTGTGAGAGAAGTGAGCATTTGAGCAAAGTCTGCATCAGAAATTAAGCCTTTGTAGGTTCGGTCTTTTTGGCAAACCGCTTGTTAAAGCGCTCTACGCGACCAGCCGTATCTACAAGGACTTGACGCCCTGTGTAGTAAGGATGACAGTTGTTGCAAATATCAACCTTGATAAAGCTCTGCGTAGAGCGTGTAACGAAGCGATTCCCACAGTTTGAACAAACTACCTCACAACGCACGTAGTTTGGATGAATTCCCTCTTTCATAGACGACTATAAAAAGTTTACTTGAGCCGCAAATATACACATTCAGTCTGCTTTTACAAGCAAGTCCCCTAAAGGCAAGGAATAGCACCAGTAACTGATTTGGGCAAACCTTCAATAAGCCATGCACCAAGAATTTTTGCAAATTTGCTATACTTAGCACAGAATTTAACATCGTAAAGGATATGAACAGCATAAGCGCCATTCTCACTTTTCTCATACTTTTGACATTCAGCCTCGAGGGAATTGCCCAAAAATGGGTAAGCGGCAACGACAGCTCACGCGTCAATCGCTCTATGTTCCGCCCACTCGAGGATGCTCCAACGCCGAACGAATTCCGTAGCGCCAGCGGCAAACCCGGCTACCGCTACTGGCAACAGCGTGTCGACTACGACATCAAAGCCTCACTCGACACCATAGAGCATAAAGTCATTGGCTCAGAACGCATCACCTACTACAACAATTCACCTGACGAACTGAATTTTCTCTGGATTCAACTCGACCAAAATCTGAACTCTATTCAGCATAGCCGCACCTATGCTTCTCGTCCAGCACTGCCGCCGAAAATCAGCGAACGATTCCGCCAGTTTATTGATGTCAATGACTTCGACGGTGGGCATCAAATCTCACGCGTCCAGCTCGTCGATGCCAAAGGCAAACTTGTTGATGCCAAAACTTACATCAATGGCACCGTCATGCGTGTCAATCTCTTGCAACCGCTCAAACCCAAAGAAAAAGTTCAATTAGAAATTGACTGGTCATACCGAGTGCCCGACAACGGACGCGGCGCAAAAGAACTTGTGCGCGATGGCTGGCTATACGAAATTGCGCAGTGGTTCCCACGCCTATGCGTCTATGACGATGTCAACGGCTGGCAAACCGACCAATACTTAGGCACGGGCGAATTTTATCTCAACTTCGGCAACTACAATGTGGAAATCACCGTGCCATGGAACCACATTGTCCAAGCCACAGGCGTCTTGCAAAATCCAAACGAGGTGCTCACCGCCGAGCAACAGCGCCGACTTAAGGAAGCCTTCCAATCTGAAACCCCGCGCTACATCATCAAGCCTGAAGAAGTAATGAAGCCAGAAACCCGCCCGAAGCAAAGCGGCACACTGACTTGGAAATTCAAAGCCGAAAATGTGCGCGACTTTGCTTGGGTCTCTTCAAAAACATATGTCTGGGATGCCGCTGGATTTCGCTACGAACCAAATGGCAGAATCATTGAGTGCCACTCGCTCTACCCACGCGATGCTATGCCGCTCTGGAACAAAGTCTCCACAAGAGCGATTATCCACACCCTCAAAGTATATGGGCGAATGGCATTCCCATACCCTTACCCCAAAGTGGTGAATGTGCATGGACCAGTCTTTGGCATGGAATACCCGATGATTTGTTTTTGCGGCGCACGACCCGCCGCTGATGGCTCCTACACCGAACAACTTGAAAATGCACTGGTCGCCGTAACCATTCATGAAGTGGGGCACAATTGGTTCCCCATGATTGTCGCCAGCGATGAGCGCAAATACGGTTGGATGGATGAAGGCTTGAACACGTTCTTAGAGTATTATGCGTGCTTAGAGTGGGACCCGCAATTTCCCGTGCGTCGCGGTCCAGCCAAATACATCGTGCAATACATGCGCGACCCCAATCAAGTGCCCATCATGTCGCACTCCGACATTGTCCCTGACGGCACATATGGCAATAATGCTTATTCCAAGCCAGCGGCAGGATTGGTAATGCTACGCGAAAATATCCTAACCCCACAGGTCTTCGACGATGCCTTCCGAGAGTATGCCCAAACTTGGGCGTTCAAACATCCGCAGCCACACGACTTTTTCCGCATCATGAACAATGCCGTAGGCGAAGACCTCTCATGGTTCTGGCGAGGCTGGTTCTATACCACACACTACAACGACCAAGCGATTGCCGAAGTCGAACAGCAACTTTCCGACTCGTTGATAGCAGGCATCTCTGCGACAAAAGGGAAGTATTACTATCGTGTCAAAGTCAAAAATAAAGGCGGATTGGTGCTCCCACTTGAAATGGAAGTAACTTACACCGACGGCACAAAAGAAGTCATGAAAATGCCAATCGACATCTGGCGAAAAGATGAAACGCAGTTCATTAAAGGATTTTTTAGCGACAAAGAGCTCGAAAAAGTGGTCTTAGACCCACGAGAAGTCTACGCCGACATTGACCGCAGCAACAATGTGTGGGAACGCAGCAAAGCAAAACCTGCAACCATACAACCAAAAGAAGAACGCCCAGCACGACCTAACTAACTTCAGAAAAAGCCTAACGAAAGAAGGCACACAAGACTGCAATCGGCATAAAAATGGTCTTGCGTGCCTTACGCACTGACGCTATCAAGATGACGTGCTAAGCGAAGCAGGATTCTTTTCGGAAAGAAGCGCTTCTGAAGATTCTTCCAATGGCACGGCGAGCTTTTTGTCTTTCGAGATGTAGGAATAGATGGTTGGCACCACATACAGCGTCAGCACCGTGGAAACCAGCATGCCGCCAACGACAGCAATACCCATTGACATGCGGCTTTCTGAACCAGCTCCAAGTGCCAGCGCAATTGGCAAGAAACCCAAAATCGTGGAAAGGCTGGTCATCAAAATTGGGCGAAACCGTGCGACGGCAGCGTCTTGGAGTGCCTCCATGCGGCTAAGTCCTTCCGCACGCCGTTGATTGGCAAACTCCACAATCAAGATGCCGTTCTTCGTCACCAAACCAATCAGCATAATGATGCCAATTTGACTAAAGATGTTGAGCGTCTGATGGAAATACCACAGTGAAAGCAGCGCGCCAGAAAGGGCAAGCGGAACTGTAAAGAGAATGATGAAGGGGTCGCGAAAACTTTCAAACTGTGCAGCAAGAATAAGGTAGATAAGCGCCAGTGCTAATGCAAAGGCAAACAGCAAACTCGATGAACTCTCCGCATAATCTTTTGAAGTGCCAGCCAGAGCGGTGCTGAAAGATTCATCCAAGACTTTTGCAGCAATCTCATCCATTGCGGCAATGCCATCGCTCATGGTGTAACCTTTGGCAAGACCTGCAGACACGGTAGCCGATACATAGCGGTTGTAGCGATAAAGTTGAGGCGGGCTGGCGTCTTCAGTGAGGCTAACCAGATTATCAAGTTGAATCATTTCGCCGTCACGATTCTTGACATAGAGCGATTTGAGGTCAATCGGCTCATCGCGGCGGGCACGCAAGACCTGTCCAATCACTTGATACTGTTTGCCATTGAAAAGAAAATATCCAAAACGTTGTCCGCTGAATGCGGCTTGAAGTGTTTGCGCAATATCGCCGACCGAAACGCCCAAAAGACGTGCCTTTTCACGATTGATAAGCACTTGCAGTTCAGGCTTATTGAACTTGAGATTGACATCCACAATGCCGCCAAACTCTGGACGCTTGCGTGCTTCATCGAGAAATTTGGGAAGATACTCTTTAAGTTTATCGAGCGTTGGGGCTTGGAGCACATACTGCACAGGTAAGCCAGCGCGTCCGATGCCGCCGCCAATGGATTGTTCTTGCAAAACGAAGGTGCGTGCCGCTGTGTATTGATTGGCCACTTTTTGCAACCGGTCGGCAATTTCCTGCTGTGTGCGCTGCCGCTCTTCGGGATTTTTCAGGATAACGCGCACAAACCCAGTATTGACGGCAGCTGCACTGCGTCCAGAGGCAGTAACCACGATGATACCTTCAGATTCATGTCCAGCTTCTTCGCGAATGCCTTCATAGAGCATGTCCAGAAAAGCATTCATATACTCAAAGGAAGTGCCTTCGGGAGCGGTAACAGACATGCGAATAGAACTGCGGTCTTCCAGCGGAGCAAGTTCAGACTTGAGTTGCGAACCAAAGAGCACAATCAGAGCAAGTGCAGTGCCTGTCATCGTCAATCCCACCCAGCGATGCTGCAAGACCCACGCCAGCGACCGCCGATATTGCTCGGCTAATGAAACGAAAAACGGCTCAAGTGCATAGTAAAACTTGCCATGAGCGCCTTTTTTGAGCAAGCGACTGCTTAGCATCGGCGTCAGGGTCAGAGCCACAAAGGCGGAGATAATCACGGAGCCAGCGACAACAAGACCAAACTCACGAAAAAGCCGTCCCGTCAAACCTTGAAGAAAAATCACCGGCAAAAATACCGCTGCCAAAACCACCGTCGTCGAAATCACCGCAAAGAAAATTTCTGACGAGCCTTTCAGCGCAGCTTGAATGGGCGGCATGCCATCCTCGACCTTGGCATAAATGTTTTCCAAAACGACAATTGCATCATCGACCACAAGTCCAATCGCCAACACAATTGCCAACAGGGTGAGCACGTTGATAGAAAAGTTCATCACATACATGATGAAAAACGCGCCAATAAGCGATATGGGAATGGCAATGACCGGAATCAGTGTGGAACGCCAATCGCGCAGGAAAAAGAAGATGATGAGCACAACAAGACAGAAGGCGATGAAAATGGTCTCAACTACCTCGCGAATAGAGGCACGAATGAATTTGGTGGAGTCGAAACTGATGCTGATGCGAATGTCTTCAGGCAGTTCTTTTTTGATGAGTTCTAAGCGTTTAATGGCTTCATCGGCAATCGAGATGTTGTTTGCGCCCGGCTGTGGCACCAGCACCACAACCACCATCGGAATGCCATCACGCTTCAGACGAGAGCGTTCGTTTTCAGGACCAAGTTCTGCGTAGCCAACGTCTTTGAAGCGAATAGTGCGCCCAGCAACTTGTTTGATAATCAGCTCATTGAAATCTTCGGGCGTCTGGAGCCGTCCAATCGTGCGAATGCTAAGTTCAGTAGTATTGCCTTCAATTCTGCCCGAGGGAAGTTCCACGTTTTCAGCATTGAGGGCAGCACGCACATCGAGCGGAGTGAGACCGTAGGCGGCAAGTTTAGCTGGGTCCATCCATAGCCGCATGGAGTAGCGCTTTTCGCCCCAAATCATCACTTCGCTGACGCCATTGATGGTCTGCAGGCGCTCCTTGATGACATTGCGTGCAATGTCAGAGACTTCCAAAATGTTGCGTGAATTGGATTGAACGGTAATACCCATGATGGGGTCAGCGTTGGCATCGGCTTTGGTGACCACAGGCGGGTCGCAGTCTGGGGGAAGAAGACGCACGGCACGCGAGACCCTATCGCGCACATCGTTTGCCGCCGCTTCCAAATCAACTTCAAGGTTGAACTCGACGCTGATGTTGCTAACGCCATCAGCACTCGTCGAGGTAATGGTGCGAATGCCCTGTGCGCCGTTGATGGATTCCTCGAGTGGCTCGGTAATTTGCGACTCAATCACATCGGCATTGGCGCCTACATAGCTGGTGCTTACCGTGATAATCGGCGGGTCGACGGCTGGATATTCGCGCACGCCAAGAAACGTGAAGCCAATTGCGCCAAGCAAGACAATCACCAGCGACATGACAATGGCTAAAACTGGACGACGAATACTGATGGCGGAAAGACTCATATGCAGTACAAGTTGTGTGATAAAATTGGTTTAGAAATACTGAAAATTATTCAACATCAGTGCCTAACTGTATATCTGTAAAGCGCACACTGGTGCCCGGTCGCAGTTGCAAAATGCCAGTAGTGATAACCGTGTCGCCATCAGAAAGCCCCGATGTAATTTGAATCTCTCTATCCGTCCGCATGCCAATTTCAACGGGTTTAGGCTCAGCTTTGCCTTGCTTGGCAACAAAGACCTTTTGCCCTTTCAACTCTGGAATTAGTGCCTCAGTGGGAATCAGCACTGCATCATTGATTTGTTGCGTAAAGAGCTCAACTTCGGCAAAAGCGCCGGGAAAGATACGATTGCCAGTGTTGGGATAAATAGCGCGCAGCGTCAGGGTGCGTGTGGCAGGGTCAATTTTAGGCTCAATAGCATAGACTCGAGCTTCAAGCGTATTCGTGATACCTTGAACCTTGAAGAGCACTTTATCGCCAGGACGCACAGCAAGAGCATACTTTTCTGGAATGGAAAATTCAACTTTTAGCGGGCGCACACACTGAATGCTGGCAATGCGTGTCGCTGGTGAAATATAGCTACCGACGCTCACATAGCGCAGCCCAATCATGCCATCAAACGGAGCACGAATTTCCGTCTTCTCAATTTGTGCAGAGATAATTGCCACTTCAGCTTTGAGCGTGTTAAGTTCGTTGAGAGCAATATCATACTCTTCCTGACTGATAGCTTTCTCTGCCAAGAGCTTGCGTTGGCGTTCCTCACGTGTTTCGGCAAGTTTCAGGCGATACTGCGCACGCTGCAACTGGGCTTGCAGTTCTGCATCATTGATTTTAACAAGTAGCGCGCCTTTCTTCACAAACGAACCTTCTTGAAAGAGAATCTTAGTGATAATACCCGAAGTTTCAGAGCGCAACTCAACTTCTTCAGCGGCAAGTAGTGTGCCCGAAGAAATAATGCGATTTTCTATCTTACGCTTACTGACTACATAACCACGAACAGGCAAAGCAGTAGCGGCAGGATTGTTTCGCACCGCTGAGCTGGATGCCCCATCCGAGGGTTTCAGCCGAAACCAAAGTAACACACCAACGATGAGAAAACCGGCAAGAGTAATCAAAACGGGCTTCTTCAACATGAGCGTGATGTGTAGCTAGATTTTGCAGTTGAAAACAATTTTGATTGCCTTGAATAGACTAAACCTCTTACCTTTGTTACAAAATAATAAGCCCGAAACCCCCTGAGTGGGGTCGAGCTTAAAAACCTGAATAAGCCTGCGAATTTATGACTTCTTTGTTGGCTTCCAAAATCAACTTGCGCAAAAAAAGTCTCTTCTGGCTAATACCTGTAGCTGCGTGCATGATGCTGTGCAGCATAGGCTGCACACAAAAATCAGACCGCAATAGCACGCGCATCGACTCGCCTAAAGGGGCACAGACACAGGCAGAACGCTTGCCATCGGCTCAACCTGCACCAGATGAGAAAACTGCGACACAAGCCACACATGAACAAACAGGCTCACACACTGTAGCCCAGTCTGGTGAAAAAGCATCTGCACAAGTAGCCCCATTTGTCGAAGAGTTTGAGAGCGGCACAAAAAATAGCTACAAAAGTGCTGTGGTGCGGTTGCAGAGTGGCGAGTGGCTATTTGATGATGCCCTTATCGGTGGCGAAGAAAAGGACCGCAAAAATGGCACACGTGCCGCACGCCTCAGAGGCTTAGGCAAGCTCACGATGCTATTTGACTATCCGCATGGAGCAAGCCGCATTTCCATCCAGCATGGCGCGTATGGCAAAGATGAAGGCGGCAATTGGTCGCTCTGGCTCTCGACGAACAGTGGTAATTCATGGAAACGCATTGGCTCAAGCATTCGCACATCGTCGCAAGAGTTACAAACTGCCACGTTTGATGTGGGCATAGCAGGTAATGTACGGCTGGAGATTCGAGCTGAACTGTCGGAAAAATCGCGCATCAACATCGACGATGTAACGATAATTCCCTTCGGCGATTCATCACCGCAGACAAAAGCTAACCCGCCACCAGCCACTCCAACGCCGGCTACTTCGCCACTTAGCGTAGAAGCCCGAATCCAGAAGCAGATTGAACTCGGCATGCCAATTGGGGCATCGCCCGAGTATATCATTCGCCGACCGCAGTACGTCATCTCCTACAATCGCGACCTCAACGTGGCTAATTGGGCATGTTGGCACGTCAATGCTGAAAGTTATGGACCAGTGCCACGCTATCAAGGCAATTTTCTTACCGATAATGCATTACCAACAGGATTTTACCGCGTTACACATCATGATTACACAGGTAGCGGATATGACCGCGGACATATTGTTCGCTCACAAGAACGCACAAGCACACGCGAAGACAACGAGGCCACATTCTACATGACCAACATTCTGCCACAAACACCTGACCTCAATCAAGGCGTATGGAATAGCTTTGAACTCTACTGCGAAAAACTTGCCAAACAGCAAAAAGAACTTTACCTCATCGCTGGAGGCACATTTGACAAAAATCCACCAAGACTCAAAGGAAAGGTTGCTGTGCCGAAGAGTACATGGAAAATTGTTGTAGTCTTGGAACGCGGGCAGGGACTGAAAGACATCACAAAAGACACAAGGGTAATTGCCGTAGATATGCCAAACATCAACGGCATCCGCAATGACGACTGGCGAAAGTATCGTGTCAGTGTAAAGGAATTGGAGCAAAGAACAGGACTGAAGTTTCTGACAGCCGTGCCTGAAGAAATACGAAAGGTGCTCATAGAAAAAGTAGATACCGAGTAGCTTAGCGCAGAGAGGAACTTTGAGAGTCTGAAAACTTCAATGCCCAGACATTTTGCACAAAAACAGCACCGATGATAATAGCGCCACCAATGAAAGCGTAGGAAGAAGGCACTTCGCCGACCAGCAAAAATGCCCAAATCGGATTGAGCACAGGTTCTAACATACTGATAAGAGAAGCATCTAAAGCTCGCAGCGAGCGAATTGCCCGTGCAAACAGCAGGTATGGGATTGCAATTTGAAAAATACCTAAGAAAGCAACAATGATGCTATCCGCTGTAGAAATGGCAAAGCCAAAATAAACATCTTCGTGCATGACCCCTTTGGGGTTAAAGAAGGATTGCCATATCACAATAGCAGCGCAGATGAGAACAATCCAAAGGTTGCCCAGAAGTATGGCTTGTGTGGGGTCAGTATCGCGCTGCTTGCGAAGCAGCACAGTCATAAACGCAAAAGCAATACCAGAGAGTGCTGCCAAAAAATTGCCTAAGTATCCAGCAGCAGAGAGTTGATCCAGAAAAAAAATCGCCATTCCAACGATGCAAAAAAGTACAGTTATCACCTGCACTTTATTCATCTGTTCATGTAAAATCAAACGGGCGAGCACGAGAATGTAAATCGGTGCCGCGTATTGCAGAAGGATTGCATTAGCCGCTGTAGTCAGTTTCGTGCCAGCTACGAAAAATATCAACGTGGCAGAATAAGCTAATGAGGAAAAAATCGTATCTGAATTAAACCGCAGCGGGTAGGGCTTTGTAATAGCAGCAATAGTGAAAGCGGCAAATAGCGAGCGCCAAAATGAGGTCTGAAACGAGTCAAGTTCCACAAGTTTGATAAAAGCCCCGCCAGTGCTCCAGAGTAGAGCAGCCAGGGCAACATAGAAGATGCCTTTGAGCCGTTCTTCATCGCTGTGATGAAGCGTGCGGCGAGCGTCATTCATTTTCAAGGACGATAGAGAAAGCTCCAAAGATAAAAAATAGCGAAAAGTAAAGGGCGTAGGAAGTAAAAGCTATACAAAAAAATTGTGGGCTACCCCCCTAACCTAGATAGCCCACTGCGGCTGGAGAGAAGCTGTGAGAAGGAACACTGCTAACTATAAGAGCAAACATCGTGCCAAAGTTGTGTGAATTGTTACCAAGCGGAAAAATCGCAGATAAAAATGCATTTTCTGTTGAAAAACAAGGCAAGGATAGGCTCAGAGAATCTCTGTGGCACTTGACAGAGGAAAAAATTCTTAACTAACTTTTCAAAATTCAACACAGAGCATGAAAAAAGTAGCCAAATCGGAATTCGTAAAAACTATCTACAATCGCAAAGCGCGATACGAATACGAGATATTGGAGACACTCGAAGCTGGTATCGCACTCAAGGGGGCGGAGGTAAAGTCTATCCGTCAAGGTAAAGCTAGCTTGGACGATAGTTTTGCATTGCTGCGCAACAATGAAGTGACGCTCGAAAATATGCAAATTACGCCATATGAGCACGCAACTACAGAACCTCAAGACCCCAGACGCAGTCGCAAACTCTTGCTACATAAAGATGAGATTCTTAAACTCAAGTCAAAAGTAGAGCAGAAAGGTTTGACACTGGTACCGCTCAAACTCTATTTCAACAGTCGAGGTATAGCAAAGCTTGAACTTGCGTTAGTGCGAGGCAAAAAGATGCATGACAAGCGTGAGGCTATCAAGCAGCGTGACCTTGAGCGTGAAATGCGTCGCGGCGAATAGAAACAGAAAATACCATGAAAAGGTAAGCTGGTGCTACTTAAGCACCAACACAGATACAGCTCCCTTGGCTTATGCTGGAGTGGCAAGCACAGGTTCGACGCTGACAAATGTGCGGTCGTCCTTGCCGCGCTTGAAGACGACATGACCATCTTTCAACGCATAGAGCGTATGGTCTCTGCCAATGCCCACATTTTTGCCAGCTTTGTAGAGCGTACCACGCTGACGAACAATGATAGAGCCAGCACGAACATACTCACCACCGAACGCCTTAATGCCAAGGTACTTCGGATTACTATCGCGACCGTTTTTTGTAGAGCCAGCACCTTTCTTATGTGCCATACAAACCTCCCTGAATGTTTTTAGATTGGACAGTACTTACGCAATAGAGACGATTTCCAATTCTGTAAAATCTTGACGATGCCCGTATGTGCGGCGATAGCGCTTACGGCGCTTTTTCTTGAAAACCAGAATTTTTTCGCCTTTAAGATGACGAAGTACTTTTGCGGTCACTGAAACCTTTGGAGAAAGAGTAGCAGTTGTGCCATCGCTGGTCATCAGTACCTTCTCCAAGGTCAGAATATCGCCCGCATTTGCTTTTTGCTTGGGGACAAAGATAGTGTCGCCCGGCTGAACAAAAAACTGCTTATCGGAAATCTCTACTAGTGCTTTCATATAAGTTCCAAAAACGGGTCGCAAATATACAACAGATTGTGTAAATGTCAAAGCACTATTGAGTTTTTTCGGGGCCTTCGAAAAGACTTGCTAGACCGCGTTTCTTAGCTTGCTTATTACGGTACATGGCAGCATCGGCGAGCTCAACCAGGTTTTCGTAGCCATCACTACTGCTAGCAATACCGATGGAGAGGGACAGTTCACATGGAAATTGCCCAGTTTTGTTAAAAGCCTCTAATGCATTCTGAATACGCTCAAATGTGATTTGAGCTTGAGTTTTATCCGTTTCAGGCATAACAACGATGAATTCGTCACCGCCAAAACGACCAATGATGTCAGAGGCGCGCAATTGCTGTCGAAGCAAGTCACTGATGCAGACCAGTGCAAAATCGCCCATCTTATGACCGTATTTGTCGTTAATCTCTTTAAACCGGTCAACATCAATCATTGCCACAGAGATGGGTCGCTTGTAGCGAACCGCACTGTTAATTTCATGCTCAAACAATTCTGTGAAGCGATGTCGGTTATAGACACCGGTAAGAAAATCTTTGTTGGCGCGCTCCTCGAGTTGGCGTTGAAGCTGAAGATTGAGCATCTCAAACTTGTGCTTCTCCATCACCTGGTCAATGGTAATGTGCAGCGCCCTGTAGTATTCGCCCGTCTTGATAACATAATCCTTTGCCCCAGCCTTCATAATTTCAACCGCCACAGATTCAGATCCCAAACCTGTAATGAGCACAACTGGAATAAAACGACTGATACTCTGAATGCGGCGCAAAATATCCAAGCCGTTTTGACCAGGTAGGTCATAATCAAGAAGAACAATATCGAAGCGAGAGGGATTTTCTTGAATCCACGCAATACCTTGTTCGCCAGAGTTGGTGGTTTCAACTTGATAGCGCCCCTTGGCTTCAAGATGACTTTTCACCAAGAAGCTGTGGTCTAAATTGTCTTCAATGAGCAAGACTTTGAAGACATCAGGATTCGATGCCATGATGAAGTTGCGGATAGAATCATAACTCTGCTGCATAAAAACTCAAAGACTTGAACGGATTGTTGCTTAGCAAAACTCACTGCAAACGACTGGCTTGCAGTGCATCTATCTAATTTCAACGAACTTGCGTCAAATCATTGTTCCAAAAACAAAGGTGATATTAGGGCTGCACTCACAGAAGTTAAAAAGTTTTTTGGATTTGCCAACAGAGCTTAAGTTTCTATGCAATCAGAAACAGAATTGCATAAATTTTTGCGATGTTCAAAGACTAAAAGGACGGAAAAAGAAATGGGAGAACTGGTCATTGCTGGCAAGGCATTTCAATCGCGGTTGCTGATAGGGACAGCGAAATACCCGAATCCGCAAACGATGTTAGCCGCTATTGAAGCCAGTGGCGCAGAAATCGTAACCGTATCCATACGCCGTATCAATGTGCAAGAGACGGCAAGCGAAAGTATCATCAAATATCTGGAGGAAAAAAATCTTTTCTTTCTGCCAAATACCGCAGGATGCTACACCGCAAAAGATGCTGTACTGACGGCACAACTGGCTCGCGAAAGCCTTAACACCAACTGGATAAAACTTGAAGTCATTGGCGACGATGAGACACTCTTTCCAGACACAGTAGAATTGCTCAAAGCCGCTGAACAACTGCTCAACGATGGGTTCATCGTACTGGCTTACACCAACGATGACCCGATTACATGCAAGAAACTCTACAACTTGGGCTGCCATGCCGTTATGCCGCTGGCATCACCAATCGGTTCAGGTATGGGAATTCGCAATCCATACAACCTGCAAATCATACGCGAGCAACTGCCCGATATTCCGCTCATCATCGATGCCGGCATTGGCACTGCCTCTGATGCCGCAATTGCCATGGAACTGGGCTACGATGGTGTTTTGCTTAACACCGCCGTTTCACAAGCGCAACATCCTGTGCAAATGGCTGAAGCCATGAAACTTGCCGTCAAAGCTGGACGCTTGGCGTTCGAGGCAGGGCGAATACCAAGAAAACTCTACGCCACAGCATCCAGCCCGCTTGAAGGCATAATCGGACAATGAAGCAAATCGATGCACTGCCAAAGCTGATGATTATCACCGATAGCGCGCGCATGCAAGTGCCACTGCCAAAGTGGACAGAAGAAGTCTGTGCAGCGGGCGGACGGCTTATCCAATTGCGAGAAAAACACCTTGGCAGCGCGCAGCTCTATTACCTTGCTAGCACATTGCGATGCATTACAATGCGATATGGAGCAAAATTGCTCATCAACGACCGAGCTGATGTGGCTTGGGCAACTGAAGCCGATGGTGTGGTCGTGCCAGAATTGGGTTTGCCGATTGAAGTGGTGCGAAAACTGCATGCCAAGTGGCTAATTGCCAAAAGTGTGCATGACTTGGCTGGCGCCAAAGCCGCAGAGCAGAGCGGCGCAGACCTGCTCATCTTCGGGCATATCTTCAAAACTGCTTCCAAACCAAACGTTGCGCCACGCGGGCTTGAAGCGCTCAAAGCCATAACTGAACAGGTACAAATACCCGTTTTCGCAATAGGTGGTATTACGGCGCAAACAGCAAGGCAGTGCTTAGAAAATGGTGCATTTGGTGTGGCTGTCATGTCAGAAGTTGCACTGGCAGAAAACATTGGTCAAGCTGTTCATACCTTGCTGCAAGCAATAGCCGACACGGTGCAACAGTCTTAACCGCATAACCATAAAGCAATCCATGCATCAAGAAATTTCAGGACTGTGCGTCATTACAGACACCACCACGCAAAAGCGCTACACGCACTTGCAACTTGCTGAACTTGCCATGCGCGGCGGCGCAAGCATCATCCAACTGCGCGATAAACATCTCTCGGCAAAAGAGCTCTTTGCACTGGCAGTAGCCATGCGCACACTGACCATGAGTTTTGGCAGACTCTTCATCGTCAATGACCGCGCAGATATTGCACTGGCCGCAGATGCCGATGGCGTGCATCTTGGACAAACCGACTTGCCGATTCCAGCCGCACGCAAAATTTTGGGCAAGGGCAAAATCATTGGCGCAACAGCTTCCACACTTGAGGAAGCCTTAGCCGCACAGCAGCAAGGCGCTGACTACATCGGATTTGGTCACATTTTTCCAACCAGCAGTAAAGAGAAACCAACGCCCGCACGAGGACTGGCGGCACTGCAAGAGGTGGTCGCCGCTGTAAAAATTCCAGTGATGGCAATTGGCGGCATCACTTTGGAAAATGCGGCAAGCGTATTGGAAACCGGCGTGCAAAGTCTGGCTGTGATTTCCGCAGTGTCCACAGCCGAGTCGCCGCAAGAAGCATCGGCAAAATTGTCGGCACTGATAAAGACCTACACAGAATTGCACAAGGTGCATCGCAAAGACAGCTAAGGCAAATCAGCGGCAACAAATGCCATAATCGCCATAGCTGCAACGCAGCGATTGAGTTCTTCAGGATTGAGCTTATCGACGGTATCGGCATGCGTGTGGTGATACCAAAAGTAGCGAGAGCCATCGACCTGCAAGCCTAAGCCGGGCACGCCTTGCTGCATCAGCGGAGCAATATCGGCGCCGCCACCACCAAGCGTGATGCGTGCGGCATCAATCGGCGTGAGCAATCCTGAAATTGCCTTGATAATTTGCAGCACAGAATCTTTACCCGTAAAGCCAAAACCAGTAGGCTTGAAGACCCCAGCGTCCGATTCAATGGCGAGCACGTGTTTTTCATGTTTGTGAGCTTCAGCGTAAGCTGTGGCGCCGCGAAAGCCGTTTTCTTCGTTGGTCCATAGCACCACGCGCAACGTGCGGCGTGCTCGCAAGCCCAGCGACTGAATGACTTTCAGCGCGTGCCAAGCGGCAATACACCCGCCCGCATCATCCATAGCGCCTTGACCGACATCCCATGAATCAATATGACCACCGAAAACGACAATCTCGTCAGGTTTTTCCGAGCCACGAATTTCAGCAATAACATTGCGAGACGGCGAGTCAGGCAGTTGCTTCGACTCGAGCACAAGTTTGACGACCACTTTCTGACCGCGTTTTTGCATGCGTGCCAGCATCTCGGCATCTTCCAAAGAAATTGCCGCATGCGGAATTTTGGGAATAGAATCCGCATAAGCCATGCCACCCGTGTGTGGAGTATAAAGCGAAAAAGGTCCCACAGAACGAATCAAGCTGGCAACGGCACCGACTTTAGCGGCACGCTGTGCGCCCAACACCCTAACGCGCACGGTTTGACCATACTGCGTAAAGGGCGTATTGAAAAGCACAATTTTCCCTTTAGCTTCGCTGGCGCGAGCATCTAATTCATCAAAATCTCGGACAACCAACACTTCAGCTGTGATGCCATTTTTGGGCGTAGGAATGCTGCCGCCTAAACCAAGAACAGCAATGTTGTGCGCTCGTGGAGAAATTAGCTGGCAAGTTTCTTTGCCGCGCACCCACCGCGGCACCATGACGGGTTCGCCTTGCACTTTGTCGAATCCATCGGCTTTCATTTTGGCTAAGCACCAGTCAATGGCGCGCTCTAAGTTTTCAGAGCCACTTAGGCGCGGACCAAAGGTGTCGCAAAGTTCAGCAAGGCGTTCATATGCAAGGCTATCTTTCATTGAAGCGGCAATGATGCGCAAAGCAATTTCTCGGTAAGTGGCAACCAGTTGAGCCGAATCAACTTGGGCACTTGTGGCAGAGGGAATGCAGATGAAAAGAGCAAGAACAACGGCAAGATGCTTCATAGAAGTGAAACTGGATGTTCGCAGTGAAGTTTTTTGATACTGGTATTTTTGCAAAAGTTACAAAAACGGTAATCAAAACCAAGAAAACATGAAAGTGCTGTTTGGTGCAGCGTGGGCGGTGCTGTGCAAAGATTTGCTTTTGGAGATGCGCACGCGCTACGGCATCAATACTATTGTGTTGTTTGTCTTGATTTCTGTGGCGCTAACGCTGTTTTCGCTGGCAGGTGAGGTGTTGCGGCAAGAAATCATTGCGGCGCTATTTTGGAACACGGTATTTTTTGCGGCAATGGTGGCATTGCAGCGCGGCTTTG
>PHFL01000013.1:7970-10018 GCA_002794105.1 Candidatus Thermochlorobacter aerophilus | reverse complement strand
CATCTTTGGTAAAAAAAAATTCTTGACCGTCTTTAAGCACCGATAAGCCGTAGGGGTTGATGCTGATGTTCACGGTGCGGGTTTGTCCCTCTTGTTCCCAAGTGCCTTCGCCTTGCCAAGTCTTCGTCATGGCTTTGAACTGTTAGGAGTTGAGAATGTCAATAAGGTGGTGTTGATGGTCGCTTATTTTCTGTGCGATGTCGGCGCGTGCCGTGATGCGAAATTTTTTCGTAGTGCGTTCAAATTCTGCAATAAAATTTTTCGTGAATGCTGATTCGCCGCTGTCGCTAAATGGGATAAAGGTCTTTCGCTTTTCGTGATAGAGTTGGAGTTCAGAAAAATCATTGTAATCAAAAATTGATTTTGATGACGGCGCATCAATGATGACTTCGTAGCCTTTGAGATTAAGATGGAACTTGCGATTCAAGTAATTGCAAAGTTCGAGTTCTTTTTCTTTTCGCCGTTTGGCATTGGTTGCCAGTTCAATTTGCCAAGTTTTATCAGGCTCTACGGGCAGTGTGATGGCACGCTTGTATGGTCGGCGTTCCAAAATCGCCATAAGCAATTCAGCCGAAGCAAAGTGTGGTTTCGGAAGTGCGTGGAGCAAATCGTTCAGGACTCGCTCGTCAGTGTTTTGGTAAAACATCTGTTGTGTATCGCTTTGTGAAAGTTGTTTTTCATCGAGCGCATCTTGAAGGAAGCGTTTGAGCATGGCGGAAAGTGTGCGAACTGTGTGATGCCAATACACATTACGCATCATGGCGTATTTAGCGAACATCAGGCTTTCAAGCGGCGCAATGCCTTTTTGAGTAATTGCAAATCGCTTTCGCTTTGCGTCAGGCACGAAAGATTCAATAAGCCGCTCAATGTCGATGTTGCCGTATGGCACGGAGCAGTGGTGTGCGTCGCGCATGAGGTAATCCATTTTGTCAGGGTCGAGCGTGCCACTAATGAGTTTTGAGAAGGTCAGTTTCTTTTTGCCTGTTACCATTGTGGCGACTTCGGTTGCATCAAGTTTCCAATCGTTCTCTAAAATCTCTGCCAAACTTCCGAAACCATCGTGCGTTGCAAACAGTCGCTCTGTTGTGAGGTCTTGATGGTCTTTGAAGACAATTTCGTTCTTGCTGGTTAGGGCTGTGTTTTCTACAAGGTGTGCGTGCGGATAGTGTCCAATGTCGTGCAAGAGACTCGCTGCCAAAATGAGTTTGCAACTTTGTTCATCAAACGAGAACCTTTCGGTTTGAAGCGATTGCGTAAGCGGATTGGTTAAAAGCCGTTGCAAAATCAACTTGGTCAAGTGATAAACGCCGATGCTATGCTCGAAGCGCGTGTGCGTTGCACCGGGAAAAACATAATGCGCAAACGAGAGTTGCTTAATGCCTTTCAGGCGCAGAAAGGTCGGGTGGGAAATCGTTTTTTTGAGCGCATCGTCAAGCGGAATATGCCCCCAAACCGGAATGCGAATAAAGCCGCCGTCAGTGCGAAAGAGAAATTCGGGAAAAGACATCTATTTCTTTCATGAAACTTGATTATTCTTCAAATCGAGCGTCAATCGTTGCGGTTTGCGCTTCTTCGTCAATCGTGATGTAGAGCGTGTTCGGATGGCAACACACGAAACAATCTTCAATGTAAGTCTGATGCGCGCCACCTTCGCTGTCGACCGTCGTTTCGTTCCACTCCCCGCACACGGCGCACAAGTAGCCTGATTCAATCAACATTTTTCAATACTTTAGGTGCAAAGATAATCGGAAAAATCTGTAAGTTTCTTCGAAGTGTTTTGAAAACCTTTCAGGAGTATAGCGATGTCCGCAAAACTTTTCTCTGAATTTCCGCCGCTTACCAAACGCGATTGGCTTGCCGAAATTACGCGCGACCTCAAAGGCAAATCGTTTGATGAGTTAGTCTGGCATACGCTCGAAGGCTTTGACGTTCAGCCGATTTATACCGACGAAGATGTCTCGCCCTTTCCGATTCCCTTCAAGCCCACGAGCGAGTGGCTCATTCGTGAAGAAATTTTCGAACAAGAGATTTCACAAGCAAATGCACAC
>PHFL01000013.1:0-3022 GCA_002794105.1 Candidatus Thermochlorobacter aerophilus | reverse complement strand
ACAAATGAAAACTCGCCCAATTTGCGCCCAGCGTCATGCCTGCCCATCAAACTCTCGCGCATCGAGTAGCCTAAAAGCGAACTAATCACTGCAACGATGATGAACTTCAAGATAATCACGCCAACGGCAATGAGCAGATAAATGGGCAAATAAGACCAATTCAGGTTGAGCAGCAATCCGACCGAGACGAAAAAAAGGCTTGTGAGCGCGTCGCGTAGTGGCTCAACGCTGTGTGCAATTTTGTGGCTCTCGTCCGTGCTTGCAATGATGATGCCTGCAATAAATCCACCCAACGCCAGCGATAATCCCGCCAACGATGTCAAATACGCCGAACCGAAGCAAAGCAAAATCGCGCCGAGTGCAAGGGCTTCTTTGGCGTGAATTTCCGCCAGCAATCGCACCAAGCGCGGCATGGCTAATTGAAAGCCAATAATGATAGCCGTAGAAAACAGAATCAGCAATCCTAAATCGCGGGCGATTTTTACAAGCGACCCATCAGCCGTTGGGCTTAAAAACGTTACCGCAATCACCATCGGCACAATCGCCACATCTTGCAAAATCAAAATGCCGAGCGCAATTCTGCCATGCGGAAGCGAGAGTTCATCTCTATCGGCAAGGAGTTTCAAACAAATCGCGGTGCTACTTGCCGCAATCACAATTCCAAGAAACACACTTTCGCGCCACGATAGCACAATGCCAAAGAGCGGAAAAAGAAACAGAAGCAATAGTGCGGCAACACCAATCGTTGCAACAATCTGTGCCGTGCCGCCAATCAAGACAATTTCTTTCAAGCGTTTCAATTCATCGAGCGAAAATTCTAATCCAATCGTGAAAAGCAACAGCACCACGCCGAGTTCAGCGAGAATTTCAATCAGGGTTAAATCTTTGATGATTCCGAAGACCGATTGCCCCAGCAAAATGCCGGTGAAAATCAATCCAATAATGGCGGGCAGTTTGACTTTTTGAAAAATCAAAATGACCACGATTGCCGCCGCCACAATGAGAGATAGTTCGCCAAGAAAGTCGAAATGGTGCATCTTCTTTATCGCTTTGGGATTGAATTGGAACTGCAACGGAACTGCTTTTTTTGTAACTTCAAACTCGCATTTTCAATTTCAACTTTTCCTTTCACTCATGAAAAAAATTCTCTTCATCGCCTTTGCTCTTTTTTCTTCAACCTTTTTTGCCTCCACGCTTTCGGCGCAATTTATCTCAAATGGTAAACAACTCGGAACGGTCGGCATTGGCGGGTTTCGGAGTGCCACGCTGATTGGCGGACAGTGGGAAATTGGCGTTGGCGATAAAGTCGGTATCGGGCGGTTCGGTGTGGGCGCACTCGGCGGCTTGTATTTGACTGGCGGCGATAACGCCTTCGGCATTGGCGGACAAGCCAACTACCACTTCGACCTCAACGCGCCACGCTGGGATTTATTTGCAGGCTTGAACTTCATTGCCATCATTACAGGCGGCGGCGGAAGCGACTTGGGCTTTCAATTCGGCGGACGCTACGCTGTTCAAAACAACCTCTCGATTCTTGTGCAACTTGGCGCAGGCGGATTTGCCTCGTTCTTCGCAGGGGTTAGTTTTGGACTTTAAGGCAGGAAATATCGTGGTTCGGTTTCATACTTGATGCGAAACCGTCCGTCCGTAACCGTAATCACGCTATCGCCAAGAACCGTAATCGGAAGCCCAAACTGGTCAAGCGAATCTAATCGCGTGATGGTTTCTCGCGCCCGGAATCTAAACTCACCTTCCATGATGCGTTGCGCTGTGTCTAATCGAGTGATTCTCAAGACGTTCTGCGAATCACTCTCTAATTCAAATGACCGAATTGAAGTTATGATGATAGGCATAGGCGGATTTGGCATTATCCTTTCCATAGGGTATGATACACTTGCTCTTACCAGCGTTATCTCTCCTGTGAATTGACGAGTGGCATCCAGCATCATTCGTTGCGGCAGAGCAAACGGCTCTGTTTTGCGAGGAATAAGCATTGTCAAGAGAAGCCCATCGTAAACTTTCCAAACAGTCGGAACAGGGGGAAATCCAGGCAACGCAATCGGTGGTGAATTCACATCGCCAATCCACTTCACGCCGTTAATTTTGGCTTCGAGAAATTCGTCTGATGGGGTTGGGTTGGTTGATGAATCGCTACAACTGTTGAGTAGTAGCACAAGCAGAACAATACGCACAAGGCGGTGAATCATCGTTGCACTCCTTCTATTTGTTTGAGTTAAATTTTATGGAGAAGTCAAGCAATACACTTTTTTTGAGCCAACATTGACCATGTATCCTTCGCCGACAGCCAAGTTAGATATAAATGATGCATCACGGTCGCGACTTGCTTCTGGTGGCTTGCCGTTCCAAATCAAGCGTCCATTATTTGCACTGAGCACAAAAATCTCTCCACCCATTCCAACGCAGAAATACACTTTTCCATCTTTTACAGTAAGAATATCATTGATTGAGCCTGTTCGAAGTTTTGTTTTCCAGATGGTTGCACCAGTCATAAGGTCTAAACAGTGCACTCCTGGCTCTGCTTGGGCACCTATGTAGATGCGGTTTCCTGAAATTGTCAAGCCTGCACAAAAGGCATCGTCCATGAAAAATCTACTCCAAACCACTTGCCCTGTAAAACGGTTGAGTGCTAATACCTCTTGTCCAATCGTACAGACGACCAATTCCCCACCTACCTCTACACCATAAACTGCTCGATTAGCTTCCACCTCAAATGGCGTTCCTGAGGGCGTATACAGTGTAACACGCCGATTCGGAACTTGGTATGCCCATAGACACTGCCCCGTTATTGCATCAAAGCAGAAGATGTTTCCCGATGTCGCAGGTGCACCAGGAATGTAATATCCCGTCCCAACATATAATCGCTTGTCACTTTCAGACACAGCCACACCTCGCCCCTGCTGAAAAACCGTGTCAGGACTGAGTGAATCCAGCGGTATGGTTAAATCAATTTGACCTGATTGCTTGTTTAACCGAATCACTTTTCCAAGTTGTCCTAAGTAAA
>PHFL01000012.1:13946-16391 GCA_002794105.1 Candidatus Thermochlorobacter aerophilus | reverse complement strand
CGCACATCGCAACCGAAGAAAAAGCCTTTTACACAATTGCCTCGTTCAATCCATTCACAACGCTTACGGTTTTTTACGCCGCGCTCACTGGCGTGATTCTTTATCTCGGCAGTTTCGTTTCAGGCTACTGCGACAACTTCGTGATGTATGGACAACTGCACGCTCGCATTCGCACGCACCGCTTTTGGCGGCGATTCATTTCGGAAAAGCGGCTTGATAAAATCGGCAAGGTTTTGGAGCAAAATTTAGGTGCGATTGTGGGAAATCTCTTTTTGGGATTCGCGCTCGGCTTAACGCCAATTATCGGTCAAATCACAGGATTGCCGCTTGATGTGCGCCACGTGACCATCGCAGGCGGCGGCTCGGCAATCGCCTTCGCAAAAATTTGGGATAAACTTTCCGCATTTGAAATCACTGCTACGCTTCTTGGCATTTTCTCTGTTGGACTCATGAACTTTCTTGTCAGTTTCGGCTTGTCGCTCTTTGTAGCCATTGTCTCTCGGCGAGTCAAATTCAAAGAAGGACGCGAGTTAATTAGACTTGTTGGAGAACGCTTCAAGCAAAATCCGATGCAATTCTTCTTCCCAATAAAATCCAAAGAGATAAGCGACTCAAACCACAGCACGGCTCATAGCCTAACGCCAAGCGTCAAATAAACACTGCGCCCGTCAGAAGGAATGATGCCCGGTCCCGGATAGCCGTCAGCGCGGCGCGTGAAGTAGAAGTTATCGGTGAGATTATTCACGCCAGTTTCCAACTCAAACCAACTTGCTTGATAGCGTGCTGAAATATCCATCACCCAATATGATGGAATAATGCCATTAACCGCCGTTGAAGTTCTGACGGCGTTTGTCGCATCAGTGAAGTGTTCGCCGATGTATGAAATCTGAACCGTAGTTTGAAATGTCTTGTGCCGCAAGGTTGTGCCTGCACGTAGCGTTATTGGTGGCACTAATTCAACTTTGCGATTGCGAATTGATGGCTCATCAGTGTTGATATAGCGCGCATCTAAAAGTGCCACATTGGAAAACAGCGAGACGCTTGTCGAAGGTGAGTAGCCAAAGAGCAATCCATAAAGGTCGGCTTCAATCATCGTTTCAATGCCGTAGGTGCGCGAATCGGCGATGTTGGTGCGCAAGCGATACGGCAGAAAAAGCGGCGGCTGGTCGTTCTTCAGAAGCAATCCAATTTGATTGTCGTAGCGCAAGTAAAAAAGCGTGAAGTCGTAGTAAATCAATCCTTTGTAGTTGCCGCGTAATCCTAAATCCGCATTGTAGCCGCGCTCATCTTGAATGTTCGGGTCGACGGCGAAGTTGGGATTGACGATGCGCAAATCGCTGAATGTGATGGAGCGATAATTCTGCGAGATGTTGGCGTAAAGCTCTGCGCTTTCGCTGGGTGTGTAACTTGCGCCGATACCGAAGAAAACAAAGGCACGCCCACGCGAGCGATTTTCCGTTTTACGCAATTTGCCCACAATGTTCCCCGCGCCGTCATATGAAATTTGTTGATAAAATCCTGTCGCTGACGTTTGAATGTTCTCGTAACGAACACCGGGCGTGAGTGTCAGTTTTGGCGTGATAACGAAAATGTTTTCAAGAAATGCCGAGTAATTGCGATTAGGAAATCGGAAGTCAGAATTTTCGGGATTATTTGGGTTGAGAAATTGAAAGGTTGGATTGGCGGTGCTATCGGCATCGCCTTGTGTTTGTGTGGTTGTGCCGTGAAAGGCACGCACTCCTACCAAAACTGTAGATTGATTGCCGAGAAACTTGTATCGATGAATGAGCCGTGTTTCGTTCGCAAGGTTTCGGAATGTGGCTTTAATGAGCGTGCGATTAAATGTGCCGTCGCGTCGTGGTGTCATATCGTTGTAGGTAATGCGTTCCAAATTTCCGAGCGCGTCGCGACCGGAGGCAAGCAAATAAAATCTGCTGTTCAGTTGTGTTGTTGGAGAAAAGAAATAATCGGCAGTGAGCGAGGCGACATTCCAATCAACTTGAAACCAGTTGCGCGGACGCAAGGATTGACGCGGATTTACGGCAAATTGCGCATCGGTTAAGCCGCCGGGCTGACGCGCCAAATAGTGCATGAAGGTGTAATCTGCCGATAAGGTCAGTTTTTCGCCAAGTGTGTAGCGTGAGGAGAAGTATGCCGTGTGTTGGTCGAATTCAGAGTTCGGTCGCCAGCCATCGCCGCGCTTGAATTGATAAAAGCCGTAGTAGTTTAAGTCTTGAACCGTTCCGCCGATGCTATTGAACGAACTGAACAAGCCAAACGAGCCGCCCGTTTGTCGCGAGAAAAATTCAAACGGCTTATCAGGATTGCCGCGCTTGAAGACGAAATTGAGCATACCGCCGAACTGCGTGCCGTATTGAAGCGATGCCGCCCCGCGCACCACTTCAATTCGCTCCAACGCTTCAAACGGAGGCGTGTAATAACTTT
>PHFL01000012.1:7710-9729 GCA_002794105.1 Candidatus Thermochlorobacter aerophilus | reverse complement strand
TGAAGTCATGCTGACAAGTTCTGAAGTCGAAGCCCTTATTCTTGAAAACAACCTCATCAAACAACTCAAACCCAAATACAACATCAACCTGCGCGATGATAAATCTTATCCTTACATTGTTGTAACGAATGAACCCTTTCCGCGTGTGTTTCCAACCAGAACAGTGTTGCGCGATGGCTCAAAGTATTACGGTCCTTACACGGAATCCAAACAAATGCGCTATTTGCTTGATGCGATTGGCGAGATATTTCAAGTGCGAAGTTGCTCACTGAAAATGACGCCCGAAACCATTGCGCAAAAAAAGTTCAAAGTCTGTTTGGATTATCACATCAAGAAGTGTCAAGGTCCGTGCGAAGGTTTTCAGAGTTTGGAAGAGTATCGCGCTATGATTGATGAAGTGAAGCGATTGCTTTCAGGAAAGACAAAAGAAGTTGCCCGCTCGATTGAAGCACGAATGAAACAGTATGCAAAGGAGATGAAATTTGAACAAGCGGCAACACTCAAAAAACAACTTGACGCGCTTAATCGCTATTCGGCAAAGCAAAAAGTGCTTAGCACGGACGAGATTGACCGCGACATTTTCGCTGTTGCTTCTAACAAAAGCGATGCGTGCGGTGTTGTGTTCAAAGTGCGCGATGGAAAGTTGCTTGGCTCACAGCACTTCTATTTTTCAAACGCTAATGATGAACCAGAATCGCGCTTGCTTTCACGCTTGCTCGAGAGGTATTACTTGGAAACGACAGATATAATGCCTGATGAGATTTTCGTGCCGTGTGAATTAGAATCACGCGAAGCGATTGAATCGTTTATTGTGAAACGCAATCAAGAAGTTGGTGAGACGAAATCAGTGCAAATCGTTGTGCCGCAAATTGGCGATAAGGCGAAACTTGTTTCGATGTGTCGCGCCAATGCTGAACATCTTTTGAACGAATATCTGATTCAAAAACAAAAGCGCGGCGAAGCCTTAGCGATTCCCAACAGTGTTTATTCACTCGAGCGCGATTTACGCTTGCCCAAACTTCCGCGCCGAATCGAGTGCTTTGATAACTCGCACTTTCAAGGTTCGGAGACAGTTTCCGCAATGGTGTGCTTTGTTGATGGCAAGCCGAAGAAATCGGATTATCGCAAATTCAAAATTCGCACTGTTGAAGGGATTGATGATTTTGCCGCTATGGCGGAAGTGATTGAGCGGCGTTACAGTGGCTCACTTTCTACGGAACTGCCGTTGCCTGATTTAATCGTTGTCGATGGGGGCAAAGGTCAACTTTCCGCCGCCGTTGAAGTATTAGAGCGGCTCGGCTTGAAAATTCCCATCATCGGCTTGGCAAAGCGGTTAGAAGAAGTCTTTCTACCAAATGAATCGCTCCCGTTCAACTTGCCGAAGACATCTTCTTCGCTCAAACTCTTGCAACAAGTGCGTGATGAAGCGCATCGATTTGCAATTACTTTTCATCGCGACCTGCGCAACAAACGCACTCTTTCGAGTGAACTCTTAGAGATTGAAGGTATTGGCAAGGCTAAGGCAGAAAAGTTGCTGAAAATTTTTGGCTCGGTAGCGCAAGTGGAATCGGCATCATTTGAGCAGTTGGAGAAAGCCGTCGGCAAACGCACTGCCGAAACCTTGCGCCGCTACTTCGACCAAAAGCGTAACAGAGCCGAAGAAACAACGCTTGATGCCAAATGACAAAGTAACGAACAGCAAGTTCGGCAAAAGAGAGTTGGGAATCGGAAATCTGAGATTTACTTAAAGCGTTCAAGTAGGCTTTCAAGTTCGTGTTTCATTTCCAAAAGCAATTTGCGCTCACGCTGAATAATCGTAGAAGCACGTGTTGGCTTTACCGTTGGCTGATAGTCGTTCAGGGCATCTTGCATTTGTTTTTCGACTTCGGGTTGAGGGCTGTTTTGCAACAACGATTTCGCACGCTCGGCGGTGTAGCCCTGCTCATAGACAAGGTTCTTGATGGAAAGAATTGTCGCAATATCTTTGTTGGTGTAAATCCGATTGCCTTTGGAATTGCG
>PHFL01000012.1:0-2263 GCA_002794105.1 Candidatus Thermochlorobacter aerophilus | reverse complement strand
CCGCACTCATGCCCGAAGGCACAGGCAAAAGCAACAGCAGAAGAAACACGATTGCGCCAAGTGCAAAGCCAAGCCTTTGGTGCAAGTGATAACGTGTGATGGTTTCTGACATGTAGCGTTTGATGTGGTTTTTTTGAAGTTACCTTGAAATCGTGAAATTAAAACAGCGATGAGGTTGTCCGTTTTTGAAAGCGTAGTATATTTACCTTGTCAAGTTAAACGAATAAATACATACCAACATGATGAAAAGACTTATCTCTTTACTGCTGGTGCTTTTAAGCGTTCCTCTCTATGCTCAACAGTGGCAACTCGTTTGGTCTGATGAGTTCAATGGTTCGGGGTTGGACTTGTCAAAGTGGTCGTATCAAATTGGAACAGGGTATCAAGGTTGGGGAAATAATGAACTGCAATACTACACTAACCGCCCTGTGAATGTCGATGTGTTCGATGGGCACTTGTGGATTGTAGCCCATCGCGAAAACTTTGGCGGCATGCAATACACATCAGCGCGGATTCGTACAAAAAACAAAGGCGATTGGCGATTCGGCAGAATTGAAATGCGTGCCAAACTTCCAAGAGGACGCGGTATCTGGCCTGCCTTTTGGATGATGCCAACTGATGAAGTCTTCGGTAACTGGCCACGAAGCGGCGAGATTGATATTATGGAACTCATCGGACAACAGCCAAATCGCGTCTATGGCACAATTCACTTTGCAAACCAATCACAGCAACATCAATATCAAGGCGCATTCTTTACACTTCAACAAGGCACATTTAACGATAACTTTCATCTGTTTTGGATTGAGTGGCAACAAAATGAAATCAAGTGGTATGTGGATTCTACGCTTTACTTTACACGCGTGCCTGCACATTTAGGCGGAGCGAATTGGCCCTTCAATGAACGCTTCCATATCATCTTGAATGTCGCTGTTGGTGGGAATTGGCCTGGCAGTCCTGATTCGACAACTGTTTTTCCACAAGCGATGGTGGTTGATTATGTGCGTGTCTATCAACGCTCGCCGCTTTCTGCACAAAACACGCCCGAAAAGCCCACACACTTTACGCTCGAACAGAATTATCCCAACCCATTTAATCCAACAACAACACTCACTTACCAACTTGCTAAAACAAGCGATGTCAGGTTAGAAGTTTTTGACGTGCTTGGCAAAAAAATCGCAATGCTTGTCAATGCCAAACAGGAAGCAGGCAGTTACACTGTCAATTTCAACGCCGCACAGTATAATCTCTCAAGTGGTGTATATTTCTACAAACTCACTGCGGGAACATTCTCGCAAACGCGAAAAATAATTTTAGCGAAATAAAGATTGACCATGAGCCTAAGCACTGCCGCAGCACCGTCAAAGCCGAAAGAAAAGGTGTTCACAATTCGTGATTTGAACCGTATTCAAAAAGAAACGGGAAAAAACTTCTATCTCATCAAAGGGAAACTGATTGAAGTGATGCCCGGAAGCCTTCATCATGGAATTATCGCACAGACTGTTGCCTTCGAACTTCAAAGTTATATCAGACAAAACGACCTTGGCTTCTGTGTGGCGGCAGAAACAGGATTCAAACTGCCAATTCCCAACACGGTGATTGCACCCGATTTCGGCTTCATCGCCAAAGAACGACTGCCGAAAGATTACAGCCGCAAAGGCTATGGCGATGTAATGCCTGATTTTATCGTTGAAGTTAAAAGTCCAAACGACTCCCTCACCAAATCGCTCACGAAAATCAACTTGTGGCTGGAAGCCGGCGTTAAACTTGCTTGGCTTATCAATCCTGAAACGGAAACGATTACATCATTTTCACAAAACGAAGTTGTGCAGTATAAAGGCGATGAAGTAATTTCCGCCGAACCGATTCTCAAAAAATTCCGAAAGAAAACTTCCGACTTTTTCAAATGAACTCACTTCGCGGGCAAGTTGCTTTGATTACAGGCTCTTCGCGTGGCATTGGCAGAGCAACTGCATTACGATTGGCACGCGAGGGCGTCTCGATTGTCGTTAATTATCTTAAAAACAAACTCGAAGCCGAAAAAACGGTTTCAGAACTGCACAACTTGGGTGTCGATGCCGTTGCCGTTCAAGCCGATACAAGCAAGCCTGATGAGATTAAACGGCTCTTTGCCGAAGTCAAAAATCATTTCAATCGATTAGATATTTTCGTAAGCAACGCCGCCAAAGGAGTCTTTGGTGCCATCACGCGCATTGGCTCGAACGGGTTTGATTTGACGATGGCAACAGGTCCAAAAGCCTTGCTA
>PHFL01000011.1:5472-9361 GCA_002794105.1 Candidatus Thermochlorobacter aerophilus | reverse complement strand
GCGTTAAAAATTGAGCGGAATAATTTACTTCAAATGTGCGTCATTCTGCTAATCCACTATCGTCAGTGTTTCATTTTAATTTCTCAACTCACTGATTTTTCGGTATGGGGTATTTCATTCGGTAGATTGCTGAAAAGGACTTCGTATTGTTGCAAGATATTTTGCTTGAACGTTTGTGGCAATCTCGCCCAATCAAACAGTTCTACGACAATCGGGATATTGCTCTCTTGTATTTTTTGTTTGAGTTCTAAAAATTGGCTTAAAGGTAGCTCTTTCAAGTCCGCAGTTCGTATGACTAAATCAAGGTCGCTTCCCTCGTGAGCAGTGCCGTTCACTCGACTTCCATATGCCCACACTTCTATGTTCGGTATGGTTTGAAAAATTGCGATAAGGTGCTGTTTGTCTTTATTGCGTAGTCGCATCGTTTTGTTGCTTAATGGCTTGGACGATTTCTTTGGCATCTAAAACTTGGCAAAATCAAGATGACCTCTTCGGCAAAATTTACGCCGTAATCGTGAGCGGTGTTGTTTCTATTAGACTTACTACATTCGGAAATGCTTGATTTAGGCAATCTTAACCACAATGCCTTATCCTTGACCTCACCCTGTTTCGGCGTTGCCGAAACATCCCTCTCCTTACGAAAGGAGAGGGACGTCGCAGAGCGACAGGGTGAGGTTACAGTCACGAGCCTTGCATAAGATTGATGGCTCGGCGTGCAGATTCGTGTAAATGCCCTCTTGAGCCGACTTTCTTTGCTTTTTTGAACTGATTTTCAATGTAGCAAGTCTATTATCTCTGTATTCCAAAAAGCGTTCGCATAGGTCGAGCGAGATGATACTTCTCAAAACTGCCTGCCGAAAAACATCTTTGAAGTAGAGTTTATCTACGGCTTGCGAAGAGTGAAAATACGGTTTTAAGCATTTTCGTAAGAGTTTGCCACACTGCTCCAAAATAATCTCAAATTCTTTCACACAAGCCGAGCGATACATATCGTAGTCAATTTCAAGAGGATTTGTTTCTTGCAAGAGCATATAGGCTCTTTCCAATGTGTGAATACAACGCTCTAAGTAGGCGGTGTCTATCGTGTTCATAGAATCTGATGACTTTAAATGTTCAGGATTCGGAAGGTGGTGCGAATCGTTTCCCAATCGAAGCCTCGCCGCATCAGGAATTGCGAGAGTTTTTGTTTGCGCTTGTGTTGGTCGGATTCTTTGGCGAGTGTTTTAAGTTTTTTTTCGGCGGCTTTCATACAGAGTTCTTCGCTATTTAGGTCGGTTTCGTTCAGCACTTCATCAATCGTTTCTTTTGCAATGCCTTTTTGAAGGAGTTTGGATTTGAGGGCGGATTTTCCAATCGGTGTGCGTTTGAGCTTATCGCGCACGAGCGCGCCTGCGAAGTGAGCATCGTTGAGCAAGTTCATTTCGTAGAGCCGAGCGATGACTTGTTCTATCGTTTCGGGCGGAAATTTTTTCTTGCGGAGTTTCTCGCGCACTTCTTTTTCGCTGTGGATTCGGCGGGCAAGCATGGTGAAGGCGGCGGTTTTGGCTTCATCGTAAATCGCTGTGTTTCGCCATTGAGCAAGTTGCTCTTCGGTGAGGCTATCCCCTTTTTTGAGATTGAGCGTTGCGAGTGCGTCGAGCGAAAGTCCAAATGCAAATTCATCATCGACGAAAATCGAGACGCGGTCTTTGCGATGTTTTTGTGGCTCAATAGCAGTAATTCTCATGCGTGTTTATCGGTCTGCGAGTTGGGTTTCGGCTGTCGGATATTTTTGGAAATAGCGTTTGAGCCACTCGCCTGCAATTGGTGCGGCAATCGTTCCGCCGAAGCCTGCATTTTCAACCAAGACGGCAATGGCGACTGTTGGCTTTTCAAACGGTGCGAAACAAATAAACCATGCGTGGTCTTCGCCGTGCGGATTTTGTGCCGTTCCTGTTTTGCCTGCGACTTTGACATTTGGCACACGTGCTCTGCCGCCTGTTCCATTTTCAACGGCTAAGAGCATTCCATTTCGCACAAGGTCGAAGGTTGATTTTGAAATCGGCAGTTTTTCTTGAACGGTTGGCAGTTCAACGATTGCGCCGCTGTTTTTATCGCGATAGGCTCTGACGAATCGCGGCTGTAAGAGCGTTCCGAAGTTGCCGAGTGCGGCAACGTATCTCACCATTTGCATCGGCGATGCGCCCATTTCGCCTTGTCCAATGCCTAAACTAATGATGTAGCCTTCGGTCCAGCCGCGCTTGCCATAGAGTTTGTCGAAGTATTCGGGCGAAGGAATCGTTGCGGTTTGTTCATCAGGAATATCGACGCCAGTTTTCTGACCGAAGCCGAACATCTTGCCGTATTTTGTCCAACGCTCAAAGCCGATGCGGCGCACGAGGTTGTAGAAGTAGGAGTTGCACGAGACTTGAATGGCGCGTGTCATATCAACACTTCCGTGTCCGTGTCCGCGATGGCAGAGAAAATCTTTATTGCCAAACTTGAAATGCCCTGTGCAGTAAAAGGTTGTTGAAGGCGTTGCGACACTATCTTCCAATGCGGCGATGGCGGAAATGATTTTGTAAGTAGAGCCAGGCGGGTATCGTGTCTGAATCGTGCGGTCAAATAAGGGGTTTCTGGGGTCATTCACGATGGCTTGCCACGCGCTCGCTTCGGTAAATCCACCTAAGATATTGAGGTCGTAATCGGGTTGAGATGTGCAAGCAAGAATATCGCCGTTCTGTGCGTCCATTGCAACAAACGCGCCTGATTTGCCTGTTGCGGTCAGCAGGCTTTCCGCAACGCCTTGCAGTTCGGCATCAATCGTTAGGTAGAGGTCGTTTCCTGTTTGATACGGAATGTTTTTTGCGCCGCCTTCCCAATCGCCGACATGTCGACCAAGTGAATTGACCAGCAAGTATCGTGTGCCTTTTGTGCCGCGCAAAACATCTTCGTAATACTTTTCCAATCCGCGATAGCCGATAATGTCGTCGCGTGCATAAATTTCTTTCGGCACTTTTTCATACATCGCTTTTGAAATTGCTTTCGCATAACCAAAGATGTTTGAGCCTCTGACATTGGGGAGATATTTGCGTTTAGATTCCATCGCAAAACTAACGCCGGGCAATCGCCACAGGTTTTCTTCGATTCTTGCTAATTGAAGTGGGGTTAGGTCACGAACAACTTTTGTAGGCACAAAGCGATTGTAGGCTCTGCCTTCGGCAATTTTGGCTTCAAGTTCTGCAACTGTAACGCCAAGTAATTCCGACAAAAACGGAAGCAGTTTGTTGTCAAACTCCGATGGGGTAACTTGAAGTGTGTAAAGTGGCTGATTATCTACAACTACAACACCGTTGCGGTCAAACATCAATCCGCGCGGTGCATCAATTGGAATTTTGCGAATCGAATTTTGTGAAGAAACTTCTTTGAGGAAGTTTTGCTCTATCACTTGAAGATAGAAGAGACGCGCCAAAAGCGTTGTAAAGACAATCGCCAAGAGCGCATAGACGATTGGCATTGAACGTGTTTCTCCCATTAGCACCTTTATTTGTGCTGAATATACAATGCTTTGTTACATCACGATGCACTTTTTCACGCAAACATTCTCTAACTTTCGCACCTTAACCGACATTTCAAAAAATGACCATGAAAGCATACACCATTAAACAAGTCGATGCCTTTACCGACCGCGCATTTACCGGCAACCCTGCCGCTGTCTTGCTTGACGCAAGCGGACTTAGTGATGAACAACTTCAACTCATCGCTCGTGAAATGAACCTTTCCGAAACCGCTTTTGTGTTTCCTGCAACTGACAGCACGCACGACCTTGAACTGCGTTGGTTCACGCCGACCAAAGAAGTCAATCTTTGTGGACACGCAACCATCGCAACCTTTCACGCACTCGCCGAAG
>PHFL01000011.1:3867-5137 GCA_002794105.1 Candidatus Thermochlorobacter aerophilus | reverse complement strand
TTTGAAGATGTCGCGTGATTTTCAATCGCTCAAACAACTCTCGCTCCGACGCGGCTTGACAGGCATTTGCGTTTCACAACTGAAACTAAACACCCAACCCAGTGCCGCACACTCGCGCTTCTTTGCGCCTGCCGTTGGCATTGATGAAGACCCCGTCACAGGCTCGGCACAAGGCGAACTGGCTTGCTATCTTTACCTACAAAAACGCATTGAAGGCACTGATGGTAAAATTCCTGTTACGCTTGAACAAGGCTACGTCATCAATCGCGGCGGAAGAGTGTGGTCGGAACTTGTCGTTAAAAACGGCACGATTGAATCCGTGAGCATCAGCGGCTACGCCATCACGGTGATGAATGGACAGTTGCTTGTTGAATAACTTGTTGGATTTTTCTTGCAGACTTTTCGCTTTAACAAAAAAGCCTGAACGCTCACACGCTCAGGCTTTAACATTTTTTTTCTGAAAATACTTTTAGGGATTGTGCAAAATGATTTCCGCACCAAGTGCTTGCGCACCTTCTCCGCCCAAGAATCCTTTGGCGAACACGGTGTAAATTTTTCCTGCGTCAAGTCTGACGTTGGGAAGGTTCAGTGCGACAGTCGTTGTGCCTGCGACACGCACTTCCAAGTTCACCGTACCTGCATCAACGGGCGTAAAGGCTTGCTCTGTGGCGGTGATGGTCTTGTTGAAGGTTCGATTTGTGAATAAGCCTTGTCCTGCCGCTTGTCCGACAACCGACACATCAACTGCAGGCGCATTCGGCGAGAGGTGAATGAAGCGCACGTGGGCTTTGCCTGTGGCGGGTGCCGTTAAATCATCGTTTGTAACTAACGCTGAAATTTTGCTCACCGAATCAATCGCGAACACAGAGTAGTTGCGATTTCCTTCAAGCGGAAGGTCGGCATTGATAACCGTTCTGGTCGTGCCTGCAACATTCACTTTCACGTTGCGCGTGCCTGCATTGACCGAAAGGTAACCCGTGTTTTGCGGGAAAGTGAGCGGCTGTTGATTCACCTTTTGATTATCAACAAGCAAATCAACGCCCGGCGCGTTGGGAGAGGCATGCACGACTAAAACACGCGCCTGCGGCGTTGGCGACGGTGATGATGTATTATCTTCGTCACAGCCCGTTGCAAGCGATAATGCAACAGCAGAGACCAGAACTAAAAACAGAGACTTTTTCATAAATGATAGGTTATGATTGTTGAAATGACAATGAACAGTTGCTTTCATTCGGAAAGCACGCTTGAAAACAATAGAATAATCGTAAAG
>PHFL01000011.1:1364-2801 GCA_002794105.1 Candidatus Thermochlorobacter aerophilus | reverse complement strand
AGGCGAAAGCCGTTGGCGCAATGCCTTTCTTGTGCATCTTTGGTCAGATGAACACGACCTTTATTCGCTCGACGATTTTGACCGTAATTACAACGCAGAGCAACTCGCTGAACTGCTCTCGTTTCTTGACACGCTAAAATCCGCACTCTGCAAGGAACTTGCCGACATCAAAGGTTGGATACTCTTACCTTGAAATGTATTTTGCCTTATAACTTCATAGCAACAAGACTTCACCAAACATGAAAAAGCACATTGCTGTTGTCGTTTCTTCTCACGGCGAAGTTGATTCGCCCAGTTTCAGAGCCTATTACGACAACATGAAGCACATTTTCGCCCACGTCTCTGAAATCATGCCGATTCCCAAACTTGCTCGCTTGCTCATTCCACCGATTGGCGCAGTGATTCAGGCGCGAAAGTCAAAAACAGAAGGCTACATCTCTCCGATGAACCGCATCAGCGCAAGACAAGCCGAACTAATTTCAGAAAAACTCCAACAAATTAGCTCACATGATTTTCAATTCAGCGTGTTCAACACCTTTGAAACCACTCCGCCCTACACCCACGATTTGCTTCATCACATCTTGCACGCCGAACAGGATTACGATGGCGTGATTGCACTCGTGATGAACCCGATGGAATCGGCGTTTAGTTGCGGCGCAATTTGTCGCTTCGCCTTGAAAGAACTTGGCGCGACGGCTTACCGCAGAGTGCGCGTCGTTACAGGGCTTTACAAACATCAAGCCTTGATGAACCTTTATGCCGAACATATTTTTTCACACGTAAAACCTGCCTCTGAAAAAAGCGGATTGGATAAAAGTGGATTGATTGTTGCGCTTCACGGCACTGTGATTTCAGATACCAAAGGCAATCCCGTTCCGTTTCACAACGGCTTGATGGAAAATCAGACTTTATTCTCGTGCTTAAAGCAAACGCTTGAACAAGATTCACGCAATCCGTTTGAACAGATTGAGCCTGCTTATCTCAACCACCAAGTTGGCGGCAAGTGGACAGAGCCAACGCTTGCACAAACCTTTTCCTTATTCAAGAAAAACGGTATTGAACACGCTTATCTTTTCGCCGCAGGCTACTTTGCCGATAACAGCGAAACGCACGGCAATGCTCAATCGCAGTTGAAGAAAGCAGGCTTCAAAACCGCATACTACATTCCTTGCATCAACGATTCAGAGGCATTTGCAGACTTGATGGCAAAAGAAATTGTGAGCGCAGCAGAGCGATTGAACGCAAGGGGAAAGTTCTTAATTGATAGTTAAGAGTTGAGAGTTGAGAGTTAAATCATTCGAGTTTATCCTTTGTCGCTTTTTCACGCTCACTTCTTATGGATTCCTCGCTATTGCTCGGAATGATGGCGATAAAATTTTACTCGCTCTTTTATTTGTGTTAAAGGGGCTTTAAAACACAAAAGCGACTGTTGAAAGT
>PHFL01000011.1:0-1344 GCA_002794105.1 Candidatus Thermochlorobacter aerophilus | reverse complement strand
CAAGATGTGTGCAAGCGCGGTCGTGTGCGAGAGGAGGGACTTGAACCCACACGCCTTGCGGCACGGGCTTCTAAGACCCGCGCGTCTGCCAATTTCGCCACTCTCGCGCCGTGCGGTTGTTTCAAAAAACAGGGCGCAAATATACGGCTTTTCCGCTTTTCAAAAAACGCTTTCTCCACACATTCACACAGCCGATTGCTCTAACGCATTGCGCATCATCGCAACATATTCTTCGGCTTTTTTCGCAACGGCTTTTTCAAAATCATTCACCGAACTGAACTCGCCATCGGGATAAATCACGGCTCGCCCAATGTTAATCAGCGCAGATTGTGCATTGGCATCAGCACCATATCGCACGGAATCTTCAATCGTGCCGCCTTGCACGCCCACGCCCGGAATCAAAAAGCACACGCCTTGCGCCATCGCTCTCAATCGTTTCAATTCTTCGGCGCGATTTGCACCAACGACCAATCCCACATTTTCAAATTGATTCCACTCCAACGCTTTTTCTAACACGGCTTCGTAAAGGCGTTTGCCATTTTCCAATCGCTTCTCTTCAAAATCTTGCGCACCATTGTTCGAGGTGAGGCATAAAATCAAAGTCAACTTTTCCTTGTAGGAAAGAAATGGCTCAATAGAATCATAGCCCATGTATGGCGGCACGGTTACGGCATCAAATCCCCACGTTTCAAAAAACGCTGTGGCGTAAAGGCGCGACGTGTTGCCAATATCGGCACGCTTTGCATCGGCAATCGTTACCACATGTTTCGGCAAGTTGTGAATCAACGCATCAAGCGCATGCAAGCCTTTAAGCCCTAATGCTTCATAGAAAGCGAAGTTCATCTTGTAGGCAATCGCCACATCGGATGTGGCATTGACAATAGATTTGGTGAATTCTGTGATGGGGTCTTGCATTCGCAAAAAGAACGTTGGGATTTTTTGCACATCAGGGTCTAACCCAACGCAGAGAAACGATTTTTTCTGTTCAATAAGTGCGTTGATTCGCTTTTTAATCATACCTTAATAAAGCCCACTGTTGTTGAAAGTCCAAAGGGCTATGAGAATAACGTTTTCAACGCCCTTTTACAAAGCGGCTTTACACATGGCTTTTAGATTTTTGATTGATAACATCGCACGCACAAAACATAACCGCCGTAGTTGCCATCAATCGCTCACATTCAGCGCAAGCAAGATGATGGGCTACGGCGGTTCAGCGACAACAACATGAATTTTTACTGCACGCGGCGAATCCAAATCGTTGGATTTGTGTCGGACGTTGCCATAATGATGACATTTCCCATCACAGCAAACGCTTGCACGTCAGTATTTATGCCTTGTCCGAGC
>PHFL01000010.1:67202-167885 GCA_002794105.1 Candidatus Thermochlorobacter aerophilus | reverse complement strand
AAATCCTCTCGTGCATTTTTCTCTCCCAGCTCTAGTCGGTTTCACGTGAATCATCACGCGGTTGAGCACGCCCGTTACGGGCACAAAGGTTAGCGTGATAGAAAGATGCACTAACCCCAATCGGAAATTTTGAAAGAGACTCATAGTTCATTGATGTCTTTAGGCTACATCCAGCCACTGATGGTGTCAAAAATTTCTCGTTCGCCCATTGGTTTTGGCACGCATAGGTCAAGTTCATTGTTCAAGATTTTTCGTGCCAGTGTCTGATATGGCTTTGTGCATTGCTCTTTGCCTTCCCCTTCCATCTGAAAGAGCGTCTTGCCAGCTAATCGGCTTCGGCGAATCAGGTCGTGATACGGTATCTTGGTGGCAATAGTGGTTTGCACACGATTGGCGAATTTTTCTAAGAGTGCGGTGCCGCCGCCATATTCTTCATCGACTTTATTAGCGATGATGCCCGCTAACTTTACCTTGCATTTCGTGCTTTTCTCTTCAATGGCAATGCAGAGACGATTGGCAGCAAAGATGCTATCAAAGTCATTAGTGGCGACGATAAACGCCATATCGGCATAGTTGAGCGGTGCGCTAAATCCGCCGCAGACCACATCGCCCAACACATCAAAGAGAATGACATCGTAGCGCGAATAGACGCCAAATTCTTTGAGCAGCTTGACCGTCTCTCCTACCACATAGCCGCCACATCCGCTTCCTGCTGGCGGTCCGCCTGACTCTACGGTATCGACCCCTCCGAATCCTTTTTTGATGATGTCTTCATACTCAACTTCTTCATGATGAAAGTTGACCATGCTGAGCGTATCAATCACGGTATTTTGCAGCATGCCTGTCAGTGGGAATGTGCTGTCGTGCTTGGGGTCGCAACCGATTTGCAAGACCGAGGCGCCCTCTTGTGCCAGCGCCGCCGAGAGATTCGCACTGACGGTGCTTTTACCAATGCCGCCTTTGCCATAGACCGCTAATACCAGCCCCATATTTTTCCCTCCTTTTGTTGTGATGTTGTTTAAGGTTGATGGCTTTACGCTTTTGTGAAATTGTATGTGTGCGATTTTTATGCTCCGATGTGCTCCTTTGCCTTTCGCACTACCTCGGGCGTAATGACCGCCAGCGAATTTTCTTGAGCGTATTTTTCAATGTTGCGTTTTGCTTTTTGGCGCACGAAAAATGGCACACTCTTCAGCAGTTGTTGCGCCTCCTCCGTCCAAGTGATGGCGTTCTCGGCTGCATTTGCTGACAGAGATGACGCTTTTGCTTCAAGCGAGGCTGTTTCATCTTTTTGCGCGCTGTTTTTCTCGTGAGCAGTTGATTTGGTCTCATTTTCTAGCGATGAGCGAGCGCTCGAGTTTGACACATTTGGCTTTTCATGTTCTTCGTAATCCAAGCCTGCACTACCGAAGTAATCGATGAGATGCTTTTCTAAGCCAAGTTTAGCGGTGGTGTAGATGCGGTCGGCAATGACATCTGCTCCGTCGAATCCGATGAAGGGATAGTAGCCCAAGAGGTGATTTTCAATGTGTGTTGGTGGTGAGATGACCATGCAGGGAATATCAAACTTGCGGCAGCTATGGCGTTCCATTTGTGTGCCGCACACGATGTCAGGCTGCTCGGCTTCAATGCGTTTGGCCACATCTTGAAAGGCTTCCGTAACCAGCAATTCGCTGGGCAAATAGCCCTCGAGCTCTTTTCTCACCCAATCTGCATGCTTGACAAGGTAGGTGCCGGCGCCTGCGATTTGTGTGCCGAGTTCATCACGCAGAAATTTTACGATGGCGACAGTGCGTGTGGCATCGCCGAAGACGAAGGCACGCTTTTGTGAAAAACTGTGCATATCTGCGGTTTGACTAAACCATGGCACCGAGCTTGGTGCGCTTAAGCCATCGAGCGAGAAGGCTTGCAGCGGCGGCATTTGTAGCGGTTTAGCGTTCAGTTTGGCGCCCACCTCATTTATCATTTCCAGTAGTTGGCGAAGCCACTGCAGTGTTGGTTGCACACCGATTGGTGTTTGCAGCAATGCAGGGGTGCCAAACTCTGCTTCTAAAAATTTTGCGGCGTCTTGTCCCGTTTCGCGGTAGGGCGCCAGATTGAGCCATGCGGCGGGCAAGCGTTTCAGGTCGTCAAGACTTGCGCCCAACGGCGCAATGACATTGAGTTCAATGCCGAGTGTGTTGAGCAGGCGTCGCATGGCAATAACATCGGACCGTACATGAAACCCCAGCGAAATTGGACCCAGAAAATTCACGCTTGGCTTCTCTGTTAGCGGCTGCGCCGTTGCAAATCGGCGCACTAATGTTGTAAAAAGTCGGTCGCTCGATTCCGTCTCGGTCATTCGGTATGGATTGGCATCGTAGAGCATGACTGGGGTTTGAACTTGTGCGCTATCAATAGCTTGCTGCAAATTCTCTTGCAAGAGAATGGTGCTGCAGCTGGCGCATACCACAATCAGTTCCGGTTTGAAGCGCGCCTCAACTTGTTTGAGTGTCAGCGGCAGACGATTGATACCTTGCGCAAGGTCGCGCCCAGTAACCAGACTGGTGGTGGCATGAACAAAGTCAGGCATGCGCTCCAGCATGGTATGAATTGGCAAGGTGTAATCGTCGCCCAGCGGCGCATGATAGACGGCATGCACATTTTTCAGGCTATTGGCAATGCGCCCTACACCGTGGTGGGCAGTTCCCTCATACATCCAGTAAGTCAATCGCATCGTTCTGCTTCTGCTTTAAGGTTTAAGATGTTGTTTTACTTAGCGCCTTTTGCTTCTTAGCGAGTGGTATTTGCACTGGGCATGGCGTTCATGGTCCAGAGCTGTGCATCAAATTCAGGTAGATGCGCTTTGCGCAGAATGGGTCGCGTGAGCAGTTCCGCCAGCGATACCGTGCCGCTCCAGCCGTGTAAAGGCGTAAGGACAAACTCCATGCTCCACTTGACCGTGATGCCTTTTCCAATGAGCGGATTTGCCGTCATCAGCGATGTGATAACAAGGTCGGGCGGATTGACTTGCATGTCGCTGACCTGACGGTGAAAGTTCGGTTGCTCCACGATGCGCACGCCCCTTAGGCGCTCCAACTCTTTAGCATGAAATTTTTTGTTGATATACACGCTGCTGACTTCGGCAATTTCTGCCCCTGCACTTTTGAGAAATCGTGCCAGTGGCAGTTCTATGAGCGAATCGGCGGTGATGAATACTCGCCGACCTTTGAGCACCTCGCAGTGCGATTTGATGCGTTCCCATGCGGCATGCTCACGCTCGCTTAGGTCGATGCTGATACCAAATTCTTTTGCCAAATCTTCCCAGAACTGGCGTGTGCCGTCAGGACCCAGTGGGAAGAGTGAAGAGAGCACTTTTGCGCCGCGCTCACGGCTGATGCGTGTTGCCACTTTGGCAAGGTAAGGTTGCAGTGGTGCGATGATGGTGCTTTTGCCAATCGGTGGCAAGTCGCGCAGGTGATTGGCAGGCAAGAAGCCCGCGACAGGAATACCTAACGCTTCAGCTTCGCGTCGGAAATCTTCGGCAGTCGCGTCGTTAATTGAGCCTAAAAAGACCACGCGCTTATCGTCTGGTTCTGCAACCGCGCAAAAGGGCAAGAGCGCTTGCAGCACGGAATCTTCAGACTGACTGAATGCAAACTCCAATCCACTGGCGGGCGCAAACAGCACAGGCAATTCGGGCGTACTTAGCGCACGCGCCAATTGCTCAAAATCGACTTTCATCACCTCGGGTGTGCATGATGAAAAGAGAAAAATCACCGAAGGGTGATGGTCGGCTTTGATTTCTTCAAGGATAGGTTTGAGATTGACATAATCTTTGGATAGGTCGGCTTCCTCGAGCATTGCCACGGCAAAACGTGGTTTAGCGAAAATCATGACGCCCAGTGCATACTGCAAAAAGTGTGCGCAGGTGTGCGTGCCCAAGATGAGAAAAAAACTGTTGTGGATTTTTTGATACAGCCATGCCACACTTGCCAGTCCGCAAAAACTGTGAATGGCATTGTCTTCGCGAAGAATACTTATATCGTTCTGCATAAGGCTCACCAAGTTTGTGGTTAAAACAAACCTCGCCCCCCTATTACTGCTTGGGAAGCGAGGTTTTCTTCAGCAAGGCAAAAGAACAAATCACCAGAGAGAAGTATCTGCTTACATTAGTGTATGCAGGGCAGTATTTTCTACTCGCCTTGTGCTTCGAGCGAGAGCATTAGCTCACGCTGATTCAGGCGCTGAAACTGCTCGACATTGATGCCAAAGAGCATGGCTGCACCGACCAGCAACAGTGTCGCTTCAAAGAGAAAGATGATGGCGTATCCTACACTTGCCGATATGCCCATCTGTTCAATCAGTAGTGTAACCAGACCGCCAGAAAGCAGACTTGCCACACCGTGACCAATCATGATGGCAAAGCCCCAAAGTCCCATGTAGGTAGCTTTTGCGTGCTCCACTGTTAAATCCATCATGGTGGTGACGGTGCCTAAGGTGTGCAAGCCTGTGGCAATACCCATGGTGAGCAATGCAACATAAAGAAAGGTTTTATCAGCAGACAGTGAGACCATGACAAGAATCAGCAAACCTGCAGCGGTGCCATAGTTACCCATCAGCGCAATGTGGACTTTGTTCATTGGGCGCACAGCCGTTACGATGCCCATTATGACCATGCTTAGCAAGGCGCCGCCGCCCCAGATTTGCTGGAATGCCGTCGTTTCCTTGACACTCATTTGCAAGACACTTGCACCGAAGACTTCCAGAATTGAATCTTGCAAAAAGATGCCTGCCGTAGAAACCAAGACGAAGAAGAAAAACTGCTCAATGGCTTTATCTCGCCGTAGCATGGCGCTCATCATCTTTAGCACGTTGCTTGGCAGTTCCGATGCAACCTGCTTGCGTGTGGCATGTTTGTCTTTAGGCTCTACGCCCAGCAAACCCAGCACGGTGCTGACGCCGACCACCAGTGGCGTGAGTGCATACAGCTCTTGCATGGCTTCAAAGGAATAGACTGGCATGGCTGATTTGATATACGCTGCCGATAGAATCGTGCTGGCAATGGTCATTGTGAACATGGCTGTTACGGCCATGCCGCGCAGGTTGTAGGGCAAAACTTCTGCGGCCAGTGCGTAGTGAGCCGAGCCTGCCATATCCAAGCCGATGCCATAGAGCAAAAGCAGCACATAGCCCAAGACAAACGCCCAAATGATGCCTTCGCTCATCTGCACTGCCAGTAGCGGCAATGCTGGGAAAATGATTGCCGAGAGCATAGAGCCCATGAACAGGTAGGGCGTGCGGTGGCGTCCCCACAAGGGTCGCTCATCCGAGAGTTTGCCAAACCACACTTTGAATGGCGACGCCAAGTGGTAGACGCCCAGCATGGTGGTAATCAGCACGGCGGCAATACCCAGTTCATAGATGGTGATGCGGTTAAAGTTGCTGCTTAGCAAGGCATACATCCAGCCGACGCTGACCTTCAAGATTGCCAGCTGTGCAATTTTGAGCGCATGCTGTCCGCGCCGCCCTAAGGTTACTGGCATCGTTTGTGCGTGTTTTAGTTCAGACCAAACTCAACGCCAAGATGGAAACTGCGTCCGGGTGCGCGGTAGGTTTCCAATTCTTCGTATTGTGTATTGGCTAGATTGAGAATCATTCCCGTTAGAGTGATGCGTTCAAAGAGTTGCCAGCGCATGGTGGTATCCAGCAGGAAGAAATTGCCCGGATAGTTCAATCCTTCGGAATTGGCGACGATGCGCACGGCATTGATTCGGCTGACATAGCGCCCGCTGAGCGATAGCGTTCCGCCCGCTAAAGCATCAGGCAGCCAACCCTTGAACGCCAGTTCAGCACGGAAACTTAGGTTGTGTTCAGGTCGATACGGCAACCAGTTCTGATACTGTGGTGGATTGCGATTCCCACCCAAGATGTTGTCGGGCGTCGAGCCTGTGGCGCGCATCCACGCATAGTTGAACTGAATGGTCAGTGGGTCAACAGGCTGTGCAGTCAAGGCAACTTCTACGCCAAGAATGTTTGCATTTGCCGTATTGATGAACTGAAACACACTCGTGGAAATATCCAGCGAACTGGCATTAGGATTGATGTTGATGGATTCAATCAGGTTGTCGTAGTGATTGAAATAGGCGGCAACATCAATCGAGAGCAGGCGTGAGAACGACTTAAAGAAGCCAATTTCAAAGCTGGTGAGCCGTTCTGCATCCAGTGCAGGATTTGGATTCCCCAAGAAGAATCCAGCTTGAGTGATAAAGCGCTCACCGATGGTTGGCGCGCGGAAACTGCGTCCAACCGACGCTCGAAGTGCAGTGGCATCATCGAGCTGGTAGCTGGCAGCAAGTCTCGGGCTAATCTGCCAGAGGTTTTGTGTTCGAATGGTCTCTGTGCGCTCTATTTCCCTGCCTTGCTGCACAAACTCAATTTGGTCGATGTAGCTAACCGTGCTGGGAATCAGACGATGGTAGTCGAAGCGCAAGCCAGCTGTTACCTTAAATCGTTCAGTTACTTGCACCTCATCTTGGAAGAATGCACCAATGTTGAAATCAGATGCGTTGCTATAGAGTGAAGAGCGTACAGCATTGAAAGCCCCTTCAATGCCTGCGCTTAGTTTATGTGCATCACGCATCCACAATAGGCGACTGAACAGTCCATAGCGCCGAGCATCAGAGTCATTGAAAGTGGTCGGGTCATTGGGGTCATACGGACGCCGAATGACTTTACCGAACGAGTAGCGCTGGAAGTTACCAATGAAGTTGCCGTTTTGGTCAAACTGGTCGAAGGCAATGTCTTGCGTCGGATAGTAAATCACCTTGAAGTAGGAGCGATTGAAATGCACTTTCGTCTCCCAGCTTGCCGATGAGCCTAAGAGCACATCATATGTTAGCCCCACCAGTTGAGATTGTCGCCGTATTTCATCGTCGGATAAAAAGAAGCGTCCAATCACTTCTTTTCCATCGACGATACGCGGTTGCCCGTTGATGAACACTGGTCCTGGCGGAACGCCCAGTGGGTCACCGACATTGACCCATCCGTAAGCCACGCCGCCTTGTGCCCAGTTTAGCACCGATGAGAGTTGCAGCGACTGATTGGCAGACAGTTGGTAACGCACACTCAAGTTGATGTTATCGCTGTAGAACTGTCCAGCATCGCGGTAGCCCGGGTCATTGATGCGTGAGTAGACAGCGCTGTAGGACCACGCGCCAACTTGGTCGCCAATGAGCACATTGCCACTGTAAAAGTATGGGCGATTGATACCGGGGAATGGCTTTACCCCAGCTGGCGGATTATCATAGACACCGTTCATGAATTTTGCACGAACGGGTAAATTCTTTTGGCAAGAGACTGATGGCATTGATGACGCCGCCCATAGCAGCTGAACCATACATGGCTGATGTTGCGCCTTTTACCACTTCCAAGCGCTCGAGATTTGCGACATTGATAGCTTGCCAGACGACTGAATTGGCATCCGCTGAATTCATTGGGAAGCCATCGTAGAGCATGAGCACTCGCGTGCTTAGCCCGCCGCCCGTAAAGCCATTTGAGCCTCGAATCTGCAGGTTTGACGCACCAATGCCTCCGGAGCGAATCACATCCACGCCCGGTATGGTCTCCAGTGCGCGGTCTATGGTGGGTGCCGGCAATAGGTCAATTTGCTTCATGGGCACCACGCTAATCGTGACGGGCAAATCCAGTTTATTTTGTTCATAGCGTGACGCTGAGACCACGACTTCATCACCCATGACGGTTGAGGCTTGCAGGGCGATTTCTATGGTTTCCGTTTTGCCTGCGTAGATATGGACTTGTTTGAAGCGTGTTTTGTAACCTACTGCGGAGACGCGCACCTCATAAATTCCTTCGGGAATTTCTCGGATTTCAAAGTAGCCATTTGCATTAGCAATGGCTCCCAGTTTAGTTTGATGCAGTGCAACACTTGCTCCAACGAGTGGGTCTTTCGTGTCTGCATCCTTGACATAGCCTTTTAATGTTCCATTTTGGGCGTGTGCAAAGCCTGTGCTTATGAGCATCACAGCACTGAGGCATATCACGGCATGTGCAAATCCTCGAGTCATGGTCGTAGAATGTTGAAGTTAGCGACATTGGGGCAGGGCGAGCGCCCTACCCCGAACTTTTTTACAATGAAATTGTAATGTTCCACACAGCTTGTCGATTGCTTGCATTCATGGTCATTTCATTACGACCATGTTGCGGGTGACGGAATTCTGCCAAAGTTGCCACGGTTTCAAAACCACCTGGTGCTGCCGAATTGACACGGTAGCGTGCTAAAACAATATTGCGATACGTTCCCATCGGGATGTTCAGCGCATAGGTTACTGTATTGCCCGAAGTGGGTCTGCCAATGACTTTGAAAATTCCGGGACCCATAGCCCCATCACGTAAGCCAAAGAGCGCAATAAACTCTGTGCCATTTGCCCATGCTGTCGGCGGTCCAACAGGTGCAGTAGGCCAGTTGTTGATATTGCCATTAGCAGTGATGGTGCCAGATAGGGTTGCTGTGCCTTCACGTCCGGCTTGCATTAAGGTTTCTGCCACGCGCATCTCGATGGCGTCCGTTATCCTCACACTTGGCGTGCTACGCAGGTCTGCAACCACACCGCTGTTGAGGAATTGCTGCGAGGCTTGCCCTGTGAAGAAGGGATTGACGTAGGTCACATATACCCCATAGATGTCTTTCGGCAGACTTGCCACGATGTTGTTATTGACATCCCTTGCTTCCGTAGAGCTGAACTGCAACACCCCATTGTTCAGCCGACTGAATGGAATACCGGCGACGGCGCCCAGTCCCGGAATAGCGGCAATTGGACCTTGTCGTGGAGCCTTTGTGTTAGGATCGACTGGCACGAAGGCAATCTTTATACTACCTGGAAACGGGTCGTTGACGTTGGTGCTATTGGGCCACTTTGCCGGGTCGGTCAGCAGTGCCCCATTGTAGGTGAATGTAACCGTTCCTGTAATGACGTTGTTTTCTTCAGGTCCGCTGTTGTTGCTACAGCCGAAAACACTAAGTAGTGCGACCGCAACGGCTACCAAGGTAAGATGGTGAAGTAGCCGTCTCATGGTTGAAGAATGCATCCAGTTCATAGTTTTGCTCCTTTCTTTTTTGAGACTTTGTGAAGCTTTTCTTCTTTTGAAAGAACAGAAGCCCTTAGCCCTTCTCCCGTGCATCTGCTTCTAGGGCTGTACTAATGCTCGGTTTGCGCACTAATTGTCACGCGCGCATGTTCTTTTGCCAGTCTATAGGCATGCTATGCGGCCTTTTAAGCAGCGGTAGTACAGCACTCAGTAGGTTTGGTTAGGGTAGGCGCTCAAATACGAAGCGGGATAAGTTGTTGTAGCATGTTAAAAGTTAGGCACGGCGGGATACCAAAGCTGGAGGGGGCAGAATGTTGAACACGCCATATTGCATTTTGGTCATAGAGGAAAATTAACGACCAGAGACTGTGTAGGGGTTGCCGCGCTCGTCTTGCTGAATGAACTGTGTATTCTCCTTTTTCAATAGTGCCTACTTCAGTGATGCTGGCCTTGCGGCTTTGTGCCAGTGGCACGCTGCGCTCTACGGCAACCTTTTGTCGCTTGTCATGCGACTTGTGCACCACTGTAGAATGTTTAACAACTGCATTCCCCGCGAAGATGGATATTGCAAAAAAGATGTGCACTTCTATTAGCCGCATCATCTTAGAATGTTTAACAACTGCATTCCCCGCGAAGATGGATATTGCAAAAAAGATGTGCACTTCTATTAGCCGCATCATCTTCCTTGCAATTATCCTTATTCTCTTGCGGGTTATCATGGCTGTTGAACTTTTATCTTGCTTTGTCTTTCCGCCATGCACTTACTTGCTGATTCAAGTTTAGTGCAATTTCGCAGAACACTAAAGCTTGACTGGTGTTTGAATAATGCTTTTATCGCTTTCTCTAAGTCATGATTTCATCGATACTTACAAGAAAAATCGACCACTTCGGCTACTTGAACACTACATCAAGACTGCCATCGGTGTATGTTGCCCCTTCTGTTCGCCGACCGACCAATACATTTGGGAGCACGATATTTTTGCGAAAGTTATTTACCTCAATGAGTAGCTCATCGCCTTTGATATTCATCTGCACATGATTGATTTCGACATTAGGTAAATACAGCTTGAGATGATACTTGCCATTGTCTTTTTCGATTCGATGTGTGCGATGCCCTTTGTAGAACACGCTTTCTGGGCTCTTTTCACCGAAGATGTCTTTGGCCATTTCTTCTAAGCGTTCGCAACCAATGACCTCCGACTCATAGTGTGGCACATAAAAAATGGGAACTGGATAGAAGCAGTGTTCAATTTTGACAATGTACTTCTTTTGCTGCGCTGCTAGTGCTTGCATGTATGGGTCTTGGGAATTCGTTGGCAGCACCTTGTTGACAATGACAGCGTCCATGGTGTAGCCAAAGAGGTTGAGGTAGGTTTGTGCTCGCAGGGCCTCTTTGATAACCATGTTTTCAGGATTGAGCACAATGCGATATGACGTCCGTTCAGGATTTGTCAAAATCGCATACAGCTCTTTCATGTGCGCAGCAATTTCTGGCATCAACTTGAAGATATTCTTCTTAGGCATCAGCTTTTGAATCAGCGGGTAAGCAAAGCTGATGGTCTTAAGGTGCCACGAGGCAATTCTGTCGGTGTACCAGGTATAGGCATCGGGCATTGCTAGCAGACGCATCGTCTCACCTGTGGGCGCTGCATCAACGATAAGCACATCGTACTTGTCTGACTTTGCCGCTTCCCAAATATGCTTGAGGCTAACCATCTCCTCCATGCCGGGCAAAATGGCAAGTTCATCAGCAACAATTTCCGAGACTCCGTCATGGGACAAAATGCTTGAAAAATAGCCGCTGAATTCTGACCAATGATTACGTATTTCTGCCAAAATGTTGATTTCCATCGCGTAGAGATTTGGCTCGACAAGAACTGGTGAACTGCCCAGTTCTACATCCAAAGCATCGGCCAAACTATGAGCAATGTCGGTGCTGACAATTAGTGTTCGCTTACCGCTTCGTGCAATACGCACTGCAGTTGCTGAAGACACTGTTGTTTTGCCTACACCGCCTTTGCCAAGGTAGACCAAGATTCTCATAGTTCAATCCTTTCTATGAGTTAGGTAGTGTTGTCTTGATACGTATCCGTTTGCGTCTTGTTTGCACTGTTTCATTTGAAGGGTTGCTTTCATTGCCAAGATTTACTGTGCTAAAGAGCCCACTTTTTTCTTGCACACCCGCATCTGGTTCGTCTTCAAAGCTTGAGTCTTCTCGGTGTTCGTTCTCAGATGGTGCAGATGCTTTCTCTGGCTCAGTTTTCTTTGTTGTAGCCGTCGTTGAGACAATTGTCTGTAATCCTTTGAAGAGAGCTCCAAGAATGCCGTCATTTTTGACAGCGGTCTCCACGACTTGGATTACGAAATTTTGCGTCTCCTTGCTCTTGGCAATGTTTTGCAATAGCTCATTGACTGCCAAGACCGCATTAGAGAACCGCTCTGGCATTTCCTGCAAATCTTTTTTGGCCTGCACTCGGTATTCTTCAGGGATGGCGTTCAGCATATCTCGCACAATAGCTTCAGCTCGTCTGAGCGAGACGAAGTCGAGATGCCCCAAGCCGCTGTTAGAGAATGGATACCGAGGTTGATTGCGCAAAAATTCCGCCGAGTAACCATATGACTCGCTACCTGCCCATTTGTTGCCAGATGTCCCTGCATGTTGATTTGCTCGCATTTGTTTTAAGCGCTCAAGCAAGCTGTCACCGTAGATATGTGTAAAGTTTGATGTTGTCGCTGAAAACGGCGGTAGCCCAGCGTCTGGCTCTGGCTCCACAATCGGAAATGGTCTCATGTCAACGACGCTCTTAGCATGCTCCAAGAGTTGTGCAGCCAGATGGTCTGGGATTTCACCTAAGTAGTGTTTGCCTAAGGCGTTTTCGATTGCACTCTCGAGCGTAACATGCAGGAGCATCAGCTTTTTGACCTCGCTAAGCGGGACAAAATCAAAAATCAGGTAGATTGGGTCTTTGCCTTCACGCTCAATTGTAAGATTGAGCGTAGCAAAATCTTGATCTTTGTCACGGGCGGCAATTGAGACTGCACCTAAGTTAAAGCGATCAAGATAATCTTTGCTGATACCACGTGCCCAGAGATAGATGGATTTGTTGGAGAAGATTAGGTAGTCGTGAAATGAAAATCCACCAACTCGTTCATTTTTTGCTTCATAGAAGATACCGTCAAAGAAGGCTATTGGCTCTTCGGCCGTGCGCAAGAGTTTCTTTGTGAAAAATTCTTTGATGTGGGCGGCATCGGTGTGCCTTGCAGCGTAGAGACTTACTTCGTTCATAGTTACTCCCCTGAAAGTTATAGTTGCAGCAAGTCTTCCTTGCTCAGTCCCTGACTATCGTCATCTGTGTACTGGCCGCACGACCTTTTTGGTAGAACAGCCAATGCATATGTTGGAAAATCGGCGGGGTGCGACCAACTTTTGCAGGTTGCTTTTCGCACCGCCGCCGCTTGCACTGGAGCTTACTTGCCAAACCGTTCCGTGATTTCTTTATCACGTGCTGCGGTTGAGCTCGATTGTGCAAATGGCGAAGAGCCTCGCAGTGCACCACTCCCGCCTGTAAGACCGCCGTAAAGATTTTGATTCAGACGCAAGGTACCCTTGGCTAATGCGTCAAAAATTTGACCGCCAGTGTACCAGTGTCCTTCAAACATGTATTCTGAGATGCGTCCAATGCTGATGAGTACATCAGTAATGACGCCGCCTCCACCTGCTGGCATAGTTATCTCCTCCTGAAAGATTTTAGTTAGTAGAAGTTCTACCAAAATGAACAAAGAATGACAAAGAACGGTACTACAAAAACCTATGTACCTCCACCGTTTTCTGCTTTTGCAGCCTTTGGCGCAGGTCTAATTGGAATGGTTGCAGATTTTTTCTCAGTCTCAGCTGCTTCGTTTGGACGAACCACCTTGTCGGTACGCACATTCAGACCAAGAATGGCATCGAGTGACTTTGCCCCCAACTTCTCACTTGCGCCTGGGCGTGTAAAGTCTGCAAAGCTATAGCTTGTGTCGGCTATGGCTTGAAAAGTGTTCGTCAGTGTGTGAAACACGGTGTCAATAGCACCAAGCACCAGAAATGTGACTTGTTCAGCAAGGTCCATTTTCTTGAACTCTTGCTCGAATTTGCTTTTGTCCAACGCCATAGTACCCTTTCCTTTCTGTGCTTTTGTTCTAATTACTTGTTAGGTCTTTGGTGCTTTATCGCCTTTCGGCTTTTCTTCTTTCTTGGTGGCTTGCGAAACGGTCTTCTGCACACTCTCGACCACATTAGCGGTCACTTCTGTAGCTTTCGTGGCTACATCGCCTACGGTTTTTGCTACATCAACCGTTACGGCATCTACGCTTTTGGCTACATCTTTTACCACTGCACCTGCCGCTTTCGTAGCATCTTTGACTGTAATTACCACACGATTGACCGTCTGCGTTGCCGCATCAGAGGCAGAGCTGCCCGCTATACCAAAGTTCTGCGCCACTGACCCAACCAAATTCGATGCCCCTTCTACCACATCGCCAATCAGATTTAGTGTGCCTACAATCCCTGACTGCACGGTCAGTATGCTTGCCTCAGCCAGAAATGCCACGCGATTGGCTAAGTCCATCTGCTTGAATTCTTCGCGCAGTTTTTGATATGACTCTGTCATGGCTTGGTTCTCCTTTCTGAAAGTTGTTTGAAGTTTGCCCGTTCACGGCATCTGCCTTATATGGCATTGCTCAGTGATTGGATTTCGCTCCCACTGCTTTGAGTTACAGCGTGGGGTACAAAAGGAATCACGAGCCATTTGTCGCGCATGGAAGCCTCTCCGGGCTCCACGCCAGTTAGGGCAATCGGCAAAGTGAGCACCTTGCGCTGATTGCCTAACTGAATGAACAGTTCATCTCCCGATACCCAACTTTCAATCTCTTCTGGGTTTGCAAATGGCAATTTGAGCATCACCTCGCAGATATCGCCGTTACGTTCAAATCGAATGGGTGATTCGCAATACATCATTTCAGCTGGATTTTGCTCTCCGTAAATATCGTTTGCCAACCGTTCTAAGGCTTTCAGCCCTACCACTTCATCGTCATAGAGTTTGGCTTTGCGTATCGGCAAAGGCGAAAAGGCTTCGTCAATTTCGCGTAGGTATCGCTGCTGGACGCCTTTCCACTTTTCAAGGTAACCGCTGTTTTCATGCTCATCGAGCAACTTATTGACAACTACCATATCGACTTTGAAGCCATACAAATTCAGATATGTAAGTGCCCGCATGGTTTCTTTGATGACCATTTTTTCAGCATTCATCACCAGCCGCACCGAAGCCGTCTCGGGGTCAGAGAGGATGCCCTTAATGCTCTCAAGCTCTTCGAACATGCGATCTACGGTCTGCATGACTTCTTCTTTTGGCACATAGGCTTGGAGCTTATCGGACATCTTTGCCAGCGGGCGAGCCACAGGTTTGAGCACGAACTTTTCTACCAGCCTTGCCGCCTTGACGCCCCAAGTCAATACTTCAGGTAGGGATAGCAACCGAAGCGTTTCGCCAGTGGGTGCAGTGTCTAAAATCAGCGCATCATATTTACCCGACTGCTTATAGCGCTTGACTCGCATGAGCGAAAAAAGCTCTTCCATGCCCGGCAAGACGGTCATTTCATCGACCATGATGCCTTGCGCGCCCTGCGCCATCAGCACCCCTGCAAAATATTGCTGAACCACTTCCCAGTTGTCCTTAAGGTCCACATAAGCATTGACCTCGATGGCATAGAGGTTTTCACGTACGCGTTTTACTTCTGAAGATAGCGGCACATCATAAGAATCTGATAAACTGTGTGCAGGGTCTGTCGACATAATCAATGTCCTTAAGCCAAGCTCTGATAAGCGCAATGCTGTAGCGGCTGCCACACTGGTTTTTCCTACGCCGCCTTTACCTGTAAAGGTAATCACTCTCATACTTCTCTCTGGCAGTTGAATTTACACCGAGCGTTTCCGATACGCATCCACTTGCCTATCGGCAAGCCCCAAGCGGTTTGCCTGAGCAATTTTCAGGAGTAAGTTAGCCGTTCTTTTTCTCTATTACCAATAAAAAAGTCCCTCTTCACACCTATCCTGCTTCCTACCTTAGTGTGCCGCTAACTCTTGTATTTACAAGCGTTTTTAGACCATTAAAATTTAAATCGACCAAATCGACTTTTACTCCATAGCATTTCTACTTCTCTCTCTTTCCTAGATACCTTTGTGGTTACATGGCTGCACCTACTTGGCGATGAGTGGGCTCTACCTCTAAGTACCCTTGTGCACTGTATGCGTCTCGGAGCATATCGAGGATTTTCTACCTTGCCGTAAAAGCCTTAAAATTGCCAACCTTTAAGGAATGCTTTGCAAAGTGTCTTTTGCGTTGCACATTGCAGAAGTTTTGTCCTGAAACAGGGGGGTGGCAGCACCATGATTGAGGTTATTTCCTTTGAACATCGCCAGCTAAGGTATCTTGACCAGCGATTTTTACCGCTCAAAGAAGTCTATGTTCATACGAAAGACTATCGCAAGGTCATTGAAGCCATCAAAACCTTAGCGATTCGTGGCGCGCCGCTCATTGGTATTGCCGCTGGCTATGGCGCTGTGCTCGCCCTTGCCGCTTATAAAGGCAAAAAGAGCGGTCTGAAAAAGCATTTTTACCGTGCCCTTGCCGAGCTCGATGCCTCTCGTCCTACTGCAGTAAATCTTTTTTGGGCAACGGCACGCTTGCGCGCAGCTTTTCAAAAGGTATTTGACCAATCCGATATCCCTGCCATCGTTGATGCCCTGACTGAAGAAGCCAAAGCCATTCATCAAGAGGAAATTCAAAACTGTGCCAACATTGCTCGCCACGGTGTCGAGCTGCTCCGCCGCGATTTTGCTCATGTTCTCCAGCATCAGCGTCTGACTGTGCTCACACACTGCAATACGGGCACACTTGCCACCGGCGGCATTGGCACCGCTCTTGGTGTCATCAAGCAAGCCTATCTTGAAGGCTTAATCGAGAAGGTCTATGTCTCCGAAACTCGACCGCTTCTTCAAGGCTTGCGTCTCACCTGCTTTGAACTTGAAAAAGAAGAAATTCCGTATCAGGCTATATCGGATTCTTCGGCTGGATTTCTCTTTCAGCGCCAGATGATTGATTTTGTCATCACTGGCGCCGACCGCATTGCCGCTAACGGCGACACTGCAAACAAAATCGGCACATACACGCATGCCGTCAATGCCGCCTTTCATCGCAGAAGGCTTTACATTGCCGCCCCGCTTTCCACCTTTGACACTTCTCTTGCCAACGGCAACGAGATTATCATCGAGCAGCGCGCCGCATCAGAACTTCTGACCGTCTATGGACGCAACCTTGCTCCGCCCAAGACACCAGTTCTCAACTACGCCTTTGATGTAACACCTGCATCGCTCATTTCGGCTATCATTACCGATAAAGGCGTCTCCGAACCTGACTTTAAGCGCTCTATTGCGCAGCTTATGACACAAGCTAAAACCTTTCACCATGACTAAACCCTGCATCAAATGAACGGTCGGTATCTCTACGCTATTGTGCTCCTTGCTTCGCCCAATACCTCTCATGAACCGCTGCCGACTTCGCTCGGACCTGTCGGCATTGGCGGACGCGGTGATGAAGTCTATCTGCTTCCCTACCGCGATATTGGTGCTTTTGTCAGTGCTTCTCCAACTGAACCTTATTCACTTTCGCGCACCAATCTGCTCACGCATGAACACACGCTCGAGACTTTGCTCAAATTCTACACGCTTCTGCCTATGCAGTTTTCAACCATTGCCGAAAGTGAAACCGCTGTGCTTGCGCTTCTCGAGCAAGAGTATGAGCGCTTTCGCTCCATGCTGGAGTATTTGCGTGGCAAAAAAGAACTTGGCTTGAAGGCCATTTTCCATGACAATATCCTTCAAGATATTGCCCAGCAAAGTGAGCTTATTCAGCGCAAGAAAGCTGAAATTGAACGCACTGGCGCCTCACAATCGGCTCTTATTGAAATTGGCAAAATGCTTGAAGCGGCGCTTGAGGCTGAAAAGCAAAAATACCGTACGCAAATCCTTTCACGCCTACGCCCACTTGCGCTTGAGACCGTAGAAAACAAACTTATCGGCGAACGCATGCTACTCAACGCCGCCTTCTTGATTGATGCTCAAATGGAAGAGGAATTTGACAAGCATGTAGAGGAGATTGGTAAGATGTTTGTGCCAAAAATTAAATTCAAATACATAGGTCATGTACCACCGTATAACTTTTCGCGCATGACACTTTCACTTACTCTTCCAAAGGAGCTTTGACAATGTTTCTTATTGACGACTTGTTACTTCTGCCCTTTTCGGTGCTCAAAGGGATTGCAGAAGCTATTGACCAGCAAATTCAAAAAGAGACCAGCGATGCTGACAAAATCCAAGAAAAACTGATGGAACTTCAGTTCAAGTTTGAAATGGATGAAATTGACGAGCAAGAATACACTCGCCAAGAGGCTGAATTGCTTGCGCAACTCGAACAAGCCCGAAAACGATGAATGACGACCTCATTTACCTTTACGCCGTAACGGATTCACCTGTAGCTTTAGCCGAGACACGCACGCTTGCTGTGCGCTCACTCTTTGCGACAGTTGCAGATGTCCCTGCTTCAGAATTCAGCACTGATGCCCTGCAAAAAAATTTCCGTAACTTTGCTTGGGTAGAGCACTACGCCAGAAAACATGAACGCATCATCGATAGCCTGATGCAGGCTTCGACCGTCTTGCCCTGTCGATTCCCTACACTGTTTTACTCCGAATCTGCTGCCGTGGCATTTATCGAGCAAAATTACGAGGCACTTTTCGCGCTGACTCAAAAACTTCGTGGCAAAGAAGAATGGGGCATCAAACTTTACAGCCATCCTGAACTTTTTCGCCAAGCTGTCCTAAATGACCCTGCTATTTGCGCCCTCGACAGCGAAATTGCACAGGCTTCGGCAGGCAAAGCTTTTCTGCTTAAAAAACGGCGCCAAGAAGTCCTCGCAGAACTGCTCTCTTTGCGCCAACATGCTACCACACAGCAGGTGCTTCAGCGTCTGCAACCTTTTGCCGTCGAGCTCAAAGTAAACCCGCCGCTGCCAAGAGAAGTTACCGAACGCGATGATGAGATGATTCTCAATGCGGCTTTGCTGATTGACTCCTCCCAGACGAGCTTCTTTCTTGAAGAAGTTCATCGCCTCAAATCCGAGCTTAGCGCAAAAGGGCTCACGCTTGAGCATAGCGGCGCATGGGCTGCCTATAACTTCTGCACCTTTCCAAAATCCACACAAACACTTCAATCATGAACACCAACAAACAAGTTACGCTGGCTGACCTTTTAGACCGCATTTTAGACAAAGGCGTGGTCATCAGTGGCGACATCTTTATTTCCGTTGCCGGCATTGATTTGGTATACATTGACCTCAAAGTCCTCATCGGCTCGCTCGATGCCATTCAAAAACTCAGGAATAAACCTGCACTACCTTCCCAAACATCATAGCCACTTGCACCATCAATCCACAACAGCCATGATTAGAGATATCTCATCTGAACAAATTTTAGCCAATTGCAACACACATAGCTCCAGCCCTTTGCCCAAGCATCTTAACTTAGAACCTGACACCGTGCATCAAGGTTTAGGTCAGCTTGTGCTCACGCTCATCGACATTTTGCGGCAAGTGCTGGAAAAGCAAGCCCTGCGCCGCATGGAGTCAGGCTCGCTGACCGACGAAGAAATCGAGCGACTTGGGCTAACCCTGATGAAATTAGATGAAAAAATTGATGAACTCTGTCAGGCTTTTGGCATTGAACGCAAAGACCTAAACCTTAACTTGGGCGAACTTGGCAACTTGCTTTGACCGACATTTTTTTGCAAGAAGCTCTTAGCATCTGTTTGCTTTTGGAATGCAGGGCTGCTATCACGCAACGTTCAGCCTTGCTCATCTTGTTTTGATGTTGTGTTGACAAAGTGAAACATATATGATGGCTTCATCACTACGCTCGGAATGACCAAAAAAGATGGGTTCGGAATGACCGCGCAGTTAAATGAAGTGAAGCATCCAACTGGATTCCTTGGCGTTCGGAATGACAAAAAAGAAATGCTTGGAATGACAAAAGACGAGTGCGGAACAGTGCAGCAACACATACATATTTGGTCAACACCACCTAAGCACTCGCACAATATGCATTGGGTTTCGTTATGTTCTCGGGGTTTTATAGATTTTCTGCTTTGAATTTTTACATCACTTCAAATTTGCGTAAGCACTATGGCAATTTTACCGATTTACACTTACGGGCATGAGATTCTGAAAAAAGTCGCCAAGCCACTCAAGGGCGTCAGCGAGGAGATTAAGGTGCTGATTGATGACATGTTTGAGACCATGTATCAAGCTGAAGGCATTGGTCTGGCTGCGCCACAAGTAGGCAAATCCATCCGTCTGCTGGTTGCTGACATCTCAATGATTGAAAAGTATAAGCATACCAAGCCAATGGTTATCATCAATCCACAGATTTTGCAGACCGAAGGCGAGATTGAAATGGAAGAAGGCTGTCTTTCCGTGCCCGGCGTGCGTGAGGTGGTCGTGCGCCCAGAGTATATCACCCTCAAGTATCGCGATGAGAACTTTGTAGAGCATGTTGAGCGCATTGGTGGACTTATGTCGCGCGTCATTCAACATGAGCTTGACCATCTCAACGGTGAGCTTTTTGTCGAGAAACTTCCGCCTCAACTTCGCCGTGAGCATAGAGCCGAGTTGGAAGCCATTCGGCGTGGTGAAGTGGAAGCGCAGTACCTGCTTGCTGAAAAGTAACGCCTGTCCATCAGCACAGGGGATGCTTTGATTGCACTCGGGCTCTTGTCATGGTTGGAGCATTCCGTTCCGAATCATCATTTGACCTTGCTCGATGAGTCTTCGCACTGTGTTTATGGGGACGCCAGAGTTTGCCGTGCCCTCACTTCGGAAAGTGGTGGCGTCAGGCTACGAGGTGGTGCTCGTTGTTACCAGTCCCGACAAGCCGCGCCAAAGTGCTCGCAGCGAACCTGAACCTACACCTGTCAAAAAAACTGCACTCGAGCTTGGCTTGCCTGTATTGGAGATTGAAGACCTTAACAATCCTGACTTTGACTGTGCTTTGCGTCAGGCGGCGCCTGATGTGATGGTGGTTGTGGCATTTCGCATTTTGCCCGCCCGCATTTTCTCGATTGCGCCCAAAGGCATTTTTAATCTCCACGCCTCGCTTTTGCCCAAGTATCGCGGCGCAGCGCCGATTAACTGGGCTATCATCAATGGTGAGAAAGAGACCGGCGTAACTACCTTTTTCTTGCAAGAAAAAGTCGACACAGGTCAGATGATTGTGCAGAAGCGTCTGGAGATTTTTCCAGATGAAGTTGCCACAGAACTTGCCGCACGGCTCTCTGTGCTGGGCGCCGAAGCCGTAGTGGAAACGCTTGACCTTATCCGTCGCGATGCAGTTGTTCCTATTCCGCAGGATGACTCTCTTGCCACTAAGGCGCCGAAACTGACAAAGGAAAACACGCAAATCAACTGGAATCTGCCTGCCACAGCTGTACATCAATTTGTGTGCGGGCTTTCGGAGCGTCCCGCTGCATGGACAACCTTTGAAGGCAAGGTTGTCAAAATCTATCGCTCAAAGGTTATTGAACCCACAGGCGCAGGTGATGCAGGCAAGTGGCATATCAGTCGTGATGCGCTGTATGTTTCCTGCGCCGAGGGACTGCTTGAAATTCTTTCCTTGCAGATTGAAGGCAAAAAACGCATGCGTGCCTCCGATTTTCTGCGTGGCTATCGCGTCAAAGGTCACGAACGCTTTGTCTAATTGCGCACATGTTTTTTACCACTCCACATTTCTTTGTGTGCCAAAGCCTACACCGTAGTAAATGGCATTGAGTAGCAACCGCTCCGTGGCGTGATAATAGGCTCTGAAATTTGGCTCACCCGCAAACAAGATAACTTGCCCTTTGCCTACAGCTTCTCGCATCAGGTATGCTGATTTTGCCCAGCCTGCACGTGCTTCTTGCCAAAGTAAGCCTGACACGCGCAGATTTTCAGCGTCAGCAAATCGTGCTGGGGTCTCCACTGGCGACTTAGAAAGGTAGATGTGCGGCGTAGAGACTGTTGCGGCGACTTTTTCACCAGCACCAAAACAGAGCCAATGTTCTTCATCAAGATTGACCGCCAGCATCGCCCCGCGCGGCATAAATAGCTGCATGCGCTGATTTTCTATCTTCAAGCTCTCCTCATCCTCTTTCCTTGCTTTTTCCTCTTTTGCACTGGGCTTTTCGACTTCCTTTCTTTTTGGCTCCCAAATTTCCAAGCTGTCCAACTTTTTTGTGATGCTTTCTTCGAGTTTCAATGCAGTCTCGTAACTGGCAAGCTCTTTGAGAGCTTGACTGCGTAGCCTCACGCTCACAAACGCTCTGGCTGTATCTGCCAAAAAGGCTGCGGCATCCTCGATGGCAATGAGTGTGCCGCCCTGCTCGACCCAAGTGCGTAGGTTCTTCAAGGTTTTGCCTGCTAAGGCGTTTTGATAATTTCCGCTCGGTAAAATGATGACATTGTAGCGCCGTAAGTCGTAATTCGCCATGTTGCTTAGGTTGAGCAGCGTAACACGTTGCTTGAAGCGTGCATCCAAGAGATGCCACACGGGTGCAATGCTTGTAGGCTCAACACCATCGCCTACTACCAGCGCAATCTTTGGCATCGTCAGCAAGACGAATTCATTGCCACCTAAGTCTGGTCCTTTGCTTGCCAGTGCCGTACTCACGCCGTAGATGGCGACGCCTGCCTCTTTTGCAATTTGCGACAGCGTAGAGACAAGGTCTTTACCATTTTCAAGGTTGCGCAGTAGCAAAGTTCCTCGTGAGTAGGCGCGTCCCTCAACTTCGAAGGGTTTTCGAGCAGCATAGACTTTGCAATTCTTTGCGAGCATGAGCGAAAGTGCATACATGGCGCGCTCATCGGTGGCGTCCAAGAGAAATCCATACTTGGCTTCGGGGTTTTCAACCTTTCCTTGTGGCACTGTGGGCATGGTCGCTAGCTTCGTGCTCACGCTTGGCACGGTGCGACTCCAGTAACACTCCAGCCCATAGGCAATCGGCATTGACCAGCTTGTAACATCGTAGATTTTAGATGAGCCATTTTTTTCCAGCTCACGTCGCTCTTCCTGCAAAAACGATAGCGGCATGCGCGGGTCAAATTCCATCATGACTTTGGCTAATCTGCCATTCGGCTGCGCCAATCGCACAATCAGCGTCCCTTGTGGCAATTTGCGCACTGATTCTTTACCGCTCCAGTAATCGACAGCGCTAACCGAAAACTCTTTTTCTGCTACTTCAACTTCAATTTTGTGCATCAAGAGTTTTTCTAAAAATCGCTCAAAGCGTGTGCGTTGCGCTGTTGGGGCAATCAAAAAGACTCTCGGTTCGCCAGCTCTGCCAACATCGCCACCTTCTTTTCGCAAGCGGTAAAAATCTTTGAGCAAGGCTTCACGATTGTTTGCCGCCGTGGTCAAATTTGCAATTGAACTGACAAAGTGATGATGCACCGCATCGCGATACGAAAGGATAGAGCCATCGGGTCGCTTGATGATTGAGCCTTGCGTCGCCGCCTGTTCATAGAGAATGCCGACTGCACCGATGTAGAGTGGATACGACGAACCATATCCCGCATACCACTCATCGAATATCTCGCGTGTAAAGTAGCTCCAGCCGTAGCGGTCAAAGGCTTTGGCTTGTTCCGCGCCAAAAATTTTCCACCATTTTTTGGTGATATCGGAGATATTGCGGTTGAGCGGCTCATCTGGCGGATTGAAGTAGTAGGTCTGATACGCCCCCATTTCATGGGCATCGACCACAAGTTGCGGATGCCATGTCTGAATTGCCTTGATACGCGCTTGACTTTCTGGCGTAACCAATGCTAACCAATCGCGATTCATATCAAACAGGTAGTGATTGTATCGACCGCTTGGCGCCGTGCCCGTGTGATTCAAACTTTGTGCATCTGGGTTAGGCACTGCGCCCGACCACTGTACAAATTGTTGAATGGCGCGCTCTCTGCCGTCAGGATTTTCTACGGGTTCAATCAGCACGATGAGTTCTCGGCGCAGTTTTTCGGTTGCCTCGTCTTTGCCTGCGGCAAGATGATAGGCAACTTGCATGGCGGCGTCGGAGCCAGAGAGTTCATTGCCGTGCACGGTGTAAGCCAGCCAAACAATTGCAGGAAGTCGCTGCACCAGTGCGTTGGCTTCAGCGTCAGAAAGTTTCGCTGCGGCGAGTCTATCCATGTCGGCTTGGATTTCACGCAGGCGTGCCAAGTTTTCGCGCGAGGAGATGATGGCATAAATCATCTTGCGTTTTTCAAATGTTTCGCCGAAGGGTTCGACTCTTACCAGCGGCGATTTTTCTGCCAGCGTCTGAAAGTAGCGCAGCACATCGGCGTGGCGTGTCGCTTGCGAGCCCAGCGGATAGCCTAAGACTGCTTCCGGCGTTGGCACGGATGTATCATAGTTCGCATTCGGGTAAAACGGCAGCGGTTCTGCCTCTTGCGCGCTCAAGCCCAAAAATGGCATTAAGACGCATAGAGCAAGTGCATAGAGTTTGCGTTGCATAGCAGGTGTTGGCTTTTTGTTAATGTTATGTGTGCAGGTCTTGCCTTTTGCAAGATGAAGTTTGCTTTTGCCGCGTTACTTAGCCAGTAGCATTTTGCGTGTTTGCACAAAAGTCTTGCGCGCAGTGTGTAGAAATACACCCCGCTACTTAGATTTGCCGCATTGAATCGGTAGATATTCTCACCAGCTCTGGCAGTTAGTTTTTCTGCATGCACCTGACGCCCCAGCACATCGGTGATAATCAGCTCTGCTATGCCCGTTTCTTTCATCGTAAAACGAATCACCGTTGAAGGGTTGAACGGATTGGGATAGTTTTGCATGAGTGCATAGTCATACACTTTGTTTTGCGCGGACACTTGCACTTCTACTGTTACAGTTTGCGGATAGTCATGCGCAGTGCCGTCGTAGTCAACCGAGCGCAGGGCGTAAGTGTAGGTTTTGCCTGCTTCGACATTTTCATCGAGAAATGTATATGCTGTAAGGCTTGCGGTTGTGCCCTTGCCACGTAGGTCGGGCGAGAATCGATACGAGGCAACAGTTTGCCAGTCCTGTTTTTCTATGTTTTCCTTCCGCTTGATTTCAAAGCCAGCATTATTTTTTTCGGATGCGGTTTGCCACAGTAGCCTAATGCCATTTGGTTGGGCTTGTGCAGAAAAGGCAATTAACTCTACTGGCAAAGGATTGTCGCCAGAGCCGAAGGCAAATTCGCTGAAGGCTGTTGTGCTTGCGCGTAGGTCGCCACCTGATGGGGCAAGCATGGTGAGCAGTGCAAAACTGCCGTGGTCTGGCGTAAAGCGTCGGTAAATATCGACGGTACTTGGATTGATAATGCCATTGTTTGGAATTTCACTTACTCGGAAGCGCAGGATTGCAGACGCAAATGTAAATGAGCCCGTGCTAATGATTATCCAGCGATATTGACTGACGTTGCCGCTGATGCCGATGGGTGTGCGTGGTGCATTTTCAAAGCGTTGCACGCGCACTGTGCCTGAACCGCTTGCGCCCGTGAAATCAATCCTCACCCCTGTTGTTTGCCCCACATCATTGAAGTCCACAGTTGTGCTGGTGTTGCTCACGCTACGCAAGACACTGGCGGCCGCCGCATTTGCACCAAACGGCGATTCACTTGACCACACTGGTCCTGCTGGCGAGCCGCCTACATTAATTACGCCATTGCTTAGTGTGGATATGGTATTGGTGAGCGTTGTGCCTGTGCCTTCATCGAAGTGATAGAGCCCAACGGTATTGGCATCTGGCGAAAATGGTGCGGTCGGTGGTGTAAAGGCACCAGTATAGCGCACCACATCTGAAATGCGCAGCTCATCCAGCAAACCGCTGTAAGACAAATACTGCCCCGGTGATGAACCTACATATTGGTCGTAGTCATGTTTTTCTGCGCCCAAGACGATATAAGGCTCATTATCCCATGTATTGGTTGGAAATGCAGGCGGATTAGGCGTGCGCGTCGAGAGCGAGCGAGAGGGATTATAGGCAATACTTCCTGCTGGCGCATCGGTTGCTGTGGCATCAATGTTACCATCGACAAAGATTCGGATTGTGCTGCCGCTTTTGGTTACTGCAACATGATGCCAATTGCCGTCTGCAACATTTGTGGCACCGATAATTGTCCTGCCCGTACTGCCCACCGCACATCCGAATGCTACCACACGGCTCGGCGATGACGGCGTAGGTCGACCAATTGAAATGCCAAAGTCTCCATTGTCAGGGTTATCAATAATGTCACGGTCAAAAATTGTGTTGCCTGTAATCCAGCCATCACCGTCATTGGTGTTATAGACAATGCCTGTATTTTCAGCAGCAGTAGCACGCATCCAAAATTCTACCGTAAAATTATTTCCCACGTTGATTGGCAGGGATGTGCCATTTGGCGGCGGATTGAGCAAAGGAATTTTGACACGGTCGATATCATTAGTCCCATTGCCAAAGAAACGCAATGAAGCCTGTCCTGACCCAATCGGCTGCGCCAGCACCTTACTTGCCAGCCCTATTAGCAGCAGCAGTGAGAGCAGTTTGTACATCTTCAACGCAGTGAGATTTTTAGTTACACGAATTGAATCGACTTATGCCCCGATGTCTTGCAAATGTGTCGTCGTGCTGAGCAAAGTGAAGCATCCACAATGGATTCCTCGCTACGCTCGGAATGACACTGTCGCTTTTGTCATGCTGAACGAAGTGAAGCATCCAAAAAAATTGCGCAGAAACATCTGTGTTCTACAATATAACGACAAAAGACGAGTGCGGCACAGTGCCGCAACACCTTTGTCAACATGGCCTAATTAGGTTCTCATGCAATTTGCAACACTTGTTACTTTGCAACCACGCGCAAGCGTGCTGTGCTCGTTCTTCCATACACTTCAGGCTCATACATTTCTTCACCATAGCTGGGCGGCATGACAAAATTGCCGTATGTCGTTGCACGCGCATAGTAAGTGAAAGTATGCAAGCCCGCTGGTAGTCGCTGCGCAAAAAGCGTTACACGGTCGTCTCGCAATTCAATAAAATCAAAGCTGTATTGCAACATTTCATCCTGCTCCCTGCCATTGCCTTCGCCTTCATACTCGTTTTCGTCTGGCAATGTCGGCGCTGTTCTCAGACTTGGATTGATGGCTTCAAGTCCTGCCGCAAGTGGGTCATTGATGGCTACGAAGTGTAATTCTGCTGGCACTGCAATTTGCAAGGTTACTTTGACAAGGTCGCCTGCTACCACTTCGCCTTTGTTAGTTTTTGACGCCGAGAGCGGCTCAATTTTTTTGAGCAATGCAATGCCATTATCTCTTGCTCTAAGGGCATAGGTCGGATAGTAAGATAGCCGCACGCCGTAATAGAGTTTGCCCTGTCCTTCTTTGCTTATGGTCAGCGCCAGCGCATCTCCTTTGGCAAATTTGTCAAGGCTTTCTGACGCCACCTTCGCCTTCAGCGAGCGACCTTTGAAGGTTTCTTCAACCAAAGTTTTTGCCGCCAGTGTTACTTTCGCCCTGAAATCAGGCGTCTCACCCTCATACTTGCGAAAGTATGTATTGAGAGCTTGCAGCACAAAGATATTTTCTTGAGTGTTCGCCCATCGACCGTTGCGTTGCGATTGCAGTAGCCATGTTACGACTTTCTCTGCAAGCTCCTTGTCCTGATTGGCTTCCAGCAAGGCTTGTAGCACAGCCGCCGTAATTTTTACAGGCGAGCTGAAGGTCCAAATCCAACTCTTCCTTGAACCATCCTCGAAGTGTGCGGTTGCGTTTTGCACCTTTGCAAGGTTCATCATCTCGCGTGAGAGTTCGCTGATACGCATTTCACGACGATTGCTCGCAGCACCTACACTCCCGACGCTGGCTAATGCTGGCGAGGCGGCTTGCCACGCCAAGGCACGCAGCAGATACGCTTTGGCTTCCAGCGGCAGTTTGGCTCGCTCTTGATAAAGCTTTTCAGCCATGGAGTTATCGAATTCACTATTGAGCGCAAGTGTGTAGAGCGCAAAGGCTTTCACAATGCTTGTGGAGTAGTAGCCGAAGTATGTCTCATCGGTGTGGCGCAAGATGCGTTTTAGATACTCTATACCGTGTCGATGCAAAGCCGCCTCGACCTTGAAACCGTTGAGCTTTGCCAGCGTGAGCGCATATGTTGCATATACCGAAACATAGTCGTTAGGCTGTTGTAGTTGCGGCCAGTAGCCAAATCCACCTGACGGGATACGATATTTTTCAAACTCTGCCAGCGTTTTTTCGACGACGGCTTTGTATCCACCTTGTGCAGTATCAGCTTTGGTTTTTAGCTCAAAGGTCTCGATTAAGTCATTTGCAACTAAGTAGGGCAAAACGCCCGATACGCGCTGCTCTAAACAGCCGTAGGGATACTCAAAGACATATCTGATAGCTTCGCGCAGTCCGACCAATGCCGTTGAAGACGTTTGCACTGAAATCTCTCCCACATTCGGGTAAATAGCTTTTGGGATTTTGACAATTTCGGTTTGTGTACTTTCTGTTGAACCAACGAGTGCAAGTGTTTCTTTGATGTAGGGCGTTTGCACTGGAATAGAAATTTTGAGTGCATCACGATAGCCCGCATCGCTTTCTGCGGTAAATCCGAATGTGGCATTGCCTTCTACTTCTGCTTCATAACGAAAGCGCGCTTCTTTGGAGGCATGCGGCTCCAGCGTGAGTTTTTCTTTGCCTTCTCCGACAAACTTCAAGCCTTGCACGGCAGCAGATATGGTAACGGTTGTCTTTTGGTCTGTGTTGTTGGTCACCACCACGCCAGCTTCAAACTTGTCGCCGATGCGCACGAAGCGTGGCAACGCGGCAGTCATTGCCAGTGGCTGTGTGGTCAGAATATCGGCTTGCGCCTTGCCGAACATGTCCACCGTCTGTGCAAATGCCATCAGCCGAAAGGTGCTTAAGTTATCGGGCAGTTTGAAGCTAATTTTGGCTTTGCCGTTTGCATCGGTGAGAATTTTGGGATTCCAGTAGGGCGTTACTCGGAAATCTTTACGGAAAAGAAATCCGCCCGTGCCATCACCGCCTTTGTCACCGCCGCGAGTTTCGCCTTTGTTGCCATAATTGCGCTGGTCTATCAGATGCACCACATTGACTGACGTTTGCACCGCCAGCCCACGCTTGGCATAAAACTCTTCGAAGATGTTCGGGAATGTGTATCCAATGAGGTTCAAGACTCCGGCGTCGACGGCGGCAAGCGTCAGTTCCGAACGCACACCCTGCCCTTGTGCATCTTTGACCGTCAGCTCGACTTCAACATTTTCGCCAACACGAAATTCTTTCTTGTTGGGCTTAATTTCCACGGTCAAGCGTTTGGAAGACGCATCGATTCGCAGTTCGGTGTATCCAATTTTGAACGAAGGTTTGCCAAAATCCCCATCCTTAAACTGACCGGGCGGTGCAGTTCTGCCTTTGAGCAGAATCACGGAAACGAACACGTTCGGGAGATACTCTGGCTTGATAGGCAGTTGCACCGATGGCGCCGTGCCTTTGAGCTCGAACTGGCGATACTCCAAGACGCCATCACGCTCAACGGTCAGCAAGGCGGTTGCCGTCTCGTAGGGCGATTGCACAAAGAGCGTTGCCGTCTCGTTTGGTTTGTAGGTTTTTTTATCAGCAGCGAGCTCGATGCGGTCATCATCTCGGCGCTCCCATGCGGCATAGCTTATGCCTGACGCATAGCAATAGGTTTCACTGCGTGCGCTATTTCCATTTTTGTCTTTGCCTTCGGCACGAATCAGATAAAAGCCTGCGCCCTTAATTGGCAGAGACACCGTTACGGGGTCTCGTTCTTTCGTGGTAATTTCCTGCCTGAATATCATCGAGTCCACCGGCTCTGATGCCCATTCAAAGCGCCCGCCTACCGTTACACGCTTCGCCGATACCCACTGACGCTGCACCAGCTCTACCACGACTTTTTCACTGCGCGGCTTGCCTTCGTGCGAGACCGAAATGACCTCCACAGGCAACGCCTCGTTTTCCTTAGCAAATATGGTCTTTGGCTTCAAGCCGATGTAAAATTCGGCTGGATGCAGTCGGATACTTGCACGCTCCGAAATTGCTTGACGCGACGGCGATGTTACGGTCGCTTCAATCGTCAGCGTTGCCGGCATTGCTGACTTGACGTTAAGTTTTTGGGAAAGCTTGAATTGTCCCAAATTGTCAATGCTACCTGAACCTGATGCCACGATGAAGCCTGTTTCGTCTTCATTTCGCTCATCGTATCGCACGGTTTTGCCGAAGGCATAGCCTTCAAATCCTTCAAACGTGATATAGTTTATCGGCATTCGTTGAATAGACCAGTTGACCTTATCGCCTACCATAGGCGCACCAAACAAATAGCGTCCTTCAATTGTGGCTCTGATTTCCTCGCCGTTGACGACATAGTTTTTCTCTGGACTCACCTTGACGCTAAAGGTCGCAGGTCGATACGCTTCTACACGAAAGCTACCTCTCACCACTGCTGGATAAATTGATTCGCCACTATCTTCCTTGAGCGCAATCGTGTAGTAGCCCAACGGTGCCGTTGATGCAATTTTTACGGAGTCATCGAATGCGCCAAAGTCTGCGCTTAGCGTAACCTTGCGAGTGAGTATGGGTTCATCACGACTGTTTTTGATGAGCAAGTAGTAATTGCGTTGCTTTGGCACCATCCATTTGCCGTTTCGGTATTCGCGCACCGTGCCCTTGAAATAGACCGTCTCGCCCGCACGATACAATCCCCTTTCCGTGAAGATGCTACCTGTGCGTGTATCTTTTTTACTTCCGCCCATCTCTTCATCATACTCATACACCCCGTTATTACCACTGATATTGAACCGATAGGGCTCAATTCCCTCTGAAAAAGAAAGTGTGGTGTAGGCGACATTGCCGCCTTGCTCAACGAAGATGTAGTATGGGGTTTGTTTTAACTCTGGTAGTTGTGCGACACCTTGCGCATTGGTTGTGCCACTCCAAGCAAATGAACCGTTTTGCAGGTAGGCTTTCACAGTTGCCCCAGCTACTGGGTTTGCATCCTTGAGCCGTGTTACCATCACCAGTGAGCCCGATGCGCTATGCTTTGCAGTTACCGCAAATGGCGTTACTTGAATCAAGGCACGCTGATAATGATGTTGAGTGGTTTTAGTGTATGAGTCGTAGTATGACCCTTTTATCTGTGCAAATACGAAACCAGAGGGACTATCCTGCAGCGCACTGCGCAAATCTACAGGCTCTACACTCAACCGATTTTTCCGATTCTGAAACGATATGGGGAAACTGCGTAATCCTGCAGGCACTTTGCTTATCGGCTTATTTTCCTCATCGTAGTAGGCGTATGGATTGATTTTCATGACCTCTTCTTCGGACATCTTTGCCAGTTCAATTTCTGCACGGGCTTTGTTCATTGCGCGCACTTCAAGAAAGGGCAAGTCACTTTCTATGACCAAGTAGCCTGTTGGAATCTTTACGCTTTCTGGATAATCACCCACCTTGACCTTGATGCGCACCTCTTTCCCCAGTTTGTTGCCAAATTCGTCAGCAAGCTCTTTTGAAATCGTAATGGTGTATTCGGTTGCCGGCTTGAAGCCCAAGTAGAGCTCATGGTAGGAACTGGTGTAGTCGTCATCGCTATGCAGATACATGGAGTCGATTTTTTCGCCGAGCGACAGATGCTTGAGCAATTCTTTGCGCAACACAGGGTTTGAAAACTCTATGGTCACTGCCTCACTTGGCAGGATGCTCTGCTCGAGCTTGCCTTTAAACTCGAATTTTTCAAAAGTGGCAAACCTAAAGGCTTGTTTTTCTGCGGTGGATTTTTCGAACTCTATCACATATTTTTCGCTTGGCTGCAGTGCGGCAGGTTTTAGCCAGAGCACTTCATTTGCGCGAAAGTTGCACAGCATGTAAAAAGGTTCATATCGCTGGGCTTCTCGATAGTCCTGCATTTTCTTTTGCATATCGGCTTGCGACAGCTGCCGCACCGTGAATTTGACCTCACTACCGCTCTCCGTCCTTAGCGTGATTTTTTTGGCGACATCTGGCGTGACAGACTGATTGAAGCCAAGTATAATCTCATCTTCCAATCTGACCCGATAAGTTGGCTCAATTCGCACAAGTCCAACGCGCAGCGTGGTAAATTCGAAGGTATAGTCTTCTTGCAACTCTTTGCCAGATAGGGCTTTCAGACCTTTCGGCACAGTTACCCTGAAGGTGGTTGCAAGCCTCAGCGTATCGCTTGGCGAAAAGATGAGCGTGCGTGAGCCCAGCCATCGATACTTGCCATTGACCTCTGGCTCAAACTTTAGCGGTCCTGTGTTTTTCTCTGTTTGTGTCTCTTCACTGACCTCTACCATCGGCTGGTTAAAAATTACTGCAATGGTCTGTGCCTCGCTGATTGAGCTGACTTCTCCCTTTGGTGTAGCGGCAAGCACCTCCAGTTTCTCTGCTGCCAATGCTGGAGCTTTTTCCTCTGTGCTTAGTGCACCGAGTTGCCCTGCTTCAAATGGCGCAAATCCTCCATCGTCTTTTTTGCATGACACCAACACGCATACACAGAGAAGAATCACTACCCGAAACGCTGACACTCTAAACATGGTGGGCATATGTTTTAAGTTTGTAGAATTTCAATCAATCACCCTGAAGCACACTGGCGCACTGCATTCTTTGCCAGCTACGACCTCTAAGCGGTAGGTTCCGCTTTGCAAGCGCCATAGCCATCGATGCACTGGTCCGATGGTTTCGCCTAACTGTTCTCCGTTCAATATCCATTTTACCGTGTCGGCGGTTGCTGGTGCGAGTGCCGCAAACACTACGGCTTGATAGTCCGAGCGCAAGTCATGGTCTATTGCGAAAATCATGTTATCGATGGGGTAGGTAATTTGCAGTTTCTCATTGCGTGCAAGGTGCAGTGAATCATCCAGCATGGAAAATTGCTTTGGTGGCAGCGGCTTATGCTGACTGATTGCCCATTCTTGATACTCTGGCGGGTAATTTTCAAAGAGCATCTCTTTTACAAATTCTCGTGCCGTGTGTTCTGTGGCTAAAAGACCGTTCCGCACATCTATCTTGAACATTCGGTGAATGGTGCATGTTTTTTTCGGTCGCTTATCGGCAATAAAGACCTCTTCAATTGCGCTGGGACAGTGTTCGCCCGCCAATTCTCCTGAAAGCGGACATATCTTAAGCACCTTCATGCCCGCTGGCATATCAAATTTGGCTTTCTGAAAGCCTACTTTGTCAGGATACATTTTGAACAGATGCATCATCACGTCGCGCATGACTGGACCGGCGCCATCGACGCCGGAGACATTCTGCATGGGCGTGCCATCAAAGTTTCCGACCCAGACGCCGACCGTGAAGTCTTCAGTTACGCCAAATGCCCAATTGTCGCGGTAGTCTTTGGTTGTGCCTGTTTTGCACAGCGTAGCGAACGGAAAACGCAAGACGGAATTTGCGCCGAAGGCTGGTCGTCGGGCGGCATTATCGCTCAAAATGTCTGCAATCAGGTAAGCTACTTCTGCCGAAATGTAGCGCTTTTCACTGGGCGAGGCGATGGGGATGTGTGTAGTATCGCCATGGGGGCTTACTGTAAAGGCAATCATGCGTTCTGGCAAGAATCGTCCTGCGCGCACGAAAATAGTGTAGGCACGCACCATTTCTAAGAGTCGCACTTCACTGTTGCCCAGTGTCAGTCCCAGTCCGTAGTGTCGTTGGTCTTTGGTGAGCGTGGTAAAGCCTAGCGATTTGAGCAGGGTGTAAAGATTTTCTACGCCCACACTTTCGAGCACTTTTACTGCGGTCACATTGTATGAGCAGGCTAAGGCTTGGCGCAGGCGCACAGGTCCATGAAATTTCTTGTCAAAATTTTGCGGAAAGAATGTCTCTTGTCCAGCTTGAGCCTCTTCACGCTCTACGGGGAAAGAGAGTGGCAGGTCGGGCAAAATTGTGGCGGGCGTCATTTGTTTTTCGAGCGCCAAAGCGTAGGTGAAAGGTTTCAGTGCCGACCCCGGCTGCCGTGCTGCGAGTGCGCCGTTGTATGCACCATCAATTTCTTCATTGAAATAGTTGGCTGAACCAACCATTGCCAAAATGTCGCCCGTGTGGTTATCCATGACGACGATTGCGCCGTTGGTGACATTGTGTCCTCGCAGGCGGCACAGTTGTTCACTTAGGCATTTTTCGCAAACCTCTTGCAGATGCCACTCCAGCGTGGTGTGAATTTCTGCTGGACGCGCCTTGCCTGACTGTGCCACGCGCTCCAACACGGCATCTACAAAATGTGGGGCAAGAAAGGCACGTTTTGCAGCAGCAATATCAATCGGTTGAGCCAGTGCGTCGTGCAGTTCGTTTTCGCTAATAAATCCAAGCGCGTGCATTCTTCGCAGCACTTCTTCTTGGCGCTTTTTTGCTTTTGCTAAGGCGTGAAAGGGGTTGTAGCGTGAGGGCGATTGCGGCAAACCTGCCAGCAGTGCTGCTTCCGCCAGTGTCAGTTGAGAGGGCAACTTTTGAAAATATCGTTCCGCCGCTGCGGCAATGCCAAAGGTCTGATTGCCGTATGGCGCTCGATTGAAATACTCGGTGAGAATTTCATCTTTGCTGAGGTAGAGCTCCATGCGCAAGGCAAAGAGCGTTGCCCAAATTTTCTGGATGGCGCCACGACCGATGCCCAGCACCAATCGTGCCGTCTGTTGCGTAATGGTGCTTGCGCCCGAGACTACGCGCGCCGCTTTGAAATTTTGCCATGCCGCACGCAGACTTGCCCCAATATCAATGCCAAAATGTGAGTAGAAATTTTTGTCCTCAATCGCAATGGTGGCTTGAATGACGTATTGTGGCAAGTCTTTAAGCGAGACTCGTCGCGCTGTGCCAGCTTCATCGCTGAGCACTTCTCGCAGCAGTAGCCCATGGCGGTCGTAGATACGTATTGAATGCGAGGCTTTTTGCTCAATTTCCGCTTTGGAGATTGGGCACAGCACATACAGCACCGGAAAGAGCACTAGCGCAAGCCCTACCCACGTCAGCTTTCGTTTCATGTTTTGCCTTCCCGGTTTTTTCAGCGCGCATGCGTCCTGCTGCGATGCTGTGCAAGTGCGACTTCAGACTGCTAACATTCTGCCTAAAGGGAATGCTTTGCTTCATGCACCGCAATACTGCACGAAGTGAAACATTCCTAAGAATTTCATAATCATGTTGGACACATCTTGCCGTGAGAGCACCACATAATCGCCTCTATCTATCACTTCGGAAAACTCATGCTTACGCCGTTCGTATTCGCTGCGGTCAAGGCAGGTTTTGAAGCCTGTGGCTTTGCCAGTTAGTAGCAGCCACTTGAGGTATCCGTGAGTTTTGAGGAAATACTCACCCAAGCGAATGAGTTGAACTTCTGGCAGCTTATCGCTCTCATGTCCGATGCGTTTGACGGTGCTTTCGCTCATGCGTCGCCGTGCTTCTTGGGAATTAATTTCAATGACTGCGACCAGAGCATAAATGCGACGCGTTTCCAAAAACCGCTGAAAGTGCTTGGCTTGCTCAAGTGTGCGTGGGTAGCCGACCATGATGAATGGACGGTTGTAGTATTCGTCTTCGGTATGGCGTTTGTCATAAAATTCATGCAGTGCCCAATCGGCAACTTTATTGCGCAGGTTATCGGGCAAATACACGCCATTGCGTAAGCATTCTGCAATGATTTGCCGCTCCTCGTCGTTTTCGGGCGGATACTTTGTTACCCACTCGGAAAAAGCAAATTTTGGCAAGTTCAATTCTTCGCTCATTACCTGCGCCTGTGTATGGCGCCCTGCATAGGGCATACCTTCAATGATGATGCATGTATTTGCGTTTGGCGGCAAGTTTTTGAACTCTTCAGCAGACAGAAAGTTCGGCAATTCAAGCCAATGCTTCGGCGGAAAATGGTAGGTATTCATTTTTGCTCCTCTGTTTTCAAGGTCGGGTCAGAAAACATGATTGCTGTAGGGTAATCTACGCATTGCGTCCCAGACCTCCAAATTCCGCACCGCCTACAACTTGCGATTTTTTGCACTTAGCAAATTTTTATGCAAAGAGTTGCTTTCATGCAGAAAGATTTGTGTAAATTTGGGGCCTTTTACACAACAAAATTCTTCGGAATTAAAAGTAAAGGAGTAACTTTAACTACTGTGAGACAGCAACTTCAACTCCATGCCACCACAGTCCTTGGCGTATTGCGAGATGGTAGAGCTGCCTTAGGCAGCGACGGGCAAATGACACTGGGCAATACCATCTTGAAGCATTCGACTTCGAAAGTCAGGCGCATGCTGGGTGGCAAAATTTTGGCTGGCTTTGCGGGCGCTACTGCTGATGCGCTCACACTTTTGGAACGCTTTGACGAAAAACTGCAAGCCCATAGTGGCAAAGTTGAGCGTGCCGCCGTAGAGCTTGCCAAAGATTGGCGGACCGATAAATACCTGCGCCGCTTGGAAGCCATGCTGGCGGTGCTTAGTTGCGACCGTGCGCTGATTATCTCTGGCACTGGCGATGTAATTGAGCCCGAAGATAGCATTGTGGCAATTGGCAGTGGTGGCATGTATGCGCTTGCAGCCGCACGTGCCCTACTTCGCTCTACTCAAAAAGATGCTCGCACTATTGTTGAAGAGTCACTTAAAATTGCTTCGGAGATTTGCATCTATACAAATTCAAATATCAAAATTGAGGAGATTTGACCGTGTCAGGAGTTTGTCTATGAGCACATCGCTCACAACTTTTTCAACATTTGTATTTACTCATTTGGTACAATCTATTTTGATTTAGAAAAGAAAAACAGCACGAAAATGGCAAGGAAGTCCACTTCATCAGAATCCGCTTACGAAGAAAAGGTCGATAAAGCCTCGCAAAACGGCAAACACAACGATTCTTCCAAGCCGGATAGCATTGATTATTTGCAACATCTAACCCCTCATCAGATTGTTCGCGAACTCGATAAGTATATCGTTGGGCAGCAGGAAGCTAAGCGTTCTGTGGCAATTGCTCTACGCAACCGCTATCGTCGCCAGAAGGTCGAAGGACCCTTGCGCGATGAAATCATGCCCAACAACATCATCATGATTGGACCCACGGGCGTTGGCAAAACCGAAATTTCGCGTCGCTTAGCCAAGCTTGCTGGGGCGCCTTTTATCAAAGTTGAAGCCTCGAAGTTTACCGAAGTCGGCTATGTCGGTCGCGACGTGGAGTCAATGATTCGTGACCTGACGGACCTTGCCGTCAATATGGTTCGCCAAGAAAAATCGGCTGAAGTCAAAGAAAAAGCGGCGCAATTGGTCGAAGAGCGGCTTTTGGATATTCTTCTGCCGCCCTCTCCTCAGTCGTCGGATTTTAAAGAAGGCGAATCGGAAGATGAAGCTCATGCTGGGCAGGAAACCGAGGCTCGTCTCAACGACCGCAGCCGCGAAAAGATGCGAGAACGCCTACGCGCTGGAAAACTGGAAGACCGTATCATTGAAATAGAACTTTCCTCCGACAATATCCCTGCCATGCAGATTTTCGGTCCGTTCGGACCTATGGAAGATATCGGTGGCATGGTCCAAGACCTGATTGGCGGTCTGCCCAAGAAGCGTAAGAAGCGCCGTGTCACTGTTGCCGAAGCCCGCACTCTTCTGGAGCAAGAAGAAATTCAAAAGCTCATTGACATGGATGCGGTCATCAAAGAAGCCATCCGCCGTGTGGAAGAAACGGGCATTGTCTTCATTGATGAAATCGATAAAATCGCTTCCACGGGCGGTACCAGCGGTCGCGGTCCCGACGTCAGTCGCGAAGGCGTTCAGCGAGACCTGTTGCCGATTGTAGAAGGCTCTAATGTGATGACTAAATACGGCATGGTGAGAACCGACCACATTCTCTTCATCGCCTCAGGAGCCTTCCATGTCTCTAAACCCTCCGATTTAATTCCTGAACTTCAAGGGCGCTTCCCTATCCGAGTCGAGCTGAAAAGCCTGACGGAGAGCGACTTTGTCAAAATTCTTACGCAGCCTGAAAATGCCCTCATCAAGCAATACACTGCCTTGCTCAAAACCGAGGGAGTAGAGCTGGAATTTTCTGAAGACGGTATCCGTGCCATTGCTAGAATGGCTGCTGAAGTCAACGAATCAGTTGAAAATATCGGCGCTCGACGCCTGCATACTATCATGACCACACTTTTGGAAGATTTGATGTTTGATGTCCCTGAGCATGTGCCAAGTAAGAAAGTTGTCATCACCAAAGAGATGGTTGAAAGTCGCTTGAGTAAAATTGCCAAAGACCGCGATTTGAGCCGCTACATTCTTTGATGTTCTTTCTCTGAACACTTATTCAACATTTTGTGTTAATAGGCGTATAAGTCGTAGAAATTAGATTCGGTAACTAAACCAACCTTTCATAGGAGTGTAAAAGCATGGCGAATACATTCATTTCAACCCAAGCAAGTTTTGCTTCGTCTCTGGCCGCTGTTGAGCGACGTGTCTTGAACCAAGTCTACACTTGGATGACACTTGGACTTGCACTCACGGCTGCAATGGCTTGGTACTGCGCTGACACTGCTGAAATCCGCTCGTTTTTTGCTCAAAATCGCTGGGTGATGTGGTTACTCATTATTGGCGAGCTTGGTCTTGTCTTCGCTATTAGCGGTTTCATTCATCGTCTTTCAGCTGTTACAGCCACTTCACTCTTTTTCTTCTATTCAGCCTTGAACGGTATCACGCTCTCGAGCATTTTCTTGGTCTATAACCTTGGCTCTATTGCCGGAGTCTTCATGATTACAGCAGGCACATTTGGCATCATGAGCCTCTATGGACTGAGCACACGACGCGACCTTTCCAGCATTGGAAATTTGCTTTTCATGGCGCTCATTGGCATGGTGATTGCCGGTCTTGTTAATCTTTTCATAGGCAGTTCCATCATGAACCTGATTATTAGCGCCGTCGGGGTGCTAGTCTTTACAGGGCTCACAGCTTATGATGCACAGCGCATTAAAGCCATGGCGGCCTCTGCTCTGGATGGTGAAAGTGAAGGTAAGCTTGCTGTAGTCGGCGCCCTTTCGCTTTACCTTAACTTCATCAACCTATTCCTTAGTCTACTCAATCTGTTTGGCGGACGTAATGAAGAGTAATTAGCAGGCGTGCAGAAGGCGACATAAAACCTGTCGCCTTTTTATTTTTATGCAAGCGGATTTACAAATCCCGCTTGGCACGTCATGCCGCGTTTAATATTAGACAGCTATGCCAACAGTTTCTCTTCTTGTCTTAAACGGCGCAAATCTTTCACGCTTAGGCAAGCGGGAGCCACAGCACTATGGCACATGCTCACTTCAAGAAATCAATGCGCGGTTAGTGAGTCGCTTCCCTGATATTCACTTAGAGTTTTTTCAGTCTGAACATGAAGGTGCACTGATTGAAAAGCTTTATGAAGCCGAAGACCAAGGCAAAATTCACGGGGTTGTTCTAAATGCCGGTGCCTATACGCATTACTCTCTGGCTCTACGCGATGCCATTTCCGCTATCAAACTTCCTGTTGTGGAAGTTCATTTATCCAACATCTACGCCAGGGAAGCCTTTCGACGTGTGTCGGTGTTGTCAGAGGTCTGCATTGGTGTGATTAGTGGCTTTGGCGAAGAAAGTTATGCGCTGGGTATCCTTGCTTTACTTCATCATCTCAAACACGCTGCACACCGCAGTGGGGCAATTGCATATTCATGAAACCAGAACTTAAAGTCGGATTAACGGTCTCTTTCGCCCTGATTTTGCTGGGTTTTGCGCTCTGGTGGGCAAAGGATGTCAGAGTAGGCAGTAAAAAAATTGGCGTTCGCTTTGAAAATGTTAGCGGCTTGCAGCCCGGCGACCCCGTCATGATTAGTGGTTTGCGCATTGGCAAAGTCGACGATATTGCTTTGCGAGATGGCTATGTCTATGTGCAACTGTCTGTGTCGCCTGAAGTGGTGCTTTATCGCAATGCGACTGCCCGTATTGCCATGCTGGAACTGATGACGGGCAAAAAAGTGGAGCTCTATCCGGGTAGCAAGGAGGCTGGCGAACTTGCCCAAGGTGAAGTCATCCGTGGCACTTTCCTTGCCGACATTCCTGACCTTGTTGGTGGCGCTGGCAGCACTATTGATACGCTCAAGATTCTAATTGCCGATGTGCGTCGCACCTTGCAAAGTGCCGACGCCATCATTGGCGATGAAACTGTGCAAGAAAATCTCAAAATTTCTATTCAAAACCTTCGTAGTGCTACGACTGACCTTGCTGTGCTCAGCCGTGACTTGCGCAGTGCCAACATCAAAGCGTTGATTGCCAACATTGACCGCACGATTGCTACTGTCGAGAAACTCATTAATGATATTCAGCCTGAGCTGAAGGGTGCATTGAGTGATGCACGTGGCACACTGCGCAATGCCGATTCTCTTGTGGTTTCGCTCAAAGATTTGACTCAACGCTTAAAGACCGACCGCTCTACGCTTGTTGGCAAAGTCCTCAATGACGAACAGTTCGTCATGAAACTCGATAGCGTTGTGAGCAATCTTGACTCTGTCTTGAAATTAGGGCAGAAAGCAGGTATTAAAGTTCAGTTGCGAATTTTCTAGTCGGTATCACTTGCTTTAACCGACTTTGCACGCTGCAATTCAATTTTGGCACGAATGAGCCTGAAGACGATGCTGCTCACGATTGCCAACACGGTTATGCTAATTATCAGATTGATGTAGGTATCCAGTTCAGGAAATTGGGAGCCAAGAAAGTAGCCCAGTGAAGTCAGCGATGCTATCCATGTAATAGCCCCTGACACGCTGAACGTGATAAATCGTGGGTAGGACATTTTGGCAATGCCTGCCACAGTGGTTGCAAAACTTCGGATAACAGGCACAAAGCGTGCAAAGAAAATCGTCTTGCCGCCATGCTTGTCATAGAAGTTTTGTGTGCGTATCAAATACTCTCTACGGAAAATCAGGGAATCTTCCTTCTCAAAGAGTTTTCTTCCTAAGGCTCGTCCAATGAAATATCCTGTGCTATCTCCCAAGATTGCCGCTGAAATCATGACGACATTGGTCTCCCAAAATCCCAGCTTTCCGCTTGCCGCCACCAGTCCTGCTGTAATCAACAGTGAGTCGCCGGGTAGCAAGAATCCAAAGAAGAGACCTGTTTCTGCAAATACAATAAAGAAAAGCACCGTGTATCCGCCCCAGCGTATGAGCTCATCTAACGATGAGACCTGATGAAAGCCTTCCATCTACTTTGGTCAGAGTAATTAGGCAGAGATTTCTAACATTCGCTCTAATGGCTTTAACGCACGCAGACGCAGTGTTTCTGGCATAGTCAGTTCTGGGGCGCGGTGTTTCATGCACAAGTAGAGTTTTTCGAGTGTGTTGAGTTTCATGTGAGGACATTCATTGCACGCACATCCTCGTTTTTCTTCAACCAGCACAGGGATAAATTCCTTATCAGGTGAGCACTTCTTCATCTGATGCAGGATGCCCGTTTCAGTTGCCACTAGGAATGTGCGGCTATCGCTTTTGATGGTGTATTCGAGCAGGGCACGTGTTGAGCCGATAAAATCAGCATGGCGCAACACTGCTTCTTCACACTCTGGATGAGCAATTACTTTAGCATGTGGGTATGCCGTTTTCAAGCTAATGAGTTTGCGCTCCGAAAATGACTCATGCACAAAGCATGTCCCTTGCCACAGAATCATTGGTCGCCCAAGTTTTTTCATCAGATATGCCCCCAAATTTCTGTCGGGTGCGAAGATAATCGGTCGGTCTGCTGGGATACTCTGAATAATTTTTTCGGCATTTGAGGAGGTGCAAATAATATCAGACATTGCCTTGATTTCAGCACTGCAGTTGATGTAGCTGACGACCACGGCATCGGGATGCATCTCTTTGAACTTGGCAAACAGCGCCGGTGGGCAACTATCAGCAAGTGAACAACCTGCATTCATATCAGGCAGGAGCACCTGCTTCTCAGGGTTGAGAATTTTGGCAGTCTCTGCCATAAAGTGCACACCTGCAAAGACGATAACTTCTGCATTGGTCTTTCTTGCCGCTTGCGCCAGTTGCAAGCTATCGCCTAAAAAGTCCGCTACATCTTGAATATCTGGCTCTTGGTAATAGTGCGCCAAAATCACCGCATTTAGCTCTTTTTTCAGCCGCTCGATTTCTGCAAAAAGGTCCGTTTTTGCTAAGCTTTTGATTTGCGCATCCAGCGTCGGTGCTAGGTAATCTGTACTCATAGTTCAGCTTACTTCATGAATTTTCTCTACCACCGCTTTCTATACGGCATTTTTGCATAGAAAGTCACGCCGCTTGGTAATTCGTTCTCGCACGGGCTCATTGTTGCTTGCCAGTGTCAGGAAAAGCTGGTGCCGGCAAAGACTGCCGTGCTTGTCTCAGCCCCTCTTCTATGCCTTCTTGTCGGGCGCGTTCTAATTCACGTCGGCGCATTATTCTGCTTAGCTTGTATGGGCTAATTTTCGCCTCACCTTGAGTTACGAACGTTCCAAATACTCCATCATTGTAATAGAGCCAGACATTATATCCTACTTCCATAGCGTCGACTAAAGCCACTCTATCGACCAGCTCTTTTGCTTTCTTCTCATCAAGTTTATGCACATTCATTAGGTATTCCATAGCAATTTGGCGATGGGTTTCCCCTTTTTTGACAACATGCGGTGCTGGCAGTTTGTCCGTAATTTCTTTAATTTTTCTTTGCAACTCATCGATTTGCTTTTCGGCATCGAGCACCCTTTGCAGCAATCCCTTCGTTGATACATCCTTTTCCTGCTCAATCATGCTCATCAATAGCTCCTGCTGCTCCTTTGTAAATCCCAGTGCTGTATCAAGTGAGATTTTCTTGTCTGGAAATTTCTTATTGACCTCATAGATTAGCCTATTGAGCTCTTCAGCCTGCTTAAGAATCTCTTGCTGGCGCTCATTGATTTGCTGTTCAGCACGGACAAAATCTTCGAAGTTGGTCTTTTTCTGGCATCCTATGCTTATCAAGACTGTTAGTAACACACAGGTCAACCGGATTTTCATAGCCGGTGCAGATTTTCAGTCGTTGTTGAAGTCCTCGCGGATGAGCAGGAGAATTGCTGAGTGTGGCACGATAACATATTTTTCACCTTCAAATTCAATTTCATGAGAAAGGTTCTGCAAGTAAATTGCTAGGTCTCCTTCCATGGCTTGAAGCGGGATATACTGTGGTTTCTTAGCCGCTTCCTTCCAAGGCTCATCTGGATCCTGAGGCGGTGCCACAGCATATCCTGGTCCTGTCTTCAGGACATACCCACTTTGAACTTTTTCCTTTTCGTGGACACTTGGAGGTAGATACAGTCCACCGCGCGTACGCTCATCCGTTTTTGGCTTAATCAGTACGCGGTCACCAATGACGATAAATTTGTCTGTCGCAGTCTGCATAGGGTTTCATTTAGCTAAATCTAAGAAAAAAAGCTTGATGCGCTAAGAGCCGTCATACGGTGTGTCTTTTTTGCAGACGAGCTTTTGTTAAAAGTTGGAATTAAATCGCTTGAGACACTTGCTATTTTCAGCCGCCTGCTTTCAGACACAGCATAATGTTCTCTTTGCCTTTGCTTTTCTGCATCTTTTCCAAGCAGTTTGCTACAGTTCCAAGTAGCGTAAAAATTCCTGAGCTTTTAGCATTGAGTCATCGAGCAGGCTTTCTCCTGCTTGCGAATTATATGTTACTGTGTAGCCGTAGCGCTCTAAGGTGCGCTGTAAGCGATATGCATCTGGCACTTGTAGGTGTAGCACTACAAATTGTGCATCGGCATAGTTTTGGTTTCGCCGTGTAGCAATAGCTAACACTTGGGCTTCATTTTGTTCCAAAAGGCGAATTACCTCCGACAGACGCAGCGTTACAGGAGTTTCTAATTCTATCAGCACGCCTTCAGACGAGAGCGAAAAGAGTTCCATGACTTGCTGCTCGGCATCGTGGCGCAGCACGGCGCCAAGATATGTGGTATTATTTCCAACAACTGGCAACAACGGGAGCAGATTTTTACGAAACATTTTTATCAGCTCCAGCGGGTGTGCATCGTAGCGCAGTGCTGGCGGTTCAGCAAACTCTATCGCACCTAAAGTCTTTGAAGGATGCTGTTCGGCAGTTTTAAGAAGCACTTCATCGTTTTCATGAAGTATCCCGATGAGTTTGTGATGTTTTACTACGGGCAGTACTCCATATCCGCTACTTCTGACAGTTTCAAATGCTTCCGAGATGCTGTCAGTAGATTTCAGCGTTGGTATATCCTTGCGATACTTAATTCGGTTCATATCCTTTCTTCATCAGTTTGGTTGGTTGATACTTCCAAAGAACGAAATCATGAGGTTTTGTTTGAGACTTGTATCACTTGCTTTGACACGGTAACAGATGCACATCCGGTTCAATTTTTTCCACTCGCCGTAAGTGTCGCCCACCTTCGAAGTTTGCAGTAAACCAGTTTTCTAGACTCTGCTCTATCTCGGTCTCTGTCATAAAGCGTGCAGGCAAGCACATGATGTTGGCATCGTTGTGCCGGCGTGCTAAGCTTGCCACTTCTGGGTTGAAGACCAATGCCGCCCGTATACCTTTGACTTTGTTTGCTACGATTGAGACCCCAATGCCGCTACCGCACAACAAAATGCCCTGTGAGCACTCGCCCTGCGCTACCGCCATTGCAACTTTGCGCGCATAATCGGGGTAATCTACTGACTCGGCAGAATGTGTCCCAAAATCCATAACCTCATAACCCTTTTGCTTCAGCCACAGCACTACTGCCGATTTTTTCTCAAAGCCAGCATGATCGCTACCTACAGCCACTTTCATCGTTGTTAATATACGATATGCTGCTGTTGCAAAAATACAATTTGACTATTTACTGGTTCTCCCTCTCGCACGGTTTTCATGTATGTGCCGTCCGGATACAGGCTCCACGATTGCACATTATCTTGCAGCATTGTTTCCAGACCGTGCTTGATACTTTTTTTGAAGGAATTCTCCAAAACGGGGAAAATGATTTCCACGCGCCGGTCTAAGTTGCGTTGCATCATATCGGCGCTGCCCAGATAGATTTCTTCCTCACCGTTATTGTAGAAGTAAAAGACACGGCTATGCTCAAGAAAACGCCCCACGATGCTGATGACACGGATATTTTCACTGACGCCTTTGAGCATTGGACGCAGTGAGCAGATTCCACGCACAATCAAATCAATCCACACTCCAGCTTGCGAAGCACGATAGAGCGCAGAAATGACTTGTGGGTCTACCAGTGCATTGAGCTTGAACATAATATGCCCATTGCCATACTTTTTGTGGCACGCAATTTCCCGCTCAATCATCTCTAATATCCACTTACGCATGTTGAGAGGTGCTACGACAATTCTGCGGTATGTATCCTGCCTCGAGTAGCCTGTCAGGTAGTTAAAAATTTCGGAAATGTCGGCGGCAATTTCTAGATTAGAGGTAAAGAGGCTGTAGTCGGTGTAAATCTTTGCCGTAGCAGCATTGTAATTGCCTGTGCTCAGATGCACATATCGGCGCAGCCCGTCAGCTTCTCGACGCACCACAAGTAGCATTTTGGCATGTGTCTTTAAGCCAAGTAAGCCATAGACAACATGGGCGCCGGCTTTTTCGAGCGCTCTTGCCCACACAATGTTATTTTCTTCATCAAAGCGGGCTTTGAGCTCGACCAGAACGGCGACTTGCTTACCGCGTTCTGCCGCTTCAATCAATGCCTGAACGATAGGTGACTTACTACCTACACGATAGAGCGTTTGTTTGATGGCTAATACATCTGGGTCCTGAGCGGCGCAGTTGATAAAATCAATCACGGGTTGAAAAGAATCGTAAGGATGATGCAACAGCATATCGCGATGCTTGAGCAACTCAAACATGTTCTCATCTTCCTGCGCCAAAAATGGATTTCGCGGCACAAATGGCACATCTTTCAAATCTGGACGATCGATTGACATCATTTCCATGAGACTGCTAAGTCCCAGAATACCGGGAATTTCATAGACCTTCCTTTCTTCTATTTCGAGATTTTCCATCAGTACCTGTTTGATGTAGTCCGGGATTCCGGGATTGACATCCATTTTGACCACATTGCCGTATCGGCGTTGGCGTAGCCCTTGTGAAATAGATGCCAGCAAATCGCCTGCTTCATCTTCTTCAATTTCAATATCTGCATCGCGTGTTACACGAAATGGATGCACCGATATAACCGGCACATTTGGGAAGAGCTTCTGGATATTGCCTGCAATGAGGTCTTCCAACCAGACATATATTATCTTGCCTTTGGGCAGTTTTATTCCTTTGATTTTGTCGAGCCGAATCAATCTTGAAAGTCCATCGGGCACTTTGACACGAGCAAAGCGCAGGCTATCGTCAGAGCTACCTCTAAGTTGTACAGCCAGCGATAGTGAAAGGTTGGAGACAAATGGAAATGGATGCCCGGGGTCAAACGCCAACGGCGTTAGCACTGGGAAAATTTGTTCATCAAAAAAGTTATTTAGCGCCTGTTTGTAGGTCTCAGGCAGTTGTTCATACTTGGCAAATGAAATGCCTGCTTCAGCCAGTTGCGGAATGAGTTCTTCATAAAACAAGCGAGAGCGTTCAGATAGCATCTCAATTGTGCGCTGGCGAATCTCTAACAACTGCTGCATTGGCGAAAGCCCATCGAACGAGAGCGTGTCGTTACCGGCTTCAACCTGCTTTTCCAAGCCAGAGACGCGAATCATGAAAAACTCATCGAGATTTGAACTAAAAATTGCAATGAACTTGACACGCTCCAATAGCGGATGCGCAGGGTTGCTCGCTTCATGCAACACTCGCTTGTTGAACTCAATCCAGCTTAGTTCACGGTTAATATATAGCTCGGGCGAAATACTGTCTCGTGAAGTCTCAATCGGTGTTTTTGTTAATGCTTTTCGTGCTCTTGGCATCTACAATTTCTCAAAATGGTTTCAAACCAAACAAGTTCATAGAAACATACTCATTGATTGGAAAAAACGAAAGACAGTGATAGTTTGATGAGGCGGTTTCTTTTACTACGCTCACTTGTTGAGAGCTAGCTTGCAACAAACTAGGTTATACTTTCCGTAGTATTTTCTCTTTGCCGATGCTGCGTTCAAATTCACAGCATTTTTAGCACATGAAGCGATTTTTTCACATAGTCAAGATACTTGTTCAGAAAATAGACCGAGACGACTGTCTTGGTTTAGCAGCTGAAATGGCTTATAACCTTGCTCTGGCTATCTTTCCTGCTGTGCTTCTTTTGGTAAGTTTCCTTAGCCTTATCCAGACGCCTAAAACTGCTTTGTTGATTTCTGATTTTATCGGCATGGTTTTGCCGCAGGAGGTCTATCAGCCCATAGACCAGACGATTGAGAAAGTTCTAGCTGAACGGCGCGGTGGGATTTTCACCTTTAGCCTCATTTTCTCTTTTTTCTCCATGGCAACTGTTTTTACCACCGTCATGAAAGCCATGGAGCGCATCTACAACATGCGACCAAACTACGGATTTTTCCGTCGTCAGATGATTGCCGCAGAATTAGTCCTTTTGCTCGGTGTAGCTTTGGGGATTGTCTTCAGCCTTATCATCTTTGGCTCAGAGTTTGAAAGAATGCTTGAAAAAAAATTCAGGCTGTATCGACTGGGTCAGTTTTTGCAATGGACGCGTTTTCCTATTGCATTTCTTGCCATGACGCTCTCGGCACTGATTGTCTATAAGTTTTCGCTACGCGTTGGGCAAAAATTGCCTCATGTTCTGCCTGGTGCAATGCTTATGGCTTTGCTTTGGATTTTGGTCTGCGTTTTATATGGCGACTACCTCAAATACCAATACTATGGGCAAGGCTACACAGTGCTTGCAAAGGGACTTGCCACACTCGTTTGGCTCTACGCCTGCGCACTAATTTTCCTAATCGGTGCCGAAGTCAACTGGCTCTTTTACAGCGGGACAATTGGCGCAACTCACACCAAGTCGGGCAACGCTTTACCTTCTACGGCACAAGCATCTGAACACTCTATGCCCCAAGTCGCTTCTCACGAAAGTGTAATTGCACTCGACGATATGTTGCCGCTTAACCGTATTGATTTGCCGTTTTCTGTCAGCAAGTCATCTGTTGCTGAACACACGCCACAATCTCGCTCTCAAGCCAAGCCACACATTTCTTCGTCAGGGTCTTCCTCAGTTTCATAAGCACAATGCGGTATTGCTTTTGGCTTCTGCATCTATGGTTTGCTTACCTTGTCTTCCATCCGCTAGTTGGTTGGGGACAGACTTCACCAAACAAAGAATTTGCGCTTCCACTTCATGGTGAATGGCGCATTGCTTTCGGATTTTATGCCGCCAGTAGAGAAGCACTTTTGCCCGATTACAACGATTCAAGCTGGGTTAGTATCTCTGTACCCGGATTTTGGAATGACTATGAAATCTCACGCGGCTTTTCTGGACTGGCACTTTATCGCAGAACCTTCGTTTTGCCTGAAACCGCAAAAGGTAAACCGCTTTACTTGTTACTCGGACGCATCAACAGTATTGACGAAGCCTATCTCAACGGTCAGCTCATTGGAAAGACTGGCAGCATGGAAAACCCTGCTGATGGTGAATTGCGCGCCTATCTACTACCTGATTCACTGATAGCATACGGCAAGACCAACACTTTAGCGGTGCGTGTTTTTTGCAAAAACTTTGATGGTGGCATCTACGCTGGTGCTGGACCAGACAAAAAGCTCATCGGCATTTTTACGAAAACGGCAATGCGCGCGGCACTCCAGCAACCTGCTGTGCCAGCACCAGATAGCATCGCACAGATTATTCGCCGCACAGTGGAAGTGATGGATACCATGCTAATCTCACGCCAACCTGAAGCCTACATGAGCCTTGTCTCTGAGCGATACTTCAACAACGGCACTCGCTATGCCGAGCAAAAACTTTTCGCACAAGCCATCACACAGCGCCTTGCTGGCGCCACTATTACCTATCATGACTTTCAAGTCTATCAGGTCTCAGACAGTCTTGTCGTTGCTGACTACGATTCAGAAATCAAGTGGCAAAATAAAGTCAGCTATCTTGGTCATGATGAGCGCTATTTTCAGCTCGAGAATGGCAAGTGGCTGGAGATTGGCAATCAATCCCGATTTTTTGATTTGGAAATCAATTCGGCTTATATGCGGCGCAAAGTCTCTGTGGGTGTTTATCTTCCTCCATCTTTTCTGCAACATCGTCGCCGTGCCTACCCGGTGCTGTATCTTTTGCATCCACAGGGCGGCACACATCTGCTCTGGCGTGAGATTGAATTAGACCGTTTTTTGGATTCGCTTATAAGCAGAAAACAAATCATAGAGATGATTGTGGTCATGCCTAATGAGCATGGCTCATACTATGTGAATTCAAAAGATGGCAAGCGCGCTTACGAAAATTTTTTCTTGGAGGAATTGCCAGATTTGGTCGAAGAAGACTATCGTGCCATTCGTCAGCGTGCAGCACGAGCCGTAGCTGGGGTTTCATGGGGTGGAGCTGCTGCCCTATTTTTGGCATTAAAAACAGAAAAAGGTCAGGCACTTTTCTCTGCTGTCGGTAGCTTGATGGGCACGCTCGATCACCGTCCTGCTACACAAACTGCAATTGATGGTGGCGACCACAGTTTCTGGAATGCCTACATGGCTACTTCACTGCTTGAACGCAGTGCCGATTCCACACTCAGAGCCACTGACTTTTTTTTCCTAACAGGTACGCAGAATCTTTTTCTTCCCAGTCACCAGGCTGCGGTTCGAATTTTGCGCCGGCGCCGAGTTAAACATACTTTCCTAACATTCGAAGGCTCGCATGACTTTTCCTTCTGGACTGCACACCTTGATAAACTCTTTAAGTTTCATTCCGAAGTTTTTCAGCGTCAACTTCGGCGCCGTTCATGAACTCATGACTTAGCTCTGCTAGCCTTGCTTAGCCCTGCAGTGCTCTTTTAGCTTGTAACTTTTTTGAAAAAGTTCATTATGCCCTCAACAATAGCCGCTGGAATGGACGAAACGGTTTTGATTACAAAGTATGCTTCATCAATCGCTGGCGGTGTGCCGAACACAGAGGGCAAGCCATCGCTGTAGCCATAGCGCGTGCCATCGGGATTTTTTGGTGCGCTTTCTGCCTTAGCTGCTGGCTTTGCAATAGGTATGGTGGTTGCCTTTGTAGCAGGTGCAGGTTCTGTTTCTGCAGCGGGTGTGTTGGTTTCCGTCGCTGACGATGCTTCTTTGGCAGCTTGTTGTTGGGCAAGCTTTTTCGCCATCATCGGCGAAAGCTTTTTTGGTTCATCAGCCATAGCTGTTTTCTCCTTTCAAAGGTTAAATGTCTGATAGCTCCATTTCTTTGAACTACTAAGCAAAGTTAGCGCGCCTGTGTAGCTTTTCAAAAGCAGTATTTGTGTTTGCATAGCTCAACGCATATCCAGTTGCAAACGATGTGGCACTGCAGTCTGGTGTTTGCATAGCTTTCTTGGTTTTTCCCACTTCCCTTATTTATGAGGTTTTTAAGGACTTTTGACTACACTTTGCTTGCAATTTTGTGCAAAAGTTTTAAATTTGTAAGAAACTATTGCGCCTTTGCCTAATTTTTTTAGGAGACTCGTGTCTTCTTTTACCGATTACCTGACTTTTTGCTGAAAATTTAAGCATGAAAAATCTAGGCTCACACACATGTCGTGGCACTTAGACAAGATTGACCTCAAGCTCATTGAAATGCTTTCAGAGGATGGCCGGATGAGACGCAGCGAGCTTGCTGCAGCCGTTGGACTCTCGATTCCTTCGGTCAGTGAGCGGTTGGAAAAACTGCAAGCGCGCGGCATCATCAAAGGCTTTACGACCTTGGTTGACGTCAAAAAGTTAGGCTACGACATCATTGCGTTTATTCGTGTAACGATGGATTCTTCAAAGCACTATCCCACGCTTATTCAGAATGTGCACAAGGAAGACGAGATTACTGAATGCTACTCGGTTACAGGCGAAGGCTCGCATCTAATTAAAGCTGTTGTCTCCGACACCAGCGCCTTAGAAAAACTTCTGGCACGCATTCAATCTTGGACGGGCGTGACAGGCACGCAGACCAGCATCGTGCTCAGTGAAATCAAGAAATCGCATTGCATCAACTCCCAGAAAGTCTTGGAAAGTTTAGAGCATAGTAAAAACAATAGCATATAGCATTCTTTTCACTTAACCTTAAAGCCGCAAATTGCAATGTCGACTCAAAACGGAACGCTGACGCTTTCTGAAAACGCCGCCATGTTTGGCTCGCTTACATTTAATCATCAAGTGATGCGCGAGCGACTGCCTGAAGATGTCTATATGTCTTTGATGCGAACCCTGACCATGGGCGAAGAGCTCGACGAACGCATTGCTGAACACGTCGCTCAAGCCATGAAGGAATGGGCTATTGAAAATGGTGCCACACACTACTGCCACTGGTTCCAACCCATGACTGGCACCACAGCTGAAAAACATGATGCATTTATTGCCTTCGACAAAGATGGGCAACTAATTGAGAAATTTTCTGTCAATCAACTCATTCAAGGTGAGCCCGATGCTTCGAGTTTTCCATCTGGCGGCATGCGTACCACATTTGAGGCACGTGGTTATACAGCTTGGGACCCCAGTACTCCTGCCTTTCTCATGAAGGGTCCAGAAGGCACCACGCTTTGCATTCCATCGGTGTTTATTTCCTACCACGGCGAAGCACTCGATGAAAAGACACCGCTTTTACGCTCTGCACGTGCGCTAAGCAAAGCCGCAATCAAGCTCTTGCACCTCTTAGGTAACACGAAAGTTTCAAAAGTTACCACCTATGTTGGTGCTGAGCAAGAGTTCTTTCTCATCGATCGCTCGCTCTATGAACAGCGTCCAGATCTTATCATGACTGGTCGTACTCTTATTGGTGCTCTTCCGCCAAAGAACCAACAACTTGAGGACCACTATTTTGGCTCTATTCCTGACCGTGTCATGGAGTTCATGCAAGAGCTTGAAAGAGAGCTTTACCAGTTAGGCGTTCCTGTCAAGACACGTCATAATGAGTTGCTCCACATCAGTTTGAAATTGCTCCAATCCATGAAGAGACACCGCTGGCAGCTGACCACAACTTGCTTACCATGGAAATGCTACGGCGTGTAGCAGAGCGCAAAGATTTAGCATTGCTTATTCATGAAAAACCCTTTGCTGGTATCAACGGCTCTGGTAAGCACAACAACTGGTCTATAGGTGCTGATGTCGGTGGCAATTTGCTTGACCCTGGCGATACTCCTGAATCCAATCTGCAATTTCTTGTCTTCCTCGTTGCCGTCTTGAAAGCCATACATAAGCGTGCCAGTGTCTTACGTGCCGCTATTGCTAATCCCGGTAACGACCACCGTTTGGGGGCTAACGAAGCTCCGCCTGCTATTATATCGGTTTTCTTAGGCGACCAGCTCAATGCCATTCTAGATGCTATTGAAAATGGGCACATGACTAAAACTACTGAAAAGCAATTTATTGACTTAGGCATCTCTCACATTCCGACACTCACCAAGGATAATACTGACCGCAACCGCACTTCACCATTTGCCTTTACAGGTAATAAGTTTGAATTTCGTGCAGTGCCCTCCTCAATGCCAATTGCAATTCCCAACATGGTGCTTAACACCATCATGGCAGAGGCAATTGATGAGATGCGTGAAGCTATTGAAGCGGAAATGGCTTCTGGCAAAGAGCTACAAGCTGCCATCTTTGAAGTCTTGCGCCGTGAAATCAAGGCAACCAAACCCATTCGTTTTGATGGCGACGGATATAGCGAAGCATGGCAGAAGGAAGCCAAAAAGCGTGGTCTGCCCAACCACCGCAACCTGCCTGAAGCCATGAAGGTTTGGAAAGACGACAGCGTACGCAAGCTCTTTGTCAAATACGGAGTTTTAACTGAAATAGAAATTGATGCCCGTTATCAAGTTTGCTTAGAGCGCTATATCAAGGCAATCGATATCGAAGCTAAGACCCTTGCGATGATGATTCGCACACAAATTTTACCTGCCTGCATGCGCTTCCAAAGAGAAATTGCTGACTCATTTGGAAAACTTATGCAGGTTAGCAAATCGCTCAAACTTGAGCGCACCGCTAAGAAGAAACAGTCTGCCTTGATTTCTGAACTTGCTAACAACATTGCTGAGCTGATATTGCGCACGGAACGCTTGGAAAAGCTCACCCACGAGATTCATCATCAAAAAGGCGGCATAGAGGCACAAGCCGAATACTGTGCAGAAGTTATCATACCCGCTATGAATCATGTGCGCGAGATTGCCGATAGGTTGGAAGGTCAGATTGATAGAAGTCTGTATCCTATTCCTACTTATCTGGAAATGCTTTTCTTGCACTGAGGCTTGTCAGACAACTATGACACATTGCAGCATGGGGTTAAACAGGAATTCGGGGGCGCTTTGAGTATTGGGTGGCGCCTCCTATGTTTTTTGTCTATTCTCTCTACTTACGTTGCTTCTGTGTCTTGCAACAGCAGTGGCTTGCTGCCCTTAATTTGGTCATCAATCCTTGTACATTCGTAAATCAAGCGTATTTTTGTTGCTCTGTGGCTCGATAACAGAACATTAGATGCAAGCGCTGCGCCGATACGGGTTACTCTTCATCAAAGTTGTGGCACTGATTTTCGGCTTTGCCATGTTTGTGCGGCTTGTCAGTCACGCAGATTACAGCAAAGTAATTGCGCTCCTGCAACAGGCTGGTGCATTGCTTCTTCTGGTTCCCATTCCTTACATCATTGCCAGTTTTTTTGATACGCTGGGCTGGCGTCAGACCTTTCCGCTCATCGGTCGCTCTGTGTTTTTTTCAAAACTCTTTAGCGTCAAGCTCATGTCTGAAGCCATGCTCATGAGCCTGCCTGGCGGTACAGCGCTGGCTGAATCACTTAAACCTTTGTTGCTCAATCGTATTTGCGCCATTTCTGTTTCTGAAGCTATTGCAACGGGCATGATGCGCAACTGCTTTCTCAGTATTGGACATTCTATGTATGTGTTGGTCAGTGTCATTGTCGGCTATGAATTTCTTGCGCGCAGTTCTGAACAAATCATCGGCTTTGATGGCTTACCAGTTGTTACTCTTGGTGCCTCACTTACGGTGCTTTTGCTCTTTGGCACTGTAGCCGCTATTTTTCTCTACGGCAGTGTGGCAGAGAAACTTCACCGTGCCCTGCTTCAAATTCCATTTTCTCCTTTGCGTACATGGCTACTTCAGCAAGAAGAGAAGATTCTTGACATCGACCATCAGTTTTCTAAATTTCGCCGACTTTCGCTCAAAGAAGCCAGTGTGGCTATCTTGTTTTTTGTCATTGCATGGTTTTTTGAGACCGTAGAAACATTTCTTATCATGAAATTGCTAGGCATTCACCTCAGCTTCGCTGAAGTTTTAGCACTAGAGTCTGCGCTTTCTCTCGTCCGTTCTATGATTGTGTTTCTGCCTGCTGGAATTGGCATTCAAGACTATGGCTATGTCCGTTTTCTTGATGGTTTTGGCATTGCAGATAGTGCCGATTCAGGCGCAGCCTTTGTGCTCGTCAAGCGTACGAAGGAAGTCTTCTGGATTATTTTCGGTTATATTCTTCTGGCGTTTGCCGACCTAAAACCCAAAGAAGTCGTAGCTCAGTCACTCAAACCCTAACACAGCAACTTTACACATGAGCAGAAAAAAAATTCTCTTTATCGGTGGTTCGCACAATCAAACCACCCAGATGCATAAGATTGCACAGTGCCTCCCCGAGTATGATTGCTGGTTTACACCCTACTATTGCGATGGCTTGCACGAGGTACTACGCCAAATGAGACTTGCCGAGTCCACCACAGTCGGCTTCAAACATGTTGAACGCTGCCTAAACTACCTTCGTGCGCATGACTTGCAAATCGACTATCAGGGTAAAAAGAACGACTATGACCTTGTAGTTACCTCATCTGACTTGCTGATTCAGAAGAACATCCGGAATAAAAAGATAGTCTTGGTTCAAGAAGGCATGACCGACCCTGAAAATTTTTTCTATCACTTGGTGAAACTCTTTCCTTTCCTGCCACGCTGGATTGCCAGCACTTCTACAACAGGGCTTAGCGACGCATACGACTATTTCTGCGTCGCTTCCGAAGGCTATCGCGACCTTTTTATTCGCAAAGGTGTTAAGCCTGAAAAAATTCGTGTTACTGGTATTCCAAACTTCGATAACTGCAAACAGTTTTATCAAAACAACTTTCCCTACAAAAACTTTGTGCTGGTCTGCACCAGCGACTCACGTGAGACACTCAAGTATGAAAATCGCCGCAAAATTATTGAGCATGCTCTCAAAGTAGCCAATGGGCGATTGCTTATCTTCAAACTTCATCCTAACGAAAATCATGAACGAGCCATCAGAGAAATCAAAAAGTATGCACCGAACGCACTGGTCTATACATCAGGCGTTGCCGAAGAAATGATTGCCAACTGTGATGTGCTCATTACACGCTTCTCTTCGACGGTCTATGTCGGACTTGCACTTGGAAAAGAAGTCTATTCAGAATTCGACATCAACGAGCTCAAACGCCTAATGCCTATTCAAAATGGTGGTACATCGGCTCAAAATATTGCTAACGTTTGCCGAGAGCTCTTGGAAGATAGCAGACCTTACACGAAAGTTCGTCCCAAACGTTGGATTAATGCAGCCTATGCACCGCAATTGATGGCAAGTCTCTTTACATTTAGCAAAGCGTAATTCCAATTGGTTCTTTGCTACAAGATTTGCTCTATGACCATGAGGATAGTTGTCGTTGTTCAAGCTCGCACAGGCTCTCAACGCTTACCTAGCAAAATTCTCTTGCCGCTTGCTGGCAAACCCTTGCTTCAGCGCCAGCTTGAGCGCATTCAAGCCGCAACTGTGCCATTTGAACTCGTTGTAGCCACCACGCATAGCTCCAATGATGACCCTGTGCGTGAGCTTTGTAAAAGCCTTCACATCAAGTGTTTTTCCGGTCATCCTACAGACTTGCTCGATCGCCACTATCAAGCTGCCAAGGCAGAGCGCGCCGATAGTGTTGTCAAAATTCCATCTGATTGTCCCCTCATCGACCCACACATTATCGATCGCGTGCTGACAGCATTTCTGGAATCTGCTGACTCTGTTGACTATGTCAGCAACCTTCACCCGCCCACTTATCCTGATGGCAACGATGTAGAGGTGATGCACTTTTCCGTTTTGGAAACGGCTTGGCGCGAAGCCAAAAAAGATTTTGAACGCGAACACACCACTCCTTTTATCTGGGAACAGCCTGAACGCTTTCGCTTGAAAAATGTTGAGTGGGAAACCGGACTTAACTACGCCATGACGCATCGCTTTACGATTGACTATCTTGAAGACTATCACTTTATCAAAGCCGTCTATGATGAGCTTTGGACAGAAAGCAAGCCTATTTTTTCACTCTACGATATTCTTCAGCTTTTAGAACGCAAGCCAGAATTGATGGAGATTAACCGCAAGTATGCTGGCGTCAATTGGTATCGGCATTACCTTGGCGAGCTTAAGACGATAACAGCAAAAGACACTAAGCAAGTTTGAATTCATTTTCTTACCTTTTGAAAAAATTCATGATATGCATCAGGTTAGCAAAGAAGTTGTGCGCGAGTATGGCGAAGCGTATCACGCCTTCGGTCTCAATCGCGTGATGGGGCATGTCGTTGGACTCTTGCTCTCTTCCGAAGAGCCACTTTCCCTTGACGAGATTTGCAGCGAACTTGGTCGAAGCAAGGGACCCATTAGCCAGATTATGCGCCGCTTGCTTGAACGTAACTTGGTTCGCAAAGTGCTCTCTCAAGAAAATTCTCGCAAGGATTACTACGAAATTCATCCTCGCGCCTTTGAAAATGCTTTTCGCAATCACGCTGAACGCATTCGCAACAACATCCGAATTGCCAAGCGGCTGAAAGCGGTGCTCAAAGAATCTGGGGTTTCTATGCCTATGCTTAGCCAGCGGCTCAGCGAAATGGAAGAATTCTTTACACTGATGGATAAATTCCACGAAGAGTTTTTGAACGCATGGCAAGCGCAGAAAGAGCAAGCTACAAGCAAACGCAATGGAAAGTCAAAATAGCGCTGACCGCTTTGCCTAACCTCTCACGCTGTGCCTAAGTCCCCATCTTCATCCCCCTGCGGCACTGTTTTAGGTTTTTTGACCGGCTACAAGTTTTTGTTTTTCTGTATTGTGTTTTTTACTTTTCAAACAATAAAAAAGCGCTTTAATACATTTCAACCAATTAACGATATGGCAATGCAGCGTTTAAGCGGGCGGACGGCAATCATTACAGGCGGGGCACAAGGTCTTGGCAGAGCAGCCACAGAAAAATTTGCTTGTGAAGGTGCCACGGTCATCATCTGGGATATGAATCGCGAAAAAGGTGAAAGTCTTGTCCAATCGCTTACTGCGCAGGGGTTCAAAGTACATTTTGATGCTGTCAATGTCGCAGAATTTGACTCCGTTGAATCGGCGGCTAGACGCGCTTACGAACAATTTGCCCACCTCGATATTCTCATCAACAACGCCGGGATTACGCAAGATGCCACACTGCTCAAGATGAGCGTGTCACAGTGGCAACAGGTCATCAATGTCAATCTGACAGGCGTTTTCTATTGTGCTAAAGCCGTTGTGCCCTACATGGTAGAAAAGCAATACGGGCGCATCATCAATACAGCTTCCGTGGTTGGATTGTATGGCAATTTTGGGCAAACCAACTATGTCGCCGCCAAAGCTGGTCTGATTGGCATGACGAAGGTCTGGGCAAGAGAATTGGGCAAGAAAGGTATCACGGTCAATGCCGTCGCTCCCGGCTTTATTGCCACCGACATGATTAAAACTGTGCCTGAAAAAGTCTTGAATGCCGTCATTGAGCGCACGCCACTTGGACGCCTTGGCTCACCTGAAGATGTTGCCAATGCGTATCTCTTTTTGGCTTCTGATGAAGCCTCTTTCATCACAGGGGCGGTGCTCAGCGTCGATGGGGGATACATCTCCTAAGCGTTAGGTTTTGTTAATCTGCATTCGGCAAGCGCTCTAAGTTGTAGCCTTGCTGGGGCAAAGCAAGAAAGGATACACTGTATGCAAAATGCCATCATTGTTGCCGCAGGAATGTATGCACCTGAACGCGTTATTCCTAATGCTTATTTCAACGAGCTTTTAGGCGAAGATGTCGACACTTGGCTGGTGCAAAACCTGACGATTCGAGAGCGCCGCTGGTGCCGGGAAGACGAATCTACGGCTGACCTTGTCGAACATGCCGCCCGCGAAGCTCTTGCCAACGCCAGTCTTTCTGCCGACAAACTTGACCTCATTATCGTTGCCACCGATACACCAGAGTATATTTCTCCTTCGACGGCTTCGGTTGTTCAATACCGTTTAGGTGCAAAGCATGCCGGCACATTTGACATCAACACGGCTTGTGCTGGCTTTGTTACCGCACTCGATGTGGCCTCCAAATACATCCGTTCTGACGAACATTATCAGCACATTTTGGTTGTGGGTGCTTACGCCATGAGCAAGTATTTGGACATGCACGATAAGAAAACCGTCACGCTCTTTGCCGATGGCGCTGGCGCCACGATTCTTTCTGCCGAGAAAAATTCCACACGCGGATTTTTAGCCAGCGAACTGCTCACCGAAGGGCAATACCACGACTGGATGGGTATCTACGCTGGCGGCACACACGAGCCAATTTCTGACAAAGCCATCTCAAGCAAAGATCACTTGCTCAAGTTTGTCAAGAAGTTTCCGAAAGAGCTCAATGTGGAAGTTTGGACCAAAATGGCTCGCTCCCTGACCGAACGACTCAACATTCAGCCGATAGATGTGGCGCACTACTTCCTTACACAGATTAACATCAATAGCATCTGGCAAACCTTAGACCGACTTGGCGTGCCACGAGAGCGCGCCCACACCATCATGGACCGATACGGTTATACTGGCTCTGCCTGCATTCCTATGGCATTCTATGAAGCTCTGTCTCAAGGGAAGGTCAAGCCGGGGGACTTGCTGATGTTCATTGGCTCTGGTGGCGGTCTTGCCTTTGCCAGTGCCCTGTTCAAGTTTTAAGCAAGTAGCTAAATGATACGATGATGCAAGCACAAACTGCCAATATCGGGTCGCAAAAAGTTATCTCTGCACACTATGCGTGGTATGCGCTGGGGTTGCTCACGGTGGTCTATTTGCTCAACTTTTTAGACCGCATGCTCATCTACATTCTTTTTACGCCCATCAAGAGCGAAATGAAGTTTAGCGATGTGGAACTTGCTCTCCTAAGCTCGACTTCCTTCATCATTTTCTACACGATTCTGGGCATTCCTTTTGGGCGACTTGCTGACCGAATTTCCAGAAAAACTCTCATTGCGATTGGCTTGGCCTCGTGGAGCATTTTCTCTGGTCTTACGGGTTTTGCCGTTGATTTTTGGACGATTTTTCTCTGTCGTGTGGGCGTTGGCATTGGCGAAGCCACGCTTGGTCCTGCCGCCCTTTCCTTGCTTAGTGATTACTTTCCGCGAGAGCGGCGTGCAACAGTTCAAGGCATTTACTCATCGGCAATTGCTTTAGGCAGCGGTCTGGCTTTTCTTTTGGGCGGAGCGATTGCCCAAGCAATTGGTTGGCGATATGCGTTTTATTTCTTGGGCTTTCCCGGTGTGCTGGTAGCTTTGCTGGTGGCTGGACTCATTGAGCCCGAGCGTGGGCAAAGCGACATCAAGACACAAACTTCTCACAGCCGCAAGCTCCGGTGCACTGGCATGCACTCTACAAAATGCCCAAGATATGGTTTCATCACGGGGGTTATGCGCTCTTCAATATCGCTTCAGCCAGTGTAGCGGCGTGGCTTACCGTGTTTTTCGTGCGTGTCCATCAACTCAGTTTGGTTGAAGTTGGCACGTGGTTCGGTCTTGCCATGATTGTTGGTGGAATCATTGGCATCGTCGGCGGCGGCTATCTTGCCGATAGATTTCGTGAGACGGCTACAGGCGGACGCATGAAGTTAGCCAGTCTTTCTGCCGCCGCCAGCGCATGCTGCTGGGCATTGATGCTTTTCAGCAACAACCTTCCCTTGCTTCTTGCTCTGAACTTTCTGCTCATCGGGTTTAGCCTCTCTTGGCTCGGTCCGTCGTTTGCTGACCTGAACGATATTGCGGCGCCAAACATGCGCGGTCTTGCCGTTGGCATTTACTTTTTCCTTGTCAACTTAGCTGGCTATGGTTTAGCTCCGCTTTTGATTGGCGCCCTCAACGACTATTGGAATGTCAGCACACATCCTGAAGTGATGCGTCTTTCCCTGCTTGTCTGTCCCGTCGCTTGTGTGCTGGCAACTATTGTCTTGGGCATAGGCAGTCGCAACATGAATAACTCTTAACTCTTAACAAGACGATACGATGACGGTATTCAACTGGCTGGAAAAACTTTGCATGTATGTGCCCGACAAAATTGCTCTCAAAGAATTTGAGACCGGGCGCACCCTGACCTATCAGCAGCTTGATAACATCTCCAACAGGCTAGCACGGCAATTTACAGCCGATTTGGGCATCGCTCGCGGCGACCGCATTGCGCTCTATGCAGACAATTGCTTGGAACACTTCATTTTGTTTTTCGTGGCGCAAAAGACGGGTGCAACTATCGTGCCGCTCAATTATCGCTTAGCGGCGAAAGAAATTCATCAAGTGCTTCTTGACTGCACGCCTAAACTCCTTATCACCGAAGAAAAATATCTGCCGAATGTGGCACAATTTCCTTTGCCTGCTTCCATCACACATCAGTGGACATTGCAAGAGTTGCAGCAGGCAGGTTATGCCCAGCGCGACTTGCCTGAATCTTTTACACCATGCTCACTTGATGAAGATGACGCTGTCTTTATTCTCTACACCAGCGGCACAACGGGACTTCCCAAAGGCGTGCTTTATTCTCACAAAATGCTTTTTTGGAACAGCATCAATACCACGATGCGCTTGGATATGACTGCTGACGAGCGCACGGTATGTGTCTTGCCGCTTTTTCACACTGGTGGGCTTAATGCGCTCTCTACACCACTTCTGCATCGCGGCGCATATTCCTGCCTGATGAAAAAATTTGATGCCGAAACTGCACTACACCTGCTCGAGAGCGAACAAGCAACCATATTCTTGGCTGTGCCTACGATTCTCAAGCTGATGGCTGCTGCACCTAATTTTCACACGGTTGACCTACGCCACATGCGTTTTTTCATTGTTGGCGGTGAAGCACTGCCCATTTCAGTCATTGAGCTTTGGCACAATCGTGGTATTCCTATTCGTCAGGGTTTTGGCATGACCGAGGTGGGTCCAAGCCTTTTTTCACTTCACCAACGCGATGCTGTACGCAAAATTGGCTCGATTGGTGTGCCTAACTTTTACCTACACGTGCGCATTGTAGATGACGAGGGTCATGATGTCCAGCAAGGTGAGGTCGGTGAGCTCATCTTCAAAGGTGATGTGGTCACGAAAGGATACTGGAACAATCCTACCGAAACTGCCAAAGCCATCAAAGACGGCTGGTTCTACTCTGGTGATTTGGCACGACAAGATGAAGAGGGCTTTTACTATGTGGTCGATCGCAAAAAGCATATGTACATCTCTGGCGGAGAAAATGTCTATCCTGCCGAAGTTGAGCGTGTGCTGCACATGCATCCCTGTATTGCTGAAGCGGCAGTGGTGCCTACACCTGACGAGAAGTGGGGAGAGGTTGGCAAAGCCTTCGTGGTGCTAAAACCCGGGGCTTCGCTCTCTGCAAGTGAGGTGCAAGCGTTTTGTCAAGCCAACTTAGCCAAATACAAAGTGCCCAAGTATGTCGTCTTCCTTGATGCCTTGCCAAAGAATGATGTCGGGAAAGTTAATCGCAAGGCACTTAGAGAAATTTAACTTGTTAGGGTCTTATAGGTCAAAAAGTTTCATTGCGCGGTCTGCATTGACTGCAATTTCTAACAATTAAACCAAAGGAGGTTTCAAACATGAAACATTTGAGCATTTTCCTGCTGCTGTGCGCTGCTTTGAGCTTTGCCGCTTGTCAGGGGTCTACCACGTCATCCGATGATGGTGCGCCTCAAGACCCGATTGTGGGCACGTGGGTATCGGAAGGGGGCAACGTGGCGCCATTGCTTTTTAATCCACCGTTTAGAATTCGCCGCATTCAAGCCACCTTCAACCGTGATGGCTCATATGTTGTGGTTCAGCGCGATTCGGCTGGTACTGAGGCGACTCTGCGCGGCACTTACACCACTTCGCCCGGTGGTGCTACAGGCGCCAACGCTAACATTCGCAACATTGTTGCCAATCAGAATTCACCCACAGCCATAACGGCTGTAGGCATTTATGAAGTTGTCGGCAACACCATGCGCTATGAAGTTGCGCAAACCCAGCCACCCCTTCAGGGGGTTACGCCACCCACCGCTGCCGCTGGTTTTGGCAGCACTTCTGGCGGCGCATTCGGTCAGGCAAATGTCCAACGCTATGTGCGTCAGTAATCTCAAACCCTTTGGGCTTGGGAGAAGTCGGCGGGGCGTCAGTAAGGAGTAGCGCTCTGCTGCACCCAAGCTGAATCTAATCTTTGAAGCAACAATGAAGCACACCTTACTACCGCTTCTTTTGCTGTGCTGCGTTCTGCCTGCATGGGCACAACTGCCCAACTATCCTGTCGATGACGAGCGGCGCATGGGCAGTCCTGAAAAACCGCCCTCGGAATTGCAGTTCATCGGTTTTTTCTTTACGCGCCTGACTGCCAGCAACATCGCGCCTGAAAATGAATTTCTCAGAGGGCAAGTTATCGGTCGCCTTTTCGGACCGAATAGCACCTCAACTTTTCCACAAACAGCATTTTATGGCGAGGGACGTTTTGTGCCGCTTTTTGTGTATCGCCCATCACTCTTAGATGGTCTTGCGATTTTTCGCGCCTTGCTCAAAGTGGATGTAACTTGGGGCGATGTTAACTATGGCGTCGGCAACAATGTCGGCGGCGCTATCAACGCAGGAACGGTCAACATTCAAACCTTGCTGGCGAATGTTGAACTCAAAATCAACCCTGCATGGAATGTGGTCATCGGCATTCAACGCATTTTTGATAATCCCCGAGACCCTAATGTCAATACGCTGCAAACCAATCAGACCAGCGCCAACCGCCTAATGTTTTGGGGCACGCAAGGTGTGGGCATCAGCACCTACTTCAATCTCACGCCTGTTACAATTGGTCGGTTAGCCTATTTTCAACTCTATGAAAATTTCATCCAAATTGATGATGATGTGGTGCTGCTGATGGCAGATGCCGAAACACGCGTGTCGGGCTTGTGGGAAATTGGCGGGAGTTTGTGGTATCTCTACGACCGTGGGCAAGGTGAAGGCGGGGTCTCCATTCTCAGTCAAGGCTTTAACTCGCTGCTCGTCGAATACAACGGCGGCGCGCGTCTTCAATTAGGACAAAATCGTTACAAAGGCGATGTGCTTTGGGCTGGCGCCAACTTCGCCTACAACCGTGAGTTTATCGGCGGCAGACTCTGGGCAAGCGCACTCACTGTGTTCAATTTCGGCAACCTTAACATTTTTACACCACAAGGTGCCAGCGCTGGCAATGTCGGTATCTTCGGCTTTACGGTGCATGCTTCGCTTTACTACAAATACGGTCAAACGGCAAACGACCGCGTTGCCTTAGAAGTGCTCTACACTTCAGGCGATGGCAATAATGTCAGCGATGGTCAATACACAGGCGTCGTTACAGGCAACACGTGGGGCTCACCTGTGGGGATTTTTAGCTCGCACCGTGCCTTCCTGCTTTTCCCTGATGTGCAAGTGGTCAATCGTTACTACTCAGCAGTGCATGACATCTCTAACATGGGCTTTGGCACCAGTGCCATTTTTCTCAACTACTTCAACAACCTTGTGCCCAACAAGGTGCTCATCAAAGTCGGTGCAGCAGCAGCGCTTGCTAATCAAACGCCCAGTGGCGTCGGTCGCTTTATCGGCGCTGAACTCAATGCCGAACTCAAATACACACTGGCTCTTTTCTTGGACTTAGGGGTCAGTGCCGCATACATGTTCAACGGAGATTTCTATGACAGTGCCCTGACACGCCCAGCGACACTCTCTACACGTCCGCAAAATCCTTGGGTTGTCTTCGGCACCGTAAGTTGGCTCATGTTTTAATTAACGTCATCTGCATCCAAACAATGAAGCACGCCACAATATGCTTTGCGCTGACCTGCCTCTTCGCCTTTGCTGGCTGTGGTCAGGCAAAACTCTATCATCATGAACCGCCGATGAAATTTCAGGACATTCCTTATCCCTTCAGCACCGAGATGCGGCAAGTTAATGGTGTCAAAATTGCTTATCATGATAGCAAAGGTGAGGGTCCGGCAATTGTCTTGATTCATGGTCTTGCCAGCAACATGGGTTTTTGGCGATACAACATCCCCGCCCTAACTGCGCAAGGATTTCGTGTTATCGCCCTCGACCTTGTCGGCTATGGAAAATCATCGAAACCGTATTCAGCGCCTTACACCCTGAAGTTTTATGCCGAAACCGTGCGTGCTTTGCTTCACGATTTGGGGCTCACAAAAGCCACGTGGGTTGGTCACTCTATGGGTGGACAAATTGCCATGACTGCCGCGCTCAACTTTCCTGATGCCGTCGACAAACTCATCTTGCTCTCGCCTGCTGGTTTTGAAGCCTTCAAACCCGGTGAAGGCGACTGGCTTCGCAATACGACCACGCCCGATTTTATCAAAAAGACCCCGCAAGAGCGCGTGCGTGCCAACATCACAAACAATTTCTACAACTGGAGTGACGATTGGGAATGGCTCATTGAAGAGCGTGTTCGCCTAAGCATGACCGAGGAATTTGACCGATTCGCTTATGCCGTCTGGAAATGCGTCGGCGCCATGCTCGATGAATACGTTTGGGATAAATTAGACAAGATTACAGCACCCACACTTGTCATCGCTGGCGAAAACGATAATCTTATCCCCAATCCTTTCCTGCATGGCGGACGCACACGCGAGATCATGGAGCAAGGCGTCAGAGCCATGCCGAATGCGACACTCTTGATGCTTCCCCAAACTGGACATCTGATTCAGATTGAACGCAGTGCCGAGGTGAATGAAGCAATTATCAATTTTGTTCGCAACACGCCCTTGCGCAGCAACGCAAATAAGTAGGTTTTAGTGCGCCCAGCTCTTTCTGCTTCAAACTTCTCGTTTCGGCTGTGCGCAAATTGCGCGTGCTTTTTGTATCTTGCGCCCGAATAAAACTTCATCAAACTAACACATTGTCATCAAGCCCGACGTGCCGAAACGCAAAGACATCAAGTCTATTCTTATCATCGGTGCCGGTCCAATTGTGATTGGGCAAGCCTGCGAGTTCGACTACTCTGGCACGCAAGCCTGTCGAGCGCTGCGCAGTGAGGGATACCGCATCATCTTGGTCAATTCCAATCCTGCAACCATCATGACCGATGTTGAGGTCGCCGACCGCACCTACATTGAGCCCATCACGCCAGAGTATGTGCTCAAGGTGATTGAGCGAGAAAAACCTGATGCGCTTCTGCCCACGATGGGTGGGCAGACGGCGCTCAATGTAGCGGTTGCCCTTGCCGAGTCTGGCGAATTGGAACGCAACGGCGTCGAGCTTATCGGCGCTAAACTTCGTGCCATTCGCAAAGCTGAAAATCGTGAGCTGTTTGCCGAGGCCATGAAAAAAATTGGCTTGGAGGTGCCACGCGGCATTTTCGTGCGCAGTGAATCCGAAGCCGAATCGGCTTTGCAGCAGTTGGGCTTACCGCTTGTCGTGCGTCCGTCCTTCACGCTCGGTGGCACTGGCGGCGGCATTGCTGAAACTGCCTCCGAGTATTTCGACATTATTCGGCGCGCCCTTTCGGCAAGTCCTATCGGCGAAGTGCTGGTCGAAGAATCCATCATGGGCTGGAAAGAATACGAACTGGAAGTCGTCCGCGACCTTGCCGACAATGTGATTATTGTCTGCTCGATTGAAAATGTCGACCCCATGGGCGTCCACACCGGCGATAGCATCACGGTGGCGCCTGCACAAACCCTGACTGACAAGCAGTATCAAGCCATGCGTGATGCTGCCATCAAAATCATTCGCGAAATTGGCGTGGAGACAGGCGGCTCAAACATTCAATTCGCCGTTCATCCTGAAACAGGCAGAATGATTGTCATCGAGATGAACCCTCGTGTCTCGCGTTCCTCGGCTTTGGCGTCTAAAGCCACAGGTTTCCCCATCGCAAAAGTTGCCGCCAAACTTGCCGTCGGATACCGGCTCGATGAACTTCAAAACGATATTACCAAAACTACACCTGCTTCGTTTGAACCAGCTATTGATTACTGCGTCGTGAAAATTCCTCGCTGGGATTTTGAAAAATTCCGCAATGTCGAAGACCGTTTAGGCATCCAAATGAAATCGGTAGGCGAAGCCATGGCGTTTGGACGCACCTTCAAAGAAGCATTGCAAAAAGCCCTTCGCTCGCTTGAAATCGGCAGAGCTGGATTAGGCGCAGATGGCAAAGATAAGCTCGATATTTTCTCACTTTCGCCCGAAGCAAAACAAAAAGCCAAAGCTGAAATTTTGGAGCGCATCAAAACGCCCACGTCCGACCGCATCTTCTACATTCGCTATGCTCTGTTAGCTGGCGCCACGGTGGAGGAAGTCTATCAGGCTACGAAAATTGACCGATGGTTTTTGCACAACATCCAGCAAATCGTTGATATGGAACTTGAGCTACGCGAGCTTGCCGAGTGTGATGTGGAGTTGCTCAAAACCTAACTCATGGCTTAGAGAATAGCCACAGCAAGATATGGCACGCCAAGTTGGCATACATGCCTGCCATGACATCATCCATCATCACGCCCCAACCCTTTGGCAGTTTTTGCAATCGATGCACTGGTTCAGGCTTGATGACGTCGAGGAGCCGAAATAAGGCGAATGCCAGCCCTACGGCAAGTATCGTCTTTGGAAGGAAAAGTAGCGCAATCCATTGCCCAACGACCTCATCAATTGTGGCTTCTTTGGGGTCGTGTCCATACTCTTCTTCCAAAATGGATGTTGCCCACACGCCAATAGCCAAACCTGCCACAATTGCGCCTGCGAGCATCATTGGGTCAGAAAGTCTTGGCACTGCCCAGTAGAGCAACACTGCCAGCATGCTCCCAAATGTGCCTGTAGCGTAGCGCAGGTATCCTGTGCCCAAGCCTGTGCCGAAAACTTTTGCAACCAGCCGTTTCACGATAGGTGTATGTAAAGTGCTAAGCATTAACCGATGAGCGTGCATCAAGATAGACGGCGCGAAGGGTCTGCCAATTTTCCACAAGGTAAGTGATACCTGTATAGACCGTGTAAATCGTCAGCAGAAGCATGGCAATACCGACCACAGGCGCATGCAATTGCTTTTTGGCTTCATTTGCAATCGCCTCGCCAAATAAATTCTGCTCTGAACACAGCATCAGGAGCAGGAGCAGATACGCTAATACATTTTGCAGCAGCGTCTTGATTTTAGCGGATTTGCTTGTTACAATCGGTTTATCTTTCAATTCAGCGTATAGCCGCATCATGGTAACGAGCACATCTCGCGCCAAGACCACCAGCACCATCCATAGCTCTAAAATGCCGTGTGCCACAAACACCAAAAATGCCGAAGTAATGAGAATTTTATCGGCAAGTGGGTCCATAAAGGCGCCCCAGCGTGTTACTTCGCCATACTTGCGTGCATGGTAACCGTCGTAGAGGTCTGTCAGCGACGCAATTGTAAAGACGCCAATGCCGATTAGTCGAGAATTGACACTATCCAACAGCATGAGCCCGACAAACACTGGCGTCAGCACAATACGCAGTATGGTCAATTGATTGGGTAAAGTCATTTTCATCAGGTTGCTGACCCCCCAAGTTCTCGATTTTTCTCAAAACTTACGGCTCTTTCGGCTCAAACACAACATAGCCCACCGACTTGCTGACCCGTGGGTCAGAGTAAAATGACTCCTTCTATGCGCGCTGCTGCACGGTAAATCTCAATAATTTCTTCAGTGGATTGCATTTCCAGTTCAGCTGTAACGCTGATATAATTGCCGTAGCGGGAAGATCTTGTGGTCACCGGGTTTGCCGCAAAAATTCCAACCAGTTCTTGGGCTTTTTCAAGTGGCGCAATGAACTTGAAGAGAAACAGGCTGGGATATTTGAGTTGCTCATCGAGTCGAGCTTGCAGACCGTCAAAGGAAATATTTTTCATTTGAGACATAGTGAGTTAAGTTTCGTGTAGATAGGCAAGTTCAAGCGAATTAACAAGTGCTTCGTTCAAAAAATTGAGCATTTAGATACGTATGCCAATCACCGATTCTTTGTTAAATTCACAGCTTAACTAACGCTTGACCGCTAATGACCGCATCAGAGAAGTCATCACACGCTCGTAGCATTTTTTCGAAGGCGCAACGGCTTATCAGGCACGCGCTTGGCAAAGACAATGAAGAGAAATGGCAAACACAGTATGCGCAGGGTCAATGGGCTTGGCTGCGCAACTTAGATGAGCTGGCTCATCACAGCATTCTTGCTGGCTATTTCATGCGTCTTAAACCGCATGGGTCGCTTTTGGACATGGGCTGTGGCGAAGGCATCTTGCAAGAGAGCATTCCTGAGGTCATGTATTCCAAGTATGTAGGCGTTGATTTTTCAGAACCGATTAAACTGGCTTCACACAAGTGCACTGAACGCACGCACTTCGTGGTCGGCGATATGAATACTTATGTTCCCAGCGAATGCTTCGATGCCATCGTTTTCAATGAATCCATCTACTATCTTAAAAATCCTCTCAAAGGGTTTCAGCGCTATGCACAGTATCTCAAGCCCGATGGCATTTTCCTTGTCTCAATGTTTGTCAAAGAAAAGCATCAGGCAATTTGGCAACAGCTTGAAAGCTACTTTCCTGTTCTCGATGCCGTGACAGTCTATAACCAAAAAGGCACGGGATGGACATGCAAAGTGCTGACATGCCCTCGCTGATTTGCGTTTGGCTTTTTTAAGTGCAGGTTAGTTTCAACCTTAGATAAAATTACGACACATGCGTGCCCATGCACCACTTGCTTGAAAACTTTCTGAATCATCTTCAGTTTGAGCGGCACTACTCTTCCCATACCTTGCTTGCCTACCAAACCGACCTTGAACAGTTTTTTGACTTCCTTTACCGCCATTTTGAGACTCCTTCTCTTTCCGAGAGCATGCTGACACAGGTTGATGTTCTCACAGTTCGATTGTGGATGGGCGAACTTTTGGAGCAAGGTATGCAGGCTCGCTCCATTGGGCGCAAGCTTGCTGCTGTCAGAAGTTTTTTTAGGTATCTTGTTCGTCAGCGTATCCTGTCAGTTTATCCTCTTTCAAACATCAAGACACCCAAGGTCGCAAAGCGCTTGCCTCAGTTTCTTACCGAAGAGCAAACCCGCAAACTTTTTGACGAACAACTTGCGGCTTTAGACCCTGACAGTTTTGAAGGTCGCCGCGATAGAGCCCTCCTTGAATTGCTCTACAGTTCAGGTCTGCGCCTTTCGGAACTTATTGGGCTCAATATCGAAGACATAGATATGGAGAACATGCTACTTAAGGTATTCGGTAAAGGGAAAAAACATCGCATTGTTCCGTTCGGGAGTTTCGCAAAAGATGCACTAAAAAAGTACTTTGAAGTTCGCAAAAACTTGCTTAACATTCATTCAGCGAGACGACAGGAGGATGCTTCAGCTGTGTTTCTGACAAAAAAAGCCGCGCGCATCTATCCAATGCTGGTGCGACGGCTTGTCAAGAAGTATCTGGGAGGAGTTACAGAGATGAAACAGAAAAGCCCGCATGTTCTACGCCATACCTTTGCGACGCATCTGCTCAATCATGGTGCAGATCTCAGGGCCGTTAGCGAAATGCTTGGTCACAGTAGCCTTTCTACGACGGAAATTTACACGCACATCAGTTTCGAACGATTGAAGGAGGTCTATCAGCGGTCGCATCCCAAGGCGTAGCTTTCGAAGAGATTTTGAGTACCCTGTAGTTTTTGGGTTACTATCTTCCTTAAACCCAACGAAAAAGGAGAATGACATATGAATGCCGCTCAACTGACTCGACGCAAGCATTTCCCCAGAGAAATGCAGGTTTACTTTACAGTGCGCCATACCTCGAAGCATCACCACCCTGTTGAGTCCTACGCTCGTACGGCTGTACAAGAGTTTAAGAAGTATTACAATGGCATTACAGATTGTCGTATCGTTCTTGACCACCAAAAGAACGATTACGTCAATAATAAACTTGCAGAAATTACAGTTCATGTACATGACCATACCTTTGTGTCTAAAGAAGCGGCAGATACATATGAGAAAGCTATTGATGCTTGCGTAGAGCATATCAGTCGACAGCTGCAAAAGCACAAAGAAAAAGTTCGTCATCTCTAATTCAGGGTTAGTTTTTTAGGCGAATAGGTCTCTTTCTTTGGCCTGTTCGCCTAATTTTATTGGTAACTTGATGATTAACAGGTCAGCATGTCATCTTCTATAGAGTTCAATAAGAAACCGCTCAAGAAAAATTCTATATCCGTGGCAGAATTTTACAATCAGATAAGCCTGAAAATGGGTGTTGCTCTTGAGCGGCTCAACGAGGTAGATATGTCGAAGCGCAAAGTTGTCGAGCGCGATATTCATCGTCCGGGTTTAGCACTGGCTGGTTTTACGAACCTTTTCACATACAAGCGCATCCAAATTTTTGGCAATACGGAGACGCGTTTTCTTAATCATCTTTCGCCATCCAAGCGCCTTCAAGCCTTTGAAAACATTACCAAATTCAAAGTGCCCTGTATTTGCCTAACCGATAGCAACCGGTTAGATAAGCCCCTTCTTGACCTTGCCACCCAAGCTGGCATTCCGGTGTTTCGGACCGATATGCCAACTACAAAATTCATCTATCTGGTCACTGATTTTCTCGACGATCACTTTGCACCATATCAAACTTATCACGGTTCTATGGTTGATGTCTATGGCATTGGCATGCTGTTAGTTGGACGCAGTGGGATTGGCAAGTCAGAAATTGCTTTGGATTTGGTCGAGCGTGGCCATCGCCTTGTGGCAGATGATGCCGTCGTCCTCACACGCAAAGGCGAATCGGTGTTGATTGGCTCTGGCACTAACCTTGTTGGTCACTTTATGGAAATTCGCGGGCTTGGCATCATTGATGTGCAAGCTATGTTTGGGGTTCGAGCCATCCGCTATCAAAAGCGTCTGGAGGTTGTCGTCGAGCTTCTCGAGTGGGATTCCAATCGTGAATATGACCGCACAGGGCTTGAGCCAAAGTTTCTTAACATTCTTGGTGTAAATGTCCAGCATGTCCAACTGCCAATTTATCCGGGTAAAAACATTACTGTGATTGCTGAAGTTATTGCGCTAAACTACCTGCTCAAGCACTATGGCTACGATGCTGCCAAAGTCTTTGAAAAACGCTTGGCAGAAAAAATTGCTGCACAGAGCGGCTCCCGGCATCGCAACAATGGGACTCAGCGCTCTGTAGAGTACTTTGAGCATGACTTTGAATAAGTCTTTTGCCAATGTTTCATCCATTACATTTGCAACCTGCTGGCAACTCAAACCTTTGTACAAGATTCCCAGTCTATGCCAATTACGCTCACTAACGTTACTCAGCGGTATGGGTCTTCAGGTGCGCTGGTTCTTAACATTCCCAGTTTTACTCTCAACGACGGAGAGCGCGTGGCTCTCATTGGTCGTTCAGGTAGCGGAAAATCAACCTTATTGAACTTAATTGCTGGGATTCTCACGCCAACCAGTGGTATTATTGACATTAACGGCACCGACATTGCACAACTTTCCGAGGCAAAGCGCGACCTTTTTCGTGCCGAAAATATTGGTTATGTTTTTCAAACCTTTAATCTCATTCAAAGCCTAAGTGCTTTGGAAAACATTCTTTTAGCCATGAGTTTTGCTCAAAAAGTTGAGAGACCTGAAGCACGCGCTCAAGAGCTGTTGCAGCTTGTTGGCTTGGCAACAAAAGCTCACTGCAAGCCCAGAGAACTTTCAGTCGGCGAACAGCAGCGCGTGGCTATTGCACGTGCAATTGCTAACGAACCTCGAATTATTTTGGCTGATGAACCAACGGCAAATCTTGATGAACAGAACGCTAACGCTGTTTTAGACTTGCTTTTAGAACTTGCATCCAAAGAAAACCGGATTCTTCTGCTTGTCACGCACGAGCGTGACGTTGCTGCACGCTTGCCTTGCACGATTGAACTTAAATCAATTAATCACACATAATACGCATGGCAAAATCCAATAAATCCAAACTTACCTCTTCTGCTTCCACTCCCAACACCGTTGTTAGTCAAAAATCTTCTACCAATGGTCAGCCGAAAGATAGGTTACACCAGCGTGGGCAAAAGGCAACATGGAAGTTGGCGCAAGCGCTTGACGATGAAAAACTTCGTGCTTGGATTGCTTTAAGTCATGAAGGGTGGCGTGTTTTCCGAATTATGTCGGAATTTGTAGCTGGCTTTGAAAAAATGGCTGAACTTGGACCAGCAGTGAGCATCTTTGGCTCAGCTCGTGTCAAGCGAAACGATAAGTACTACAAGATGGCAGAGCGCATGGCAGAGCTTTTGGCACAAAATGGCTTGGGCGTGATTTCAGGCGGCGGTCCCGGTATTATGGAGGCAGCAAACAAAGGCGCTAAAAAAGCTGGCGGTGCTTCCATTGGCTTCAACATCGATTTGCCACACGAGCAAAAACCCAACGACTATATTGACCCTGATAAACTGCTCACCTTCAATTACTTCTTCGTGCGCAAGATGATGTTCGTCAAATATTCGCAAGCCTTTATTGTCATGCCTGGCGGATATGGCACGCTTGATGAACTCTTTGAAGCCATCACACTTATGCAGACGAAGAAAACATCAACTTTCCCTGTAGTGCTTATCGGCTCTGAATTTTGGTCTGGGCTACTCGATTGGATAAGGCATGTGATGCTGGGACGATATGGCTACATTCAGCCTTCTGACCTTGACTTTATGCACCTTGTTGATACACCTGAAGATGCTCTGAAAATTATCTTGGATTTTTATGCCGAGTGCGATTTTGCACCGAACTTCTAACTGAGAGTACCGGCTGCCAGCCGCTGCGAAAGCTTTGCGGCACGCGTCCGTAAATTGTGTAGCCAGAAAAACAGCGCAATAAATCCTATCATTGAACTGTAGAGAATGAGGCGAATTTCAAGGTCAGTTGTTGCAGAAACCGCTGGGTTGACATCACCTTTGTCAGAGCCCGGATGCAAGCCCGGCACCATTCTTGGCAGAATGAAATAGAGAAATATCAGCGCTGGGAAAGAAAAGATACTGTAGACACTTGCCAGTGCTGCACGTCTTTCAGCCACAGTCACGCTAGCGCGCAAGGCAAAATAAGCCGAATACATTAAGAATACGAGAAAGATGGTTGTCTGACGCGGGTCCCAGTGCCAAAATTGTCCCCAAGTTACTTTCGCCCAAATGGCACCAGTCAGCATGGCTAAGAGATTAAACAAAAATCCCAAGCCCGATGCGGTTTCTGCAGCGATGTCATGCTCCAGCTCTTTGGTGCGCAGATATTTGATGCTGTACCAGACCGAGGTAAGAAACGCCACGACAGCTGTAATCGCCATGGGGACATGGAAATACATGTTTCTTGTCGTCTCGCTGAGCATGCTTACCTTATTGGGCGACAGCAATGCCGCTACAATTACGGCAATAAACCACACATACAGTCCGATTTGAAAAGCCAATTTTTTAGTCATTCTTGTACTTAGCTTAGTTTAATTCTTGGGTCGACGATAGCATAAAGCACGTCGGCAATTAAGTTACCTAAGATAATTAACACAGCGGAAATAAATGTATTGGCGATAATCAAGGGATAATCGCGTGCAAAAATGGCTTCTACGGTTATGCGTCCCATGCCGGGGATAGCAAAGATGACTTCTACGAACAGTGCGCCGCTTACCAAAATCGGTAGCGAATTTCCCAGTATGGTTACCACTGGTAGGAGTGCATTACGCAAAGCATGTTTGTAGATGACCGTACGCTCTTTTAAGCCTTTAGCACGTGCCGTACGGATGTAATCTTGCTTGAGCACTTCCAGCATACTACCTCGCACATAGCGAGCAAGCCCAGCGGCATTGCCCAAGCTTAGCACAAATATGGGCAGAATGAGATGTAACACTCTGTCAAGCCATCGCTCGCTGAGTGGTAAAGATTCAGCGCCTACACTTTCCAAACCTGACGCTGGCAGCAGTCCAAGTTTCAAGGCAAAGACGATAATGAGCATGAGCGACAGCCAAAACTCGGGCATGGAGTAAAGAAAGAGTGCCACAATGGTCAATCCACGGTCGTAAAACGTTCCTTGTTTGACAGCAGCAAGCACGCCCAGCAAGATTCCCCAAAAAAATTGTAACGCCAGTGCCAGAGTCGATATCATCAGCGTAATTGGTGCTGCCTCCGCAATGACTTCAAATACTGGACGCATGTAGCTGAAACTTTGTCCAAAATCGCCGCGCACCACACTGGCTAACCATTTGACATACTGGATAGGTAGCGGGTCGTTGAGTCCAAACTGAGCTCGTAGTTGCTCAGCTACTTTCGGGCTTATGCCGGGCGCAAGATAGAGCATGGTAGGGTCTCCGGGTGCCAACCGAATAATGAAGAATGTCAGTGTCAGGACACCAAATATCAATGGGATTGCAATCAGCACACGTCGTAGGATGTAGGTTGCCATGCTTAGAGCAATTTTCTAAATGTGCTGCGCAGAATACCTTTTGCTGCAAATTTTTCTTTGAACTCCACCAGCGAGTATGCTGGAGTCATTTGGTTTTCATGCTGAACGTTTTGCGAGACGCCAATATCGACATATTTACATCCTTTACGGATTGCCCAGCGCACCACTTCGTCCATCACATAGTGAATTGGATGATAGGCTTCAAATTCATAGTCGAGCATGTTATAGAAGCATAGTGCCACGCGTGGGTTGCATAGAAAGACCAATGAACCACCGATTGCTTTGCCTTTTAAGCGTACTAGAAAGAGAAAGATGTTATCAGGCAAGAGCTGTTTGAGGCGGTGCAACTCGTCTAAGGTATGCGTAGGCTTTGCACCATGACGAGCTTTGTTTTTCAGCAGGATGGGATAGAATTCATCGAGACCTGAGTGGTGTTCGCATAGTTCAATGCTCAAGTCACGGTTGCGCTGGCATTGGTGAATGTAGCGACGGACTGTGCTTGAGAAGTACTTAGTAAAGTTATCGGTCTCTTCAAGCTGAATGGCGTGCGAGATGTAGTGCCGTTCAAAATCGAAGCCTTTGAAGGCTAATGCGTAATCAATGTCTTGAGTAATTCTTTTTTGATAGATGAACGGAGCTGGGGTCAGTAGAATTTTACTGAAGCCTTGGCGGGCGCTATACTCCAGCAGTGCATCGACTAGTCGCTCATTTTCCACATACTTGAGCAGCGGGAGCACAAAGCCGCCGTAGCTCGCCCCGATAGGCGATTCAAGCGTTTTCTCTTCATCCATCAGCGCTGCTGGCAGAACCGCCAACAGTTTTTCTCCGCGATAAAATAGCAAGTGATGAAAATTGAACCGTCCTACAGGGTGGTAACTTAAAAAACGCTGTAAGTGGAAGAACGTCCCATTATTAGAGCGCCACACAAAGTCGTCCCATAGTTCGGCATTGGTGGGCTGATAGGGGCGTACCTCCACAGCAGCGGACTTACTCAATACAGTCGGTGTGCATGACGACTGGGACATTCCAGCACGACAAGTTAAGAACGGCTTTGCAACTTGCTAATTTCATCACGGATTTTTGCGGCTCTCTCGTAGTCTTCTTTAGCAATTGCTTCATTTAGCTTAGCGCGCAGTTCTTCAAGCTTACTTGCCGGAGATGCAGATGCCGTGCGCCTCTCTGCCCCAGCGCCACCCATTCCGATACCAAAGCCGGTTTGTTCTGGAGTTTTCTCATCAATGATACCAGCCTCATTCATGACCTCTTCGGAGACGAAGATTGGCGCATCACACCGTACTGCTAAGGCAATGGCATCGCTTGGTCGTGCATCAATTTCATGCACAACACCTGAGAGCTCACAGACCACTTTTGCAAAGAAAGTTTCATTACGCAGCTCATCAATCATCACTTCAGAGATGTTGATGTTGAACGTCTCTGTAATGCTGCGAATGAGGTCATGCGTAAATGGACGAGGCGCCTTGATATTTTCCAGCTTGAGTGCAATTGCCTGCGCCTCAAATCCCCCAATGATAATTGGGAGCTTGCGTTTTCCACCCACCTCAAAGAGTATTAGGGCGTATGCACCGTTGTTATGCGGGCTACTTGAAAGGCCAAGTATATCGACTTGAATTTTCTTCATATCTCGCAGTGTCTTGAAGTTCAAGCCTTCAGAAGATTTTACATTTGTCATTTTCTTGAAAATACACTAAACCGAGTAGAAAAAGCAAGTCAATATCTCTTTTTCTGGATTTGCCTGCAGATGTTGCACTCTTGAGCCGTTTTTTGACTTGCCATCTTTTCCATCTTATTTCTGTGACAGTATTTTTTTGAATTCTTCGGTCAACTTCGGCAGCACGTCTTCCACAGTGCCTACAATGCCATAGTCAGCAACTTGAAAAATTGGTGCATCTTTGTCTTTGTTGATGGCCACAATAACCTTCGATGAGGACATTCCTGCCAGATGCTGCACCGCTCCAGAAATGCCACATGCAATATAAAGCTTTGGCGACACTACCTTTCCAGTCTGTCCGACTTGTTCAGCGTGCGGTCGCCAGCCTGCATCCACTACAGCTCGGCTTGCACCAACTGCTGCACCTAAGACACTTGCCAGCTCTTCCAGATTTTTCCAATTTTCCTTACCGTCGCCATTAGGGTCGCGTAAACCACGCCCGCCGCTGACCACAATGTCTGCCTCTGCTACATCTAACTTTCCTGTAGAGGCGACAATCTCTTTGACAATGGTCTTCAGGTCAGCCTCATCAGGTGAGTAGGTCGAGTGGATTACTTCTGGAGTGCGAGCGTAACTTGAGTTCAGCGCAAAGACATTTGGACGCACGCTCAAAATTTTAACGGGGGTTTCCAGTTGCACAGTGGCAATGGCTTTGCCCGAGTAGGCATAGCGCTTTGCCAGAATTTTTTCACCTTCTACTTGCACGGCTATCACATCGCTGGCTAACCCTGCCCCTAAGCGAATCGCTAGTCTCGGTCCAAGGTCCTTGCCCATTGCGGTTGCTGCCAGAAACAGTACATTAGCCGACTGCTCTTTGACCACACGCGCCACTAACTTAGCATACGCCGTAGCAGAATATTTCAGTAGGGATGGATGCTCAAAGAGAAATACTTTGGTGGCGCCGTATTTGCCCAAATCTTGCACCGCACTCTGTAGGTCGCTACCTATAGCCACGGCATAGACCTCATCGGAGAGCTCAGCTGCCTTACTTAAGGCCTCCAGCGATGCACGCTTGATGGCATTGCTGCGCTGCTCAATGAACACTACTGATTTTAACATTTTTTTAATGCTTTTTTGGTTTGACTTATATCACATTTGCTTCTCGATGCAATTTTTCCACTAATTCAGCCGGGGAACTGACCAGTTTACCTGCTTGCTTTTCAGGCGGTTTCTCAAGGCGCACTAAGCTTGTGCGTGCCGACTCTGGCACAGGGATTTCCATTACTTCAATCGGCTTCTTTTTGGCTTCCATAATGCCTTTCATGCTAGCTACACGGGGAATGTTAAGCCCCTTTTGAGCCCCGATGATAAGCGGAAGCGGCGCCTCTATAATTTCTTTACCACCCTCAATTTCGCGCTCCACGATTGCTACTTTGCCGTCTGTTTGTAACGCAACTACCACCATGATAGCTGGAATCTGCAAAAGTTCTCCAAGCATTGGTCCGACCTGCGCATCATTGAAGTCTGTAGATTCTTTGCCTAGGAAAATTATGTCTGGCAAACCGCCGAAGTATTTTTTGATAGCTTCCGCTAGCACCGTTGCAATGCCGTAGGCATCTTTAGCAGTTGATTTAATTAGCACGGCTTTATCTGCGCCCATTGCAAATGCCTTACGGATGTTTGCTTGAAACTCGTCACCACCGACACTAAAGAGAACCACTGAACCACCAAATTTTTCACGCAACTTGAGCGCTTCTTCAAGTGCAAACTCATCGTATGGGTTAATCACAAAGTTGATACCGTCTTTTTCGATATGCTGCTGGTCTGGCGCAATTTTGATTCGAGCAGAGGTATCTGGCACTTGGTTGAGACAGACTGCAAAGTTCATAGCTGTTGCAAATTTTGTTGATGCAAGTACAATAATGCGATGCGAAAATACATATAATCTCTCTTACAGTTGCTACTCTGTTGGGGTTCAGGCGTTGCCGCAGGTTTTTCGAGAACATGTTGCCGTGTCTGCAACGACATTTCAGCCAAGTCTTTGTTCATTTTGTTTTGAAAATTGCTGCTTAGGTTTTATCTTTCAAATTCAATTTGCAGCAACTTAACAAAAAGCATCTCGTATATGCCTTGTGGTCGAAAGCGTAAGCGCCATAAGATGGCTACGCACAAGCGCAAGAAAAGACGCCGTAAGAATCGACACAAGAAGCGTCCAAGATATGCCAACAAGTAAGGCGTGCGCTTGAAAAAACTTGCAACATTTTTTGAAGTTTTGTATATTTGCAATACAAAATAAGCTTGCTTAGGCAAGCATCTGGTTGAGCATATAGCTCAGTTGGTAGAGCATCTCACTTTTAATGAGAGGGTCGATGGTTCGAGTCCATCTATGCTCACAGATGTCTGGCAGTATGCCCTTGATGACTACCTAAGACCGCTAAGAACTGCGCGGGTGGCGGAACTGGTAGACGCACTACTTTGAGGTGGTAGCGCCGCAAGGCGTAGGAGTTCAAATCTCCTCCCGCGCACTCTTCGCAAGAGCCGCTTTGCATAGTAGCGGCTTTTCTCTTCTAAGTAGCTCGCTTCTTTGAACTTGCATAACGACCAGATTCAAGTCATGCTTCACACAGTATCTCCTTCGCCTTTTTCATTAGATCGTTCTCGACCGCCGCATCCTACACGTCCTATCCATATGGACTTTCCAGTCTGGCATGAGACCGTGCTTTCCAATGGGCTCAAGATTATGGTCTATGAGCAGCATACCTCTCCTTTGGTCTCTGTGCGACTCTACAGCCGAGCGGGGTCTGTTTATGATGGGGCATATCCAACGGTTTCCACTTTTGTCTTTGCGCTTCTTACGCAAGGCACACATTTGCGCAGTGCTGAACAAATTGCCCATGAGGCTGAATTTCTTGGCGCAGACCTTTATGCATGGTCAGGTGTGGACAGTGCCACACTTTCGCTCTCTATTATGAGCAAGTATTTGGACCGCGGATTAGCCCTCATGAGTGATGTTGCCCTTCATCCAGCTTTTGCCGAACGGGAAATTGAGTTTGTGCGTCAGCAGATTCTACACCGCATACAGCTCTCGAAATCTAATGCCGGGCACTTAGCCAGTGATGCTTTTGCGAAGGCTATCTACCAAGCCCATCCCTACTCACGCCCTGCCTTTGGGACGGAGCACACGGTACGAGCTGTTTCACGCGAGGCAATTGTTGAGTTTTACGAAACTTATGTCGTACCCAACAATAGCTTTATTGTGGTCGCTGGTGATGTCAGAAGTCAAGAGATTGTCGAAAAGCTCTCCGATGTGTTTGGGGCATGGCAAGCTAAGCCCATTCCGGCGGCTGTCACTTTTGCTTCCCCTTCGCTTCCAGATTCGCCACAAGTGATTTTGGTGCAGAAGCATGGCGCCGTTCAGTCGGTTATCATGATGGGACATCTGTCTATTGCACGCCATCATGCCGACTATCTCAAGTGCTATGTGATGAACATGATTTTGGGTGGCTATTTTGGCTCGCGCCTCAATCTTGAGCTACGCGAAAAACAAGGCTACACATACAACATTCGTAGCGTATTTGACGCCAAAGCCCAGCTTGGAGACTTTCACATCGGCACACAAGTCCGCAAAGGCGTCACTCATCTTGCCATACAAGAAATTTTAGATGAACTGCATGAGCTTGTTCTCTATGGCGCTAGCGAAGAAGAACTTCAAGCTGTCAAGAACTACATTGCAGGCAATTTTCTTCTTCAAAGTGAATCAGCTGACACAATTTTGAATCGGATGGCCACTACGGAACTATACCGCTTAGGCAGCAACTACTACCATACTTTTTTGGAGCAGATTCAGCGTCTGACCCTTGACGATGTTCACAGTGCGGCAAAGATGTATATTCATCCTGACCGTTTGACATATGTTATTGCTGGCGAGGCTGATGCTGTGCGTGCCAATTTGGAGAAGTTTGGCACGCTTGTTACCGTAGATGCTGAGGGCAATGTGCTCCCTGCATCTGAGACGACATGAAGTTTCAAGTTGCATGTGCTCAAATTTGAGCTTATGCCCACATTATTCTTAACTCGTTAGGTTCATGCAACCACTGACATCAACACTTGCACTTGCAGAAGAGCTTGCAGCTTTGTATCAGACGCTCAAAGCCGAAATTCACAAAGTCATTATCGGTCAAGATGACATTATCGAACAATTGATGATGACGATTTTAGCTCGGGGACACTGCCTTATGGTCGGAGTCCCCGGTCTGGCTAAAACCTTGTTGGTCTCGAGCTTTTCCAAAGTCTTGGATTTAAGTTTTAGCCGTATCCAATTTACACCTGACCTGATGCCGTCTGACATTACGGGTACGGAAATTTTGGAAGAAGACCATGAGACGGGCAAAAAGTTCTTCAAGTTTATTCAGGGACCGATTTTTGCCAGCGTTGTGCTTGCTGATGAAATCAATCGCACGCCACCGAAAACGCAAGCCGCTTTGCTAGAGGCTATGCAAGAGCATCAGGTCACTTCCGCTGGTAAACGGTATGCTCTTCCCGAACCATTTTTCGTGCTTGCTACACAAAACCCTGTTGAGCAAGAAGGCACTTACCCTTTGCCTGAGGCTCAGCTTGACCGTTTCATGTTCAATCTCTGGATTGACTATCCATCGTTTGAAGAAGAAAAAGCCATTGTGAAGGCTACGACATCATCGCAAAAGCCAACGCTACAGAAGGTGATGAATGCTGAAAAAATTCTTCAGTTTCAGCAGCTTGTGCGCGATGTACCAGTATCTGATAATGTGATTGATTATGCTGTGCGGCTGGTCAGTCGAACGCGACCCAGCAGCACCGATGACAAAATGATTAAGCAGTTTGTTAGCTGGGGTGCAGGTCCGCGGGCTTCACAATACTTGATACTGGGTGCTAAGGTACGCTGTCTTTTGCACGGGCGCTATACGCCAGACATTTCTGATGTGCAAGCTGTGGCACTGCCCGTGCTGCGACATCGCTTGCTGACAAATTTCAGTGCTGAAGCAGAAGGAATTAAACCTGAAATGATTGTTGCTAGCCTCATCAAAGCCTAAGCCATGCATGACGATTAGGAAAATTATTGATGCCTTTTATCAAGCTCTGAAGCGCAATGAAGTCCAGCTTGCGGTATTTGCTTTCTTTCTCTGCGTCTTTGGTGCTCTGATTTTTAGTGTTCTATTGGTGTATCTGCGCCTGCCCAGTGCCCTCACCATTTTTATCGCCGTTTTGGGCGGCGTAACGGTTGGGGTATCTATTGGCGGCGTGGTCTATAGTGTGGTTAAGCGTAACCGAGAATTAACTGAGTCGCTGCAGCGTGCGACAGAATCACTCAATGAAGCTAACAGTCGCCTACAGCTCTACAATGAATCTTTGGCAAGTACTGTCAAGCGGCGCACGGAAGAATTGCTCTTTGCTGAGCTGCAGTATCGCAGTCTTTTTGATTCTACTGCTGAGCTGATTTTCATCTGCGCTTCCGACTATCGAGTCATTGAAGTCAATCGTGCTGTCGAGATTTTCTTCGACTGGGATAGAAATAGCTTGCAAGAGTTCAACTTACTCGGTCGCCTTTCCCCAGAAGATGCCGCACGCTTTATTGACGCTGCTAATGCCACAAAATCTGGCGAATTGATTGAAACGGAAATCTCTCTGCTGGCTCCTTCGGGTAAGACTCATTTTTTCAAAGCGGAGTTTTCACCGCTTGCCTCTGACATCACTCCTATTAAAGATGGATTCAAGGTGCTCATGCAGGATATTACACTAGAGAAGCGCTCTCGCTTAGAGCGTGAAGCTATTATCAAAGTCAGTGATATTTTCAATCAGTTTGAGACTCTTCCAGAAATTGCTCGCCATATCGCCACAGAGTTCAAGGCGTTTTTTGAACCTGCCTTGCTTTTGTTTTATCACTACAATGACGCCACCAACAAGTTAGTTTTAGTGCATGCCGATGACCCTAATATTCCTGAGATTACCCAAACATACGAGGTCAAGGAAGATACTAAAGGGATTGCGCCCAAAGTTGCCCTCACGAAAAAAGCCATTTTCATTGACGATGTGTTCAAAGAGCCGCAGTTGAAGTGCGTCGAGAAATACATGATGAGCGTTTCAGGCAAAAGTCTTTTTACGGTGCCGCTTGTGGCTTCAGAACAACTGCAGGGCGTGCTGCAAATTCTTACACTTCGTCAGCGTCAGTTTTCAGAAGATGATAAACGCTTTGTCCACATTTTGGCTAGTGCATTTGCAGAAGGGCTTTATCGCAAAAAGCTCAGAGATGCCCTTGCAGAAGCCAATCGCACCCTTGCTGAGAAAAATGCTGAGCTTGAGCAGTTCGTCTATTCCGTGTCGCATGACCTTAGAGCCCCTCTCATTTCCATTCAAGGCTTTGCTTCACGGGTTCAGGAACTCTATTACGACAAAATGGAGTATGAGGCACGCTTTGCTTTGGAGCGCATCCGCTACAATGCCAAAGTGATGGAAGATATGATTACGGAATTGCTCGACCTTTCGCGAGTTGGGCGAGAGACGGTCAAAATGGATGAGATTTATCTCTACGAACTGGTCTCCACAGTTTTGGAAAACTACCGCGGTCATATTGACGCTCAGCGCACGAAAGTACACATTTCGCCTGACTTGCCGGTTGTGCTCTTCCCACGTCGGCGCCTTGAACAAGTCTTCACCAATCTCATTGGCAATGCCATTCGCTACACTGCAAAAGTTGAAAACCCATGTATTTCTATCTACGCCATTGATCACCCTGATGTATTTGAGATTGTCGTCAAAGACAATGGGATTGGCATCGCCAAAAAGGATTTCGAGAAGGTCTTTCGGCTCTTTGAACGCGGTAGCAGCGACCAGCCCGGCTTTGGCATTGGGTTAGCTATTGTCAAAAAGGTTGTCGAGCAATACGGCGGTAAAATTTGGATTGAGTCCGAAGTCGGTCAAGGCGCTGAGTTTCACTTTACTATCAAGAAACGTGCCCCATCTGTGCAAGCATCTACGCAAACGATTTAACCCTGCTTGTTCGTTAGTGTATTGAAACTTCAACTTTAACTTGGAACTTATGGCAACTATTCCAATAGATATTCGCACGGGCACCATCAAAAAGGAGCGTATCATCGGTATTGATTTAGGCACGACCAATAGTTTGGTCGCCTACATGCACGGCGATCATCCTGCTATCATTTTCAATAAGCACACGGGCGAACGCATCGTCCCGTCGCTGGTCTATTTCAGTGATGATTTCACGCCGATTGTGGGCAGCAGCGCTAAGGAATTGCTGTCTGAACATCCTGACCGTGTGGTCTATTCAGTAAAGCGCTTGATGGGTAAAACTTTTGCCGACATCAAAGAGGAGTTGCCGCGTCTTAGTTACCGCGTCAGCGAAAGCGAATCGGACCGCGTGTGCAAAATTGAGATTAGCAATGGCAAAGAGACTCGGTTCTTTACGCCTGTAGAAATTTCTGCCATGATTTTGCGCGAGCTCAAGCGCTGGGCAGATGACTACTTTGAAGAGCCTGTCACCAAAGCGGTTATCACCGTGCCTGCCTATTTCAACGATGCACAGCGCCAAGCCACCAAAGACGCTGGCAAACTTGCTGGCTTAGAAGTCTTGCGCATTATCAATGAGCCCACAGCTGCTGCCTTAGCATATGGACTCGATAAGAGCAAAGATGGCACTATTGCCGTCTATGACTTGGGTGGCGGCACATTCGATATTTCAATTCTGAAGCTTGAGGACGGTATTTTTGATGTGCTTTCTACCAATGGTGATACTCATCTTGGCGGTGATGACCTCGACCAAGCCCTGCTTGTCAAGATTGCTCAAGATATTCAAGCCCGCCTTGGGTTTGATATTTTCACCAATCCACATATCAAGCAGCGCCTACGCATAGAGTGTGAACGCGCCAAACGTGAGCTTACCGACAAAGAAGTAACCACAATTCACCTTGATGTGTGCGGACAGAACTTTGAGCGCGTGCTTTCGCGCCAAGAGTTTGAAGAGATTATCGCACCTGTGATTGCCCGCACCAAATCTCCGTGCCTGAAGGCGCTCAAAGATGCGGCGCTTTCGCCGCACGATATTGATGCAGTGGTACTAGTTGGCGGTTCCACCCGCATTCCATATGTTAAAAAGTTTGTCTCGGAAATTTTCGGTGGCAAAAAACCCTTTGATTCGCTCAATCCAGAAGAAGTGGTCGCACTCGGCGCAGCGGTGCAAGCCAGCGTGATTTCTGGCGACACTGACGACGTGCTACTTTTGGACATTACGCCACTTTCACTGGGCATTGAGACAGTCGGTGGCGTGTTTGTGCCAATTATTCCACGCAATACCAAAGTACCCATTAAGGTTACACAGGAATTTACCACATCTGTCGATAATCAAACTGGCATTGAGATTCACATTTTGCAAGGCGAGCGCGAGCTTGCCAAAGACAATCGTAGCTTAGGCAAATTTACACTTGGTCCGCTTCCGCCTCTGCCAGCTGGCATGCACCGTATTTTGGTCACCTTTGCCATTGATGCCGATGGTGTGCTGACAGTCTCTGCCCAAGACAAACGCACAGGCAAAACTCAAGCCATGTCTGTTAAACCCACATATGGGCTGACCGACGAAGAAGTCGAGAAAATGCTTTTAGAGGGCTTTACCCATGCCAAAGATGATGTGGAGCAACGCCTGCTTATTGAAGCAAAAGTTGAAGCCCGTAGCATTGTGGCAGCAATTGAAAAACAGCTGACTCATGAAGCTGAAATTTTTGCGCAACTTTCCAAAGATGAACAAGATGCTATCCACGCTGTGCTGGCTGAACTCAAGCAAGCCCTTGAGCACGATAATCGGCAACTCATTGTGGAGCTAACCGAAAAAGCTAATGCCGTTACACTGCATTTTGCACAAGAGGTCATGAATGCTGCCGTAGCACGTGCGCTTAAGCAGAAGAGTGTCAATGAAGTGGCACAATAGCGGTCTCGGTCACTTATCAGCAGTGTGGTCAGGTCGGTGTGAGCGTCGCTCGCTTTCGCGTGTGATGTCGAAGCAAGGCATTTGTTCTCGTCGAGAAGCTGAGCAGTTGGTGCGTGCTGGCAAGGTCAAGGTGAATGGAAAACTGGCGTCGTCGCCAGACATGCTGGTTGCACTTGACGCTCGGATTGAACTTGTCGGTCAGCCTACACCTTTGCCTAAACAGCATTTGCACTACATTGTCATGAATAAACGCAAAGGCGTGACAACCACCAGTTGCGATGAATTAGGTAGGGCTACTGTCTATGATGACCTTAAGTCTTTTCTGTCTGCAGAAGGTATCACCGAGCGGCTTTTTGCGGTAGGACGCTTAGATAAGGACACCACTGGGCTGTTGCTTTTTACCAACGATAACGACTTGGCAGATTTCCTTACTGCGCCTGAACACCAAGTGCCCAAAACATATCTTGCTACACTTCATCAGCCGCTTTCTGAACAGGCTATAGCACAACTTCAGCATGGCGTTACCATATCGGTGCGCGGACAAAGCTACTTTGCACGACCTGTTGCGGTTCAGCTACACTCACGGCGAAAAGTTGAGCTTACTTTGACCGAGGGTAAGAACCGCGAGGTACGTCGGCTTTTTGAGGCACTGGGCTACTCTGTGGATGCCCTTATCAGAATTGGCTTTGCTAAACTGCGCTTAGATATTTCGCAGCATCCACCTACCCTCAACGGGCATCCCTTGGATAGCGGTCAATGTCTTCGCTGCTTACCACAAGATATTTGGAGTTTAGGCTAAGCGTCGCACACATTATATTTGTTTGGTAAAGCACTTTGTTTCACTTTAACCCTTAAACCCGTTGAGAATTTGGCGCAACACGCAACATCCTCAATAGCTTCTCAACATCATAATGTGGCAAATATGCCCGACTATTCATCACTTAGTTCAAATCCAACATCACACCCTCCTGTTTCGGAACCTGTAGCGCCTTCATCTACACAAGACCTGCAAGGGTCAAATCATACACCGACTGCAGACGACGACAAGGCACTGCGTTGGCGGGAGTATAAGCAGTACATTGAGGCACTGATTTTTGCCAGCGATGAAGCACTTTCGGTTAAGACCATTCGTCAAGCGCTTGGACAAGAGAAATTGACCGATTTAGACATTGAGCAAATGATTGATGAACTCAATCAAGAGTATGAACAAACTGGGCGAGTCTTTCGCATCCGACATATTGCGCAGGGCTATCGTTTTCTGACCGAGAAACAGTTCTATCATATCATTCAAAAACTCATGCAACCGAAGTTGCAGCGCAGGCTGTCGCAAGCGGCTTTGGAGACTTTGGCTATCATTGCATATCGCCAGCCGATTTCGAAGGCTGAAATTGAAGCTATTCGCGGCACAAATGCTGATTATGTGATTCGGATGCTTTTGGAACGCAACCTAATTGAGGTCAGCGGTCGCGGAGAAGGTGCTGGTAAGCCTTTGCTTTATGGCACAACCAAAGAGTTTCTGGATTATTTTAACTTGCGTTCGCTTTCTGATTTGCCTAAACCGCGCGAGATTGAGGAACTGATGCGCGAAGCCGATGCACAACTTTTACAACAAGAATTGAATGCACGTTTGAAAGTTGAGCTCGACAAAGAAGACAAAAAGTCTGCCGATGCCGACAAAGAATAAATCTGTTACATCCGAGCCGTCACTTTCAGCTGAGCCTGCTGATTCAAGGCGTTCTCGTGCAGCGCGTCAGCGCGCGCAGTCGTCCAAGTCTTCTCATGCTCTTGCGACTAATGATGCAGGCCAAACCGAGCTAATTCGCCTCAACAAGTTTATTTCGCTCTGTGGCGTTGCTTCACGTCGCAAGGCAGATGAGCTAATCATGGCAGGCGAAGTCGTCGTCAACGGTCAGGTTGTTACAGAGTTAGGCACAAAGATTCATCGCTTCAAAGATGAGGTCTTTGTACAGGGCAGGCGACTTCAAGAGCCTCGGCAAAAATTGTATATTCTGCTCAATAAGCCCAAAGATGTAATTACAACAAATTACGATGAGCGAGGTCGTAGAACAGTATTAGATGTCCTAAATATCGATGAGCGCGTCTATCCTGTTGGTCGTTTAGACCGCAACACGGTTGGAGCCTTGCTTCTGACCAACGATGGCGAGCTTGCCAACCGACTCATGCACCCATCGCACAACATTGAGAAGGAATACTTAGCCACGCTCGATAAAAAATTTCAGCGTGCAGATTTGCCGAAACTTACAGGCGGCATGCGTCTCAAAGATACGGGTGAAAAAGTCTCAGCTTGCAAGGCAAAGATTCTAGGTGATGGGTCTGTGGTGTGGGTAAGTTTGCATGAGGGCAAAAATCGTCAACTTCATCGGATGTTTTGGTCGTTAGGCTATGAAGTCAAAAAGCTCGAGCGCATCAGTTATGCTGGTCTCAGCATAGAGGGTTTAAAACGTGGGGAATGGCGTTACCTTTCGCCAGCAGAAGTTATGCACCTGCGCCGACTCTCTGGCATGGTATAGTGCGCAATTTGCTCCCGTTCATGCTTTCTACTATGTGTCAAGAAAATTCTACAACATTACAGAGAACTAAAAACTATACAGATATGATAAAATCACATACTGTACTGCTGCTGGGTTTAATTCTTGCCCAAGCTGTATGGATTGGCTGTGGCTCGCCCCGTGAGCGATCCAACGAAAAAATGAAAGCGGCTTTACTTGAGTATCGAGAATATCAAGAAAAACAAGCCATGTTGGCTACTGCTACACCCGAGCAAGCCAAGAAAATTGAAGCCGAGTTAGACATCTTGCAAAACAGAGTACTCAAGATGATGCAGGAGGCTGTCAAGGAAGACCCAACTAACATTGATGCAATCAACAACTATGGGCTTTTTCTGCAAGCCACTGGTTATCCCAACGAAGCTATTCCTGTCTTCCTACAAGGGTTAAGCCTGCTTCCTAAACCGCCTTTCCAAGGTGAAAAATCCGTCAGAGATTCACTGCAAAATCTTTATGTAGGTTTTCATAACTACATTGCCAACTGCTACATGATGTTGCCGGGCAAAGCTGACTCTGCTTTATACTATGCCGAGCTCATCAAAGACGAATTTCCATCACTATATGCCAAAATTGCTCGTCAAGCTGGGATTCAACTTCAGGCACAAAAAAAATTTGATGAGGCTATCAAGTATTTTGAGGCTTCAGTAGATGCCTATCTGCCAGCGCTGCTACGAAACCGCAACGATGAAAACATAGAAGGGAATGAAAAATCTGCATACAATCTTGAGCAAGCCTATCGTGCGCGCGCCAAAGCACAGGGCAAAAATAAACCTAGCAAAGAAGACTATGCCAAAATTATCGCTGGATATGAAAAAGCCATTGCTTCTATGGAGAAAGCTGGCTTAGGCGCCCGTAATCTGTCTAACTACATGCGCTATGCTGATGTTGCCGCAGAAGCTGGAGAGCTTAAGAAAGCTGACGAGGCATACCGCAAAGCTGTCGAGCTGAATACCAATCCGCGCAATGTGGCACCTCGCACCAACTACGGTCTTTTTCTCAAAGATAACCGTCGCACTCGTGAAGCTATTGAAGTTTTGAAAAAAGTTGTTGAGGATAATCCTGACTATGCCTTAGGCTATTACAATCTGGCTGCTGCCATGATTGATGCCGGTCGCAAAGCAGAAGCTATACCCCTTCTAAAAAAGTATGTTGAACTTGGGTTGAAAGACCCGAATGAAAAGAAAAATGCTGAGATTATCAAAAAAGAATTCAAGTTGTAAGCTTGGTCAAGTGCTCGCTGGGGGCACGCAGCAGTGCTTTTGAGGCTTTTGCTTAGGTCTTTTTCATAAACCCCTGCTCTGCTGGTGTAAATATATTGGCAATGGTGCTGCATAGGCTGTTTTGCATTCTCTTTGTTTGTCTTGTGTTAGCTGGTCATGTTGAGTTAGCACTATCGCAGTCGCAGATTTTCTCCGCGAAAATGCTGGCACGTCAGCCCCTGCCACCGCGCCAAACTAAAGCGGCTCAGCAGCAGCTTAAAACTTTCCAGCAAGAGCTAGCACGTCTTTTTCTTGACTCTTCCATGCAGCATGTTCTCTGGGGCGTGCGCATTGAATCGCTTAGCCGAAAAGAACTTATCTTCAAGCAGCTTAGCGAAAAAAATTTTATTCCTGCCTCTAATCAAAAATTGCTGACCGTTGCTGCCGCACTCACCTACCTTGACACTGCCTTTCGCTACACCACCAGCGTTTTTGCTAAGGGACGCATCATACGCTACTCTGACAGTAGTGCCGCTCTCCACGGCGACCTTATCATTACCAGCAACGGCAACCCTTGTCTTTCTGGCAAATGGCTCGAGCCAGAAAACCCAGTTGCTCCTTCAGCAACCAAGTTTTTCGAGGGAATTGCTGATAGCTTGCTCAGAGCCGGTATTCATGTCATCAAGGGCGATTTAATTGGCGACGATAGCGCTTTTGAGCCTTCACAACCTGCACAAGATTGGTTTGGCGGCGATGGCGACTATGCCACAGGCTTAGAGTGGGACGACCTTTCCTACGGCATGGCGGCACCCGTCTCTGCGCTCTCATTCAATGAAAATTCTATCTTCGTGCAAGTCTTCCCATCCGATACCGTTGGCAAGCGCCCCATCGTGATTCTTTCCCCTGCAACGGGATTTGTCTCAATTCAAAACAATGCGGTAACATCTGCCAAACATTCACGCCGCACGCTGATGATTACACGCGCCATTGGCACCAACACCATTGTCATCTCAGGTGAACTTCCGATTTCTCAACAGCGCGGGTATAGCGAAAAAATCGCTATCGAAAAGCCTGCCATGTATTTGCTAACTGTGCTAACCGAAGTGCTATCGCACAAAGGTATTCGCATCGAAGGCGAGATTCGTCGTAAAACTGCACAAGATGTCTTTCCCAAAGATTCACTTATCCTGATTGCCCAATACGACTCGCCTCCGCTTATCGACATTCTCACCTACCTTCAAAAAGAAAGTAGCAACTACTTGGCTGAACAGGTCCTGCGCACCGTTGGCGCTGCCTACCGCGGCAGCACGAAAGGCTCTTTGGAAGCAGGACTGCAGGCAATACGCAGCGTGCTGTCTATGGCTGGTGCCAAGCATGATGAATTTCTTGGCTTTGATGCCAGCGGACTCTGCCGCAAAAACCGCATCTCTCCCGATGCTATCGTTAGCCTCTTGCGTTGGATGTATCACTCCAAGAAGTTTGAACCCTTCCTGAAAACCCTTGCTATTGCAGGCTACGATGGCACCCTCATTGACCGACTGCGCAACACCAAAGCAGAAAAACGCGTCTTTGCCAAAACGGGCTACCTCTCTGGCGTGCGCACCATCTCGGGCTACCTCTACGGCGAAAATGGTGAATGGTTTGCCTTCTCAATGATGGCGATGAACTTCACCCAAGCCCGCCGCGACATTGAGAACTTGCAGGATAAAGTGCTCGAGACGCTCGCTAACTTTGCTGCCACACCGCTACCCAGTAGCACCTCCGCTCCCGCTGAACCCGAACCTATACGCATCAAAAGCACACCATGATTGGCTATTGCCTACCTACATGCTCATGCGTCAAGCCTTAGTTTCGCCCTTGACTTCTTGCACAAGACACTACTATTTTGCACCAAATTGCTAAGCCAACTTTCATGCAACTTCACTTGCGCACATCTGTTGCTGCTTCATACCAAAATCGAATCGTGCTAGCGTTTGCTCTTCTCAATGAAGCGAAGCATCCACGCACGGGATTCCTCGCTACCGCATGGAATGACACAAAGGGAATGCTCGGAATAACACCATCCTTTTGTCATGCTGAGCGAAGCGAAGCATCCACGCACGGGATTCCTCACCGCGTTCGGAATGACAAACATGAAATGCTCGGCATGCGATATAGCGGCGGCATAGCAAAACCCACTCGATCCTATTCATTGGTGTTACTTTTTTCCCTATGCTTCTTTCTGCCACATCTGCTCTTTGCACAGCCTGAACCTTTGCGTTTTCGCGAGCTGTTGCCAGCCGCCCTGACGCGCCCGACATCGCAAGTTTCTGCGCCCAGCGTTGTGCCAAATGAAATTGTCATCAAGTTTAAGCCTTCGCTCTCGCCCTCTGCTTTTTCAACGCTTCAAGCCGCTTGTATATCGGCGCGTCCGAGCACGCTGCGTTTTGGCAATTTCTCTATTGCGAACGCCACACTTTTGCCGCTCACACCCAACACACTTGGCAAAGCCACAAAGACGCTTCAAATGGCGCGCCTGCGTGAAGTTGACCGCATTGCCGTCTTGCGTCTCGAGAAAAAGGTTTCCGCCGCTGAACTTGAGCAACTTGTTCTTTTGCTATCGCAAGACCCCAATGTCGAATACGCCTCTCGTGTGCATCTGCTTTCGCTGGATAGCGATTGGTATGCCTCCTCTTCTTCTGGCACACATGCACCGCCTATTTCACCGCACGATTCACACAACTGGCAAGTGCCAAACGACTCGGCTTATCGCTCGCAGTGGAATCTTGCCAAAATTCAAGCTGAAACCGCATGGCAATTCACAAAGGGAGACCCAGCTATTTTGATTGGGATTATTGACACAGGCATTGACTACACGCATCCTGACCTTGCACCTAAACTTTTTGTCAAACCCGCTGAAGACCGCAATCGCAATGGCACATTTGAGCCATGGGATTTTCGTGAGCGGCGCAACCCGCAAACCTTTGAGTTAGACCCCAATGGCATCACTGGCGACTTTGATGGCATTGACCAAGATGGCAACGGCTACCCCGACGACATTATCGGCTGGGATTTTACCGACCAACCTTTCAACAACGACGCACTTAACGGATTTTCAGACTTTCAATTTCCTGACCCTGACCCTTTCGACGATAATTCTCATGGCACGGCTTGTGCAGGCATTGCGGCGGCGGCAACAAACAATCGGATTGGCATTGCTGGCGTGGCGCCAAACTGTAAGCTCGTTGCCTTGCGCGTCTTTACGGGCGCTGGTGGTTACGGCGGCGATTATGCTTCTGACAAAGACATCGCTTCTGCATTGATTTACGCCGCCGACAACGGCATTCGCGTAGTGAATATGAGCTTCGGTGATGTGGTAGCTTCACCTGTGATGCGCGATGCAGTCAAGTATGCGTATTCAAAGGGCGTGGTAATGTGTGCCTCCGCAGGCAACGCTGGCGGCGAACAGCAACGCTATCCTGCCGGCTATGATGAAGTCATCGCCACAGCCGCCACTACTCGCTTCGATGAGATTACACCATTTTCAACCAGAGGCTTTCGCGTAGACCTTGCGGCGCCCGGCGAAGCGATTGTTACCACTTACCCTTTTTACCGCAGATTTTACTCTGCAACATTTGGTGGCACCAGCGCCGCAGCGGCACATGCCACAGGCGCCGCCGCTCTCGTGCTGTCGCAAAACCCGCGTCTTTCACCTGAACAAGTGCGCGGCATTTTGGTCTCTACAACTGACGATATCGAAGACGAAGGCTGGGACCACAGCAGTGGCGGTGGCAGGCTCAATCTTGCTCGTGCTGTTCAAGCGCAAGGCGCACCGATTGCAAAAATTCTTTTTCCCGTCTATGATGCAGGCATCTTCCCCGGCAATTTTCCTCAATCTCGTGTGCCCATCATTGGCACAGCCATTTCGCCGCAGTTCCAACACTATGAACTGCAAGTTCGTCCCGGACTTAGCGATAGAGCAACTTGGCAGACCCTTCAACCTGCTACGGCGCGCCAACGGCTCAACGATACACTGGGCTTTTGGAATGTCTCTACCTTCCCTGACTCCGTCTATGTCATGCGGCTTTTGCTGCGAGAGCAAAGCGGCAGAACGATTGAGAACCGCATTCAATACTTTTTAGACCGCACACCGCCGCGCCTCGATAGCGTTCGAAGCACGCAGGTTATTATCAATGACCAGTATGGTATTCTGGTTGAAGCCCAGACCGATGATTTGTGCGAAGCCACCCTTTTTTTCAGACCGCGTGGCACTCAAGGTGCGTTTCAGGCATTTCGATTGCCGTTTATTCGGCGTCGGCACTTTGTGCTCCTGCGCCGCACTGAACTTCAGCCGAATGTTGAATACGAGTGGTATCTTCTTGTGCGCAACACCGCTGGCTTAAGCACCCAAAGCACCACGCAATCCTTCACGCTTGATGGGACGATTTTTCAACCGCCGACCTTTGGGCAAACTCTTTTTCGCGAGCGTCCTGAATTTCGCTTGCCTGCTGGCACATTGCTGACAAAAGTGCAAGATTTTAATCGCAACGGTCGCCGTGAAGTCTTACTCAATGAAGCCTTGCCACTTCAGGGGTTGCGTTTTTCTCGCCTCAAGCGCTTTGAATTCAACGGCGAGCGGTTCGAGCTCTTGGATTCCGTTGCCTCGCCTGTCATGATTCCGCAGGATGTGGGCGACCTCAATCAAGATGGGCTTTTGGAAACCGTCGCCTACTCGATTGGTCGCAGCATTATTTTTTCGCAGACCTCGCCAACCTCTTCACCCTTTGCACAGATTATTTTCCAAGACACCACATCACGCAACTACTGGGCTTCACGCATTGCTGACACCAAAGGCACAGGTGAAAGGCAACTCTTGGCACGCAACGATACGGCTTACTTCATCGTCGATGCGCAGTTTGCTCGACTTGCCACATTGCCCAATCCCGTGCGACGCGCCAAAGACGGCACCCGCCCACAGTTCGAGCAGCCTAAATCGATTGTTGAGGATTTTGATGGCGATGGCAAACCGGAAATTTTGGTCGGCGATTTTGACGGCAATTTCTACATCTACGAGTATTCTGGCGTGGGAAATACATACATTCAGACTTGGCTCAATCGCACGCCTTACTTAGGCGGTAGCAATTTCATCGTCAGCGGCAATTTTCTTGGTAATGGCAAAAAGCAGTTTGTCGTGATGGCGCACGCTGACCTGAACGCCGACCTCATCACACGCGATTACGCCGCCCCCGTTTGGCTTGCCGAATGCTGGCAGGCAACTGGCGACAACCGCTACGAAAAAATTTGGACGCAACTGTTCTTCAACTATCGTGCCAAGTCTATCTTCGAAAGTGCCATTCAAAGCGGCGACCTCGACCGCGACGGAATTGATGAACTTTGCATCTTGGCTTATCCGAACCTCTACCTGTTCAAGTGGGATGCGTCGTCAAGTCAATTCAAACCTTTCTGGATTTTCCCTGCTGCCACTGCACAAGAATTGCTCATCGCCGACATTGATGGCAACGGTCGCAACGAGATTTTTTTCAGCGATGACCTTCAAACTTACGGCTATGAATTTCAAGATAGCCGTTTGCCGCTTGCTCCTGTTGGCGTCAGTCTTGAACCGCTTGGCGAAACCGCACTCCAGCTCTCTTGGAATCGCACGCCTGAAGCGCAAGCCTATCGCATTTACCGCCGAGAGTATGCGTCGATACCATCGTATCCATTTCAGCTTTCGCTGTACCGCACCACAGCCGATAGTGTCTTCATTGACCGCGATGTGCAGCGCAATCGGTTTTATGTCTATGCCGTGACAGCGTTTGACGGTCAGCGTGAAAGTGATACCAGTGTCTATGTGCTTGGCGTGCCGAAGCCTTTGCCGCGCTTGCTCTCTGCCGTGTATGACGCTCAAGATAACTTGCGCCTGCGTTTCAGTGACCCGCTTCAAGATGCGCCCATCAACCCTGCTTGGTTTGAAATTCAGAAGCAAGGCAGACCGCCTTTCTATCCTTCATCTGCGATTTTGGCACGCGGCGGCTCCGAAGTTGTGATGTCTTTTCGTGATGCGCCATTGGATACGGGGCTCTACACAGTGCGCGTGAGCGAGTCCGTCCGAGATGTTTTCAATGCGCGTCTGGCTGAAGGGGCACGCGAAGCCCGCTTTGAAGTTTTGCGCTCGCTTCGTTCTCCATTTTTTGTACTCTCGCGCAGGCTTCTTTCTTCCGACCAAGTTGAGCTGACCATGAGCAAACCGATTGATGATGCTTCGGCACAAGTTCTTTCAAACTATGAAGTGCGTCCCAGCGGTCAAGTTACCCGCGCCGCAGTTGATAATGCACGCCAGACACTTACGCTTCAGATTTCTGGTCGAGCCATTGGCGCGCTTGGCGTTCCTGTTTCAATTACCCTGCGCAATCTTCGTGCCCTTGATGGCACACCGATTGACACGGCGTCCAGTGGCAATGTCGTGGTCTTTTCGGAAGTCAAAGATGATTTGTCGAGCGTCTTTACTTATCCGAATCCCTATCGCAAGGGGGCTGGCACTGACTTTGTGATGTTTGCAAACCTCACGCGCAAGGCTACGATTGAAATTCTGACGCTCAACGGTCGCGTCATTAAGCGCATTGAGCACACTGGCGAGACTGGCGGCGCAAAATGGTTTTTAGACACTGAACAAGGCGAAAAGGTCTCATCAGGCATTTACCTCTATCGTGTTACTGCCGAAGGCGTGCCTGAAAAAATCGGCAAGCTGGCTATTGTGCGCTAACTTTTGGCAACTTGCTATCGTGTGCCAAATCAACTTTTTCATGCTTTTGTTTGGCAAAACATCACTTTCATACCAGCCATGAAAAAGCACTCGCCGCTATTTTTTGCACTGGTCTTGCTTTGGTCAGCAGGCGCTATGGCGCAAGTCAAAGTTGGCTTGGATGTGCTGCTTGAGCAAGGTGCGCCGGAGCTCAAATCCAAGCGGCTTGGGCTTATCACGAATGCTACTGGTGTGGATGGCACAGGCAAAGCCAACTACCTGCGTCTTTTGGAGGCTGGTTTTCGCATCCACGCCATTTTTGCACCTGAACACGGATTTCTCACGCATGCAGAAGCTGGTCAGCTTGTTCAGAGCAGTATGCTTCAGTCCCCAACTGGTCAGCCGATTCCCATCTTTTCGCTCTACGGCAAGACCAAAAAGCCCACGCCTGAGATGCTCCAAAACCTTGATGCTTTGCTTTTTGATATTCAGGATATTGGCACGCGCTGTTACACCTACATTTCCACGATGCAGCTAGCAATGGAAGCCTGTGCCGAACAGCGTAAAGAATTTATTGTGCTCGATCGTCCCAATCCGATTGCGCCGATTGCACCGCAGGGCTTTATGCTCGATACTGCCTATCGTTCGTTCGTTGGCTATGTGGAAGTGCCGTTTGTGCATGCTTTGACAGTTGGTGAGCTGGCGCAGTTTATTCAGGCGCAGCGGTTGCCGGCGCTTCAATTGCGTGTGGTGCGCATGCAGAATTTCAGTCGGCAGCGGTTCTTTGATGACGATTCTCTTGTGCGGCTAATTCCTCCTTCGCCAAACATCACCAGTGTAGAGGCGATGCTACTCTACCCCGCGCTTGTTCATCTTGAAGGCACCAACATCAGCGAAGGACGTGGCACAGCTACACCTTTTGAACTCTTCGGTGCCCCTTTTCTTGATGTAGAAAAAGTGCTGGCTAAACTGCAGGCTTTCCGTCTCACAGGTGTCGCGTTTGACACGATTTCATTTATGCCGCGCAGTTTAGCTGGCAAAGCAAGCCGTCCGAAGTTTTGTGATGAGCGCTGCAAAGGCATTCGTATCAGGGTTACGCATCGGCGTCAGTTTCAGCCTTTTGCTTTAGGTATTGCAATTTTACTGGCATTATACCATACTCATCCTCATGATTTTCGCTGGCTCGATGGCGGAAAATCAATCGATAGAATTGCTGGCACAAACCGATTACGCCAGCTCATTGAGCAACAAGCCTCATTGGAGACGATTTTGCAGGAAAGCCAAAACAGCCGAGCTCACTACGAACGCATTTGGCAAAAGTATTGGCTCTATGAATGACCCTCTTACCATACTCTGCCGAACAAAGTGAAGCATTCCTCACTGCTGCTTGGAATGATGTCACAACTTCACCTTGTCTGCTATCGTAGCTACCCCTTTCCTCTGCAACAGACACACATTGTTCTTCCTTTTGCAGGAGAGGGTTTAAGTAAGGTTACTTCCCATTGAGCTTGCGTGAGGCTAAAAATTCGTAGAGATGATAGCGTGTTTCGGCATCGTGTTGCGCCTCAGCAAAGAGCTTTTCGGCTTCGTCAGGGTGCAATTTCTCTAACTGCTTAAACCGATTTTCTAACTCCAAGAACGACCTGACCGAAGTTTTCGGCGGCTTGCTATCGAGCCGAAGTGGATTTTCACCCTTCTTTATCAAGTCAGGATTGTAGCGATAGAGTAGCCACTGTCCTGACTCCACCATTGCCTTTTGATGACGCAGTGCCTCTTGCATCTCAATGCCGTGCGCAATGCAGTGCGCATACGCAATAATGAGCGAGACCCCCTCGTAGGCTTCGGCTTCCAAAAAAGCGCGCAAGGTGTGCTCATCACGCGCACCGATAGCGACACTGGCGACATAGACATTTTCGTAGGTCATCGCCATCAAGCCTAAATCTTTCTTGCGCGCGGCTTTGCCTGATGCAGCAAATCGCGCCATTGCACCACGCGGCGTGGCTTTCGAGGCTTGTCCGCCCGTGTTGGAATAAACTTCCGTATCCAGCACAAGGATATTGACATCTCTGCCACTTGCAAGCACATGGTCTAATCCACCGTAGCCAATGTCATACGCCCAGCCGTCGCCGCCGACAATCCACACCGATTTTTTCACGAGCATATCAGCGATTTCCAAAAGTCGCTTCGCCCAATCGTTCTCGAGCTCACGCAGTCGTGCTTTGAGCACTTCAACGCGTTGGCGTTGGTCGTAAATGTCGGCTTCGGTTTTTTGCGTCGCTGTTACGATATCAATCACCAAATTTTCGCCGATTTCAGTTGCATGGGCTTTGAGTAGTTCAATCGCAAATTCGCGCTGTTTATCAATCGAGATGCGAAAGCCATAGCCGAACTCGGCATTGTCTTCAAAGAGCGAATTTGCCCAAGCCGCGCCGTAGCCCTCTTTGTTCTTCGACCAAGGCGTGGTTGGCAAGTTACCGCCGAAGATGGACGAACACCCTGTCGCATTCGCCACGATGGCCCTATCGCCGAAGAGTTGCGTGAGCAATTTGAGATACGGCGTTTCGCCGCACCCTGCGCATGCGCCTGAAAATTCAAAGAGCGGCTGTTGCAGTTGTTGCTGTTTGATGACGCTTGTGTTGATGTTGCGCCGGTCGTATTCGGGAATCTCGAGGAAGAACTCCCAATTTTTCTTTTCACGCTCACGAATTGGAGCTTGCGGCACCATATCCAACGCTTTGTGATTCGGCACGCTCTTGCTTTGCGCAGGACAAATATCCACGCAGAGTGAGCAACCAGTGCAATCTTCGGGCGCAACTTGAATCGTGTAGTTCAAGCCTTGCCAACTGCGGTCCTTACCTTCGGTCGATTTGAAACCTTCGGGCGCATGTGCCAAAATAGCAGGCTCATAGACCTTGACACGAATTGCCGCATGCGGACAAATCATCGCGCACTTGCCGCATTGAATACAGAGGCTCGGGTCCCAAGTTGGAATCTCTTGTGCCAAGTTTCGCTTTTCATACTGCGCTGTGCCAACAGGATACGTGCCATCCATCGGGAAGCAACTGACTGGCAGCGAATCGCCTTCGCCGAGAATGATTTTTCCAAGCACATTGACTACGAAGTCAGGCGCATCGGGCGAGACTGGCGGGCGCATTTCAATTGTGCTGGTGGCTTTATCGGGAACTTTCACTTCGTAAAGATGCGCAAGCGCGTCATCGACCGCCGCCAAATTTTTAGCAATCACGGCTTCACCTTTTTTCTTGTAGGTTTTTCGGATAGCTGCTTTGATTTCAGCAATCGCTTCGTCTTTCGGCAGTGCGCCTGAAATCGCAAAGAAGCACGTCTGCATCACGGTGTTGATTCGCCCTGCCATGCCGTTTTCGCGTGCGACTTTGTAAGCATCAATCACGAAGAACCTCGCTTCTTTTTCAATCAATTCTTCTTGAACGCGGCGTGGCAATTTATCCCAAACTTCATCGGGCGAGTATGGCGCATTGAGCAAGAAAGTGCCGCCTTTTTTCAAGCGTTTGAGCATATCAAACCGCTCAATGAACTGCCACTGGTGGCACGCCAAAAATTGTGCGTCCTTGATGAGATACGGCGCGGAAATTGGATGCGTGCCAAAGCGCAAGTGCGAAATCGTCATTGAGCCAGATTTCTTTGAGTCATAGACGAAGTAGCCTTGTGCGTAGTGGTCAGTGTTTTCGGCAATGATTTTAATCGAGTTCTTGTTTGCGCTGACTGTGCCATCTGAACCGAGTCCGTAGAACACGGCACGCACCACATCGTCGGATTCAATCGAGAAGGAATCATCAACTTCAAGGCTTGTGTGCGTGATGTCGTCCGTAATGCCAACGGTGAAATGATTTTTCGGTATCTCGCTTTTGAGATTATCAAAGACGGCTTTCACCATCGCGGGGGTAAATTCTTTTGAAGAGAGTCCGTATCGCCCGCCCACAACTTTTGGTAGTTGTTGTTTATCCATGCCTTCGTAGAGCGCGCTCATCACATCGAGGTAGAGCGGCTCACCAGTTGCACCCGGTTCTTTCGTTCTATCCAAAACTGCAATTGCTTTGACGCTTCTCGGCAAGGCCTCTAAAAAGTGAAGTATGCTGAACGGGCGGAACAAGCGCACCGCCACAACGCCCACACGCTCGCCTTGTGCGTTGAGATACTTTGCGGTTTCCTTTGCAGTCTCCACGCCTGAACCCATCAGCACCACAACGCGCTCGGCATCGGGCGCGCCGAAGTAATCAAACAGGCGATAGCGTCGACCAGTGAGCGAGGCAAAGCGTTTGAACATTTCTTCCAGCACATCAATCGTAGCAATGTAGAACGGGTTTGACCGCTCACGCGCTTGGAAATAGGTGTCGGGATTGTGCGCCGTGCCACGAATGACAGGATGTTCGGGCGCAAGCCTGCGGCGACGGTGTTCGGCGATTAAATCATCGGGAATCATCGCACGCATGACATCGTCCGAGAGCAGTTCAATTTTATTGACTTCATGCGAGGTGCGAAAGCCATCGAAGAAATGCACAAATGGCACGCGTGCGCCGAGAGTTGTGGCTTGGGCAATCAAGGCAAAATCGTGTGCTTCTTGAACGGAGTTGGCGCACAGCATTGCAAAGCCTGTGGAACGCGCCGCCATGACATCGCTATGGTCGCCGAAGATGGAAAGCGCGTGCGTGGCTAAAGAACGCGCCGCCACGTGCAAGACAAACGGCGTGAGTTCCGCTGCAATTTTATACATATTCGGAATCATCAAGAGCAAGCCTTGCGAGGCGGTGAAGGTTGTGGTGAGTGCGCCCGTTTGCAACGCACCGTGAACTGCACCTGCTGCGCCGCCTTCGGATTGCATTTCAACAACGGCTGGCACAGTGCCCCACAAGTTGGGGAGATGCTGACTTGCCCATTCATCTGCAAATTCGCCCATCGGCGATGCTGGCGTAATCGGATAAATTGCAATCACTTCGTTGGTGCGATAGGCAACATGCGCAACGGCTTCATTGCCGTCTATGGCGACAAACTTTTTCTCGGTTTGAACTTGCTTGGCAGGCTCGATAAGTGCAGACATGTGACTACTCCTTACTTCTTTAACTTAACAAAACTACTTGCTACGGTGTGGGTCAATAGAAGTGTAAGAAGTGACATTGAGAAAAACGCAGGGTGCTATGATTTCCAATAGCCGTTTTGGACGATTTTGTTCGGCGCTCACTGGAACTCCACTCCGTCATGCTGGACCTCACCTGTCATGCTAAACAAAGCATAAGCGTAGCGAAGCATCCACGCTTTTCATGCTGTCATGCTGAACAAAGCACAGCGCAGCGAAGCATCCACGCTGGATTGACCTCACCCTGTCTGCTGGCGCAGACGTCCCTCTCCTTTTGCAAGGAGAGGGACAACAGGGTGAGGTTTGCCATCTCCAATTTGTCATGCTGACCGAAGCGCAGCGCAGTGAAGCATCCATACACTGGAGCTGGTGCTTGAAATCGCAGTGCAAAGTTTTGGCACTTTTGCCATAGCCATACATTTGTTTTGT
>PHFL01000010.1:2355-67182 GCA_002794105.1 Candidatus Thermochlorobacter aerophilus | reverse complement strand
GTGCGCCCGTTTGCAACGCACCGTGAACTGCACCTGCTGCGCCGCCTTCGGATTGCATTTCAACAACGGCTGGCACAGTGCCCCACAAGTTGAGGAGATGCTGACTTGCCCATTCATCTGCAAATTCGCCCATCGGCGATGCTGGCGTAATCGGATAAATTGCAATCACTTCGTTGGTGCGATAGGCAACATGCGCAACGGCTTCATTGCCGTCTATGGCAACAAACTTTTTCTCGGTTTGAACTTGCTTGGCAGGCTCGATAAGTGCAGACATGTGACTACTCCTTACTTCTTTAACTTAACAAAACTACTTGCTACGGTGTGGGTCAATAGAAGTGTAAGAAGTGACATTGAGAAAAACGCAGGGTGCTATGATTTCCAATAGCCGTTTTGGACGATTTTGTTCGGCGCTCACTGGAACTCCACTCCGTCATGCTGGACCTCACCTGTCATGCTAAACAAAGCATAAGCGTAGCGAAGCATCCACGCTTTTCATGCTGTCATGCTGAACGAAGCGCAGCGCAGCGAAGCATCCACGCTGGATTGACCTCACCCTGTCTGCTGGCGCAGACGTCCCTCTCCTTTTGCAAGGAGAGGGACAACAGGGTGAGGTTTGCCATCTCCAATTTGTCATGCTGAGCGCAGCGAAGCATCCATGAGTGGATTCCTCGCTGGCGCTCGGAATGATACTTTCGGTTCTGTCATGCTGAACGGAGCGCAGCGCAGTGAAGCATCCATACACTGGAGCTGGTGCTTGAAATCGCAGTGCAAAGTTTTGGCACTTTTGCCATAGCCATACATTTGTTTTGTATATTTCAACGCTACGGTGCAGTCTTTGCACTGCTTATTGTGAAAGGAGTAGGATATGTTGCCAAGAGATTTCTTGGATTTGTATGCGGTGTTGGGGGTGCCACCGACAGCTACGGATGAGGACATTCGTCGTGCATACATTGAGCGCATTAAGGCGGTGCATCCAGATACGATGCAGCATCTTTCCCCCAAGGCGCGTGAGGCTGCCGAAGAACAAGCTCGCTTGCTCAATCAAGCCAAAGAAACTTTGCTCTCGCCGGCGCAACGGCGTGCTTACGACGAGCTATACTGGCGCATAAAGCGGCAAAATTCTTCTCGCTCGACTTCATCGTCATACAACGCCTCATACCGTTCTGTGCGCTTTACAGTGCCAAATTGCAACATCAACTTGGGAGCAATTCTTTTCGGAATTGGCTTCGCCTATATTTTTTTTGCGTTAGTAGGTCTGGTTTGGCGCGGCGCAATGACAAAAGGCGGCATTGTTCGCATTGCTGAAGCTGAACCGATTTTCACTCTTTCGCAACCCTTTGCTGAACTTCGCACTGCGTCGCCACTGCGTGCATTTGCACTTTCAGACAAAGACCAACTGCTCTACATTCTTCCTGCTGAATCGAACACCATCGAAGCATGGCACCCTGAAACCCGTCAGTGCGTTGCCCGATACACTTTGCCCTTCACTGCCAATACTTTTGCGGTTTCGCAAGATGGGCACTTTGTGGCATCTTCAAACACTCAACTTGCTTTAGGCAAATTCGGCGATTCTGCTGTGGCGCCAAAAATTCTTTCGGCACATCAGCGCAGCATCCACACACTTGCCTTTTCGCCTGACTACACACGCTTTGCATCATGCGCACTTGACCAAACCATCAAGGTATGGAATTGGCACAGCCAAACGCCCGAACGCTCTTTCGTTCCCAGTGGAAAAGATATTCTCTCTGTGGCGTATTCGCCCGACGGAAACCTGATTGCGTTTGCAGACGACCGCTGGCTACGCACTTGGCTGTGGAAAAATGGAGCCACACGCCGCCTGACACTGCATCGTGATAAAATTTTGCATGTCTGTTGCTCACCGACTTGGATTGCTTCCGCCAGTGAAGGTGGCGAGATTCGACAAACTCATCGCATAACGGGCGCCGCAAAACATCTTGGGCAGGAATCTGGACAAATTACCTCCATGACCTACAGCCCAGATTATCGTTTTCTCGTGACCAGCAATGCCGATGGACGACTGCGGTTATATGATACAGAAGCCTTTCGGCTCATTCACACTTGGAATGCGCACTTAGGCAAGGCGCTCATGGTGCGCTTTTCACACGATGGAAACATGCTGTATTCGGCTGGTGAAGACTCTGCAATACGAGTTTGGCAGTTGCCCAACGAATTTTTAAGTATCTCGAGTGCTCAATCATCAAACACACTACACCCATGAAAGTTACTTTTTTTGACTCGCATACCTTTGAGCGCGAATTTCTCATTCAAGCGGCTCAAAATCGACATGAACTTAACTTTCTCAAACTGCAACTTTCTCTCGAGACGGTTGAATTAGCCAGAGGCGCTGATGTCGTGTCTTTGTTTGTCAATGACGATGGGTCTGCACCGGTTTTAGAAAAGCTGGCTTCGTTTGGCATCAAGTATATTGCTTTGCGTTCGGCTGGGTTTAATCATATCGACCTTGCCAAAGCTCGTGAGCTGGGCATGCGTGTAGCGAATGTGCCGGCTTATTCGCCGTATGCCGTCGCAGAACACACGGTTGCGCTGATGCTGACGCTCAATCGTAAGCTCATACGTGCTCATCACCGCGTGCGAGATTTAAATTTTTCTCTGACCGGACTCGTCGGCTTTGATATGAACGGGAAGACGGTTGGCATCATTGGCACAGGCAAAATTGGTGCAGTAGTTGCCAAAATCTTGCATGGATTTGGCTGCCACCTACTCGGCTACGACCTGTATCCCAATGCTCAACTTACTGAACTGTATGGCTTGCAGTATGTTGACCTTGACACACTCTTTCAAGAGAGCCACATCATCACGCTGCATCTTCCACTAACGCCTGAGACGTATCACATCATCAATGAGAAATCCATCGCCAAGATGCGTCATGGCGTTATGCTTATCAATACCAGTCGCGGCAAGCTGGTCAAGACGGTTGATGTGCTTGATGCGTTGCGCTCTGGCAAAATTGGATACTTAGGCTTAGATGTCTATGAGGAAGAGACAGGCATCTTTTTCTACGACCGCTCCAGCACGGTGTTGAAAGACGAAATTCTTGCCCAGCTTCTTTCTTTTCCGAATGTGCTTATTACCAGTCATCAGGCGTTCTTGACCGATACAGCGCTGCGCAACATTGCGCAGACAACATTTGAAAGCATTGATGCTTGGGCAAATGGCGCGGAAAGTCCAAACGAATTAACCTCGAACTTGCAACTTGTTTCCTGAACTTTTCTCAACGCTGCACGAAGGAGAATAGCTATGAACATGCGTAACCGTTTCATTGACCTTTATGCAGAACTTGGTCTCACGCCAAATGCGACTGCGGAAGAAATTCGTGCCGCTTACAAAAATCTTATCAAGGAAACGCATCCAGACAAATTTCCCAATCTGTCTGCCCGTGAGCGAGAAAGACTTGAGCGGCGCGCCCAACGGCTCAACGAAGCCAAGAACATTTTGCTCGATGAGCAAAAGCGCCGTCAATATGACGAACTCTACAAACAGCATCTTGCTGAAGCTGTTGCCTTTGCGACCAAAGCTGGCTACGACGGCACTTCCTACAGTGAATATGTCTCACGCATGGAGGACATTCAAGCGTGGAATGAAAAATTTGGCACCCGCTCGCGTGTTCGCCCGCTAGTTTTCGTTTTGCTTTTTGTAATGGCTGTTATTTCCCTCTTCTGGCGCTTTGTCAACCCAGAGGAGTTTGGCAAGGCTTCACCACCACCTGAAACCCCTACACTGACACTTGCCGATGAGATTTACCGCACCACTGCCGTTACACAATCGATTGCTTTGCTTGAGCAAGGTAAGATGCTTGCCGCTGTTGCCAGTCACCGCGGTATTGTTGGCTGGTTCCCAAATCGACCGCAAGAGGCCACCCTGCTCTATGCCGATAGCACCGCCGTCTCACTTGCCGCATTTGGCAACTGGCTTGCGCTGGGCACTATGAAGGGTCAGCTTCACTTCTTTGAGTTTAAGGATAACTTGCTCAAACTCACACGTACCATTGATGCTCACCAGAGCGTTATCACTTGCGTCAATTTCAGCCATGATGGCAAGCTGCTGGTTACATCTAGCTGGGATAAGACGGCAAAAATTTGGAATACCGAAACGGGTGAGCTTGTGCGCACTCGCATGGGTATTGCTTTCCCAATTTATGCCGCCGTCTTTACCAGCGATGACCGACACATTGCTTTCACCAACGACCAACAAGTGATGGTCTGGAACTGGCGCGACGGTCAGCTCAAAAACATTGGTCTGCACCGCCGACGCCTACTGACAATGAGCACTTATGGCGATTGGGTACTTTCGGCAGGTGAAGACCGCATCGTGAAACTGACGCATATCACCACGGGCAGCGTCCGCACCATTGAACCGGAACCAATGACCATCACCTGTGTGGCTTTCAGCCCCAAAGGCAATATCTTTGCCACTGCTAATGCCGATGGATTTGTACGCGTCTATGCCGCGCAATCGTGCCGCAAATTAGAAGTTATTGCCGCACATGCCCATCAATCTGGTAAAGGCAAAGCCACTTGCGTGAGATTTTCGGACGACGGACGCACACTCTACTCTTCTGGCGCTGACAGCTCAGTCAAATCGTGGGACATGGCGCAATATCTTAGCCTGCCCTCATGACAAACTCGTGCGTTGGCGCACAATTCTGTGCATTGGCTTTCGTAGAAGTGTTTTGCCGTGGTTTTCAGGAAAACATCTTCCTCAAACTTCAAATGCTCATGGTCGTCATGCGTACTCATCGGCTGTTCTCTATTTTGGTACTTTTCTTTCTTGCCTCGAGTACAGTTTTTGCACAGAAAGTCTATACTAAGCGCGACAATAGCCAGGTGCGCGATGGTGCTGGCTCATACTACAGACTTATTGCCACGCTCAATGCCAACACTGAGCTGGTTATGCTCGAAAAAAGCAACCGCTGGGTAAAAGTGCAGTTGCCCGATAAGAAAACGAGAGGATGGATTGCCGAAAATTGCTTGCAAGAAAAACAATTGCCCAGCACGAGAGTGCTAACCAAGTGGAGCTCTGCGCAGGCTTCACGCGCTGCTATTGCTGCCGCTGTAAAAGGGTTCGCCAAACGCTCAAAGAAGTTTACCGACAAAAATCTTGACGTGATTCTTGACCAGAGTTTTAATGAGTTCAGTGAAGCAGAGTTCCGAGCCTTCATGCGAGAGTTGCAATCTCAAGGTCAGCGTCAAGCTGCTTCGTTTGCCTCACTCGGACTGGAACCGCCGCTCTATGACGCCCGTCTCAACGAAGTCGCAGTTGGCGCAGGCATTGCCACACGCTTGGCTTCAGAATTCGGTCTCGTCAATGACCCACGCCTCTGCAAGTATGTCAATATGATTTGTGCTGCAATTGTCGAACAGACACCGTTCTACGACTGGGATTTCAGCGTCTTCATTCTCAACGATGAGAGCATCAATGGTTTTGCTTGCCCGGGTGGCTATATCTTTCTCACCAAAGGCACTCTCCGTGCTTGCAAAGATGAGTCTGAACTTGCCGCCATCATCGCTCATGAAATTGCTCATGTCGTTCGTCGCCATGGCATGGAAGAGCTCACCAAACGCATGACTAAAATCAAAGCCGCTCAAGCCTTTGCCGAGTTAGAAGAAGAAATGGAAGAAGAAATGGATGAAAGTGAACAAGAGCTCGAAGAAATTGCCGAACAATCCTACGAACGTGCAGTGCGCAAACGCCTGATGAAATATGAGTTTGAAGCTGACCGGTACGGCGCCTTTCTTGCCGCACAAGCTGGCTACGACCCTTACGGCATTGTCCGCATCAGTGAAACTGTGGCTCTTGAGCAAGCCAAGATGCAGGAACCTAAATACAGTTCAGAATACTTTGCACCCGATGATGCCCGAGAACGTATCAAGCAAATCACTGCCTTCGTTTCCAGACACTACAAACCAACCACTAAAGGTCGGCTAAAAGAACGCTTTGCGCGCTACGTCCGCTAGCTTACTTTTCTGAATAGAGGCGATGCACAGGTAAGTATGCAGCGCCTTTTCTTTTTCAAGGCACAAGAAATGCTTATCTTTATGCTTCACGCTTTTTTCAAACAAATTTTGCTTTGCTCTATGATGCGCAAAATACTGACTATCCTTTTTCTTAGCGTTGCTCTGGCTTTTACACAAGGCATTAGCGCCCACGCTCAATCTGCACCCACATCGTTCAAAGTCGATTCCACCACGCAAGCTGCACTGCGTGCCGATAAAAAGGCAAACGAGCTGTATGCGAAAGTCAAAGCGATTGAAGAAAGTGGCAAAGCCAGTGAAAAAAAAGCTGAGCTTATCAAAGCCTACATGGAGTTTGCAAACTACATGACCTTTTCAGCACCCTTGCCGCCTGCTATCAAGTATCGTCCAGCGCTGAAAGCGTATCGCCGCGTGTTAGAGCTTGAGCCAATGCACGCTGAGGCTCAAAAGAACAAAGCACAGATTGAAGAAATCTACAAGGCAATGGGGCGCCCGATTCCACAAGACTAATGTTCCTCATTTGCCCTTGACATAGCTTTGCGTGTGTAGCTATCTTCAACTGCTTCTTTAGTACTCACTTCAGATGCAAGCCTTCATCTGTTTGGTATGTATTTGCCTTGTTGCACCTTATGCCTTCTCGCAATCTCCTGACCTTCGCCTGATAGCCTCTTCCGAGCAAGGGCTCACGTTAGAATTCCGACCCGAGTGGCAACCGCCACGCACGCACTTCATAGAAACCCAACCTTACCTTGAACTTCCCTTCTTCGGAGCATTGCATGCCCCGCACCGCACTGGCTTACCTATGCAGCCGTTTCGCTCCGTGCCAATTGCTTTGCCTTCAAATGCCACACCTGCAATTAAGATTCTTGCCGCAGAAAGCGAGACTTTGCCTAATACACTTCTTGCACCTTTTCCACAAGAGAATGCACGCACGCACGAGCGGACTTACAAGGTTGCACCAAATTATTTTTCCAGGCAGCCTTTTGTGCTTGCTGAAGTTTCTGCACCGAAAGTTCTGCGCGGTGTTTTTGTCTGTTTTCTCTCTCTTTATCCGCTTCGTTTCAATCCTGACACTCGCAGTGTTACCAAGTTTACGCGCATTGTTGTGCAGGTTATTTTTGCACCTGCTCCTTCACCGCCCCTGAATCTTGCCCCCACGCAAACACCTGAAGAGTTTTTCTCTGGCATCATCAATGCTGATATGGTGCCTAAATTTTCAGCATATTCTTTGCCTTACAACTTATTTTCGACGCATTCGGCAAATGCAGGTGCTACACAAAGCGTGCTACGCTCCGGTCGATTCTACAAGTTAGAAATTCGTGAAGAGGGGCTCTATCGGCTCGATAGAAATTACTTGGAATCAATTGGCATCAACCTTGCGACGGTCAATCCGCGCCGCATCAAGATTTATCAAAATGGCGGGGAAGAATTAGACACGCGCATCAACTCGCCTAAACCTAACGACCTGCAAGAATGCGCCATTTTCGTCTCTGGCGAAGATGATGAGCGTTTCGATGCCAACGACTTTGTGCTGTTTTATGCCAAAACAACCTCTGGCATCAAGTACGATTCACTTCGGGGACAACTTACTCACTACCTCCATCGCATGTCAAATTCAGCATTTGTTTTCCTCTCGCTCGATGGAGAGTTTGGCAAGCGCATTCCTACACGCCCTTCGCTTGAAACCGCCACGGCATTCCAACCTACGGTTTTTCAATGGCTATCCTTCATAGAAAATGACCGCATCAATTTTTCCAACACTGGTCTGAACTTTTTTGACAGCCCACTTAATGCCAGTCGCAATCGTGCAACTTATCAACTGAGCGTTGCTGGCATTGACCGCACGCGTGCCGTGCAACTGCGCGCTAAGCTCATTTCTGCCACCACTGCTAATGAAGCCTTTGCACTTCGTGAAAGTGGCACGCCTATCGTCGAACGCCGCACGGGCATTACACAAAATTTAGACGCTTATGTTTTCGGTTCTGCCGTCCTGATTGACCAAACCTTTTCAGCTAATCTGATTCAAGGCGAGCAAACTAACACACAACTTGAATTCTTCGCCTCCTCTGAAACCTCTAACCTTTATCCTGACTGGTTTGAACTCATTTACTTTCGCCAATTTGTCGCACAAAATGATTTTCTGAAATTCAACTCGCTTGTTGGGCTGACCTCGGCTCAAGCTGTGCGCTACCAGCTCTCTGGTTTTACAGCCACGCCAACAGTTTGGGACATCACTGACCTTTCGAACATTACTCGCATTAGTGGCGAAGCAAGTACCAGCGGCATTATGGTTGTGCAGGCAGAGTCGCCGCGCAAGTATCGTGAGTATGTGGCTTTTTCGGAGCGCACCACATTTCGCCGACCGGCTTCAGCGCAGCTTATTGCGAATCAAAATTTGCGTAGCCTTGCTTCAAGTAGCAATCCTGAGGCTTTTCCAGAATACATCATTGTCTATGGTGCGGACTTTCGTAGCGAAGCGGAACGGCTTGCGCGTTACCGTAGCGATAGAGCGCGTTTAGGCGAGCAGGCTTTGCGTACCGTAGCCGTTGAAGTTGGACAAATCTACAATGAGTTTTCAGGCGGAAAGCAAGATTTTACGGCAATTCGTGATTTCGTCAAATTGCTCTACGACTATGCGCCGCCGGGCAGAAAGCCAAAGTATCTTTTGCTCTTCGGTGATGGCGACTGGGACTACCGCGACATTACTGGACGGCGATACTCCAAAGTGCCCGTGTTTGAATCCGAAGAAAGTTTGCTGGAGCTTTCCTTTGCGGCAACTACGGACGATTTTTTCGTGGCTGTCGATGGCGTCGACTTTTTGCCTGACCTTGCCGTCGGACGTTTTACGGTACAATCTGCCAGCGAAGCCCGCTTAGCAGTCGACAAAACCATTGAGTATGAGACCTCCATTGAGCAAGGCGATTGGCGAAATCGCGTGGCTTTTGTGGCAGATGACGGTCCTAATGGCAATAAGCCTTCGGACTTCAATCAATTTGCACGCGATAGCGAAAACACTATTGCGGCAATGCGTCGTGTGGCGCCATATATCAATCCAGTAAAAATTTATGCGTCGTTTTTCCGCGCCGAAGCGGCGGCTGGTGGGGTGCGTCGCCCCGGTGCTGCACGCGAAATCATTACGCAGCTCAATCGTGGCGTCTCGGTCATTAACTACATCGGTCATGGCAATCCCAGCGTGTGGGCAGCTGAACGCATTTTTGACCCTGCCACTTCACTGCCCCAATTGACCAATCGTGAGCGCCCTACGCTTTGTATCACTGCCACGTGCGACTTTGGCAGAAACGATGACCCTAATCGGCAAAGCGGCGCTGAGCAAATGTTTGTTTTGCCTTCAGGTGGCGCCAGCATACTTATTCCGACCAATCGGTCTATTTTTATCACCAGTGGCTCAGCTTATCCGCCTCTGCTTTTTCAGCGCATTTTTGAGCGCGATGCCAATCAAAACCCCATTCCACTTGGCATAGCGCTGCTTCGCTTCAAGTTAGACCTCTTCAATGCTGGAGATGCCGAGAAGTTTTATTTGCTTGGTGACCCTGCCTTGCGTTTATGTGTCGGACGCACACTTGCACAGTTGGATTCTCTCAATGGCATTGCTTTGCCTCACTCTGCGCTTATCCAGCTCAGTGCGCTCTCACGCGTGACACTTTCTGGGTCTGTTCGTTTGCCTTCTGGTGCGGTCAATACGGCATTTAGCGGCACTGCGGCTATCTCGGTGTTTGATGCACCGCGTCAGGCTGCAGCTGACCATGAAGGGCGCGGCGTCATCGATGAGTTTTATGATGTTCAGAATGCCTTGATTTATCGCGGTCTTGCTCCCGTGCGCAATGGGCGATTTCGCATCAACTTCGTTGTCCCGAAAGACATTAGTTACGACAGCGTCAAGACTGGCAAAGTCAGCTTTTATCTTTGGCAAGAAGATACTGCACCGCGCAACCTTTTTGCCACGGCTTCAGGCAGTTTTGAGCAGTTTGTCGCAACTGGCACCAACCCTGACGCACCTATTGATACCAGCGGACCCAACATCAGGCTTTACCTCAACGACCCGAGTTTTGTCTCTGGCGGTGTTGTTGGCGCACAGCCCACACTCATTGCTGAACTTTCTGACGAGAGTGGAATTAATCTCACACAAGGCATTGGCAATGCGCTCACACTTATTCTCAACAACGATGAACGCAATCCAATTTTGCTCAACGATTTTTATCAAGCTCGCTCTGAAAGTTTCACTGAAGGTGAAGTACGCTACACTTTTGCGCCGCTTCGTGATGGCGACTACACCTTGCGTTTCAAGGCATGGGATAGCTACAACAATTCTTCTGAACAAGAACTTGCCTTTGTGGTACGCAATGCATCTAAGCTGCATATCAAATACGCGCTGAATTTTCCGAATCCTACACGCGGACCAACCTCGTTTTTCATTTCACACAACCAAGCAGGCGAGCAAGTGGAAGTGCGCATTAAAATTTACACGATTGCTGGGCGGCTTATCAAAAGCCTTGAGCACACTGAGACATCTGCTCCCTCGCTTGTTCGCATCGATTGGGACGGTCGAGATGAAGATGGCAATGAGCTTGCTAATGGTGTCTATCTCTACAAGGTGATTTTCAAACACCTTTTGCGCAACGAGCAGCTTGAAACCTTGGAGAAACTGGCAATTGTACGATAAGTTCTTCTTTTCCTCGAAGGCGATTTAACCGATATTTCCAGTAAGGTGATATCCCAGAAAGAGTTGTTTTCTACGGCACCTCTGCTATAGCCCCTGTGTCAAGCGGACGACTCACCCTACAACATTACTAACTTTGTTCAAACATAGGAATTTGGCGCAGTGCAAACACTCAAAACTGGAGTATGAACATGCACAGGTAATGAAGACTAAAATCACAAGCTCGGTTTTAGAGGCGGCACGTTTCATTCTGAAAGGTGAGCTCGTGGCGTTTCCTACCGAGACAGTCTATGGCTTAGGCGCAAATGTGTTTGAAGAACAGGCGGTTCAAAAAATTTTTGATGTCAAGAGTCGCCCAGCCGATAATCCACTGATTGTGCACATTTCACATTTTTCAGAATTAGGTCTGCTGGTTAAGCGCCTGACACCTATTGCAGAGAAATTTATTGAGCACTTTTTCCCCGGTCCTTTGACGGTCATTTTACCGCGCAGTAAGTTTGTGCCCAAAATTGTTTCGGCTGGGTTGGATACGGTTGCTGTGCGTATGCCAGCGCATCCAGTTGCTCGTCGTTTCTTGGAAGCCTGTGGCGTGTCGATTGCCGCACCGTCAGCTAATCTGTCTGGGCGACCCAGTCCTACCACTTGGCAAGCGGTGAAAGCAGACTTGGATGGCAAGATTAGTTGCATCTTGAAGGATGAGCAGAGTCAAATTGGGCTGGAGTCTACGGTTGTCGATTGCACAGGCAAGGTTCCTCTTGTGATGCGGGCTGGCGCCGTGTCGCTTGAAACCTTGCAATCGGTGGTGCCTGAAACTCGGCTATATCAGCCAAAGAATTTGAAGTCTCCTAAGAGCCCGGGCATGAAGCATCGTCATTATGCTCCGCATGCCCATGTTTGTATTGTTCATTCGCCAGACGAAATTCAGTCGCCAAGCTCATCATCAGCTTACATTGGTCTGCACAATTTGCCGAGTCATATCAAGGTTGCCAAAAAGCATATCTGCCGCGACCTTAATGATTATGCTCATGCTCTGTATCACTTTTTTCGCGAGTGCGACGCCGCTGGCATCGAGAAAATTTTTTGTGAAGCGGTCCCTGAAGAAGGTCTCGGCTTAGCCATCATGGACCGACTTCGCCGAGCGGCGGCCTCTTGAGCGTTTGAACAATTAGTTATCTGTTCTTGTAATACTTTTCGACATACTCGCGCACCATTCGGTGTGTGTTGTAGATGGGCATCAGTGTTTTCATGGAGTGTCGGATTCGTTCTATCCACGCTCTTGGAATGCCTTGTGGGCAGCGAGTGTAAAATTCTGGCACCACCTGCTTTTCCAAGACTTCATAGAGCGAGCGCGCATCGTCTTTGTCTTGCTCATCTTGTGAGCGCTCTGAGTCATCGCCTTTTCCGATAGCAAATCCATTTTTGCCATTGTAGCCTTCGCACCACCATCCATCCAAGATACTCAGGTTCAAGCCGCCGTGTGCGACAATTTTTTGTCCCGATGTGCCACTGGCTTCAAGCGGTCGTAGGGGTGTATTGAGCCACACATCTGCACCTGAAATGAGGTGGCGCGTGATGTTCATGTCGTAGTTTTCAAGGAAAATCACTTTGCCGATAAACTGCGGCATGCGCGTAATGTGGTAGATTTCTTGAATGAACTTTTTGCCGCCATTATCACGCGGATGCGCCTTGCCAGCAAAGATGATTTGCACCGGTCGCTCTGGGTGATTGATGATGTTAGCAATTCTTTCAAGGTCGGTGAAGATAAGTGGTGCGCGCTTGTAAGTTGCAAAGCGCCGCGCAAATCCGATGGTTAGCGTATCGGCTGAAAGGGTATGCGTGTACATCATGCCCATATCGTAGCCGTGACGCAAGTTTTGTTCTTCCAAACGCTGGCGCACGAATTCTATCATCTCTCGGCGTAGGCTGTAACGCAGTGCCCAAATTTCCTCGTCAGGAATTTTATCGATGATTTCACTTAGCTTTTCGCGGTCTAAGAAAAATTCTTTATCGCCCTGCGCAAAGCGTTGCCAGAAGTTGAGTGTGGTGCGGTTTAGCCAGCTATGGGTATGAATGCCGTTGGTGATATGTCCAATCGGAGTATTCTCAGCTTTTCCACCGTAGAGCGACTTCCACATCTCGCGTGAAACTTTTCCATGCAACTGCGATACGCCATTGGCTGCACGTGCCATACGCAGGCACAAGACCGTCATTGTAAAAGGCGACTGTTTATCTTCTGGATTCTCCCGTCCAAGCGCCATCAATGACTCAAAGTCTATTCCAGAGCTTTTGAGAAATGTATCGAGCGTATAGTGCATGAGGTCTGCCGAGAAGCGGTCGTGCCCTGCTGGCACAGGTGTGTGTGTTGTAAAGACGCACTGCGATTTTACGGTTTCAATAGCTTCGCTCTGAGATTTGCCTGATTGCAGTTCTTTTCGCAACAGTTCCAGCGTCAGAAACGCCGAGTGTCCTTCGTTCATATGATAGACACGCGGCTGGATGCCTAACTTTTCCAGAAAGCGTACACCACCGATTCCCAAAATCATTTCTTGATTGATGCGCGTGGTCGAATCGCCGCCATAGACGCGGCTGGTAATATCGCGGTAATGCACATCGTTTTGCTCCACATTCGTATCTAGCAAATACAGTGCCGCACGCCCGACTCTTACCACCCAGCCTTGCACATACACCGAACTATGACCCAACTCCACCGACACCAACACAGGTTGCCCTGACTCATCGCAGACCAATTCCATTGGCAAGTATTCGGGTCGATAGAGCGGATAATTTTCCTGTTGCCATCCATCTGGGGAAAGACGCTGCTGGAAGTAGCCTTCACGGTAAAACAGGCTCACGCCAACGAAGTTGAGCCCTAAGTCACTTGCGGCTTTGATGTGGTCGCCAGCCAAGACGCCCAGCCCACCTGAATAAATTGGTAAGCTTTCATGCAAACCGAACTCTGCACTGAAATAAGCAATAGGGCGCTCGACCAACTCTGGTGCATGGCTTGCCGCCCAAGTCTGACGCTCGTTGAGGTAATCTTCAAAATGGCGTAGGACTTTGGTTACCTTTTCATAAAACTCTGCATTGCCCAGCCGCGCCGTAATTTCTTGCTCAGAGACGTTCATCATCACCTCCGCTGGATTGTGATTATACTTCGACCACAACCGCGGTGAGAGCGCTTCAAACAGTTCTTGTGCTTCCAGATTCCACGACCACCACAGGTTTTTTGATAAGGTTCTGAGTTTTTTTACTAATTCTTGTGTAGAGACAAGATGCGGCTCCACTGCCGCCAGCACTGTGTTATCTGACATAGGTAAGATGTTCATCTTGGTTGGTTTCTACCCTTGGAGCAAACTGCATTGCTTATGACTTTTGTTCTGTAAAAGAGAGATTTTTTTATCACTTTTCAAAGCCCGAAATTTGTAGAGAAACCCGATGCGATAGCCATGAAATTAGCGCACATTTCTGATCTTCACTTGGATAGTGAGACCAACCCACACTGTTTGCTTGAATTAGATACGCTTATCAAGAAAATCCTTGACCATGGCTTCGACCATCTTGTCATGACAGGCGATATTGTCGATGTTGTCAATTTCGAAGATTTATGGCACTTGCGTGAAATTCTTGCGCGTCACAACATTCTACACTGGGAACGCGTTACAATCATTCCGGGCAATCATGACATTTTTGGCAAATATGAATTCAATGGCGTGCTAGGATTGCGTGCCACTGCCATGCGCGCTCTAGAATCTCAAGGTATCAGCTATCACAGAAAGCTTAGCGAATTTTGTGAGATTTTTCGCGAGACCATTACTGACGACAAAGAAGAACCACTGCACTTTCCTTTTATCAAAATTCTCAATGGCGGTCCAAACGGTGTGGCAATTGTGGCATTCAATAGTGTCTTAGAGTGGTCGCTGACCGTCAATCCATCGGGTTCTCGTGGATATGTTCATGCCGAAGAACGCTATGCAGTGGAACAGCCTCATATTCGTTCGCTTTTGAGCGATAAATTCACCATCGCCCTTTTTCATCACGCTTATCGCATCTATGAGCCACAAAATGCCGCCGACCGTGCCTTCATCTGGTCTATGGAACTTGTCGAGCGCGACGCTTTTCTAAACACGCTCAAAGCGATTGGCACCAAACTGGCTCTGCATGGACATTATCACAAAGCTGAAGAGTACCGCATCGATGGCATTCACTTCATCAACTCTGGTTCAGTGCGGCGCAGTGGCAATAAGTTCAATGCCATCACCATTCACCGCGATGGCAGTTATGAAAACCGCTTTATCCGTCTTTAGCCCTTGTTTTTTCGCCTGAAAAGTCTTATGTGTTCTTATCTCAACTTTCTGAATTTGGCACTTTAATGATTCAAAACTTTGTTCTTGCTTTCTCCTTACTGCTTTCTCCTGCTTTGCTTTATGCACAAAGTTCTGCTGGTGCTCATGCGACACAAGAATCACGCTACCTTTTTAACCTGCCGACCGCTGGCACGCTCAAGCGCGGGGTATTTGCTTTGGAGGGATGGTTCTTCAGCAACGGTGGGGCTACAGTCTCTGTCAGTGTAGGCATCAGCGATAAGTTCTCGCTTGGGCTTTCCTACGGCGCCACAAACCTTATCGGCTCTGGCGCACCGCAGTGGAACCGCCTGCCTGGGGCAATGGTACGCTACCGTATCTTGGAAGAAGAACTTTTCTCTCCAGCACTGATGCTTGGCTTCGATTCGCAGGGTCGCGGACGCTTCGTCGATAGCCTCAATCGCTATGAACGCAAAGCCCCGGGTTTTTTCCTTGCCGCCTCAAAAAATTTTGAATTCCTTGGCTATCTGACTTGGCATGCCGGTCTGAATTACAGCATTCTTGAAGCTCAAGACGATGGTAATCTCAATTTCTACATTGGGTTTGAAAAAACCATCGGTGCCGACCTTACCTTGTATGTGCAGTATGACTTTGCACTCAATGATGACCGTAGCGAAATTTTTGGTCGTGGTAGCGGCTTTCTTGATGTGGGGTTGCGACTTTCACTTGGCGCCGGCTTTACCATTGAAATGAACTTTTCTAACATCAACGATAATTTCCGTTCGCTCTCTGCACTTGACCGCAGTCTCCGCTTAGAGTTCATTCAATCGTTTTGATAGAAAGCAAACATGCTCGGCAATCTCCATTGCTTAGATGCAATCGTTTTGCTTAATCCAAATCCAGTTCGCGGCGTAGGAAATAGCCTGTAGCGGAGCGCTCGATTTCTGCTACTTTTTCCGGCGTGCCTTCAGCAATGATTTCTCCGCCTTTTGCCCCGCCTTCTGGACCCAAGTCAATTATCCAGTCAGCTTGCTTGATGACGTCCAAGTTATGCTCAATAACCACGACCGTATTGCCTTTGTCGACCAGCCGATGCAGCACATCGAGCAGCAGCTGAATATCACGAAAGTGCAAACCTGTTGTGGGCTCATCGAGAATGTAGAGCGTTTTGCCTGTTTGCACCTTTGCAAGTTCTGTCGCCAGCTTGACTCGTTGGGCTTCACCGCCAGAGAGTGTAGTGGAAGATTGTCCAAGACGCAAGTAGCCCAAGCCTACGCTTTCGAGTGTTTCCAAAATGCGCTTGATGCGCGGGAAATCTTCAAAGAACTGGCGTGCCTCTTCAATAGGCATATTGAGCACATCGGCAATGTTTTTGCCTCTGTAGTGCACTTCAAGTGTTTCGCGGTTGTAGCGCTTGCCTTTGCAGACATCGCATGTGACATAGACATCGGGCAGAAAATTCATCTCAATTTTCTTGACGCCATCGCCTTCGCAGGCTTCGCATCGTCCGCCCTTGACATTGAAGCTAAATCGACCTGCTTTGTAGCCACGAATTTGGGCTTCGGGCAACGATGCAAAAAAATCGCGAATGAGCGTAAAGACCCCTGTGTAGGTTGCTGGATTAGAGCGCGGCGTTCTACCAATCGGCGATTGGTCAATGTCGATAACCTTATCGAGATGCTCTATGCCTGAAATTTTTTTGTAGGGCAGTGCCAAAATTTTGGAGCGGTAAAATGCATTTGCAAGCACTGGGTAAAGCGTTTCATTGATCAGTGACGACTTGCCTGAACCGCTGACGCCTGTAACTGCCACAAACTTTCCCAAAGGCAGTCTGAGTGTTACATTTTTCAGGTTATGCCCTGTGCAGCCTTCAAGCACGATAAATTTTCCATTGCCTTCGCGCCGCACTTTTGGCACTTCAATTTTCAATTTGCCTTGTAAGTATTGCGCCGTCAGCGACTCGGCATGAAGCGTTTTGGCTGTGCCTTCAGCTACCACTCTGCCGCCATGCTCACCAGCGCCCGGACCTAGGTCAATGATGTAATCGGCGCGTTCCATTGTTTCCTTATCGTGCTCGACGACGATGACCGTGTTGCCCAAGTCACGCAGTTGCAATAACGACTCAATGAGTTTGACATTATCGCGCTGATGCAATCCGATAGAAGGTTCATCGAGAATGTAGAGCACGCCAGTCAATTGTGACCCCAGCTGTGCTGCCAGTCGAATGCGTTGGGCTTCGCCGCCCGATAGTGCCGCCGCAGAGCGAGACAGCGTTAGGTAATCTAACCCCACATTTAGCAGAAAATCTAACCGCCTCGTGATTTCTGCTAAGATTGGTGTAGCAATTGCCAGTTCTCTGCCAGAGAGCTGTTTTGGCAATTGTTCAAAGAAACTTTTGCACTCGGGAATGGCTAAGTCAGCTACCTCGGCGATATTGCGCTCTGCGATTTTGACGAAGAGACTTTCCTTGCGCAAGCGCGCACCTTTGCATTCTGGGCATGGCGATTTCTGCATGAATCCTTCTGCCCATTCGCGCACCGTAACCGATTGCGTGGTGCGATGCGTCTGCTGAACATACTCTATCAAGCCAGCAAAGCTTGTCGGATACACATACTCGCGCCCGCCATAGTGATAAGTCACTGGCACTGGCTCTTTCACGCCTTCCAGCAAGGCTTTGATAAATTCTTTCGGCAAACTTGAAATTGGTGCATGGAGCGAAAGGTTATGCTGTTTGGCTAAGGCTTTGATGATTTGCCACATTTCGCTGCGCCCTTCTTTGCCTAATGGCGCCAGTCCGCCTTCTGCGATGCTGAGTTCAGGATTCGGAATAATCAGCTCGGGCGAAACCTGCATAATTTCACCTAAGCCTTCGCAGGTGGGACAAGCACCGTAGGGCGAATTGAAACTGAAGTTGTTAGGGGCAAGCTCTGCTAAAGCAATGCTACCATCAGAATAGGCGTAATTTTTGCTAAACCATAGGTCGCGTTTGTTTTCACCCAAGACCTCACAAATCATCGTGGATTGATTGTCCGAGAGCCGCAGTGCCAGTGCAATAGCTTCTTTGAGACGCGGGGCAATTTCAGGCGAAATGCTAAACCTATCGACCACGAGTTCAATATCGTGAACTTTGTAGCGATCGAGCTTCATGCCTTTTTTGAGCTCGAGCGTTTCGCCATCGACGCGCACACGCAAAAAGCCGCGTTTGAGCAGGTCACTGAACAATTCTCGGTAGTGTCCTTTTCGCCCAACGACCAGCGGCGCCAGCAATTGCACTTTGGTTTTTTCTGGCAGTTGCAAGATGGTGTTTAGAATATCTTCTTCACTTTGTTTTTCTACGCGCCGATTGGTTTTGGGGTCGTATCGCACGCCGATTCTTGCCCAGAGCAGGCGCATGAAGTCGTAAATTTCGGTGATGGTGCCCACTGTGGAGCGCGGGCTACGGGCAGTAGTTTTCTGCTCAATCGCAATGACCGGTGAGAGCCCATCAATGAAATCGACATCGGGTCGCTCGATAGCACCGACAAACTGGCGCGCATACGCCGATAGCGTTTCCATGAAGCGGCGCTGTCCTTCTGCGCAGATGGTATCGAACGCCAAGCTCGACTTGCCCGAGCCTGACAGTCCAGTGATGACCACCAATTTGTAGCGCGGAATATCCACATTGATATTCTTGAGATTATGCACCTTTGCGCCACGCACCACAATATGCTGCAACTCCGACATCAGAGCTTTCCAGATTGAAACCTGAATATACATCAAATTGCGCTTGCATTTTGCTTGCCGTAGCGTATTCGCCTACATTTCGGAATGACATCGCTTGTCATGCTGAGCGAAGCGAAGCATCCATGCTTGGATTCCTCGCTGCGCTCGGAATGACAGAAAAAGTGCTCGGAATGATGCAAAGGGAATGCTCGGAATGACACCTTCGGTTTTGTCATGCCAAGCGAAGCAAAGCATCCACACTTTCCACCCTGTCATGCTGAACGAAGTGAAGCATTCACACTTTCTACCCTGTCATGCTGAGCGAAGCGAAGCATCCATGCACGGGATTCCTCACTGCGTTCGGAATGACACGGAGAGAATGTTCGGGATGACGCAAAGGGAATGCTCGGGATGACAACAACAGTGCGAAGAACATCTATGTTTTACAGGAAAAACAGACGAGTGTGGAGCAGTGCCACAGCACCCTGTGCGCTCATTTTTCAACACGACATAGCGTTTTTGCAGGAGCATGGGAAAAATTTGATGTCGGATTGCGTTTAAGGATTTGTAACTTTGGACTTAAACCTTATAACCATGAGCACTTTGTTAAAAGCACCAACTACACTTGCACTGACCGAGCCATTCTTCATGCGTTTGGGCGAACTTGCCGACGAGATGCGCTTGCCATGCTATGTTGTCGGCGGCTATGTGCGTGACCGTCTGTTAGGCAAGGCATGCAAAGATATTGACATCATGGTTGTCGGCGACCCCATCAGTTTTGCCACTGCTGCTAAAGCGCGGCTCAAGGGACGAGCGTTTGCCGTCTTTGAGCGGTTCCGCACGGTGCAATTTACATTTGATGATGAAGTTCTGGGCGAAGTGAAATTGGAGTTTGTTGGTGCACGCAAGGAAAGTTACAATCCCGACTCGCGCAAACCGATTACGCAAGTTGGCACCTTAGAAGACGACCTTTCACGGCGAGATTTTACGGTCAATGCGCTTGCTGTCTCACTCAATGCCAGCACATTCGGTGAAATCATTGACCGCTTTGCTGGCTTGGAAGATTTAGAAAAGAAAATTTTGCGTACACCACTCAATCCCGAAACCACATTTTCTGATGACCCCTTGCGCATGATGCGCACGGCTCGTTTTGCCGCACAACTTGGCTTTCAGGTCGATCCGGCAGCGCTTGCCGCTATGGAGCGCATGCGTCAGCGAATTAAGATTGTCTCGCAAGAACGCATCAGCGATGAACTGCTCAAAATCATGAAAACCCCAGTGCCTTCCATCGGCTTGGAAATTCTCTTTCGCACCAAATTGCTCGATGAAATTTTCCCTGAGCTTTCGCTGATGGCTGGCGTCGAACAGGTCGATGGCTTAGGGCATAAAGACACATTTTTCCATACGCTGAAAGTCGTCGATAACTGTGCGGCAATGACCGATAAACTTTGGCTACGCATGTCGGCACTGCTGCACGACATTGGCAAACCACGCACGAAGCGATTTGTCAAAGGTCACGGCTGGACATTTCATGGACACGATGCACTGGGCGCTGCGATGCTACCCAAAATCTTCAAGCGCATGAAATTTCCAATGGAACACTTGCCGTATGTGCAAAAAATGGTGCGTCTGCATCTGCGTCCCATTCCACTTCATCGCGATGAGATTACCGATTCAGCCATTCGCCGTCTGATGGTAGAAGCAGGCGAAGACTTAGACGACTTGATGACACTTTGCCGCGCCGATGTGACCAGCAAAAACCCCAAAAAGGTTCAACGCATTTTGGCTAACTTTGCCAAAGTTGAAGAGAAAATTGCTGATGTGACTGAAAAGGATAGGTGGGCAAAATGGCGTCCGCCTATCAACGGGCATGAAATTATGCAGATGTTCAACATCCCTGAAGGACGTCTGGTTGGTGTGCTCAAAAAGTCTATGGAAGACGCCATCTTAGACGGTCTTATTCCGTATGACCGTGAGGCGGCAGAGGCATTTTTACGCCAGAAATTCGAAGAACTCCGTGCCCAACCTGAAGTACTTGCGGCACTCACAAAGCCAAAGCCCTCAACGCATACTGAAGAAAAATAAGCCAGTTCTCTACATGCTTTGGGGCAGATTGCAAGCACTTTCTTTAACTTTGTTTTTGCTGTAGAGCTTGGAGCAATGCTTGTCGCACTGTCTCACGCGGCATGGCTTTTCCTGTCCAAATCTCAAAGGATTTTGCGCCTTGTGCAATTAGCATTTCAAAGCCAGAGATGATTTTTGCTCCAGCCTCTTGCGCCGCTTGCAAAAATGGCGTGAGCATGGGGCGATAGACCAAGTCGTAGGCAATAGTATGCGGCGACCACACGTTCCATTCACTTGGGAATAGATTTGCAGGTTTTGAGGCAGTGCCTGCAGCTTCGGTGCCAATTGGCGTAGCATTGACAATTAGGCGTGCGTGTTTCAAAATTGTCTTGAGATTTTCAGCATCAAAGAGGTAGGTAGAGATGCTTAGGCTTTTACTGCGGCGCTTGAAAGTTTCCTTAAGTCCTTCGGCTTTGGCTTCATCTCTTGCCACCAGATGAATATGCGCTGGCTTGAAATACTGGCGCAAGGCTTGCACCACGGCTCGTGCTGCCCCACCTGCGCCGAAGACCACAACTTCCTTTCCATCTACATCAGACTTGAATGGCAAGAGCGGCTCTGCAAAACCATAAATGTCCGTGTTATATCCAATCAGTTGCCCCCCTTGATTGAGAATGGTATTAACGGCTTGGATTTCAGCCGCTTCAGCACTCAATGCGTCTAAATGTGCCACAACTCGTTCTTTGTAGGGAATAGTTACATTCAGTCCCGCTAATCCTAAGATTTTTGCGCCCTCGAGCACGGTGCCCAAATTTTCCGATGGATGGATTTCAAACAGCGTATAGACATACGGCAGACCAAGGTATTCAGCTGCCACATTATGCATTAGTGGTGAGAGTGAGTAACCAATTTGATACCCAATAAGCCCTAACACTTTTTTAGCCGAGAGCATATTAGTGTCTCAAAATTGGTCACTCTACTCTTCTTACTTGAAGCCTAAGGCTTCACGAATGGCTCGATGCTTGTATAGGTCTGGAAAGACTTTTTTGAAGAGGTCGCGTTTGGTGCTGTCGAGCGCAAAGGCGTGGCGAAGTGAGCGCACCGTGTTTTCTGTGTCGCCGATAGCTTTGTAGGCACAGGCTAACTCGAAGTGCACATCTGCTAATTCTGCTAGCGATGGCTCTAACTCAATTACTTTATTGAAGGCTACAACAGCTTCTTCATGGCGTTTAATTTCCATGAGCATAGAGGCGTAGTCGTACCAAGCATGCACATTGGTACTGTCGAGCGTAAGAGAGACATTGTAGGATTGCAATGCCTGCTCAACGTAGCCCAGTGCATACTCAATTTCGGCACGAGCATGCCAGTAGTCTGCACACTCATCATCGAGCGCGATAGCTTGAGTGATGCATTGCATTGCGCTCTCGAGCTCATCAATCATATCGTAGCAGCAAGCTAAGCTATACCATGCATCGGCATACTCTGGCTCTATGGCAAGGCACTTTTTCAGATAGGCGATTGCTTCAGAGTAATTGCCTAATTCTTCGTATGCCATAGCGATATTGAACAGGCTTGCCACATCATCTTGCTCAATGTGCAAAGTTTGCTGATAGCTCTCGATTGCTTCAGTTAGCTTTCCCATAGCCGCCAGCACATTGCCGCGGTTATACCATGCTGAAGCAAAATCGGCACGAATAGCTAGTGCCATGTCATAGCTTTGAACAGATTCTTGGTAGCGTTCTAATTTGCTTAACACCACCCCACGATTATACCATGCATTTGCGTTGTAGGGGTCTATATCAATATGCTTATCATAGCAGGCTAAACTTTCTTCGTACTTACCGAGCATATCTTTGCAATAGCCCAGCTCATACCATGCTTCGGGGTGTTCAGGGTTGAGCTCAAGGCAAGTGTGCAACTCTGCTTCAGCTTCGCTATATCGTTCCAATCGTTCCAAAGAGATGGCGCGGCAGAAATGAATCTCATCATCCATGGGTGAAAGTGCACTGGCACGCTCATAGACTTCCAGAGCTTGCAAGGGCTTGCCGAGATTATCAAGTGTAATACCCCAATGCATCAGCGCTTCCACATCGGATGGGTTGAGTGCTACTGCCTTTTCGAAGGCAAAAGCCGCTCCTACATGGTCCGATAGTTGTGCCAATGCTAACCCTTTACTGAACCATGCATCGCCGTTGTAGGGCGCCAGAGCCACCAGATGTGTTGCAGCACGCAGCGCACGATGACTGTCCCCCTCCTCAAGAAGCAGGCTGACTATCTCTTCCAGCTCCTCTGTATCGTAGATTGTGTACAGCAAGTCTTGGTCAATTAAGCGCTGAACGTGTCTGGTCAGTTCGTGTCGCTCTTGAGGATCTAGGTATTCAGAGCCGCTATCCAAGATGTCTCTTTCGTCCATATTTTGATTGGTTAAAGCACAAGTTAATGCTTTCTATTGTGTTGCATACAGGCAAAATATACATAACCATACCTGCAATTAAAACGCTGCCTATGATGCATAGGGATAGGGCTAAAGTGGCATTTGGATTTCAAACCCTATACTCTAACTTTTGGTTAACTTACTTATTGGAAACAGCTGCTCTGATGCAGCATTGCTCAAAGTTTGAGCTCGTGACAGAGGTAACACTTTCGTGACCAAAATTTTGCAAATCGCCTTGATTGTGTTTATTATCTATGCGATGAGACTTGCTTAAGCACTGCTGTTCTTAGATGCAAGACTACGCTTTGTCAAGGTTTAGAGCATGGTTGATATTCAGTGCTTGCAAACTTGCTTAAGACCTTGAGAAATACTTATAATCATTCAATTATTTCTGTGATAGATAAATATGGAAGGGAATTTTTCTAATCGGGTTCAAGATGTTATCCGATATAGTCGCGAAGAAGCACTACGACTTGGCCATGACTACATTGGCACTGAACACCTGCTTTTAGGTATCATTCGCGAAGGCGAAGGCATTGCGGTACGGATTCTTAAAAACTTAGGCTGTGATTTATACAAGCTTAAGCGTGCTATTGAGGAAACGGTCCGCTCTACAGGCGGTACGCTTACTTTGGGGAATATTCCCTTAACCAAGCAAGCTGAGAAAGTTCTAAAAATCACTTACCTTGAAGCCAAGATTTGCAAGTCCGACATCATTGGCACTGAGCACTTGCTTCTTTCGCTACTCAAAGATGAGGAAAACCTTGCTGCGCAAATTCTTTCGCAGTTTGGGGTTAGCTACACCATTGTGCGCGAAGAGTTAGAAAACATCATGAGTGGCAAAACTGGCGGTGCAGTTACTGCTGCCGCTGCAAGTAGTTCCTTTGCTGGAAGTGGTCAATATCAACAACAATACGAATCACGAAAGATGGAAAAGTCAAAGACACCTGTTCTGGATAACTTTGGGCGAGACCTCACTAAACTAGCCCTTGAAGACAAGCTTGACCCTATTATCGGTCGTGAAAAGGAAATTGAGCGCGTGGCGCAGGTGCTCTCACGCCGCAAAAAGAACAATCCTGTGCTGATTGGTGAGCCGGGTGTCGGTAAAACGGCGATTGCGGAAGGTCTTGCCTTGCGCATTGTGCAACGCAAAGTAAGCCGTGTGCTCTATGACAAGCGTGTGGTAGCCCTCGATCTTGCTGCACTTGTTGCTGGCACAAAATACCGCGGTCAGTTCGAAGAGCGCATGAAGGCTGTCATGAACGAACTGGAAAAGTCTAAAGATGTCATTCTTTTCATTGATGAGCTTCACACAATTGTTGGTGCTGGCGGTGCCTCAGGTTCACTGGATGCCTCTAATATCTTCAAACCTGCTCTGGCTCGTGGCGACCTGCAATGCATCGGGGCAACAACCCTCGATGAATACCGTCAGTACATTGAAAAAGACGGCGCCTTGGACCGCCGTTTCCAAAAAATTATGATTGAACCTACATCTGTTGAAGATACCATCATTATTTTGACGAATATCAAGGAAAAGTATGAAGCCCATCACAATGTCCGCTACAGTAAAGAAGCCATTGAATCGGCAGTAAGGCTTGCCGACCGCTACATTACGGACAGACATCTACCCGACAAAGCTATCGATGTCATGGATGAAGCTGGTGCGCGTGTGCATCTTTCTAACATCCATGTGCCGAAAGAAATACTTGAACTTGAGCAAAAAATTGAAGACATCAAAGCACTTAAAAATCAGGTTGTCAAGTCTCAAAACTTCGAAGAAGCCGCTCGTCTGCGTGACCAAGAAAAGCGTCTTATCGAAGCGCTTGAACGTGCAAAGAGTGAGTGGGAAAGGTCCACTGCTGACAAAGTCTATGATGTTACAGAAGAGAGTGTTGCCGCTGTCGTGGCCATGATGACCGGCATTCCCGTCATGAAAGTTGCGCAATCTGAGACGGAGAAACTGCTCAAAATGGCTGATGCACTGAAAGCTGAAGTTATCGGTCAAGATGAAGCCATTGAGAAAGTCTCGAAGGCTATTCAGCGCACTCGTGCCGGTCTCAAAGACCCCAATCGTCCGATTGGCTCGTTCATCTTCTTAGGACCTACTGGTGTTGGGAAAACAGAGCTTGCCAAAGCCCTGACCCGCTATCTCTTCGATTCTGAAGACGCTCTCATACGCATCGACATGAGCGAGTATATGGAGAAATTCTCCGTCTCTCGTCTCGTCGGTGCTCCACCCGGCTATGTTGGCTATGAAGAAGGCGGTCAGCTTACTGAGAAGGTGCGTCGTAAGCCCTACTCCGTAGTGTTGCTTGACGAAATCGAAAAAGCGCATCCCGATGTTTTCAACATCCTTCTGCAAGTCTTGGATGATGGTATCCTAACCGATGGACTTGGTCGTCGCGTCGACTTCCGCAACACCATCATTATCATGACCTCTAATATCGGTGCTCGCGACATCAAGAACATGGGCATGGGGATGGGCTTTACACAACCCAGCGAGAAAAGCAAATACGATAACATGAAATCCACGATTGAAGACGCACTTAAAAAAGTCTTCAATCCAGAGTTTCTAAACCGCATTGACGATGTGATTGTCTTCCGTCAGCTTGAAAAAGAACATATTCATCGCATTATTGACCTCTCTGTCGAAAAGCTCTTCAAGCGCGTGCGCGACATGGGCATCTCAATTGAGTTTACCAAAGCCGCAAAAGATTTCCTTGCCAACAAAGGCTACGACCAACAATTTGGAGCACGCCCATTGCGCCGTGCTTTGCAAAAGTATGTTGAAGACCCGATGGCTGAAGAAATCCTTAAAGGCAACTTCACAGAAGGCAGCATTGTCAAGATTAAATACAACAAGAAAACCGATAGCCTTGTGTTTGTAGATATCAGCAAAGAAACTGCCGATAAAGAAACAGACGAAGCCGTCGAGGAAAAGTAATTGCGTTCTATAAAATGAGGTAAAAGTCAAAGAGCCTGTGCAAAACAGGCTCTTTTGATTTCTAGAGGGACTTCCCTTTATGCAACCGACCAGCGAGATTACTTCCAAAAACCTGTCGGACGAGAACCTATCAAGGCAGTTTAGCCAATAGCGCTTCCAATTCTTCTTCGGACTGCACCAAGACCTGCCGTGGTTTGCTTCCATCAGGCGGACCCACTATGCCGTATTCTTCCAACTGGTCCATGATACGAGCGGCTCGCCCGAAGCCCAACTTCAATCGCCGCTGAAGTAGCGATACGCTGCCCTGCTGATGCCTTACCACTAAGCGTGCCGCCTCATCAAACATTTTATCGCGCTCGGTGTTGCTACCTGTTTCATCGTCATCGCCAAATTCACCTGTGGCTTTGCCGACGGTTTTCATGTCTGGCGCAGGCAAGAGATAGGAAAGATCTACACCTTTCTGCGAGTAGATAAATTCTGTCAGTGCCTCTACTTCCTCTGTCGACACAAAAGCATTTTGCAAGCGAATGGGCTTAGGTTGTGTAGCTGGCAAGTAAAGCATATCACCATTGCCTAAGAGCTGCTCTGCACCCACTGTATCTAAAATCGTGCGCGAGTCAACTTTGCTTGCCACTTGGTAGGCAATGCGCGCTGGGAAATTTGCCTTGATGACACCGGTAATCACATCCACTGAAGGACGCTGCGTGGCAACCACCAGATGAATGCCTACCGCACGTGCCAATTGCGCTAAACGGGCAATCGGTTCTTCTACTTCTCGCCCAGCTGTAATCATCATATCGGCAAGCTCATCAATGACGACAACGATATATGGCAGAGCCTCGTCAGGATACTTCTCATTAAACGCCTGCAAATTTCTTACTCCTGCTTTTGCCAAGCGCTCATAACGCAAATCCATTTCTTTTTCAACGGATTTGAGCGCATACACTGCTTTGCTGGTATCGGTAATAATCTGCTCTGGCAAATCCCGAAACTTGACCAAGAAGTGATGCTTCAGACGCTGATAGGGAAAGAGTTCAACGCGCTTTGGGTCAATGAGTAAAAACTTGACCTGCTCGGGCGAGCAGAAATAGAGTAGACTTGTCAAGATGGTATTGATGCCGACCGATTTGCCTGACCCTGTTGCACCAGCCACCAACAAGTGTGGCATTTTGGTGAGGTCATCAATAAAAATTTCATTGGAAATTGTCTTCCCTAGCGCAACCGGCAGTTTGAATTTAGAGCATTTGAACTTCTCACTATTGAGCAGAGATTTGATGCGTACAATGCGTGGCTTTGCATTAGGGATTTCTACGCCAACAGCGTTCTTGCCGGGAATCGGTGCAATGATGCGAATACCTCGTGCTGCCATTGCCATTGCTAAGTCATCTTGCAAGGCAACGATGCGACTGACTTTTACATCTGGCGCAAGTTCCAGCTCAAACAGCGTAACTCTTGGACCCACTGTAGCTTCAATGCGCGTGATTTCAATTTTGTAGATGCGCAGTTTTTCCAACAGCTTACGTTTATTTTCTTCAAGCTCTTCCAGCGAAACCGTATCCTGCTCCGCTTCAGGCTCGGCGAGCAAATCAATCGATGGAAATTGGTAGGTGAACTTTTCTTTGGTTTCTACTTCACGCGGTCTATCATCTAAATCTGCCTCCGCATCTTTGACCGGCGAGATGATGGTAATTTCAGGCTCAAGTTCAACGGATGAATTTTCATCTGCCTTGACAAGACTTTCCCCATCAGCTTGGCTTGCAGTTTGACTTAAGAACTCTTCCAGCACAGCATCGATCTCTGCATCAGTTTCTTTTGCAAATGCTTTTGCCCAGTTGGTGGTAGTTCTCACGGTCATGGGACTAAACCCCTGCACTTCGGCTTGAGTAATTTGTCCTTCAAGTTTCGTTGAATCTAATGTGGCTGTAGCCTCCGCATGCTGCCGTCCGTTTTCATCTGAATTGGGTTGCGACACTGTATCCTGCAGTGCATCTGCTACAGTTTTTTCAGACTTGCTCAGCGGCTGTATGGCATTTTGCAGTCTTGTTTCTGCTGTGGTTATTTCTTCATCCTCTGCACTTTCTCTTGCTTCGGTAACTTTTGGTGCTGGTGCATCGGTTAGCGTGCCACTGAGCGTTTGCGCTGCACTGGTAGGGCGCGCTTGCAGGGATGGCGAGGAAACCTGTGGCGCAGAAACTGGCTTTGTATCGGCGTTGAGATTTGTTTCAGCGTTATGCATTGGCTCTGACGATGGTGCGGCACAGTCTTCTTTCTCTTGCAATGTAGCGTTTTGCGCTGCTTTTCGGCGCATTTGACGGATTTGATACCATTGCTTAAACCGCAGTTGTGCCTCTTTTGCTTTATCGCGGAAAAGGCAGAGCAGGCGGTCGGCGGTTTTTTGCACATCCAAGTCAATGCACAAGACCAGTGTTGCTGCCAGCGATGCCAGTAAGATTGCCCATGCGCCAAAGCTACCCAGTGCCGCAGTGAGCACGGTTGCTACAAATCGACCAATTGCGCCCGACATTACTTGGCTGAAAGAAAAATGTGTTAGCCCAAACAGCGATGCCACCAGTGTGGCAAATAACACGGCATACACCGTAGCTGACATAGCTTTCTCATAGCTACTCTGACGAAAAAGCGCCCAGCCCCAATAGCCAGCAACCAGCACCAAGATGACGGTGGGATAACCTAGTACCATCTGCACCAGAAAACCTGAAAGTTTTGCACCAAAAAAGCCCAGTGGATTGCGTAAGCGTGATACCGCCAGTTTGCCTGCTTCAGAAAAAAACTCAAAGAGCGTCACATTTTCAATGACGGAATCATCATCTGGCGAGTAGGCGATGATGGCAATTAGCAAAAGGAGCGAGAGCAACACAATGCTGGCGCCCAGAATCTCATGCTGGTGTTTGGAGAGCGCATTTAGGAGTATCGCCCTGGTCTTTTTAGCTGACTTGCGTTTCTTTGATGCAGCACCAGTTGATAGCTGAGTATTCTTCTCGATAGGCGGCATTACAATTTGAATTGTTTTGTTAAAACTGGGCAGCAAGCGCCCCCTCAGAGAGGCGCTCACTGCAGCTAGCCTTCAAATTGTAATGCGGTGCAATTTAATCAACGCGCTTGAATTTTTTTGTCTCGAGTTTGTAGAGGCGCAGCACATTTTCTTCCAAAATGGGCAGGGCTTGTGTGACATCAAGCTTGGCAGCAAACTCTATATCTTTTGCGAAGCCAATTGCGGACAGGTATCTGCCATGCTCGCTTTCTTTGAGTGCTGCCAGTTCATTGCCGCGAAATTTTTCATAGAGGATGCGTGCTGCCATTGCCGAATCGGAGAGCGACATGACTTGAGCTTTCTTGTCGGCAAGTAGCTTATCGACCAGCAGTCCAGCGCAGAGCGCATCTTCGAGCGAAAAGCGATTTTCTTTGCCAGCGCAAATGATGGCTAAGTTGTATTCGATGTTTTCGGGTCTGACCAAGAATTCCTTCAGAATCGAGAGGTTTGTGAAGGCACCGACAAGCACGGTTTTAGCCGCTTTAGCTCTGAGTATGGCACGAGTACCATTTGTGGTGCAAAAAATCAGTGTTTTTCCTGACACCACTTCCGCTGTATATTCTTCAGGTGAATTGCCTAAATCGAAGCCGTCAATGATTTTGCCTTGCCGCTCTCCGCAGAGCAAGGCGCGCTCATCAGAGAGCGCTTGTGCAATCGCACGCGCTTCGATGATATCTACGCATGGGATGATTTCCTTTGCGCCATTTTGCAGTGCCGTGATGATGCTGCTGCTTGTGCGCAGAATATCAATCACGACAGCATGCCTTTCGCGCAAATAGTCATCATCAAACCCCTCTGGTGTAAAAAAGACGTCTATTTTCATTGAAATCCAGTGGTGATTCTTTCAAATTTTTGCTGTGGGTGTGGTGGTTTTGCGTCTTTCTTTTGAAAGAAATGGTAGTGGAACTATATGCGCTTCTTCTAAACGCCCTCTCACGTTGATGTAAATCTGCGAATTCGGCTCACTATGCGGCAGCATAACATATCCTGTGCCAATCGGCTTATTCAGTGTCGGTGAGAGCGTTCCGCTACATACCTTTCCAATCACTTCCCCACTTTGCGTTGTTATTTCAAACCCTTGTCGTGCAATCGTCCTGCCCTGCATTTCAAATCCTACAAGTTTACGTTTTGACGTTGCTTTTGCCATCAGGCAGGCTTGCTTACCTTTGAATGCTGACTTTGTCAGCTTGGTTATCCAGCCCAACCCCGCTTCAATCGGATTGGTGGTGTCATCAATTTCGTGTCCGTAGAGCGCATAGCCCATCTCCAACCTTAGTGTGTCGCGTGCGCCCAATCCTATTGGCTTTATCTCAAACTCTTTACCTGCTTCGAGCACAGCGTTCCAGACCTTTTCTGCTGACTTGCTTGGCAAATACAGTTCAAAGCCATCTTCTCCAGTGTAGCCTGTACGGGCAATGCACATTTCTACATCAGCTAACTTACCGAAACTGAATCCGTAGTATGGGATTTGCGAAAGTTCCAAATTCGTGAGCTTTTGCAGAGTTGCTTCAGCACATCGTCCCTGCACGGCAAGCAATGCTTGTTCCTCCGAACGATTATTTAGCTGAAGAGACTTTGGCAGGTGCTTGCTCAGCCATGCAAAATCTTTTTGGGTATTACTTGCATTGACAATCAATAAGTAATGCGTGGGTGAAAAACAGTAAAGCACGAGGTCGTCGATAATGCCACCGTCTGGAAAGGTCTCATGCTTTTCGTAGAGCATAGCATTATACTGGGCGCGTCCAGGTGGAAGAGCGGCCACATCATTTGTGAGCATGCTATGCAGAAATTCTTGCGCACCTTCGCCTATGAGTTCAAACTTTCCCATGTGCGACACGTCAAAGAGCCCTACCGAGTGCCGCACGGTGTGATGCTCTTCCAGAATACTGCTATACTGCACAGGCATTTCATAGCCGCCAAACTCAACGAATTTTGCACCTAAAGAGCAATGTATGTTGTAGAGCGGAGTACGCTTCACGAAGTGAGCTTTTTTATTCAAAAACAGGGTTCAGTAGCGAAGATAAGAAAAAGCGTGATTTTGTTTTGTGCTTAGGGGCATATCGCTCTCAATTGAGTTGGGTTGCAATCAGCTCCTTGAACTTGGTGATGGCGTCAGGAAGTTTAGCTGGGTTTTTGCCGCCCGCTGTAGCTAATTGTGCCCTGCCACCGCCGCCACCTTCCACAATTTTGGCAACATCGCTAACTAATTTGCCTGCATGCAATTTCTTTTTCTGAATGAGGTCATCTGTTACCACCGCAACCAGCGAAACTTTGCCATCAATGACGCTGCCTAAGAGCGCTACACCACTTTTGAGTTTCTGACGCGCCATTTCCGCAATACCCTGCAGTTCATCGACGCTCTGTACCCAGTCTATCTCACGAGCGACCACATCCACATCGCTGATGTGCTCAGGTGCATCGAGAATATCGTTTAGCTTATAGCGTGCGGTTTCTATGCGCAATTTTTCAATTTGTTTCTCCATGGCACGTTTTTCTTCCATGAGTTTCTTTACTCGCTCAATTACTTCATTTTCTGACGGAGCGTTCAGCAACTGTTTCAGTGCCTGAAGTTGCGAAAACTCTGTTCGGAACAGTGCCTCGGCGGCTTTACCTGCCACCGCTTCTATGCGCCGCACACCCGAAGCAATGGAAGATTCGCTGACAATTTTGAAGATGCCAATCTGCCCAGTGTTATCCAGATGCGTTCCGCCGCAAAATTCAATAGAGAATCCCGGAATTTCCAGCACTCTTACGCGTTCGCCATACTTGTCGCCAAAAAACGCCAAAGCCCCCATTCGCTTAGCTTCTTCAAACGGCACATCTTCGTGCTTGATGGTGTGTTTGGCGCAGCGAATTTGCTCATTGACGAGGCGTTCAATTTCAGCCAGCTGCTCATCACTGACTTTTTCGAAGTGACTGAAATCGAAACGCAAGCGCTCGGGCGTTACCAATGAACCTTTTTGCTGAACATGCTCGCCCAACACTTTGCGCAAAGCCGCATGAAGCAGGTGCGTCGCGGTATGATGCACCATTGTGGCGGCGCGCCGTTCTGCATCTACACACGCTTCCAGCTCATCTGGCAGTTTATCCAAATCAAAATCGCTGGGCGTAAGTGCCTGCTGTGTCGTCTTGTCTATGATACGGTCAATGAAGTGGACAATTTTTTCACCTTCTTTTTGCGTATCACGCACAAAAAATTTGTATTGCGCCGACTCCAACACACCTGTATCGCCGACCTGCCCACCTGACTCCGCGTAGAAAGGCGTTTGGTCTAAGACGATGCACAGCATGTCGGCTGTCTTGCGCACCAGCCTGACCTTTGAATGCGTGGTTAATGTGGTGTATCCCCTAAACAGTGAGTCTTCTCCTGCCGAGCGCTGTATCCATGCCGTGCCGCCAGCCTCTTGTGATTGCATTTTCTTTTTACGGTCCTGACGCGCGCGCTCTTTTTGCGCTTGCATTTGTCTTTCAAACCCTTGTTCATCTACGCTCAGTCCAATTTCCTGTGCCATTAGGCGTGTCAGGTCGAGCGGGAAGCCATAGGTATCGTAGAGTTTGAAGGCATCTTCGCCTGAAATCACCTTTGAGCTTTTGGCTTTTTGCGCAAACTCATTGAAAATCTCAATGCCTCGGTCGAGCGTGAGCAGGAAGTTTTCTTCTTCAGCACGAATGATTTGTTCAATAGCTGAGCGGCGTTCAACTAGTTCTGGGAATACATCGCCCATGGTTTGCGAGAGTGTTGCCACCAGCTTGTAGAGCATGGGTTCGTGCTGACCAAGTTTTCTTGAGTAACGCATGGCGCGGCGTAAAATTCGCCGTAAGACGTAACCGCGTCCTTCGTTGGAAGGTGTGGCGCCATCGGCAATAGCGAAGCTGAGTGTGCGGATGTGGTCTGCCAGCACTCGCATCGCAATGTCGGTTTCGCTCTCCAGACTTCCGCCGTAAGCAATGCCCGTCAGCTCTGTGATTTTCTCCAGTAGTGGTGCGAAGATGTCTGAATCGTAGTTTGATGTCTTGCCTTGTAGCACTGCGGTGATGCGCTCAAAGCCCATGCCGGTATCGACATGCTTGGCAGGGAGCAGCTCAAGCTCACCTTGGCTATTGCGGTTGAACTGAATGAAGACTAAGTTCCAAATTTCAATGACTTGTGGCGAGCCCGCATTGACCAGCCGTCCGCCGCTCTTGTCGGCTGTCAGGTCAATATGCACTTCAGAGCATGGTCCGCATGGTCCTGTCTCGCCCATTTCCCAGAAGTTATCTTTCTTGCCATGCTTCTGAATGTGTGACGGGTCTATATCGGTTACGGTTTTCCATAGCTCGTAGGCTTCATCATCATCTTGGAAGACGGTAGCGTAGAGCCTGTCTTTTGGCAGTTTCCAGACATCGGTGAGCAATTCCCATGCCCATGCGATGGCTTCTTTTTTGTAGTAATCTCCAAACGACCAATTGCCGAGCATTTCAAAAAAGGTGTGATGGTAGGTGTCTTTGCCGACATCTTCGAGGTCGTTGTGTTTGCCTGAAGCGCGGATACATTTTTGCGTGTTGGCAGCACGGGTATAGGGGCGCGACCCTGTGCCGAGAAAGACATCTTTGAACTGGTTCATGCCAGCGTTGGTAAAAAGCAGAGTTGGGTCATCTGCGGGCACCACAGGCGCCGAACGCACAATCTCATGCCCCTTTGACTTGAAAAAATCCAAAAATGACTGACGAATTTCGCGCGATGTCATGGCTCTCTTTTTAGCTGAAGATTCAAAGCACAAAATATACAGATGAAATTGCTCGCTGAAAAAGTGTAAATTTGCGCTTCGGCAACTTGCCGTGAACAGCAAAGTGCTTACGGAAGTGACTTTAACATTTCAGTTGTAGCAATATGGAAAGCGACTCCCGCTATGCTGCCACGCAGTATTACCTGCGTCAAGCTTGGCCCTTCGGTCGGAAAGTTACCTTATTTCTGGTCTCGGTCTTAGCTGGATTTCTTGCCGTGGCGCTTGTGCCTGCTGGCGCATTGAGCAAGCCTGCACTTTACACGCTGTTTATGCTGGTCGTAGCAGTCTCGCTCTGGATTACTGAAGCCGTTCCTCCCTTTGCGGTTGGGATTTTGATTATGGCATTTTTGGTCTTTGCGATGGGCAGCTTAAGAGCTGAGGGCGAACCTGTCGATGTGATGCAGTATGTCAATACCTGGTCGAGTCCAGTGATTTGGCTCATGTTAAGTGGGTTTTTCATCTCGGAAGGATTGCAGCGCACAGGTTTGGGCCGGATGCTGTTTAGTGCGGCGCTTAAGTGTTTTGGCTGCCGTGCGCCACGCTTGCTAATGGGCATCATGCTGATGACAGCCGTCCTTTCATCTATCATGTCCAACACGGCAACGACTGCCATGATGATTGCTGCCATTTTGCCTTTTCTGCAGAAATGTCAGAAGGGCAATCCGCTTGCCACTGATTTGCTGCTTGGCATTCCGGCATCTGCGGCTGTTGGCGGTATGATAACCATCATTGGCTCGCCACCTAATGCTATTACGGTTGGCATGCTGGCTACAAATGGCGTCAATGTCAGCTTTGTGGAATGGATGCTCTACGGTCTGCCCATTGCAGTGCTGTTTTTGGGCGCATCATGGTTTTTGCTTTCTCGCTCGCTGGTCAATCAGACGATTGAAGTTACTCTGCCAGAGCCGACCAACAGCGAACATGCAAAACTCATGCGCGCCCCGCGGCTCATTGTCGGTCTGACTTTGGTGGTTACATTGCTGCTGTGGATGACGTCGACGCTGCATAAAATTCACGTTGCCGCAGTTGGCGCCATTCCGATTGTCGTGCTCACCATGAGCGGCATTATTCGGGCAAAAGATTTGCGTGCCCTGCCTTGGGATAGCCTGATGCTGGTCGCTGGTGGGTTGTCGCTTGGACTGGCTATTGAGAAATCTGGCTTAGCACAGTCTGCCGCAAGCATACTTCGCCTACAAGACACCAATCCCTACTTGGTTATTCTTCTGCTTGGCTATGTAACGACCCTCGTCTCCAATGTGATGAGCAATACAGCGGCAACCAGTGTCTTAATTCCTGTTGGCGCCTTGATAGCGCCCGATTATCTGCTCCAAACTGGTGTGGTGATTGGGCTGTGCGCCTCCACAGCGTTGCTCTTGCCTGTATCTACGCCACCTAATGCAATTGCCTTCGGCACTGGGCTTTTAGAACAGCAAGATTTCAGCCGCTTAGGGGGCTTTTTTGCAATATGTGCTCCGCCTGTCATCACCCTGTGGGTGATGCTCATCTCATGAAGAGGGTGAAGTCCGCGCCGTCACTTGCTTCAGTGCTTGGGAAACTGTTTTGAGCAATGCTTCTGCTCGGAACGGCTTGTTAATCGAGCCCTGAATGCCTAATTGGCTTAGCTTTGCCGCCTTTTCTTCATTCATCAAGCCTGTCATCGCCACTACTGGAAGGCTTGGGTTAATGGAGCGAATGGCATGTATGCACGCAATGCCGTCCATAACAGGCATCATTAAATCGGTCAAGAGTAGGTGAATTTCACGCTGATGTTGCACAAACAGGGCTACGGCTTCTGCGCCATTTTTGGCAGTGAGCACACTGTAGCCCATGCTCAAAAGAATGGCAGATGTGACCTCTCGCACTGCCAGCTCATCTTCGACCAGCAAAATACCTTCGCCGCAGCCAAACATGGTTTCCAGCGGCTCATCAATCTGCTCACTTTGCTCGGATTTTGTGGCTGGAAAATACAGCATGAAGGCAGTGCCTTTGCCGACTTCAGTTTTGACATCAATGAAGCCACCATGGCTATTCATGACGGAATAGACCACCGATAGCCCGAGTCCTGTGCCTTTTCCGACTTCTTTGGTGGTAAAAAATGGCTCAAAGATTTTATCCAACACTTCAGGCGGGATGCCTGTGCCAGTATCGCTGACGGTTAGCCGCACATATTCGCCCTCTTTTGCATTGATATGAAATGACTTTTGCGCGGCGGTAATCTCTACATTTTCCAGCTTGATGGTTAATCTTCCGCCATTAGGCATGGCATCGCGTGCATTCACACACAGATTCAACAGCGCTTGGTAAATCTTTGTCGTCTCGCCAAGTATCATCCATAGCGCGCTGGGCACTTCAAGCTGAATCTCAATTTCTTTCGGGAAAACTTGCGAGATGAAGCGATAGGCTTCTTCTGCCAGTTTGCCAAGGTCTATGACGGCTTTCTCACCGCTTTCGCCGCGTGTAAAGCTGAGAATTTGTCTCATCAACTCTTTGCCTCGTTGGGCGCTTTGCTCCAGCAGCGACACCCAGCGCTGGATTTGCTCATCGGAACTCTTTGCACGTATCAAGGCTAAGCTCGATAGAATCGGGGCTAACACATTGTTCATGTCGTGCGCAATCCCACTTGCCAGCAGCCCAATGCTATCCATTCTCTGGTTGCGTAGCATCTGGCTTTCCAAGTTTTTCTTCTCGGTAATATCCGTGTTGACGATGAGAATCTTACTGGCTTGCCCACTTTCATTGGGCACGATGGTGCAGCGGCTCTCGACAATAATCGTTTTGCCGTCTTTTGTGCGCTGGCGTAGCTCTCCCATCCAACTACCTTTTTCCAAAATCGCCCGATTGATTTCGTCATACCGAGCAAGGTCAGACTCGGCATATAACTCGTGTCTGATATTTTTCCCTAGCACTTCTTCTTTTGTCCACCCATACATGCGCTTTGCGCTCTCGTTCCAGTACAGTGTGCGTCCCTCAAGGTCTTGCAGGATGACCGCGTCGTGTGTGATGTCGAGCAATGCCGCTTGCTCACGAAGTTTTTCCTCCATGATTTTTCGGTCGGTAATGTCGATGCCGACGCACACTGCGGCTTTGCCCTGTTGATACTTTTGTGCCACAATCAGATGATGAAAGCGCCGACCGTGAATCACCACGGAATCTTCCATAATGTTGCCTTGGTAGGGTGAGTCAAAGAGCTGCTTCAGAAAGTCGTAAAATCTGGGGTTCATGAAACCTACTTTCTTGCCAATGTAGTCTTTGGGGGTTCCGCCAAGTGTGGCTGCTAAGTATTGATTTAGTCCTAAATACGTCAGGTTAGAATCTACCCACGAGACGAAACCGGGCAAGGCATCTAAGACCGCTTGAAACTGCTCCTTTGCTTCGGCAAGTTCTTTTTCGGCATATTTTCGCTCCAATGCCATGGAGATTGATGCAACCGTTACTTTCAGGAAACCTAGCGTTTCTTCATCCCACAACTCCGCTGATGCATGTTTTTCCGCCCCAATAATCCCATAGAACTTACCACCGACAAACACTGGCAAAAGTAAGGCCGCTTTTGCTCCTTTTGCGACAAAAAGTGCAGACTCTTCTGCCGATAACTCTTCGGCACGAAACATGAGCGGAGTATTAGTGCTAAGTATTTGCTTGATGGGTTCAAGTTTTTCGCTGTATGGGACGTTTTCCAGTTGTGGGTTGCCCAGCTGTGCCATTTGGGTCTCTGTGCACCACTCTGCAATCAGGCTTGTGCGCAGCACTCCATCGCTGTCTGCTTGATTTTTGAAGACGCTCACGCGTTCAGCATCGGCAAGTGTTCCAAAGTGCTGCAAAAGTGGCTGACAATTTTTTCGGTTCAGGTCGCGCTCTGCAAGCAAAATTTGATCGATTTCGACCATCGTGACCAATTTGCTCTCGCGCCTCTGTAGACTCGGCGCTTTTGCTGGAATTCGGTGCAGCATGGTTCGTCGAGATTTAGTTTGTTCAACTTATATCTTCTTCAGCCTGTGGGCATTGCTTGCTGTCACATCTTTCGAAATAAGCTCTTGATGGTGTTCTCTCATCTGTTTCATCAGTTCTTGTGTTATTTTTGGCATGTTTGAAGGGCTCAGGTTACCACTTGCACTCGGTCAAGCGTGTTGGGCTGCGGTAGGTTTGCATTGCTCTACATCTCACATTTGTTTTGAATCACACGCAAACACGTTGCCTTATGTCACCAACATCTTTCCATTTTGTTCTTTTTCTGACAGGCGCTTTTCTATGGCATGCCACAGGCTTTGCTCAACCTTTTCGTGAAATTAGCAAACAAACCTTCGTGGTCAAATCCGACACCATAGCCCTTGGCGATACTACTGCTGTTGTCCAGACTTTGGAGGTGCGTCAGTATCTGATGCGTACCTTGCCACCGCCTAATTTCATCTATGAAATTCGCCCGACCATTTCTATTGTGCAAGCCGCATTTAGCAATTGGGTCGGTGGTGGCGTCAATGCTTTAGCATGGTCCAGCGGCTTAAATGTGCTTTTTCACTACCGTAGCGAACCGTGGCTATGGGAAGTTCGTTTTCTTGGTGAATTTGGTCAAACGCTTGTCGATGGTGCCTTCCGCAAGACCAGTGACCTTTTAGACATAACGACCTTCGTAAAGTATGATGCTGGTTTTGCACTCTCACCACAATTTTCTGCTTCGCTGCGCACGCAATTTGCTGATGGTTTTGACTTTTCCCAACCTGCTGCGCCACAAATTTCTGCTTTCTTTGACCCGGCTTACAGCCTGCAAAGTTTAGGTTTTGCATACGGCAAATCAGATTCACTGCGCATCTCGTTAGGTATTGCCGCTCGTGAGATTTTTACCAACCGCTTCCCAAACTTTGCTGACGACCCTACCACAGAAGAAGTCGAGCGTATCAATATCCGCGCCGGCATTGAGTTTTTTGCCGTGTGGATGGTAGAGATTTTCAAAGGCATGACCTTTCGCACCCGCACGCAACTCTTTGCGCCTTTTGCTCGTTTGGGGGCTTTGGAAATCAATGAGAAATTGACACTTTTCCTAAAAGTCACTAATTTTTTAGACACCCGTTTAACAGTCATTTTGCTCTATCAGGAAAACATCAGCAAGCAACTGCAGCTGCAGCAAACACTCGAGCTGACAGTAAGCTTTAAACTCTCAAATCAATGAAAGCCCTACTTATTTCAGGTATCCAATCAGCGCTCAACGAGCTTGGCGTAAATACTTCTCGCGAAATTCTCATTGAGAAGCCTGCCGATGAGCGTTTCGGCGATGCCTCCACCAACATTGCGATGGTGCTTGCTCGAGAGCTGAAAAAAAATCCACGCCAAATTGCCGCTGATATCGTTAGCCGACTGCCCTTTAGGTCCGATATAGTTGAGCGCACAGAAGTGGCTGGCGCTGGGTTTATCAACTTCTACCTTGCTAAGCCCTTTGTTATCAAAAGTGTCCAAGAGATTCTGCTTCAAGGCGAGCGCTACGGTAACTCTCAAGTTGGAGCTGGCAAAAAAGCTATTGTCGAGTATGTCAGTGCCAATCCCACTGGTCCGCTGACCGTCGGGCGCGGACGTGGCGGAGTGCTAGGCGACACCATCGCTAATTTGCTCGAAGCACAAGGCTATGAAGTGACACGAGAGTATTACTTCAACAATGCTGGGCGGCAAATGCGCATCTTGGCAGATTCAGTCAGGCTGCGTTACCTTGAGCTATGCGGCGAAACGGTTGATTTTCCGAGCGACTACTACCAAGGCGAGTATATCAAAGACATTGCTCGCAAAATCTACAACCAATATGGCACCTCCAAAAAAGACTGTACCTCGCTCTACTTCTTCAAAGATTTTGCAGAGTCAGAAATTTTTGAGTCCATCAAGCGCACTTTGCACCGTTTAGGCATTCGGCATAACTCATTTTTCAATGAACTTGAACTCTATCGCCGAGAGTGCGATGCCCCCAGTCCTAACGACCGAGTGGTCGAAGAACTGCGCAAGCGCGGGTTCATTGAGCACAAAGATGGTGCCGTCTGGTTCAAGACTTCGCTTCTGGGCAAAACCGCGGTCAATAAAGACACCAAAGAAGAAGTGCCAGTCGATACCGTGCTCATCAAATCCAATGGTGAGCCCAGCTATCGCCTGCCCGATATTGCGTATCACATCACCAAATTTGAACGAGGCTTTGACCTTATTGTCAATGTCTTTGGTGCCGACCACATCGATGAGTATCCAGATGTGCTTCGTGCTCTGAAAGTGTTAGGCTACGATACCTCTCGCATCAGAGTCGCTATCAATCAGTTTGTTACGACCGTTGTCAACGGCGAAGTGGTCAAAATGTCGACACGCAAGGGCAATGCCGACCTTCTCGATGACCTTATTGATGAAGTGGGTGCCGATGCTACACGCTTTTTCTTTATGATGCGCTCAAAGGATACGCATTTGAACTTTGATTTGGCGCTGGCTAAGAAGCAATCGAGCGACAACCCTGTATTTTACTTGCAGTATGCTCATGCGCGTATTTGCGGCATTTTACGTGTGGCGGCAGAAACCAGCGGCTTTGAGCCCAAGGCATCTGAGTATGACATGCTCATGCATCTGTCACTCAAGGAAGAACTTGATTTGGCAAAACTCCTGATACGCTTTCCCGAAGCGATTGAACTTGCTGTTGAGCATTTAGAGCCGCAAAAGCTCATCACTTATCTTAACGATGTAGCGGCAGCATTTCACAAGTTCTATGTTGAGTGTCGGATTGTTGGGGAAGCAGAGCCTGTTATGAAATCGCGGCTTTATCTTGCTTTGGCAACTCGGCAGGTTTTGAAAAACGGCTTTAGAATTTTAGGGATTTCTGCCCCCGAGCGAATGTGAGATTTTGCATTAGCAAGGAAAGTGCTATTTTTGCGCTTAGTTTTCAAAAATGGCACAAAAATTTTTTCGAAAATGCCTCTAACGAAAGAGAAAAAATTAGAGCTTATTCAGCGCTTTGGTCGCTCTGCTCAAGACACAGGTTCTCCTGAAGTGCAAATTGCCATACTTACTGAGCATATCAATCAACTGACAGAACATCTGCGCACGCATGTCAAGGATAATCATTCTCGCTATGGGCTGCTGAAATTAGTAGGTAAGCGCAAGCGTTTATTGAGTTATCTACAGAGGGTAGATATTATGCGATACCGCAAGTTGATTGCGGAGCTTGACATCCGCAAATAGTTCAGTTAGCACGGCTTTTCACTGACGAACCCTGCTCCGTGCAGGGTTTTTTGTATTATTCTATGCTTATAAAAGGAAGCTATGTCGACCCAACTAGAGAGCAAAACCGCTGTGCGCCAAGTTACCACGCGTTCTGTGGTTGAAATGAAGAAGCGCTCTGAAAAAATTGCTGTACTTACTGCCTATGACTTTACCATGGCTCGCCTGCTCGACCTTGCTGGCATTGATATTATTTTGGTAGGAGATTCAGCCAGCAATGTTTTTGCAGGTCATGAAACCACCCTGCCTATTACGCTCGATGAGATGATTTATCATGTCAAGGCTGTAGTGCGTGGTGTTCATGCCGCCACACGGCGAGCCATGATTGTGGCAGATATGCCATTTATGTCGTATCAGCTCTCTGCTGAAGATGCGCTCAAAAATGCTGGGCGTATCATGAAAGAAACTGGCTGTCATGCTGTTAAGCTCGAGGGCGGTCGAACCGTTCTTGAAGCTGTCAAGCGCATTATTGATGCAGGCATTCCCGTGATGGGGCATTTGGGTCTGACACCGCAGTCAATTTACAAGTTCGGTAGCTACAAAGTTCGTGCACAGGAGGTTCAGGAAGCAGAGCAATTGCTCGAAGATGCCGAGCTACTGGAGCGCGCTGGGGTTTTTAGCATTGTACTGGAAAAAATTCCCAGCTCGCTTGCTGAAAAGGTTACGCAGCGTGTTTCTATCCCCACAATCGGCATCGGCGCAGGCAGTGCTTGCGACGGGCAAGTCTTGGTTATCAACGATATGCTGGGGCTTAACACGCAATTTCACCCAAGATTTGTGCGGCGCTACGCCAACTTAGAGGAAATTATCAGTGCCGCCGTAAAAAACTACATCCGTGATGTCCGTCAGGGCACCTTTCCCAGCCAAGAGGAAAGCTACTGAATCTAACCAAATTAGCTTAAACCTTACTGCCTATGACACTCAAAGAACGTATCAATGAAGATATTAAAGCCGCTATAAAGGCTGGCGATAAAATTCGCCTTGAAGCCATACGTGCTATCAAAAAAGACATTATCGAAAAAGAAACTTCAGAAAAACGTGCTCATCGCGGTGAGCTGACTCCAGAGGAGGAACTCGAGGTTCTAACCGCTATGGTCAAGCGCCGCCGCGATTCTATTGAGCAATTCAAAAAAGCTGGGCGCACCGACCTTGTCGATGAAGAAATTAAACAGCTTGCCGTCATTGAGCAGTACTTGCCTGCTCAGCTTTCCGAAGAAGAAATCAAAGAGGTTCTAAAGAAGATTATCTTGCAGGTTGGTGCCGTATCGGCAAAGGATTTCGGCAAGGTGATGGGTGCTGCTATGAAAGAGCTCAAAGGCAAGGCTGATGGCAGTCTCGTTCAAAAGCTTGCTAAAGAACTTCTCCCGAACTGAAGCCTTACCATGAAAGTAGATGGGCACCGTCTCTACATCCGCCCAATTGAGCAAAGCGATGCTGAGCCGCTCACAGAACTTATCAATCATTCGCTCGATACGCTGCGACTTTGGATGCCATGGGCAAAAAACAAAGCAAGTGTAGAAGCTGAACGACTTTTTATCGAGAGCGCTATCAAGGATATGTATGAAAATAAGTCTTTGACTTTCTGCATTTGCCTACGCGAAACCCATACTCTCATCGGTACAGTCGCCACTCATCAAATTGATTGGACTAATTTCAAAACGGCAATTGGGTATTGGGTCGCTAATGCTCACCAAGGTCGCGGCTATGCTTCTGAGGCGACACTTTTGTTTTTGGAGTATCTCTTTACAGACATGAATCTCTACAGGGTGTCTGCTGCCGCTGCACCGCAAAATTATGCCAGCTTGCGCGTAATAGAAAAGTTAGGCTTCCAGTTCGAGGGCATACAGCGCGGCGCTTGCCTTGTCAATGGACAATGGCAAGACCTTAAAGAATTTGCAATACTTCAGCCCGAGTATAAGCGTCAGCGCAGCCAGCTTTATGAAAAACTTCTGGCCGGTCGCGCCCCACGGATACGCTACTAATTGGCGCTGTTTTGAAAAGTGGTCCTCTGCTCTTATATTTGTCGTGCAATTTTTCAACAGCTAAGCTTAAAGCAAGCTTTCATAAACCAGTCAAAAACAATACTAATAACTAAAACCAACCTAACGGAGAGAGTTCCACAATGAAGAAGATTTCTTTTATACTCGTTGCCCTTGTTACGGTTGCCCTTATTGGATGCGGACCGAGCAAAGAAGAGTTGGCTAAGAAGGCTGAAAAAGCTCGCCAAGACTCAATCGCCAGAGCGGACTCGATTGCAAAGGCTGAAGCCGAAAGGCAAGCTGCTGAAGAAGCTGCTAGAAAGAAAAATATCGTTGAAACGGCTGTTGCTGCTGGCTCTTTCACCAAGCTTGTCGAAGCTGTCAAAGCCGCTGGCTTGGATAGCACACTTGCCTCTGGTGGTCCATTCACCGTGTTTGCACCTACCGACGAAGCCTTCTCCAAGGTAAAAGACCTAGACAAGATTCTCAAGGATAAAAAGAAACTTACCGAAATTCTGACCTATCATGTTGTTCCCGGCAAAGTGATGTCTGCTGATGTTAAGCCCGGAAAGGTTGAAACTCTTGCTAAGAAGGCTTTTGAAGTTAAGACAGCTGACGGCAAAGTTACCGTCGACAATGCAAATGTGGTTAAAACAGATATTGAATGCACTAACGGCGTTATCCATGTCATTGACGCCGTAATCATGCCCAAGAAGTAAGTCTTTAGCCTACTGTATTTGCTTCGTGCAGAAAGCCCTGAGTGACTCAGGGCTTTTTTGTTTGCCGCTTTTACCGTAATACAATCTCTTCACGGCGAGGACCGACGGAAATAAAGGTAATTTTCGTCTGCAATGCGTCTTCAATAAACTCGATGTAGGCACGGGTGTTTGGGTGAAGCTCTGCAAAAGTCTTGGCATGGCGATTGGAGGTTTTCCAGCCCTTGAGCGTTTCATAGTGTGCTTCGACTTTGCAGAGTGTGTGATGGTCGGTCGGAAAATCTTTTAGGATTTGTCCCTTCAATTTGTAGGCTGTGCAGACCTTAATTTCATCAAATGTATCCAGCACATCGAGTTTAGTTAGTGCCATTTCACTGACGCCATTAATCAGATTTGAGTAGCGCAGTAAGACCAAATCGAGCCAGCCGCACCGGCGCGGTCTGCCAGTTGTTGCCCCAAATTCATGTCCCAGTTTGCGGATTTTTTCACCGACTGAATCGTGCAGTTCCGTTGGGAATGCCCCGTTGCCGACGCGCGTCATGTAGGCTTTTGCCACACCAATCACTTTGCCAATGTAGGTAGGCGGAATGCCTGACCCTGTACATGCTCCGCCAGCCGTTGGATTAGAAGAGGTTACAAAAGGATATGTACCATGGTCAACATCAAGCAGGCTACCTTGTGCGCCTTCAAGCAGCACGCGTTTTCCTTGCGCCAGCTGCTCATTGAGATAGACCTGTGTGTTTTTGACAAACTTGTCTATTCTGCGGTCAAATGCTGTATAGTGCCGCACCAGCTCTTCTACATTGAGTTCTTCTTTGTCGTAGATTTTTTTGAGTAGGGCATTTTTTTGTTCTAGGTTAAACCTTAGCTTTTCTTCCAAAATCTCGGGCGAGAGCAAATCAACGAGGCGAATGCCTACACGGCTGAACTTATCGACATAGCTGGGTCCAATGCCACGCATGGTTGTGCCAATTCGCTCACCGCGCGTCTGTTCCGCCAGCGAATCTAACAGCTTGTGATACGGCATGATAAGATGTGCCGTGTGGCTGATAAATAGCCGATTTTCTACCGAAAAGCCCAGCTCTCTTATCGTTTCAATCTCCTTCATCAAGGCATCAGGGTCTATGACCACGCCATTGCCAATTACGCAAACACAATTGTTATGAAAAATTCCCGATGGGATTAGGTGCAACACCACGGTTTTGTCGTCAAAGCAAATCGTATGCCCTGCATTTGCACCGCCTTGGTAGCGCACCACGATGTCATACTGTGCCGAGAGGTAATCGACGAGTTTGCCTTTGCCTTCGTCGCCAAACTGTGAGCCAACCAACACGGTTGCCGTCCGTTGATGAGTTTGTGTCATTGCTTATTTAGACTTCAAGATAGGGTTTGATTTTGCTAAGCAGTTCTCTCTGACCAATGCGCTTTGTGGCAGAGACATCTGCCGTAAAGTCGTAGCCTGAAAAAAAGGCTTCCGACTTACGGCGTGCTTCAGCCAGTTCTGCTTGGCTAAGTTTGTCGATTTTGGTTCGGACAAGGGCGTAGCGTCGACCGTAGAAGGCTAAAAATTCTTGCATTTGCTTATCGTTTTCCATTGTTACATGGCGCGCATCGATGAGCAATAAGACCAGTTTGAGTTGCACGCGTGCTTTGAGATACCACTCTAAGAGCTCTCGCCATTCTTCTTGTAACGATTTGCTTGTTTTGGCATAGCCGTAGCCCGGCAAATCTACAAAATAAAACTTGCGATTGATGAGAAAGAAATTCAGTTGCCGAGTTTTTCCAGGTGTGGCGCTGGTGTGAGCCAGTTTGCGCTGCATGAGCAGATTGAGCAATGATGATTTGCCAACATTTGAGCGCCCGACAAATGCAATTTCCGGTAAGCCGTCTTTGGGCAGTGCTTGCGGTGTAGTCACGCTTCGGATAAACTCTGCCGAAGTGATTTTCATTTGATGTCTAACCGATTAGCGTTCTCCAAAGATGGCTGTGCCAATGCGCACGATGGTGGCTCCTTCCGCAATAGCGGCCTCAAAATCTCCACTCATCCCCATCGAAAGCTCGGTGAAGATTTCTGGCTTCGGCGATAAGCATTTTACGCGCTCAAAGAGCTGTTTCATTGCCTTAAATTCCTCTCTGGCTTTTTGTGCCTGTGGTGAACCGATGCACATCAATCCCCTTAGTTCCAAATTGTGTAGCTCAAAGATTTTCTTTGCTTCTTCTTCCACTTTATCTGGCTTGAAGCCATACTTACTTTCTTCGCCTGAGATATTAACTTCAAGCAGAATTGGTACGCATTGCGCTCGCTTTGCCGCATAGTTCGCCAGCGTCTGCGCCAGCGACACGCTATCGACCGTTTGAATCATGGCGACCTTGCCCACCACGTGTTTGGCTTTGTTGGATTGCAAATGTCCAATCAAGTGCCACTCTATTTCGAGGTTGCACAGCAGCGGATGCGCTTGTTTTTGCAAAAGCTCCTGCACATAGTTTTCCCCAAAAAGCCGCTGTCCAGCTTGGTAGGCTTCCCAGATTTGTTCTGCGGATTTGGTTTTGGAAACTGCAACTAACTTTACACTTTCTGCAGCGCGTCCGCTGGCTTGACATGCCTGCTGAATTTTCCAGCGTATTTGCTGTAGATTCTCTCTAATGCTCATGGGCGCAAAGATGCAAAATTTTCATCATAGCACCGTGCTTTTTTCTTGCAAAAGTCTAAGAATTTGAGCTAAGTTTGCACTTTCGCAACAGGGTTTATTTTCGTTCACTATAACTTTTTTTCACCTTGGATAACACTATCACATCGCTTAGCGCAACGCAGCAAGAAATGACGCTGACTTTAGAGCCCAGCGAATTTACACCTGTCATTGAGGCTCGGTTCAAAGAAGTCCAAGCTAACGCTCAAATCAAGGGCTTTCGTAAGGGGAAAGTCCCTATGGAGCTTGTACGCCGCTTGATGGGCAAAGAAATTGAAGCCGATGCAGTAGAGTTTCTTGCCAACAAATTTTTCAGTGCAGTTGCCGAAGAAAAAAAGTTGAAAATTGTCGGCAAAGCTCATCTGCGGCACTTTGAATATGCACCAGACCAGAGGCTCAAGATTTATGTGCAATATGAAGTTCAGCCTGAATTTGAGCTCAAGCCATATGACAATTACAGCTTTACAAAGATAGTCTATCAAATCACAGATGCTGACGTAGACGTAGAAGTTAAGGCTCTGTTGGCACAGCATGGTGCATGGGTCAGTAAAGATGGCGAAGCTGAAGATGAAGACTTAGTTATTGCCGATATGCAAAAGTTAGATGCTACTGGCACCGCAATTATCGGCGGGCGTCGTGAAAATCAAGAGTTTTTCCTCGGCGAACTCGATGATGAGAGCGCTCTGAAAAAAGCCCTGCTTGGTGTCAAAGTTGGCGACGAGCGAGACATAGACATAGAAATGCGCAAAGAAGATGGCACAGCAGAGCGAACTCACTTCAGGATTTTCGTCAAAGAAATCAAGCGACTGGATTTACCTGAGCTCACTGATGAGCTTGCTAAAGAATTATCAAATGGGCGCTGCACCACTGCACAAGACTTGCGCAACGACATTCGCCAAGCATTGGAGAAATACTACGCAGAAAAATCAGAGGAGGATTTGCTTGAAGACATCGCCCAACGCTTTGTCAAAGATAACGTGGTTGAAGTGCCCAGTGCTATGGTGCGTTCATTTGAAAATCTTCTTGTCGATAACACTCGGCAGCGCATGGGTGGCAGTTTCCCGCGCGGATTTAGCGAAGAGGCATTCCGCCGTGAAATTCGTCCCAGCGCAGAACTTCAAGCACGCTGGATGCTGATTCGCTACAAACTTGCTGAGATGCACAATCTCAAAGTAGAAGAAGACGATATTCGCGCCGAGGCTGAGAAAGACGCCAAAGCAAGTGGCTTAGATGTCAATCAGCTCTTACGTGCATACACGAGCAACCAGATGCGTGAATATATCGCCGACCGCATTCTGCGTCAGAAGATTTACGATGTTATCAAAAGCAAGGTCACAATCAATACGGAAACGAAACCAATCCCACGCCGCCGTTTGCGACTTTCGACTTAAAATTGGGCTCGTAATCCGAGACTAAATGTACTTGGGTTGTTGCTTGGGAAACGCTCATTGCCACTTCCAATTGTTGCTACATCATCTCGCAACACATTGGCGTAGCGTGCTGCCAGTTCAATTTGTGAGAAGATTTGGTAGCGTAGATTTACAAATACTCTTCGCCCCCTACCGTTGTGGGCATACACCGTGAAGGTCAGTGGCAGGTCATTTTCGAAGGCATAGATAGCCGCATCAAACGAATCGGTCTGAAAAAAAGCCAGCCGTGCATCAATCGAGAGCCGCGACTCTAGCAAATCCAAATTGATGTCTTGTGCAATCAGCCAACCCAAATCGCGGCGTGTCGTTGCTACCAACTCTCGTGTGAAATGCCGCACTTCTGCACGAGTGCGCAAGCGCAAGCGTTCCGATAGTTGATAAATGAAGTCCGTGCGTATGCGTTCCGTGCGCTGCGGTGTGGCGATGCGATATTCTCGTCCCAGTGCATCGAGCTGTGTCAGCGCCTCCTCCCGCGTTTTGATTTGCAAGAGCGTTTCAATGAGAATATCACGCCGCGGCTTGTAGGAGAGCTGCATAAGCATATCATTTCCCGAAGAGGGCAACACCGTGTTTGAAGCAATGAACGGAAATTCGTAGTAGTCGTAATACGCTCTCAGTTTCAGTTCGCTTGAAAGTTTTAACTCTGCACCCAGATAGACCCCACGCTCATTGCGACCCTGCGCCCCACTGCTACTTTCCGAAAATGCATTGGCTCTTGGTGAGTAGTAATCCTCTGCATAGTTCCGCACATGAATTACGCCTCTAAGCCCTTTTGCAAATTCTGTCTGCACACCAGCTAACCACGACACACTCCTTTGCTCTACGCAATAGGCAACTTCGCCAAAGAAATTGAACTGATAAAACAGATAGTCAATGTCAAATGCCGCCACACTTGCTACATCGCCACGAAATCTTTTTCGATTGAACAGATCATTGCTGGGAATAAATGGCTTGTCGTAGCGTGTCTGGTAGAATGTGCCACCGATGCTGAAGAGATTTTCAAACAACTCTGTGTTCAACTGCACTCGAGCGCCAAAAGCCAGTTCATCGATATTGCGGTTGCGCGCAATTTCAGATTCGGTGCGGAACAGCCCATCGAGCTTGAGGCTTGAAAATGCCGTATCATTAACCGTACCACTAATTAAGTTGCGTGAGTAAAAACCAATGAGAGTGAGCACGCCGAATTCCACTTCCGCTACTGCGCCACGGAAAAAGTTTTGTTCCGCTGTTGAGGTGTAGGGACGCACCTGCCGCTGGGACTGCTTGACACTGATTACAGCCTCTGGACTTTTGAAAAACGCTCGACCGCTTTGCACTGCCAGTCCTTGTCCAAACGATAGATTAAAATCGCCAATCACCAAAGATTTGAGATTGTAAAAGTCGCGCACGCCAAGCGTGAGCGATGTAAAGTCAAAGAGAGAGCGCTCGCCGACATCCTTTTCTGCCAGCGCAGACAGTAGAAGGTTATCCGACACCACGCCTTGAATGCGGTTATAGATACGCGGCGCAGACCCTTGATATGCTCCATTTGTAAACCCGACTCGCAAAGGCGATTCCACAAGCGTGCGACCAATGTAGTCGAACTTCACACGCTGCCAGAGCACTCCCCGCTCGATGTCATCAAGCAAAGAAGGCTGCGAGAGATTTTCCGTCTTGATGCGCCCGACCGTCAGAAAATCCTCAATCAGCTCATATGTATCCTCGTCAATGAGTTTGCGTAGTTCTACGACTGACTTAAATCCGTTTTTTTCTTTGCGGTATGCCAGAATGCGTTCTACATCGGGCGCCGTCAGGAAGGGAATCGAGAGCAGACTTGAAAAACCTGCCGTATTAAGGTTAATTTTTTGGAGGCGTAGCAAGTTGAATTGCTCTAACATTTCGCTATTGCCGCTTTGTTCACTCGAGAGGTCGAGCAGTCGGTCTAAGGTTTGTTGTCGGAGAACTTTGACGCTGTCGGGGGTTGCTGAGACAAAACTGCTCTCTTGTGCCATGGCACACATTGCCCAAAGTAGCCCTATTGCAAAGCAGCATAGCGTTTTCATGATTCTCTTTCACTCTTGGTGTAATTTTATCTAAAATAGAAAAATAGAGAACTATTCGTCGTAGTTATAGGCGTCGCTGATACACGACGCATGTTTTCATCATCTAACAGAGCGTTTTCCATCGATGCGATACACTTCGCAAGCTATTGAAACTTTGGTTGAAGAGTTTGCCAAATTGCCGGGCATCGGTCGCAAGACGGCACAGCGTCTTGCACTTCACATTTTGCGTGAGAAAAAAGAAGAAGTCCAATTGCTTGCCAAAGCGCTGTTAGATGCCAAAGAGCTGGTGATTTATTGCAGTGTCTGTCAAAACGTTACTGATGTGCATCAAAATCCTTGTCCCATTTGTACCAGTCCCAAGCGCAATCATAACTTGATTTGCGTGGTCGAGTCGCCCAGCGATGTAATTGCGTTTGAAAAAACGAATCAGTATCACGGAGTTTATCACGTCTTGCACGGCGTGATTTCACCGCTCGATGGCATTGGTCCCGACGACCTTAAAATTAAGGAATTGCTGGCACGACTTCACGCAAATGGTGAGAGTGCTTCCCAAGAAGTCATTCTTGCCTTAAATCCGACAGTTGAGGGCGAGACCACAGTGCTCTACCTTGCCAAGTTGCTCAAGCCGCTTGGTGTCAAGGTTTCTCGCATTGCACGCGGCATTCCCGTCGGCAGCGAATTGGAATACACTGACGAGGCGACTTTGACACGCGCTTTGGAGGGGCGCTCGCTGATATAGCTGTGCTAAAATTCTGAAACATGCCTACTGGGCTTTCGAATAGTTTGACTTAACCATGCTCGATTAACTCTTTCCGAAATCGCTATGAAAAGATTATACCGTTCTTCGCGTGAGCGCATGATTGCTGGCGTTGCTGGCGGGCTTGCGGAGTACTTTGATATCGACCCTGTTTTCGTGCGCATCCTCTTTGTGGCAAGCATATTTTTAAGTGGCATCGGCATACTCATCTACCTTGTGCTCTGGATTATTACACCACAAACCCCATCAGCGGTTGTAACTTCTTCAGAGAATGCATCACAGTTTGGCGCAACACCTGCTACTCAAACGCTTTCTCCTGAAGAGCTTGAGGCTCAAAAAAAGCGAAATTCTACTCTTATCGGCATAGGACTCATTGCGCTCGGCATCATCATTTTTTTAGAGCTACTCTTGCCGTCGTTCAGTGTTACTTACCTCTTCCCGCTGGCACTTATTGGGGCAGGCGGATTTCTGATTTGGAAAACATTTGTTGCACCCAGTCACTCAAACCGGTCATTGTAATTTCTTGAAACCTAAAACTTACCCGCAATGAAACTCTCTGGGGTATTTTTGGGCGCATTTCTTTTAGCCAATGGTGTCCTTCTTTTCCTGCGAAATACAGGTCCTATCGAGATAGCCATCGAGAACAGCGCACCGTATTGGGCTCTCATTTTTGTTTTGCTCGGTGTGAGCATCATGCTCGAAAATCGCTGGCTTAAAGCAGGTGCGGCTGGCAGTGCTGCCATTCTCCTCACTGTCGTTATCTGGTCATTTGCTCTGCGCTTTCAATTTCCTGAGTTTATTTATGAATCCCGCTTCAGCAAAGCTGATGCAAGACATTCTTCATACCAGATTTCCGAGCCATTTGATAGTGCCGTGCAGCGTGCAAAACTGAATTTGCGCCACTCTATTGGCACGCTCACTATCAAGGACACGACCAACGACCTTGCTTCTGTCGAGAGCGTTTCGCCTCTGGGTTACAAATGGATACGCAAGCATTTTGCAGACTACGAACTTCTGGAGCTTAAGCCAAAGTATGACCACGGCACATTTACCTTTAACACTAGCCCCTTTACCACTATCAAACTCAATGCGGCGCCGACTTGGGACATTCGTTTGGATATCTCTGCCACTCCAGCGACGCTGGATTTTTCAAAGTTCAAAGTTGAACAACTCCACCTTGATGCGGTCGCTTCCTCAATCGACTTGCAGCTTGGCAATCTTGCCGATAAGCTCAAGGTCTTCATTGATGCTGCCGCCGCTACAATTGATATTGAGCTGCCGAAAGATGTCGGTTGCGAAATTTACTGCAACAATCGGCTGGGCAAAGCGCATTTTGATGGCTTCATTAAGAAAGGTGATGCTATGCGCACTGATAATTTTGACACTGCTAGCAAGAAAGTCTACATCAACTTGGATTCAGGCGTCTCCAGCATTGATGTGCGCCGATATTGACAGTGCAGTCACTATTTAACTTGGCGCTGTTATCTTGAACTCAGTTGCTGCGTCGCTTGCAGGTATGCTTGAATTGCCGCATAAATTTTGCGCTCTACATCGTAGAACTCTTCTCCCGTTTCTTTGTAGAGCCCGCCCGTGATGATGACGGCAATGCCAATTCCATGTTGGCGAGTGTAATACCAGCCGCTAAGCAATCCGTATGCCTGCCCCAGATGCCCAGTCATTTCAATGCCTGTTAGCACATTGCTTGTGTGATGCAAGCCCATTGCATACTTTGCAATAAAAGGATTTCCCGTCTTGAGCGAATCTTTTTCCATCTGCAAGAGCTGGCTTTCGCTCAATATCCGGGTTTCGCGTAGCTTGCCGCCGTTTAGAAATACCTGAGCCAGTGTTGCCAATTCTCGTGCGCTGATTCGCAAGCCGCCCTGCGGTGAAAATAGCAGTGCATTTGAACCTACTGCATAGTTATCTAATGGAAATAGTGTCCTGACGCTATCCACCTGTGCTGTCCATTTGCCATCGATGAGGCGATACGGGTAAGCCACTTTTTCAGGCGGAATATCTTGCAGATTAAAACTGCAGGCAAATCCCAGTGGCTTGAAGATGTGTGTGTTGCAATACTGGTCGAAGCGCTCTCCTGAATGAATTTCCACGAGTGTGCCAAGAAGCGCATATCCCAAGTTTGAATACGCAAATTTTTTTCCCGGCGCCTCTTTCGCCCATAGCGAGTAGTAGATGCTATCTTGATAACGCTTCCCGTTTTTGCTTAAGACATCTTGCAGTGCCAGTGTGGGGTCTCGCCAAAGCACATAGTAAGGCACAGGTTGCTGTTCATCGCTTAGCAAGCTGGATGTGTGCTGCAAAAGCTGTCGGTAAGTGATGGGCACATCAGGGAAGTATGGATTGCGGAAGGTAAATCCCAGTGCTTTGGAGACATCATCATCCAACTTAAACTTTCCTTTTTCATGGAGTTGTAGGAGCGCTACGGCGGTCAGCACTTTTGAGACAGAGGCAATGCGAACATATGTGGTCTCTGTCATGGCGATGGCTCTGCCAAGTTGCGCTTGACCGCGTGAATATGAAAACAGCAGTGAGTCGGGGCATACAATCGCTACGCTTAGTCCTACAATGCTATGCGCTTCTGCAATCGAGTCAAGTGCATGTGAGAGTGTTCTGCTACCTTGCTCTGTTGGCATCCCATTGCTCTGCCAATCTGCGATGGCGACCATTGCCAGCAGCACGGCGTTCATGCACAGCTTACGCATGGGCACCTCAGACGCGTTCTATTTTTTTCAGCTCTGCCAGTGCCCAACCTGCCCAATTTTGTAGCCACGACACGCTGCCCAGAATGCCTAACTTTTGATAGGTAATCGGGAAGATTTTGGGATACTTTGCACCAACTTTCAAGATAAGCGTGGTGAAATCTGCCAGTGTCATTTCATCGCGGAATAGTGTTTCACGGTAGCGTTCGGGCAGTTCGTCGAGCACTTTCATGATTTCGTTCATCAGTTCATTGACGAAGTTTGGCTCATCGGTGCGCTTGTCGTAGCACATGAACTTCATCAGGTTTGACATAATTGCGACATTCGGCTCAAATGCGTTGATGTGCTCAAGTTCTGTTCGGCTCAATGCGTTGCGTTCAAGCGCCTTGGCTAAGGCAGTGGTGGTGCGTTCTAAGTTGCGCACCATGGAACCGAATCCGCAGAAGGTCAGTGGCGAAGAAAGCGAAGCGGCATCGCCGAACAGCACGATGCGGTCGTCAGCGGTTATGCGGCTGTTGCCAAATCCGTTGTGATGATAGGCGGGAATGATGCCGAAGACCGGTTTATGAATTTTGAAATCTTTGCCCAGAGGCTTGTAGGTTGGGAGTTTTTCAAAATAGACTTCAAACAGGTTGAGCAAGGATTTATCGTTGTCGGAGTCGATTCGGTCGTAGAAGAAGAGGTATGAAGTAAATTCGGTCTGACTTGCAGGGAAGCCTTCCCAGATGAGTTGCCGTCCGCCGCCGCGTGAAAAGTCGGCAGGTTCTGTTGTGACCAAAATTTCACCAACGGAGTAATCCACGTTTTCCAACCCGCTGGCTAAGGTGCCGACAGTGGGGCAGCAGTGTGTCTGCGGTAGCCCGTTGTTGAGTTGCATGGCAATCGGCGACATCACGCCCATGGTGTCGACCAGCACCTTCGCTTTGAAGTACTGCAACTTTCCTTCTCGTTTGACTTCTACAATTACGCCATCTTCACACTTGAAGACTCGCTCGAAGTGGGTTTGCCCTATCACCATATTTTTTGGATGTTGCAAAATCCGCCCTAATGCCAGTTGCAGAATTTTGTCAGATTCAATAGCACAGTCTAAGACATTTTGCATGTAGAGTCTTTTGCGTTCGCCTCGTGCAGCAAATTCTACAAACCCTGTTTTGTAGCGAGCCGTGATGGCTTGTTCGGCTTCAGCTTGCATGATAAGCCCCATCTTTTCCAGACGCGCAAGCTCTCGCAGGGAAATGTTCCAATCACGGTGAGTTTTGGCTGGAGTATATTTATCAAACACCAACACAGATTGATGATGCAGCGATGCCATGGCTGCTGCATGTAGCAGTCCCAGTGTTGCTCCTGCATAGATTAAATCAAACTCCCCTGCAATGCTGATATTGGAAGGCAGTTTTGAGCCATCTAGAATCACTTCAGGGATGTTGGCTTGCCCGATGCGCGACCAGTAGCTATCGAGCTCTTGAATCCGATGCACCCAGAATTCGCCTTCTGCAAGTTTAGAAAAGTGTTGATAGACCAGCGGATGTGTAGCTTGAAGTTCTTTTAGTGATTTCATTATGCAATGCAGAATTAGAAGAGTGTTAGCTAAAAAATTTAGTGCACTTGTGGAGCTTTGCTCAAACCTTTTTGCAGTGTTCGTTTTGTGCCATCTCTAAAATCTTCAAATTTGATTGACTCCTAACTCAATGCATGCTTGCTGCACTTCTGCTGTTAACAGTTGCACCTGACTTAAGCTATATGTGGTTAGTGCAATCGTTTTCAGATTATCGAGCATGAGGCGCGTAAGTGCTGTGCTCATTAGCACCTCTTTGCTACTGATTTTGCCTTCCCAGTAGAGAAAGACAAATGTAAAGGCTTGCGTTCGGTCGTGAAACTCACGCAAGCGCGCCAGATGCCTGACTTTTTCTTCATCATCAAACGACAGCGGCAACCATGCGCTGGCTTTCACCCCAAACTTTTTTAGCATCATCACCACGCTGAAGTGTTCATCAATAGCCAGTGTGTCATTTGCTTTTGCTTCCAGTTTTCCTTCGATAAATGACAATCCTGCTTCTGCCAACTGTTGTGCCACTTTCATTACCTTGAGTTTTTCTTCGGTGGCAAGTCTGAGCACACTCTTTGGCGTGAGTGCTGCCACATCTGCTTTTGCTCCCAGCATTTGAATCGCTGTGCAGACCTCATGGAGTGTGGATGCTTCGTTAAACTTGACAAAGACAACTGGTGCTTTCGGCTCAATAGCACTAATCATGCCGGAGTCTATGTGCTCTACACTCAACGTCTGCAGTGGCGGATTTTTTCTTGTCTGTTTTTTTGCCGCATCAAAGAATCGGTCCAGTTCGTTTTTGCTCAAAATTTTTTTTGCCTGTTGCACAAAGAAAATCATCTCGTTAATACCAAGACGCTCGCCTTTGTCCAATTTTTCCAACACCTGCTCAATTGAGACTTTCTCTTTTGTCATTCGTGTGTTTCACTTTGTTTGGCTCAAAAGTCAATCTGGTAGATTAGGTATTCTTTGTAGGGCTCGGCACCGATAGCTTCGGCAAGTTTTTGCATCGGGATATTGCTTTTCAGCACCCAACTTAGCTCTGCTTCCCAATAGCCTTTGCGGATACCAACTTCTACAGTCTCTGCATTCATCAATGAATCCACGCCCCTGTTGCGATACTCTGGAATGACGCCCATGACGATGGTGCGGATACGATTAATCTTGCGCGAGTGCCACAGAAACTTTATCAGTCCAGTGAGCGACATGGGATTACCATTTACATGCTTGAGTGCAATGTTGACATCTGGCAGCGATAGCGAAAATCCGACATATTCACCCTTATCGTTTTGCACAAAGTAAATCAGGTCAGGGTCAGCAATTTGCTTCAAATCTTTTGCCAAGGTATAGAACTCTTTTTCAGTAAAAGGCACAAAGCCCCAGTTGAGTTCCCATGCCTTGTTGTAGAGTGCTCGAATGATTTTTGCTTCATTTTGCCAATCTTTGATGTTGAGATGTCTTAGGTGAAGCTTTTCTCGCTTTTTGACCAATTCACTAATACGCTTGAGGCGAGGCAAGTCTATAGTTTTTTGATTGACCAACCATGCTACAAGCTCTTGCTCGACTCTGAATCCGTAATCTCTACAGAGCTCGTGATAGTATGGTGGGTTGTAGGTCATTAGGAATGTAGGTGGCGAGTCATAGCCTTTGCAGAGCATGCCAAGTTGGTCATTAATGGAGGGACTAATTGGTCCGCGCATGGCGTTTAAGCCTCTGGCTTTGAGCCATGCTTTGGCGGCATCAAACAGCGCTCGTGAGACCTCTGTGTCGTTCATACACTCGAAAAAGCCCCAAAATCCTACCTTATCTTTGTGCAGCTCATTGTGTGTGTAGTTGACTGTTGCTGTAATGGTGCCTTGCATTTGTCCATTTTTCCAAGCTGTAAAGCAGGCACGGTCAGCATGTTCCCAGAGCGGGTAGCGCGCTTTGTCTAAAGTTTTTTCGTAGTCAGCAATGAGATGTGGCACCCAATTTTTTTTCAATTGCTCATCTTGGGTGTAGACTTTCCAAGCAAATTTGATGTATTCACGAATTTCTTTCGGGGTTTTTGCTTCTCGGATTTCAACAGACATTGCGTTTTGCTGCTATGGTTAATGATGGCTTTTTTTGGCAAAAAGATAAAACTTTCCCTTAGCTTTCTTTATGTTTGAGCCTGAGTTTTTGTATCGCAGAGATGTTCTAGTACTTTCGTCATTTCGAGCGTTAGCGAAGAATCCATAGCAATCGCACACGGAATACATGGATAGGGCAGATTTACACGAATTGGCTTTGCGCACTTTGTGAGTGTCTCGATATGCGCTGTGGTTTGCTGACCTCACCCCTGACCCCTCTCCTTTGTAAGGATAGGTGAATTGTTTCTCCCTCTCTTTGCAAAGGAGAGGGATGTCTGCGCAGCAGACAGGGTGTGAGGTCATTCCGAACATAGCGAGGAATCCACTGTGGATGCTTCACTTCGTTTAGCATGACGGTTTAATTCGCATCCTGTTTAATTAGCAGTTGATATGCAAGTCTATGCACGCATTCACTCTTAATCATCCACACAACCTAACACGTTAGAACGATATGCGATGCTGCGTTTGCGCACTTTTTGTCTTGTTTAACCTCTCATGCAATTTGTTTTCGCCGCGTGCGCCTGAACTGCCAGAAAGTGCTATTGCGCCATCCTTTGCATGGCGACCGCCTACTGTTGCCGATATTGTGCTCGAGAATCTCTCTAATGCATTTGCCAGTGTCAGCCCAGTTGATTATGCCCGCACCTTTTCCCCTGCGCCAACCACTGACAATCTTATGGTCTCTGATTTTGTCTTCATTCCTGCGCCTGAAACCGCTGGCACGGCTGGCGCCATTTTTCAAAACTGGAACATTGTGTCTGAACGCCGATTCTTCGAGAACTTCCGTAGCCAGCTCGTGCCCGGCTCGCGTCCGCAGTTTCAAATTATCGTTGAAGAACGCACGCTTAACTCGGCGACAGACTTACAGCTCTCAATTTCCTATCGGCTTGTGGCGCGCTACATCACTCGCGACATTCCTGAACAGACACGCGGCAAATCGGTCTTGCGCCTCACACAATCCTCACAAGGATTTTGGTATGTGCGAGAGTGGCGCGATTTCCGCAGCGACTTTGACTTCACGCTTAGCGAACTCAAACGACGCCTTGCTAACTAAAGCCGCATTGCGAGACTTGACTTTTCCTCTTAAATTTGGCTTGCCTATACAATTTTCAAACTTAGGGCTTTTCATGTTACAATTCAGGTTGCCAGTTTTTGAGCGTATGTTTTCGCGCATGGGTCGCCGGTTGCGCCTTCGCCTCCGTCTGCGACTTCTTGCAAAAGATGCGACCCGCTCGCCCTTGAAATACGTGCGCCTTGCTTTTGCTGGATTGATTTTGTTTTACATCGTGTTTGGCAACTATGGATTGGTTACACGCATGCGCTTGGAGTTGCAAAAAATGCACCTTCAGGCACAGCTTGAAGCAGAAAGGCTTCGCACTCAAGCCCTTCAAAACGAAATTCAAACCATGCAGCGCCTTGAAGAAATCGAGCGCTGGGCAAGAGAAAAGTATCACCTTTCAGCACCCGGTGAAACTATCTATGTTTTTAAGCCTTGAAATTTGTTCAAAAGTCGGTCTATTGCAACCATGAATTCAACAAACTCCAACGGCGCCATAAAATTGCATCTGGGTTGTGGCACAAATGTTGTTGACGGTTGGATAAATATCGACTACAGTTTAGGAGCGCATCTTGCCAAAATTCCATTGAGCAAATTTTTCCTGCGAAAAACCGGCTTATTGCGCAACGAATGGGACAGCCGAATTATGCTGCATGACCTTCAGAAAAAAACTGCCGTTTGGCGACAACACTGTTGATTGCATCTACACATCTCACACGCTTGAACATCTAAGCAAAGCCGATGGCTATCAAATGTTGAGCGAGTCGTATCGAGTGTTAAAGCCAAACGGCGTCATGAGAGTCGTCGTCCCCGATTTGAGAGCGATTGTTGCGGATTATCTGCAGAACAAAATTAAATCCGATGAATTTTTAATTGCGTTGCATGTCGGATACGAGGAAGACTCCGATTCACGATTAAAAAAATTGCTTGCGCCATTCGTCAGATTTCCGCATAAATGTATGTATGATGAGACCCGACTTGTAGAGATTATGAACGACATCGGATTTAAGGCACGTATCATGAAACCCTTTGAGAGCGAAATCAGTGACATTGATGAGATAGAAATTGAATCGCGCACCATTGATGCCGTCATTGTGGAAGGCAAGAAATAACCACCAAGTTGCACAAAAAAGTTAGAATTATGTCCTACGTCCAAAATCCATACACCTACCGCCGACGCGAAACCGTTGAAGTTGGCTTTGGCATTATCAAACTCGGTGGCAAGAACCCCATTCGGGTTGAATCCATGACCACAACCGACACGATGGATACCGCCGCCACCGTCGAGCAGTGCCGCCGACTCTACGAAGCCGGGTGTGAAATTATTCGCATCACCGCGCCCTCCATGAAAGAAGCTGAAAACTTGGGCGAAATCTCTAAGCGACTGCGTGCGATGGGCATTCATACGCCACTTGTTGCCGATATTCACTTCACGCCCAATGCGGCACTTAAAGCCGTTGAGTTCGTCGAAAGCGTGCGCATCAACCCAGGCAACTATGCCGATAGAAAAAAATTTGTCGTCCGCGAATACACCGATTCTGAATATGAAGCTGAACTTGAACGCGTCCATCAGCAATTCAAACCTTTGGTGTTGAAGTGCAAAGAATACGGTCGCTCCATGCGCATCGGCACCAATCACGGCTCACTTTCCGACCGTATCATGAACCGCTATGGCGACACGCCGCTGGGCATGGTTGAATCCGCTCTTGAATTTGCACGCATCTGCGAACTTTACGGCTACTATGACTTCATCTTCTCGATGAAATCTTCTAACCCGCTGGTGATGATTCAAGCCTATCGCCTGCTTGTGGAAAAAGCTGACAAGGAACTTAAGCACAAGTATCCACTTCATTTGGGTGTTACGGAAGCAGGCAATGGCGAAGAAGGGCGCGTCAAATCTGCTATTGGCATAGGGGCATTGCTTGAGGATGGCTTGGGTGATACGATTCGTGTCTCGCTTACCGAAGACCCTGTGAATGAGGTTCATTTTGGCTTTGAACTTGTCAAGAAGTATAACGACCAGCTTTGGATTACTGCTGAGACGATTGGCAATTTTGCGCGGCAATTTGTTACGCCAAAGCCCGAAGAGCCGCCGTTCAATCCGTTTGAATTCAATCGGCGCGTTTCACAAAAAATTGTAGTTGGAAATTTGGAGATGGGTGGCGATGCTGTACCGCGCGTTGAACTTGAGGTCAAAGAAGCACTTTCTAATGTTGAGAAAGTTCGCGATGAGATTATTTTCTCAGCTAAGCCTTTTCTTGCCGATGGCGCAAAGTCGGAATTCACATCTATCACGACCGATTTCATTGATGAGGTCAAGGCTGTTCAACAGGCGCTTGCTGAAAAATTTGTCTCGCCTATCTTGTCAGTTTCTGTAAGCGATATGCTCACGGCACAAGCGCTTGTCAATTCCGTCGATAAAATTCGCCTCAACATCAAGCGTGGCGATGCACCGTTTGATACTGGTGGGATTAAGCACTTGGTCGGCAAAGCCGCAATTGAATTTTCGTTTGTCAAAGATGAAGAATCCGATACAGCGATTGCGGAGATTCTCACGCGCATTGCTGAAAAGTGCAAAGCCGCTGGACTTGAAAAGGCAATGTTTTCAATTCAGGCAAAGGAGATTGTTTTCCCATATCGACGGCTGGCACAGGCGTTCAAAGCGGCGGGCATCACTTATCCGATTCTGCTTCGCTATGATGCCACTTGGATAAAGCCTTCCCAAAATCCGCAAGCTAAAATTCCTGACTCGACAACGGATGTTGCAACGCTGTGTAAGGTTGCAGTCCAGCTCGGTGCGCTGCTTTGCGACGGCATTGGCGATGCTGTAGCACTTCGTTCTAATCTTTCGCGTGGCGATGAACTCAATCTGCTCTACAACATCTTGCAAGCCACACGCTATCGGATGACGAAGACAGAGTTTATCTCTTGTCCTTCATGTGGTCGCACGCTCTTCGATTTGGAAGAAGTTACTGCCAAAATCAAAGCCCGCACGGCTCATCTCAAAGGCTTGAAAATTGGTATCATGGGCTGTATTGTAAACGGCCCGGGTGAAATGGCTGACGCAGACTTTGGCTATGTGGGCACTGGTGTTGGACAAATTTCGCTCTATGTGGGCAAGGAAGTTGTTCATCGCAATATCCCTGAATCCGAAGCTGTTGACCGACTTATTGAGCTCATCAAGGCGCATGGCAAGTGGCAAGAGCCTGAAGTTTCATCAGAAGCAGAGCTTCAGTCGTAGTGCCATACGCTATGGTCACTCGACTTGAAACTCAGCCTGATTTCGGCTAGCTCAAAACAGGCGGAACTGCTTACCCAGATTTTTTTCAGCAAGAGAACGTTATCAATTCACTTGAGTATGCTGGCATACCGCATGCTAATGTTCTGACCGTTTTGATGGGTTTAGTGCTTTTGCTACTGGTTTGTTGGCTTTCACATTTTCTCTCGTCGGATTTTATTAGCGTGGATTCACAAATGAGCTGAATTGAGCAAAGCCAGCTGGGACGATGCATCGGTCAAACAAAAGACATTTGACCGTCTGGTACATCTTGCTCCAGCAATTGTTTTGCAACTCTCTGCACCGATTTTTTTGAAATTTTCAGTCATCATTGCTACTCTGCCTGAGTTTGAGCTATGCATCTTCCAGCGCCAACTGGCTACGATATGCGCCGGCTGTATATAAGCAACGGAGAGTCAGTGCCAGAACTGCCACCTTGCAAACTAAGGCTGAACAGAGCATTTTTCTTCTCAGGGATAAAAGGTCTATCTTTGCGTCTTACTTAACGCACTAACTAAACTATGTCGCTCAAAGAAAAACTTGAGAATAAATCTGCTGTCATTGGTGTCGTTGGGCTTGGTTATGTCGGCTTGCCGCTTGCTGTTGAGTTTGCTCGCAAAGGGTTCAAGACCATTGGCATTGATTTAGACCAACGCAAGGTTGCATCGATTGCGGCTGGGAAGAACTACATCCAAGACATCAAGGACGCAGATTTTCAAGAGGCGCTCCGACATGGTTTTACTGCCATGGATAATTACGACTGTGCCAGTACATGCGATGTCATCTACATTTGCGTGCCCACGCCATTTACAGCTAACAAGGAGCCCGATATTTCCTTTATCATCTCGGCAACCGAATCACTCGCCCAGCATCTTCGCAAGGAGCAGTTGATTATTCTTAGATCTACAACCTTTCCAAACACTACAGAGGGTTATGTGCTACCTATTTTGGAACGACGCGGTATGAAGGTTGGACAAGATTTCTACCTTGCTTTTTCTCCAGAGCGTATTGACCCTGGTAACCCCAAATGGCACACTGGCAATACACCGATTGTAGTTGGCGGCGTGACCCCGACTTGTACTGAGTTAGCGATGCTTGCTAATCAGCAGATTGTAACCCAAGTCTATCCCGTTTCTTCACCGAAAGTGGCTGAAATGGAAAAACTTTTGGAAAACATTTTCCGCAGCGTCAACATTGCCTTGGTGAACGAAATGGCGATGCTTTGCGACCGCATGGGTGGCATAAACATCTGGGAAGTTGTTGAAGCCGCCTCCACTAAGCCCTTCGGCTTTATGCCATTTTATCCCGGACCTGGCATTGGTGGGCACTGCATTTTGGTTGACCCCTACTACCTTGCTTGGCGAGCTCGTGCTTTTGATTTTCAGACAAATTTTATTACGCTGGCCGCCGAAACCAATGAAAATATGCCTTTCTATGTGCGCAACATGATTATGAGAGAAGTTGCCCGCATGCCCATCACCATTGAGACGGCGCGCTATCTCTTTCTCGGTGTTGCCTTCAAGAAAAATGTCGATGACATCCGCCACTCACCAGCTATCAAGATTATTGAGCTTCTGATGCAAGAAGGCGCCAAGCATATCCACTACTGCGATCCGTATGTGCCACACTTCAAAGAGCAAGGGGCAAACAACACTATTATCGAAATGCATGCTTTGCCACTTACGCAAGAAACCCTTCATGCTGCTGACATCGTCATTATTACGACGGACCACAGCGACTTTGACTACGATTTTATCGTGCGTGAATCCAAACGCGTCATTGACACGCGCAATGCCACCAAGGCTGTTCGGCATCATCGCGAAAAAATCGTGCTACTGGGCGCCGGTCAGTAAATTCTTCTAAAACTCTGGCTCTAAGCCTCGTAAGACGGCGCACATGCGGCAAATTCGCTGTCCTTCATCTATCATAAACCACTCTTTGCGAGCATTAAACCACAAATCGCAGTCTTCACTTTCACATTTTTCAAAGCCTATTTCAATTGCAAACGCAATGATATTATCTGTACTTATTTCTACGGGCAAGCGATTTCCTAACTGAATTTCTTCTATCAGTGCCGCTTTCAGGACTCCAAAAGATGCCACAGGCTTAAAAAGCTGCAAGCGTTCCAGCGCCGTATATTTGTTTGGTATCATTTGTAGATTAGTTTTGCATTCATAAGACCGACTCGAGCTGTAGCTCAAAATATGCATTCAGAAAAGGAACGCATTTTCACGCTGTCTAATTTCCTTAGCATTCTACGCGTGCTACTTGTTGCACCTTTTATTTACTTTTTTTCAAATGGCGAAAAACTCATTGCATTTGTTCTCGTTCTTATTGCGATTTCGACCGATTGGTTTGATGGACGTGTGGCGCGCTGGACAAATACTATTTCTGACATGGGCAAAATTTTAGACCCACTTGCCGATAAACTCTGCGCTGCTTTGCTTGGCATCTACTTCGCCTATATCGGTGAATTGCCTGTGTGGTTTGTCGTCTTTCTCTTTCTGCGAGATGCCATCATATTTATTGGCGGAATCTATCTCAAACAGCGCAAGCACATTCTTACCACTTCTCTACCTGCTGGCAAATGGGCGGTCGGATTCTTGGCAGTGCTCTATACTATGATTGTCTTTCCCTACCCTCTCAATCTTGAATTGGCTAAGACAATTTTTTTGTGGCTCTCAACGGTACTTCTTTTTGCCTCATTTGTGCAGTATGCTATCCGCTTTCGTAACATCCTTCAAGACAAGCCTGTCATCAACCTTTAAGTTTGCATGTGCTTTTCTCCGTTTGCGATGCTGTGTGCAGAAGAATTTTTTTCAACAATCATTTCAATACCGCGCAGCACAGCATGTTTCTCTGTGATGTTGATAGCAGGAATGGTACGTGCAAACTGTTCTGCATCGCCGCCAGTAGCTATCACCACTACATTTGTTTCATTGTATTTTTTCTTGAGCTCATCCTTGAGTTTGGCAATTAACCCTTCAGTTTCTGCAACTTTTCCCCAGAAGAGCCCAGCTTCTAAGCACTCTAGCGTACTGCGTCCAATCAGCGTCGAAGTTTTGCGCCACTGAAATTTGGGCAATTGCGCCGTGTGCTGCCAAAGTGATTCTGCTACAATGTGAGGACCTGCCAGAATCAATCCGCCAAGATACTTAGCGGTTGAACTTAAAATATCGTAGGTGATAGCAGTGCCAAAATCAATAACTATTACGGCTTGATTTGGGAAGTGCACTGATGCAAATGCTACTGCGGCAATTCTATCTGCGCCTAGCGTTTGCGGGGTTTTGTAGCCCATCTTGAAAGGCAAGCGCAACGATGCGGAAATG